>JAKAEZ010000044.1 GCA_021819825.1 Planctomycetota bacterium
CGCTGGGGCTGCAGTATGTAAGGCAGCGCTGGTATGACCCCGCCACGCGACAATTTATCAGCCCTGACCCGTTAAGATTTGCTGGCGGCGATGTCAATCTGTTCCGCTACGCGGGAAATAATCCGGTTAACAGGAATGATCCCAGTGGAGAAAGTGACACCGACAACCATTCGCCAATTATCACAGCACTTCCGCAAGGCTTGACTTATGCTCTCCTGCATAAGCCAATCTTACCAGCGCCACCGCGTAATCATGCAGCCCGGCAGATATATGAAGCGGAACTCACATATTATAATTCCCAAGAAGATATTCCCGAGCATGTGATCATTGTTAATTTGCCACGACATGCAATCGGAGCACCGGGCTTCTGGGGCAGCCTGATTCCAATCTACGGCAGCGGCAGGGCGGCTGTCAATGATTATCAAACCGGTCATTGGGGTTGGGGAATATTCAACACGGGCTTGGCGATATCCGATTTGTTATTGGTTAAGGATATCGTGGTCATCGGAGGAAAAATCATAATTGAAGGTGGAGCAAAATTGCTTGGCCAGACAGTTGCCCATGAAGCTTTAGGTGATGTGGCGTTGAAAGAAGCATTGGAGCGATCGGGTGCAGCCAGCAGCTCAAAGGTGGTTCAAAAAGCCGAAGGCGTCATTGTCGAAAAAGTCGGCAATTTTTATGTCAAAATCGTCGACCCGAATGCGTCGGCGTTTTGGCGGTGGTATGGCCGCCAGTCGATTGTCGATCAAGCCGAAGCTCTAACACGCTTACGTGAACTTGGCGTTCGCTTCTATTTTGAAAATGGCAGGATCATCACCGAGGACGCTGGCCGATTCACGGGAGGGGAAGCCTCACCAGAATTCTGGAAAGTGTGGGCCAGAGGCAGTTGGAGATTGGGTACTATCCTGAATGATATTCGCCCCCGCAACATCGGCGCCGCCGGGCAGCTTTTTGATCCGGTGATTGAACAACATGCAAAGTTAATTTTCAATATTTTCGTTCGCGGTGGTGTCCCCCGAGTTATCAATCCCTACCAACCCAAGGGGAACAACCGATGAATTGGAAAGTATTTTGGACGGTAATCGGTCTGAGTTCGTGCCTCGCGGCCGCCATATTGCTTCTCGAACCTTCCACGTTCATGAAGAAGCTTGGAGGTAACATGTACTTAATTCTAGTGCTTTTTTTTGGCTTCCTGTGTTTTCTTTCCATTATCATGGGTGACCTCTATTATTACGGAAAGTTATGATGATCTCAATGAAAATCCGTGATAAAATATTAGGCAGCCAACATTAAACATCAAAGCCGGTAGTGGAATATGGTCGCATTAAATGAAAACTTATCAAAGCGAGGTCATAGCGGTTCTACGCGTCACCTGAATTTGATCAATGACCACTGCTCACTGGTAATTGAGCGCAGCACGGGCCATCGCTGGGGTGTATACCAGTCACGGCAAAATGCCTTCCAAGGCGGATATTTCCGCTCCGAAGAAAGTGATATTCAGAGCTTAATCACCGCCATGCGGATGATTCCCGGCGGCCAATCGGCATGGGATATTCTTCACCATCATCCGGGTTACGCTGCGGGGTGGGGATTACTTGATGTCGCAAGTTTTGGGACCGACGACATTATACCGCACAGCACGGCTTTACTGCGCAATTCGCGGATCGACGAGCATATCGCCACAGCAGGCACATGGGTTCGACGGTGGTTCTACGACCCGCGTGAATTTTCCGTGATTTCACGGCAGTACTGGGCGGATCGTGGGCCAGCGGCGGGAAGATCACTGCATCATTGGCTGTTCCCCCAGCGATGGAAGTGGGTGCCGGTCGGGTTTCGCAACGCAGGAGTCAATTTGCTTGAGTTACCAGAATTTAGGGGTTTGGCTCATCCACGATTGAGTCTCAATGCCTATATGGGGTTGGCACCAAGATGGAGGATACCAATGGAGACTCTTAAGGCAGGGGCATGGGAATGGGGAATAAAAGCAGCCATCCCTGCATTATCCACCGTTGCTGCATATGGTGGTTATAGAGCTGGCAAATGGCTTGTAGCTCCGAATGATCAGAGGTAGCGGAATGGCAAGCGCAGTCTGTTTAAAATGCGGTCTTTTGAAGCGCCATCCCATGGATTCTTGCAGGAGTTGCGGATATTGCCCGGTTGGAGATGATCTGGCCATGGCAAAAAGTATTGTCCTTTCTGACGGCTACCAGATCGGTGAGGAATGGAGAAGCCGAACCAACAAAGAACTCAAGCAGATCGGTAAAGCAATTCAAAGCGGTACAGAATTTGCTTTCAATCAGGACGAGATCGATGAATTGCTTGAGCAGAAAAAAATCATCGATACGGCCTCCCCGTCAACTTGGACAGTCTTTCTTGCTCTTCTACGGGTTTTTCGCTCTTCTTGGATTTTCCTGACAATTTTAGTAATTTTCCTTTTCAGTCTCGTTCTTTATGATGCATTTAGCCCCCACGGTACACACCAATTTGACTGGTCTTTAGCACTTACATCGCTGGCTCTTATCATATCGCTCCCAATGGTTCTCGGTTGTGTTTTTATCCTTGTAGCGATCATCGTGTATGGGAGATTGGTCATTACGCGCCTTATAAATATGATCTACTCAAGGATCGATCGGGATCAACACGCAAAGAGGGGCCGCAGATGACCGATGCCGGCGGCAACATCACCACCTACACCTGGACGGATGATAACCAACTCGCTGCGGTAACACTGCCCAACAGCTGCGGCACGGTGACAAATACCTACGACGGTGACGGGCTGCGCTTCAGTCGCACCGACGCCAACGGCACCAACAGTTATTTGTGGAACGGGCAGGTATTGGAAGCAGAACTGGGCAATGGCAATACCGTGAGCGCATGGTACACGCAAGGCGTGGGGGATGGGCAACCAGCAACGAACAACGAGCAACGAACAACCCCGTCGGGAGAATTTGGGGATATTATCTCCACACGCGATGTTGCGGGCAGCGCCACAAGCTGGCCGCAGTATGACGCATCGGGCAATGTCAGCCAGACCACGGATTCAGGTGCTGGCATCACGACCACACTGGCGTATGACACCTTCGGTGTCGTGACGGACAACTCCGGCCCCGCCAGTCCGACGGTGGCGTGGCAGGGCAAGCAGGGTTACCAATTCGAACCAACCCTTGGCCCCGCAGGATTACAATATGTGCGGCAGCGCTGGTATGACCCTGCGACCAGGCAATTCATCTCACCTGATCCATTGGGATTTGCGGGCGGAGACGTCAATCTTTTCCGCTACGCCGGAAATAATCCGGTGAACCGGAATGATCCGGGTGGCAAGCAGAATTGGCCACAGGGTATTGCTGTTTCCGACGACACACTCACCGCGTTGATGCTGGGTGAAGTGGCCATGCAGTTGCGGGCGAATTCGCCGCATGCTGATGCGCTCGCATCAGGATATATGAACGAACTGCAAGGCGTGGATAGGGACATCCTCCACACCTTGGAACAGAGCAGCGCCAGCCTTGCCCCTTTCAATCCGCAGCATCCCGCGATTGGCCAGGCGGTGCGGGCAGCCCTCGGGGCGTTTGGCCCGACCATGCAGCAGGTACTCCGTCGCGCTCAGCGGTCGTATGTGCCGCTGACCACTGCACAACTACACACCGATTATCTCTGGGCGCATCGGCATGAGGTCCAGATTCCAACGCTGGTCGCGCAATTACATCGCGATTTGTTGGAGGTGCAGACAGTGGAACGGTTTCTCAAATTGGGTATGCATGCCGAAGGTCCGCATAGTAAGCTACCCAATGACCTACATTATTTGCATGCTACAGAAGCATTGCTCAAGGCGACAATTGGATTTGTGGGGCATCGCTGGAGCGCTTACCAGCATCAGCAGAATGCTTTTCAAGGCGGATACTTCCAGTCCGAAGAAAGCGATATCCAGGGCCTGATCACCGCCATGCGCATGATTCCCGGTGGGCAATCGGCATGGGACATTCTGCAGGACCATCCGGGTTACGCAGCAGGATGGGCGGCGCTGGATGTGGTGGGGTTGGGCGGTGAGGAACTTGTAACGCATGGAACAACATTATTAGGACGAGGGTTATCTGCCGGTGCAAGTGCAGCGCTGCGACCAGCATTCGGTGCAATTGGGCGATTGGGACCAATACTGCCATACCGTCAACGGTTAACATTTGGGGTGCGGTTATCACGCCTATTCCTCACGGCAACTGAAGGATATGCCAAGGTAGCGGAATCACCCATTATGGCGGCGTTATTGCGGCATTTCCCGTCATTACGCGAATGGGACTGGGAACAGGGGCACGTGTTTATTCAGCAACGGTGGTTCCGCGAGGGTGGACCAAATGCATGGTACTCTACTGTAAATGAATCCGATGCTCTGCGCGGGCTCCGCCGCGCTGGTAACGCAGGCTGGAATTTGCTGCCAATGCCGCGCTGGCTGAATCAATACTTGGCGATGCACCCGAATGCAGCTCTTGGCTTTGGGCTTAGTGTTCCAGTGACAGGTGGCGCTTCTGTGGCTGGGTCATGGTATCTTGGGCGCTATATCCATCATCGTATTTTTGATGGGCAATGAGGCAAACGATGAACAATGGAATGGATGAATCTAAACAAATACCAGATGCACCACTGGCTTATGCTGGTACGCGAAATCTCGTGCAGCCAGGGGACCGGGTGTATATCAAATTGACGTTTCAAAAGTTCAAACAGGGGACTTTTTGCTATGTGCCAAGCATCAGCCAATGGGATCCCAGACTGCAGCATAGGTGGTGGGCAACCAGGGCCGACGACGGTACAATCGCATCCAGTATTAATTATCCATCGCCAATAAGCTGGAAATTGCCGCGTGATCGAGAATTTAACGAAGTGAGCAAACGAATCACTTTTCTCCGTCGCAAGGAGCCTAGCGATCCTGCCCCTGAAAGTCTATTGCCTCCACCGCCGCATTCACTGATGTACTATCGCGATGGCACAGAGATACTTGTTGGAGATCGAGTAACGTTCAGAAGCATTTTCCGCGGCTGGCGAATTTCAGAAGCAACAATAACATACATTCCCGGCCTAGCGCCAGAAGATCCTGATTTATGTGAAGGAGAATGGGCTTGCGAGACGGATGATGGATGGGCATTTTCATGTGGAATCTACTCGCCAGGCCGTATAGTCAAACGGCTAACCTTCATTCGCCGGAAGGAGGGCAAATAGGCCATGTTTGCACTGAATGAAAAATACAATAATCGCCGCGCGCAGATGATCGATGTCGGCGGCAACATTACCACCTACACATGGACGGATGACAACCAGTTGGCGGCGATTACGCTGCCCAATAGCGGTGGCACTGTGACCAACACGTATGACGGCGACGGCCTGCGATTCACGGAGCATTTGATATTATGCACTGCGGCCTAATGCCAGGAAGGTTACGATGGTGACGTGTATAATGACAATTCGTGACGCAGCCGGTATATCGAAGAAGTTAACGGCCCGGCAATTACCATTATTTTCTATGGCTGGCCAAAGGATAAGATAAACGATGAGGGTGGTTATTTATACAGTGCGTGGATCTGTTTATAAGGTATGAAAATCTATGGGAAGTGCCCCCAAACCTTACCAATGGGATTTCGATCTGCCTTCGGTGGAGTTCCTATCCACGCAATATCGCACATTATCTGTAGGTATTTTTCAATGGCTGCCGAAGGCGTCAGGAAAAGGGCTTAAGCGGTCGCCGGCGGCGGCCAGGGTTTTGGGATATATGGCAGAAGCGGACCGTGTTTTTTCCAAAGCCGGCGAACTTTGCCACCGGCTTAACAACCAGGTTGCACAACCCGGCCGTCCTGCCTGGCTGCAAAAGCAATATTCAGTCCCAATGCCCGCTGAATTAGCCGCCGAATGGAACCCAGCGGAGAAGGACAAGAGCCGCAACTTTCGGAAAGCGAAGGCTTTGGCGCTAAAAAATATCCTGGCTCCGGCGGGATTCGTCAAAGGCAAGCACCTGTTTGTGCGACACATCGGCAATCAGATACACGGCATTGAGTTCCAGACTTCAACATGGGGCGGTGTATATTTCGTCAACGTAGGATTTGATTATGATTTTCTTCCACCGAAACTGGCCATTAACAGAAGGCCGTGGCCCTGGATGGAATATGATATACTCGATTTTATTACCTATAACAGGCTAGATAATCTAATGCAACCACAGCCTTACCCGAAGAGGTGGAATTATTGGGGAGACCTTAGCGAGGTACAGGGAAATGTCGACAAAACCGCCCGAGATGCCATTGAAGCACTGGAAAGACTCAACCAGCAGTGGAATAATCCAGCAGATTTTCTAGCGCAGCAAATGCCGCCGCATAAGTTCTACCAAGAAAATTACCCGGGCCCTCCATATCACTTGAGCCTCATTGCGCTACATATCGGTATGATAGACTTGGCTAAAGAATACTTGGCCGCTGCGGAGCGTGCGGAACGAGAACATGAAAAAGATTATAAAGTTCGAATACCGGCTATCGCAGCATTACGCCGGAAATTAGACAGGCTGTAAGAGTAAAGCAGATCTACGTAACGGGGACGCATCTAGTTATATGGAATGATAAAGCCTCAGGGAACTATCCGGCAATGACGATTCGCGAATGGACAAAACAGCATAAAAAGCGGTTGCAACGGGCTGCTGGTGCCAGAGAAGGGGCGTGGCAAGCGACGTCGCCCCAAATCAAAGCGGCAGCCAGAAAATTTCTCGCCGAATTGCGAGCGGGGACCATCCCCAAGGGCTATGTGGTGGAAATCACTAAACTGGGCAAGATCAGATATCAGGTTATAGTCCGGGGATGGCATTAGCATGCAACTGCGCGATGAGAGATATTTGGCCCTGCTGCGTGCCACGGAACGCAAATATGCGTTGCCGAAAGCCGAGCAAGAACGGAGGGACGCAGAGGAAATTCGAAACTTGCGACTAGCCTTGGATGGCAAGGAATACACAATTCGGCTGGGGCCTTTTCGCAAACTCACAACCTGGGCGCAACGCATGCATGAAACGCAACATCTCTTCGAGCGATTGAACCCTGAGGTATGCCACCTTTACGTAAACGTCCGGCCAACGGCATCTGGCGGGGATTTCAGAGTGGGTTAAATTCTGATCTGTCGATTTGCAAAGGAGTTGTCGATGGATCGGAATAATCTATTTTCACCTGCGGATCGCCGGGCCTTCTGGCTTGCGGCCCATGAGTTGTGGGGTTGCAGTTCATTGGTAAGCGTCCGGCCAAGTACAGGTGTGCCGGTTGCGATTTTTTCAGCGTGATTGTCTCAAACCCGAGTCCGCAGGATACATTGGATGTGCAGCCCGCCCTGTCGGCTCACACACACCTTGGCGATAAGGTCGCCGGGCTTGGCTCGCGTGGCACGGCCATTTACGCCGCATCCTTGGCCGGTGCCGAAGGCACCATTCCAATGTGTTGGGACGTGGTTGGGTTGTGATTCTGCTTCTGGCTTTGTTCGGCCTTCCACTGATCCGGCAACAGCTCATCGAGTTTATCCGCGGGCTGTTGCGGGATGCGGGCCAGCACATCCCGCAGATACGCCCATGGTTCGATCTTGTGGCGTTTGCAGGTGCTTATCAGGCTGTAGAGGATCGCCGCCGTTTGACCGCCGTTATCGCTGCCCACGAACAGCCAGTTCTTGCGTCCGATCGTGATCCGCCGCAGCGTGTTCTCCGCCACGTTATTGTCGATCGCCAGTCTGCCATCGGTGATATACACACACAGGGCGTCCCATTGGTTCAATGCATAGGTGACCGCTTCACCCATCGGACTCTTGGGCAGCACATGCCCGCCGTTTTCCTTTTTAATCGCCAGCAGCCATTGTTTGAAGGCTTCCAGTCGCGGCTTGGCCAATGTCTGGCGTAATGGCGCGCGTTGCGAATCCTCCAACCGCTTCTCCCTGGCTTGATCCTCAACATCATACAGCAGCCGGATATGTGCTAAGGCTTCCGTACTGGCTTGCATGTCGCTGTTACGCGCTTCGTAGAACTTCCGCCGCGTATGGGCCCAGCAAGCCACCTCCACCACCTTACCACCGGATTGGCCGAGGTAGATGCCGTCATAGCCGCTAAAGGCGTCAGCCTGTAGATAACCGCTCCAATTCCCCAAGAATTGCACCGGCCCGTCGCGGCTGCGGCTGGCGGTGTAATCAAACAGGCAGTAAGGATGCTGCGGGTCTCCCACATATACCCAAAACCGGCCCGTATGCTTGCCTCCCGTACCCGGCTCCAGTGCATCCACCGGCGTGTCATCGGTATGCATGACTGCGGATTCCAAGACGCATTCCCGCATGCGTTCATACACAGGCTTTAACGATACCGCCACCTGGGCTGCCCAATCACAGAGCGTGGAACGTGACAGCCGGATGCCACTGCGCTCCAATATGCTCTCCATGCGGTACATGGGCAGATGATCACAATATTTGCTGACAACCACATGGGCCAACAGACCCGGGGCAGCCAGGCCCTTCTCAACGGGAGATAATGGTTTTTCCGCCAGCGTGATCTGGGCCCCCTGGGCCTTCTGATCACAGGCCTGGCAGGCATATTTAAGTTGAATGTGTCGCAATACCATGATCTTTGCCGGCACGTAATCATATTGTTCGCTGACATCCTGCCCTATCACACACCGTATCTGTCCGCAACACGGACAGGGTTTCTGCTCTTCCGGCAGATCATGAATAATCTCCTGCCGAGGCAAATCCTCGGCGGCTTTCCGGCGGCCGTGTTTATGATGGTTCTTCGACTTCTCAGCAATGGCCGGGACCGTATTGGAACTTTGGACTTCAGTCTCCGGTACCGGTTCCGGACGTGGTTGAAGTTTATCCATGATTTCCCGGAACAGCGCCAGATCGCTGTCGCCGATTTTCTCACTGGACCGGCCATAAAGCTTGCGCAGCAGACTCTGGAGCTGGTGCTGTAAACGCTGATTGTTACGTTCCCGTTCCGCCAGACATTCAAGCAGCTCAACAATCATGGCATGACAGGCCGCCAGTTCCGTGGGCAGTTTGGAGGCGCTGACGCCAGGCTTTGCATCACCCGAAAAACTCGCGGTAAGAGAGGTCGAATTGTGAGCATCCGTGTTCACTGATGTATATACGTACAGCAACTCAAAAGGTTGCAGAAAAATGGATAAAAAATGAATCATTTGTTATTTCTTTCGCACCGCAAAAAGCCGGTGTTGCGGGGCCTTATGTTCCGGTCTTGTCGCCGCCTTGGGATACCGTGGTATTCTGGCCTGCGGCAAGACAACAACCGAAGCGTTTGGTTCGCTTCAGACTCCGAAGGTCCACGCCATCCAACAGCATGGCCAATTCACTGGCCTTGATGCTTACGCCATCGGCACCATACGCCGGCACGCGGAAGGTTCCCTCCTCCAGACGCTTATACCAGAGGGCAAAACCATCCTGATCCCAGTACAGTATCTTCATGCGATCCTTGCGGCGGCTGATGAAGATAAACAAACTTCCCGAGAATACATCACGCTGATGCACCTCCCGGGCCAGTTCAGCCAGAGCATCAAAACCCTTTCGCATGTCGGCGTTTCGGGTGCAGAGGTAAAGCCCCACATCCGAAACATGATCCAAATCCGATAAGCTCGGCGGTTTTAACATCCGTGGCCCTCCCTATGCGGGGTCGTATCGGGGCCGGATGTCGACGGAATCCCGGTGGGGCCGGACACGTTTTCCAATATCCGCACCACCTCGGCCAAAGCGGTCTCACCGGGTGATGCGGTCCGTCGGGCTGGAGCAAACGCATTGCCATGCAGGACAATGCGTCGCCGGCTGGAAACGATGATCTCCATACGAACCGGCGCAGATGGGCTTGGGGTACGGGGCTGTGGCGAACGAGATTTACGGAGATACTATTAAAAGTTGTGGACGGCGTAAAGGAGGCGGCGTAACCTAAAGGGTGTCTTTTATCTTTTTTTAGGAGTACGCCACCATGGGTAACAGTATGACAGAAACGGTGAAATTTCCAAGTG
>JAKAEZ010000016.1 GCA_021819825.1 Planctomycetota bacterium
TGGGGGTTATGGGGCTGAGATTTTCCGACCTTCAGGTCGAGGACATTGGGCAAAGGATCGGTGGATACCTACCGCCGGGCAGCGACGTGCGGCCATACATTTCGTGGGTAACCCATTCCCCCGGTTACTACGCGCGCTTGTATCGGTGCAAACTTGAGAAGATGGATAGAAACAGAAACGGGGTATAGCAGTTCAAGTGCGTTGTGCAAAGGCGAAGTTTCAGGGCCAGTAGAATTTTCGTTACGGGATGTGGCCTTCCGACCGGGAGTCACTCCCGGCAACGGTGGGAGCAATGAAGCTGCCGGGGTTCGGAAAACAAGCGCCTATTTTATGCGTTGGATTGCTCGTGGTATCATGGTCGGCTGTAAAAGGTGCGATGAAACAGCTATCTGCGTCCCCGTGTCTTTTTTCAGTTCGTTTTCTCGTACCAACCGGCCGTAACGGGAGATTGCTCGTGTGGCGATGAGTTCTTTACTCACTATCCTTTGGGTTATTGCGGGCCTTGCAGTTAGTACGGTAGCTCCCCAGCTTCTGATGCAGGCTCTCATAAGGTACCAGATAACGCCAACCTACTTAGAGATCACCCTCTTCGGCGTAGTACCGATATGGCGATGCCGGGTTGGCGTTATGGAGGTCGAGATGACGACCCTCATCCGCCAGTTGGCCAATCCCGACGGGTACTGGAAGTACCTGGGAATGGTGAACAAATTGTCCTGGCATTATGTTTTGATTCATCGCCCGAGTGGATTCTTCCGGCATGTTGTCATCTCACTGCGGAAGCCAGATGATTTTATAAAACTGCTGTTGGCAAACGGGGCGGTGATGCGACATAAGATTGACGAAGGGGATAGGGCGTGAAGGGTGGCACGCCAACTGGTAAAGTTCAACTTGGGGCGTACAATAGGGTTTAAAAGGCGGCCAACGGGTAACACAAAGGAAAGGGGCCACGAATGAAACAACTAACTGCGTCCACGTTTCGGTTCCTCAGTCCTAGAAATGGTGCGGAACTCGTGACGCTTCGGCCAAACCCATGGTGGCAGATTTTTCCACTTTCGCAGGGCGGCTGCTTCGGCTATTTTTGTACGGTGCAAATCTGATGGTAATTCCAGTAGACAGGAAAATTTCTACACGAGCCGTTTATTCGTGTTCTCTGCTGCTGCTGGCAACTTGCAATGCAGGTTGTGGTCGTGTGCCGTCGGCGAAGCCAACCACCATTTTTGACGCGGCGAGCCAAGGGAACTTGGGGCTTGTGAAAAGCTTCGCAAAAAAAAGTCCAGCACTGGTAGATGCGGTGGATAGAGCAACGGGGCATACTTTGATCGAGTTGGCGATTATGCATAATCATCCTGCCATCCTCCAATGGCTCCTGCTGCATGGTGCAAATCCAAATGCCGACTACGGTCAACCGCTCTTTATCGCTGCGTGGAATCTGAATCTGCCGGCCGTGCTAATTCTGCTGCAAGCCGGTGCGAATCCTGATCCGAGTATTGGCAACCGTAGACGTATGCTGGAATCGCCCGGCTACGCGGGGCTGCCGGATTACCTCCTGCGTGAGCGCATAATTCTTTGGTACTTGCGCCAGCAGTCCGCCCGCTATAGGTACGAAACACTCATCCATCGAGAATCCCGGCAGGCAGGCGGTGGCTAAGAGGGGCGGAAGTGGTGACGGCAGCGCGTGGAGTGTTGTATGGATGATCGAATGGTGAAATATTTGTGCGCGCCACGGGTGCAGTGGTGGATTGCGATAGCACTCTCACTAATCATATATCTTGTCTGGTTGTCGAATTCTCTGCCTCATCTTATCGACTTTTAGTTTCCCGACCCAGGCGGGCAGGACAAGGGATGGAACCGATTATGGACGCTATTACGCCTGAACGCCCCATTTCAAAAACGCCTGTTGTATGGGCTGGCTCGAGCTTGGCACTTTGTTTGGGAGGCGCATGGATTGCCGGTCAAACCTATGACAAACTCATTACCGCCCGTCCGGCCTGGGCCTTGTGGATTCCCCAAGCACCCATATTGAATCGGCCGGAACTGCAATTGATTGTGATTGGCGGCCTGCTGCCGATGCTGGTAATTGCGCTGATTGGCGGCATAGGATCGCGCCGAGTCTTTCTCGGTAAGCTAGCAACGGTTATTTCGCTGCTGGCGATTCTGCAATGTAGTGCCATGGCGGTGCAAGACGTTCGCGATATGGCGGTACTCAAAGACTGGGCCCACCTGTATTATTCTGCCCAGCGGGAACGCCCTACGCGCCCTCTCGGAGTGCGGCGCGGTGCAACGAGTCCATGAGAAACCGGCAGTCAGCGGCCGCCAATGCCGATGGCAGCGTGCGGCTGATTGGTACCGCGTACAAAAATCGAAGGCGATTGCGTACCTGCACACCCACTCTGCCGACGCCGTCGGTTCGCACGCTGTCGATCAACAGGCAATCCAGAGCACACAACCAAAATGCGATTTTGGGATATACTTTTGCGCGATGGAACAGAATGGTGTACAAGCAGGGGTGGAATCTAAGGGCGGGCGGCGGGCCCCGGCGTCTTTTTTTGCGTTGGGGTATGGACATTTGCCTCGGGCGGTGATGGCTATGGGGTGCAGGTTTGAGTTCGTGAAATTATTTAAGCATGATTTTTTTGCGGCGACGGGGCTTTATCAGCGGATCGGCGATGAGGTCAATGGGGGTGGGGGCGATAGCGGCAAGCAAGGGGTGCCGACGCTGGCGGTGGTTAAATTGCAGCGGACGTTTCCGCTGTTTGGCGTTCCCATGCAATGGTTGGGAGGAATTGTCGCGCGTCATGAAATTGCGGTTTTCAGGGCGCTGGATGGCTTGGAGGGGGTGCCGGCATTTATGGGGGAAGTTGGGCCGACGGGATATGTCCATGAATTTATTCCGGGGGATGATCTGAAACCGGAATTTGCGCCCGGGGCGGATTTTTTTAATCGGCTGGAAGCGCTTCTCCATGCCATTCACCGGCGGCATATTGCGTATGTGGATACCAATAAGCGGGAAAATATTCTCTTCGGATCCGATGGAAAACCGTACCTGATTGATTTCCAGATTTCCTTTTTTTGTCGGCATGGACCGAGAGATAATTGGCTTTCGCGCTGGATTTTGCACCGGTTGCAAACAGAGGATTGGTACCACTTTTACAAACACAAAACGCGACTGGCGGCGCACATTTGTTCGCCGGAGGATTTTCGGCGGGCCAATAATCGCAGTTGGTACATTCGCCTGCATCGCAGTATTGCACAACCCATTATTCATGCCAGAAGACGATTTCTCTCGCGATATGGATAAGCTGGACCATGAATAATTTTTCCACCGGCAAACTTTTTGCCATCTTTTTGCTTGCCTCTTACGATTGAAGGTCCTACTATGCAGTGAAACGGGGGATGAAGGACATTTAACAGAGCAACTCGCTGGAATAGTTCCAGAGAAAGTTGGTGAATATGTCAGTGGGTAAAAACGGGAACTCGGAAACAATTCAATTGTTGATCGCCGATGTCGATGGCACATTGGTCACGCAAGATAAAGTTCTTACGCCCCGGGCGATTGCGGCGGTGGCGAAGTTAAAAGACGCAGGAATTAAATTCGCCATTACCAGCGGGCGACCGCCACGGGGCATGGAGATGCTCATTAAACCGCTTAATATTACCACGCCAATTTCCGCATTTAACGGCGGGCTATTTGTTAATCCGGATTTATCCATTGTTGATCAAAAGGTTCTTCCCGCGGATGTGGCGGGACAAGTGGTAAAATCCATCAGTGATCATCATCTTGAAGTCTGGGTATACCGCGGCAATGACTGGTTTGCGCTTGCCGCGCATGGTTCGCATGTGGACAGGGAATCATGGACCGTCAAATTCAAGCCGAAAATTGTCAGCACGTTTGATGGGGTGCTGGATAACGTGGTAAAAATTGTCGGTGTCAGTGACGATCTTGAAGCGGTAGCGCGGGCGGAATCCGACGCGCAAGAGCAATTTGGTGATCATGTATCGGCCACGCGCTCTCAGCCCTATTACCTGGATGTTACGCATCCGGATGCCAACAAGGGCGGGGTGGCGCTGCGTTTGGCGAAGGAATTCAATTTATCGGCGTCGCGTATCGCCACGATTGGGGATATGCCCAATGATGTGCTGATGTTTGCCCATAGCGGTTTATCCATCGCCATGGGAAATGCGGACGCCCACGTGAAGCGGGCGGCGCGGCGTGTGACAAAATCCAATGAAGAGGAAGGTTTCGCCATAGCGGTGGAAAAGTATATTCTTCGGTCGGGGGCAAGGTAGAGCAATCGACTTCACGCGGGTCCGGCGAGTGTGCGGGGCGTTGTGGTGGCGGAATATTTTTACAAAAGGAATCAACGATGGAAATCGGCATGATTGGATTGGGGCGTATGGGGGCCAATATGGTGCAGCGGCTTATGGCGGGCGGCCACCGTTGCATCGTGCATGATGTGAACGCGAAAAGTGTGGACGATATGCAGGCCAAAGGTGCGGTGGGTGCCAAGAGTTTAGAGGAATTTGTGCAGAAACTCGCCAAGCCGCGGGCGGTGTGGCTGATGGTTCCCTCAGGTGTGGTGGATGCAACGCTGGAAAAACTTACACCCTTGCTGCAAGCGGGTGACATTATCATCGATGGCGGGAATTCATATTATCACGATGATATTCGCCGGGCCAAAGAACTTAAGGATCGCACAATTCATTATGTGGATGTGGGAACATCGGGCGGTGTATGGGGTTCGGAACGGGGCTATTGTCTGATGATTGGCGGGGACACGGCGATTGTGAAGCATCTTGATCCGATCTTAGCCACGTTGGCACCGGGGGTGAAGGCCGCACCACGCACGCCGGGGCGGGAAAACCAGCCAGTCAGCCAAGCGGAAAATGGGTATCTGCACTGCGGTCCAAATGGGGCAGGTCATTTTGTGAAAATGGTGCACAATGGCATTGAATATGGCATTATGGCGGCGTATGCGGAGGGGCTTAATATTCTCAAGCACGCCAACGCCGGTAAAAACAAACAGGAGGTGGATGCCGAAACCACACCGTTAAGCAATCCGGAATTTTATCAATATGATTTGAATTTGCCCGACGTGGCTGAAGTGTGGCGACGCGGATCGGTCATTGGTTCGTGGCTGCTGGATTTAACCGCCATCGCTCTGGCCAAAGATCCCGGCATGGAAAAATTTGCCGGGCGTGTTTCCGATTCGGGTGAGGGGCGGTGGACCATCACCGCGGCGATTGATGAATCGGTTCCAGCTCCAGTGCTTAGCGCGGCGCTTTATGAACGGTTCAGTTCGCGGGGTGAAGCGGAATTTGCGGACCGGCTTTTATCCGCGATGCGTTTTGAATTCGGGGGGCACGTGGAAAAGGGGGCTTGAGCGAGCATTGGCAACGTGGGGGAGAGGCAGCAGGTTATTTTGGCAGGAGAATAACGTTGGTAGATCAAGCAGATGCGTTGGTATTCTTCGGGGCAACCGGAGATCTGGCCTATAAGAAAATTTTCCCTTCACTCCAATCCATGATCCGACATGGGCGCTTAAATATGCCCGTCATCGGCGTAGCCAAACAGGGTTGGAATCTGGAGCAATTCAAGGCGCGAGCCAAAGCGAGTCTGGAGGAGCATGGCGGCGGAGCTGATCCGGAGGCACTGAAAAAGCTTTTCTCTTTGCTTAAATATGTTGACGGCGACTACAAGTCACCGGAAACATTTCAGGAATTACGCCGCACGCTCGATGGCGCAAAACATCCGATGCACTATCTGGCCATTCCGCCGAGCATGTTTGCGACCGTCGGGGAAGGACTGGCGAAATCTCAGTGCAATCAAGGCGCGCGGATTGTGGTGGAAAAGCCGTTTGGGCGGAGCTTGGCTTCCGCCCGTGAACTTAATGCCACATTGCGGGAGTATTTCCCCGAAGATGCCATTTTTCGCATCGACCATTATCTGGGAAAAGAGCCGGTGCAAAGCCTTTTATATTCACGGTTTGCCAATGCGGTTCTGGAGCCGTTGTGGAACCGAAACTACGTAGGCTCCGTACAGATTACGATGGCGGAGACAATAGGTGTGCTGGGGCGGGGGCGTTTTTATGAAGAGGCGGGGGCGATACGGGATGTGCTTCAAAATCATATGATGCAGTTGATTGCGTGCCTGACGATGGAGCCGCCCGCGGGAGAAGGTGAACCGCTGCGTGATGAACGGGCCAAGGCGCTGACGCTGGTGCGCACGCTGACGCCCGCTGATGTGGTACGTGGACAATTTGCGGGCTACCGGGAAGAAAAAGGTGTGGCAAAGGACTCAACGGTAGAAACATTTGTGGCGGCGCGTTTGTTCATTGATTCCTGGCGCTGGGCGGGGGTGCCGTTTTATCTTCGTGTGGGCAAGTGTCTACCGGTATCCTGCACAGAAATTATTGTTGATTTCAAAAAGCCGCCCCAGCGCGTTTTTCGTGAGGCCAATGCTGGGCGACCCAACCATATAAGATTTCGAGTAAGTCCGGAAGTGGTGTTAGCCATGGGTGTGCGGGTAAAAAAAATTGGTGAGGCGCTGGAGGGAACCAGTGTGGAACTGATCGCCCAACGCCATCCGCATGATGAAATGGAACCTTACGAACGGCTTTTGCTGGATGCGGCTGCCGGAAAATCGGATTTTTTTGCCCGTGAAGACCAGGTGGAGGAGGCTTGGCGAATTGTTGATCCCATCCTTGGCAACGCGACGCCCGTTGAGTCCTATGCCCCCGGCACATGGGGACCTACGCAAGGTCAGTCATTATTGACCGATGGTTCAACATGGCATGATCCGCGGGACGAACCGGAGGACCCGGATGCGTAAGCAGGCCGAGGTCTGCAAGGTGGACGGTATGGCTCCAGAAAGACCCGGGGACTGCGGGAGCTTTTGGGAAGGACAGGAAATGTTTCCCTGGAATTGGAGCAGTGATAGAATACGGAAAACGGGTTGAATGACGCCTTGGCTGATCTTCATTCAAACCGCCGGCTCGGTTTAAAAACACTCGGCCTTTTGTAAAGGTGGAAATATGAATACTGGCAAAACATCATCGCCCACAACGCTCCTGCATAATATGGGGCAAAGCTTATGGTTGGATAACATCACAAGAAAGCTCCTTACCGGGGGTACTCTCAAGCGGTACATCGCGGAACTGTCGGTTACGGGGCTTACCAGCAATCCGACCATTTTTGATCACGCCATCAGTAAATCTGATTTTTATGATACCGCCATTCGGACTGCGCATGACGAGGGCACCACGTCGCCGGAGGCGATTTTCTTCGGTTTAGCCATTGAGGATTTACAAGGTGCGGCGGATTTATTTCGACCGATATATGATCAAACGTCGGGTGTGGATGGTTTTGTATCCCTTGAAGTGTCACCGCTGTTGGCATACGACACCGCCAAGACGCTGGCGGCGGCCAAGGACCTGTTCGGCCGCGCTAATCGCCCCAATTTATTTATCAAAATTCCCGGCACAAAGGAAGGCCTTCCCGCCATTGAAGAAGCGATTTTCAACGGGATTCCCGTGAATGTCACGTTGCTTTTTTCACCGCAGCAATATGTGGCCGCCGCCGAGGCCTACACGCGCGGAATTCAGCGGCGAATCGCCGCGAAGCTTAATCCGCGTGTGGCGTCCGTGGCGTCGGTGTTTATCAGTCGCTGGGACAAAGCCATCATGGGCAAATCACCGGATTCGCTGCGTAATAAACTGGGCGTCGCGGTAGGATATAAAATTTATAAAGCCTATCGGGACCTGCTTGCCAGTGAGCCTTGGAAAAAACTGATCGCCGGTGGTGCCATGCCGCAAAGGTTGCTATGGGCCAGCACCGGAACCAAAGACCCTTCAGCCCCAGATACGTTTTACATCACCGCTCTGGCGGCACCTGATACTGTTAATACCATGCCGGAAGAAACGCTTCTGGCGTTTGCCGACCACGGTAAGGTTGGCTCGCCCATGACCACGGATGTCACCGACGCCGATAAGATTCTTCAGCAGGCCGCGCAGGCGGGCTTTACGATTGACCAGCTTGCGGCACAGCTTCAGAAGGAAGGGGCTGAATCATTTGTGAAGTCGTGGACTGATCTGATAACGGTAGTTGGTCGCAAGAGCTCCGCACTTGCCGCAACGTCTTAAGTTCCTCATGCAATCTTTTATGGAGTTATTCATGTCCGCATCCAGCGCCCCAGCCGTTGACCCTAAAATGGCCGTGCCTCTGACCAGCCGACCGGCGTTTCAATTACTGTCCAAGCATTTTGAAACCGCCAGTACGCTGCATCTTCGTGATCTGTTTGCCGCGGATCCCGGACGTGCGGAAAAATTCACCGCGGAGGCGGCGGGGTTGTTTTTGGATTATTCCAAAAATCGGATCACCGATGAGACACTCACGCTGCTGCTGGAGTTGGCCCGGCAATCTGGTGTGCGGGAACATATAGCGGCGATGTTTGCCGGCGAAAAAATCAATATCACGGAGAATCGTTCCGTCCTGCATGTGGCCCTGCGATCGGCCCGGACGGATAGTTATCTTTCCGATGGGCATAATGTGGTGCCGGAGGTGCATGAGGTGTTGGACCGCATGGCGGCGTTTGCCAGCCGGGTGCGGTCCGGGGAGTGGAAGGGGTTTACCGGGAAGCCCATACGCAATGTGATCAATATCGGTATTGGTGGATCCGATTTAGGCCCCGTGATGGCGTATGAGGCGCTGCGGCATTATTCGCGGCGCGAAATGACGTTTCGTTTTGTCTCCAACATCGACGGGACAGATTTTGCCGAGGCCACGCATGGCCTGTCACCGGATGAAACACTATTTATTATTTCCTCGAAAACATTTACCACGCTGGAAACGATGACCAACGCCCATACCGCCCGGGACTGGCTGCTGGCCGCCGCCAAAGATCCGTCGCATACAGCCAAGCATTTTGTTGCCGTTTCCACAAATGGTACCGAAGTGACGGCCTTCGGGATTGATACGGCCAACATGTTCGGATTCTGGGATTGGGTGGGGGGACGGTATTCCATGGATTCGGCAATTGGCTTATCGACGATGCTGGCGGTGGGGCCGGAGAATTTCACGCGACTGCTTTCCGGGTTTCGCGCCATGGACACGCATTTCCGCACCGCCCCCCTGGAACGCAACATGCCGGTGATCATGGGGCTTTTATCGGTTTGGTATAACAATTTCTTTGGAGCTCAGACGGTAGCGGTTTTGCCCTATGATCAATATCTAAAGCGTTTTCCCGCCTATTTGCAGCAACTTACCATGGAATCCAACGGCAAGAGCATCACCTTGACGGGCCATCGCGTGGATTATGAAACCGGCCCTATCTTCTGGGGTGAACCGGGAACCAACGGCCAGCATTCGTTCTATCAGTTGATTCATCAGGGCACCAAATTAATCCCGTGTGATTTTATTGGTTTTGCCCAGTCGCTGAATCCTCTGGGAAATCATCATGATCTGCTGATGGCCAATGTATTTGCGCAAGCCGAGGCCCTGGCGTTCGGCAAAACCGAGGCGCAAGTCCGGCAGGAAGGGACCGTGGAATGGCTGATTCCACACCGGACTTTTGATGGCAACCGCCCGAGTAATGTCATTTTGGCAAAACAACTGACGCCGGAAATTCTCGGCGCTTTGGTAGCGCTTTATGAACATTCGGTATTTACTCAGGGCGTTATATTTTCCGTTGATTCCTTTGATCAATGGGGCGTGGAACTCGGGAAAGTGCTGGCGAAAAAAATTGCCGCGGAATTGGCGGCCCCGGATGATTCCGGTTTGAAGCACGACAGTTCCACCAACGCCCTGATGCGCCGGTATCGACACGATAAAGCCTGATGAAACCAGCAGGTCTGTCGCCGGCTTTTACAGGAGAAATGCTATGATTGGTGGTTACAATAAACGTCTTTATATCTTGCCTTTTGATCATCGGCACTCCTACGGGTCTGAAGTTTTTGGTTACCACGAACCTATGACGCCCGCCCAGATTGATGACATTGCTCTAAGCAAAGCGGTGATTTATGGCGGCTTCAAAGCCGCGATCGCGGCGGGTGTGTCCGCGGACAAGGCCGGCCTTCTGGTCGATGAGGAATTTGGTGCCGCCATCCTTGAAGAAGCTCGTTCGCACGGCTTTATCACCTGTTTATCCACTGAAAAAAGCGGTCAGCATGATTTTGATTTTGAGTACGGCTCGGAGTTTAAGGAACATATTGAAAAGTTCAATCCGACATTTGCCAAAGTACTGGTGCGGTACAATCCCCAGGGGGATGCGGCCATGAACGCGGTACAGGCCAAGCGATTGAAGACCCTTTCCGATTATCTTGCGGAAAGCAAACGCTATTTCATGTTTGAACTGCTGGTACCCGCTGAGAAATCGCAATTGCAGCAGGTGGGGGGCGATGTCCACGCGTACGATCTTAAGCTTCGGCCGACCTTGATGAAGCAGGCCATTGAAGAATTGCAGAATCGTGGTGTCGAACCGGATGTCTGGAAAATCGAAGGCTTGGATCGCCCCGAAGATTGTCGCACTATCGCTGCGACGGTCCGGCGGGGCGGACGTGATAAAGTCGGCTGCATTATCCTGGGACGCGGAGAAAATGAGGCGAAGGTCATTCAGTGGTTGACAACCGCGGCGGCGGTTCCCGGTTTTATTGGATTTGCGGTGGGGCGGTCCAGCTTTTTGCAGTCGATCGTTGATTTGCGTTCGGGCAAAATTGGCCGTGGACAAGCCGTCGAGCAGATCCGGCAAAAATTCATGGAATGGGTGGGCGTATTTGAAAAGGCGGCGGCCTAGATGTATGGATCACATTTGTCTGTCGCCGGCGGTTTATATAAGGCGGTTGTGGAGGCGCAAGATCTGGGTTTGCAGACCGTGCAGATTTTTACCCGAAATCAGCAGCAATGGGCGTCGCCGCCTTTGCGGCCCGAGGTCATTGAGCCGTTTCGGGAAGAGGTAAAAAAGGCGAAATTTCGGGAGATTGTTGCCCATGATTCGTATCTGACGAACTTGGCTTCGAGTCATGAGGAACTGCGGCAGAAAAGCATTCACAGCTTCGTATTGGAGCTACAGAGATGTCATACATTAGGAATTCAATATCTGGTAACGCATTCCGGGGCGCACGGCGGTGCCGGTGAAGCTCAGGGAATTGCGCGCATTGCGACCTCCCTGCAGGAGGTACTGAACCGCGACCCACACGGCTCAACCATCATCTGCCTGGAAACCACAGCGGGGCAGGGCACGTCGCTGGGATGGAGGTTTGAGCATTTGCGCGATATATTCGCGGCAGTACGGAACCCGAACCGAATGGGAATATGCCTGGACACCTGTCACATTTTTGCGGCGGGTTATGACATTTCCACGCGCGATGGCGTGGCGCAAAGCTTTGCGGAATTTGACCGAATCATCGGGTTAAAGCACTTGCGTGTGATGCACGTCAATGACAGCCGCAAGCCGCTAGGGTCCAGAGTGGACCGTCACACCCACATCGGTCGTGGAATGATTGGTCTGGAGGCGTTTCGCTATGTGTGCCAGACGCCGATTTTCAACAAGATTCCGAAAATCATGGAAACGCCGAAAGAAATAGCCCCGGATGGTCGGCCTTGGGATCTGATTAATCTTGGGGTTTTGCAGGCATTGGAACGCGGGGAAAAATTGATTCTTGAGCCGCTGGAAAATGCCAGAGTAAAGCCGGCTGGCAAGCGTGCGCCCGGCAAAACCGCTTCGACAAAAAAGAAAGTGAAGAAATGACCGATATCGTAGCGCCCATATTCGTTCAATCCGTTGATGCGGTGCTACCGCAGATTGCCGGTGCTGTGAAGCAGGGGGCCGATATCATTGAGCTGCGCTGTGACCAGGCCAATCGTGAAGTCATCGAATCGCTGGTTACTCGCCCTGATTTACCAAGTAAGCAGATTATCGTCACGATTCGCGCCAAGGCGGAGGGCGGACTATTTTCCGGATCCGAAGCGGATCGGCTGAATTTGATTCTTCACGCCTGTCGGTTGAAACCCCAGTACGTGGATATCGAGTATGACACCTGGCGCAAAAACCCGGAATTTGTCGCCCAGGCGGTTCCCCTGCTGGCAAAAGATCCCGCCGACAATTCAGGCAGGCCAAAGTTAATTCTGTCCACTCATGATTTTTCAACCCGTCCGGCGGATTTGCAGCAGCGCCTGACTGCCATGGCAGAGATATCACCGGCGTGCATTATTAAAGCTGCTTATAAAGCGGAAAATCTGGTTGAAGCGTTGGAGGCGTTTCGCTTGTATGAAGAACTGCCGAAAGTTGTCGGACAACCCCTGGTGATTATTGCCATGGGCGAAGCGGGGCTGATTACGCGGATTCTGGCCGCTAAATACAATGCTGCCTTCACCTTTGCCGTTCCCACAGGTAACGCTACAACCGCCCCCGGCCAACCGACGATTACAGATTTGATCCACACCTACCATTTTAAAAGCCAAATGCGAAACTCTCCGGTTTACGGTGTCATGGGGTGGCCGGTGTCACATTCCATCAGTCCGATGATACACAACGCGGGTTTTCATGCCGTTGGCTTTCCGGGCGTGTATGTGCCGCTGCCCGTTGAACCGGAGTATGAGAGATTTTGCACTTCGGTTAATGCTCTGCGTGGTCTGCGGGATTTAAATTTCCGCGGTGCCAGCGTTACCATTCCCCACAAGGCCCATGCGGCGCGATATCTGGAAAGTTCCGGGGGGATGCTGGATGAGACCTCGGCGCGCATCGGGGTTATCAACACGCTTTATTTTCCATCGGATGGTTCGGTTGGCGGCACTAATTCCGACTGGTATGGAGCCATCGAAGCCATGCGTGCCGCCACGGGCTGGAAATTAACCGACCTGGCGTTCAAACGTGTGGCCGTGCTGGGAGCGGGCGGAGCGGCACGAGCCATGGTTGCGGGTATGGCATCTCTGGGAGCGACGGTGGTGGTGTACAACCGCACATTGAAGCGTGCCCAGGAACTGGCGTATGAATTCAACGGAAAAATCGGCCATGTGTCGGCAGCGCTGCTGGATGAATTTCGCAAAACGAATTGCAATGTCGTCATCAATTGTACGCCGGCGGGCATGTCCCCCCATGTCAAGACAACTCCGGTGGATGATATGAGTGTCATTAATTCCACCATGGTGGCTTTTGACACGGTTTATAATCCACGGCGAACCCGTTTTCTGGATATTGCAGGCAAACAAGGTGCCCAGACTATCGAGGGCTTGGAAATGCTGGTACGCCAGGCAGTGGTCCAGTTTGAAGGCTTCACCGGCAAATCTGCGCCGCTAGGCGTTATGCGAATTGCGGCAGAAGCTGCGCTGGAGCAGGGGTAAGGTTACGGTCGGTTCCGTGGGTAATGGGATTGCTTAAAAAAAAGGCGGAGCGTGTGGGATTAAAATTGATGTGCACTGAAATTGTGCAGAAGAATAAAAAATTTAGGGCGATTCCACCATCGGCACGCTGCTTGCATTATAATCATATGGAAGGTCGTTCTGATGCTTTTATCAGCATCGGCACGTGCGAACCTGTCGCTTGTAGCGAAGTTTCGCGATTAAGGTGCAAGCGAAAGTCGAATGGAGGGCTTTGAATCCTTTTGCAGACAAACCGGCGGATTGGAAATGCCCAAATATTCCGCATTTTCCGGTTCGTTTAGGAATTCTGATGCTTTATATTGCCAGTTTTGCGGTGTCGGGTAAAATGGCCGCCTTTCCCGAAAGGAGCCGCTTTGAATTTTCCGGCGGATAGTCGTGAGTCGCTTTTCTACAGGAGTCTTTCAGTTATGGGTGCATCAAATGCTCGTCATGCGGCGGTAGTCGCACTAACCAACTTCCGAACCATCCCTCCTCGCGTGAATTTCAAGGAAAAAACCGTCAAGGAAATTTTCGCCAGCAATGTATTTAACGAAGAAGTCCAGAAAGCCCGCTTGCCCAAACCGGTATTCAAAAAACTTCAACAGACCATTAAAAAGGGTTTGGCGCTGGATCCTTCCATCGCGGATGTGGTGGCTGCGGCCATGCGGGATTGGGCAGTGGAAAAGGGCGCTACCCACTACACGCATATTTTTCATCCTTTGACCGGTGTTACCGCCGAAAAGCATGACAGTTTTGTCGCCCCCACCGAGGACGGCGGGGCGATGCTGGAATTTTCCGGCAAGGAACTGGTTCAGGGCGAACCTGATGCCTCATCTTTCCCATCCGGCGGCATCCGGGCCACCTTTGAGGCGCGCGGATACACCGCCTGGGACCCCACAAGTCCGGCTTATATTTTGGAAAACCCCAACGGCACGGCGCTGGTTATTCCCACCGCGTTTGTTTCTTGGACCGGGGAAGCACTGGATGAAAAAACACCGCTGTTGCGCTCCATGGAAGCGCTGTCCATTCAGGCCATGCGGGTGCTGAAACTTTTTGGCAATCACAGTGCCACGAAAGTATTTACCACCGTCGGCCCGGAGCAGGAATATTTCCTCATCGACCGTAATTTCTATTTTGCCCGTCCGGACCTGATCAACGCCGGCCGCACCCTGTTTGGTGCCAAACCGCCCAAGGGTCAGGAAATGGAAGACCACTATTTCGGCAGCATTCCGGAACGTGTTCTGGCCTGCATGTTGGAAGCGGAGCAGGAGCTTTACAAACTGGGTGTGCCGGTAAAAACCCGCCACAATGAGGTGGCACCGGCCCAATATGAGATCGCCCCGATTTTTGAGAACAGCAACCTGGCTCACGATCATCAGATGCTCACGATGGAAACACTGCGCCGCGTTGCCGAGAAATATGGTCTGGCCTGCTTGCTGCATGAAAAGCCGTTTGCCGGCGTCAATGGTTCCGGTAAACACAACAACTGGTCCATGGCGACTGATACCGGGGAAAATTTGCTCAACCCCGGCGATACGCCGCATGAAAATGCCCAGTTCCTGGTATTTTGTGCCGCAGTTATCCGGGCGGTTAATAAACATGCCGCGCTATTGAGAGTGGCAATCGCCTCGGCGGGAAATGATCATCGTCTGGGGGCCAATGAAGCGCCGCCGGCGATTATCTCCATTTATCTTGGCGATCAGTTGCAGGACATCATCACGCAAATTGAAGCGGGTGGTGCCAAGAGCACCAAGAAGGGCGGCCACATGGAAGTTGGCGTGACCGTGCTTCCCAAGCTGCCGCGTGATGCCGGAGATCGTAACCGTACCTCACCGTTCGCCTTCACCGGCAACAAATTCGAATTCCGCGCAGTGTCATCGGGGCAATCCGTTGCCACACCCAACACAGTGCTCAATACCATCGTTGCGGAATCGCTGGATTACATCGCCAGCAAACTGGAAGCTGACCACAAGGCCGGTAAGGATTTCAACAAGTCCGTACAGGAACTTTTGGCCGCGATTATCAAAGAAAATAAGGGCGTGATTTTCAACGGCAACGGCTATTCGGAAGAATGGCACAAGGAAGCGGAAAAACGCGGCCTGCCGAATCTGAAAACCACAGTGGATGCCGTTCCGCATCTGATTTCCAAAGAATCCATTGAGTTGTTTGGTAAATACAAGGTGCTTACCGAACGTGAAGTTCACAGCCGCTACGAGATCTATCTGGAAAAATATGTCAAGACGATCAACATCGAAGTTCAGATGACCACCGTGATCGCCAAGACCATGATCATCCCCGCGGCCTTGGAGTATCAGAAAAATGTCGCCAAGTCCATCGGAGCGGCCAAGGCGGCAGGTGTTCCGGCGGCGTCGCTGGCTGAACAGGAAAAGATGCTCACCGGCCTAGCACATGCCATCAGTGATATGCAGAAAAAATCCGATGCACTGGTGCATCATTCCGAGCATCATGCGTCCGGTGATACGCTGGCCCATGCCAAGTATTCACTGGATAAATTGATTCCCGCAATGAATGCCGTGCGGCAAGCGGGCGATCTTCTGGAGACGATGGTTTCCGATGACCTCTGGCCGTTGCCGACGTACCGTGAAATGCTGTTTATCAAGTAAGGCATTTCGTCTGTTGCTGTAAAAGTTAAAGGGTCGATCCGCGAGGTTCGACCCTTTTTTTATTGCGGCTGGTTATCTGTGAAAATCCACTTTTGCCACGGGGTGGGCATGGCGGCGATTAGACGCCCCGGCCAACTGCAGGCCAGTACGCTGCGCACAATAGTTACGGCCAATAAGGCTCCGGCGATAACATCGGATGGATAATGATCATGGCGAATCACCCGCTGAAAGGCGACATCCAGAGCTAATCCGTAAAATAAGGCTCGGCCGCGGGGATAAAACCAGGATAATCCTGCGGTAAGTGCAAAGGCTCCGCTGGTGTGGGCGCTGGGGAAGGACTGGTAGGCTGCGGAGGCAAACCCATAGGCTGGGCCAAAAAAGCCGTACTTGCCCTGCGTGAGAACCCATGGCCTGGCTCTACCGCACAAGCCCTTAATCAGATAGCACACGGCCACAGCGCAAATACATCCCACGGCCAGCGCAATAGCCTTCTTTCGCCCCTGCTTATCCAGCAATGCCACGGCAATAATGACCAGAACGGAACACGTCCATTGTCCCCACTGCATGAGCATGATCATTTCAAGGTTGATATCCGATTTGAATTTGATGGGATTTCCCAGCGCCCATTGCCCAATGGGTTTGTCAACAACAAACGCGACCGCGATGGCGATGATCACCACCAGAAATTTAGCCCAGCGCGGCCATTTGGAATCAAAATGAAGGGGGGCGGGATGCCGCCACAGTGCGGGAAATTCTTCGCGGGATTGGCTCATTTATAACCTCTATAACGTGGGCGAGTTTCCGGTGCGTCAACCGCTTTGACGAACCAGTCCGGATAATGGCGCGGATGGCACCGGATGTCAATGGTTAATGAGTATTCGGCGTGCCGAACGGGCGCGGCATTAGTTCAGGCTGGCGGCAAAATCGACGGTATAAATGCGGGCGATAAGAGAATGGTTGGTCTTGGAGACTCGCACGGCAGGGGCTTTCCCGGATTTATGGCCACGCCACGCATTTGAATGGCCCGGCGGCCAATTTGTGTAATTTTCGCAAGGGGTTATAATACAAAATTCCAGATTCGGAACGATTGGCGTTTCCGTGCTGGAGGCCGGTGGTTTTGTTCAGGTGCGTAGCGTTATGCATGCTGTTGAGCTAAATTATGTTGCAACGTGAGGGTGACAACCTCGCGCTGCCGCGGTATACCCGGCTGCAGTCACCACAGGGTGGGTCTGCAAGGTTGACATTTCAAATGTGTCTTTAACCTTGATCCAGATCACACCGTATGTGGTGTGACGGCGCTATTTACGGCTAAGGTACAGCCGGAGATTGCATAAAACCGGCGGACTTGTTGCCGTGCCGGAGGATTGCACACTTTATGTGCAGGATCCCAGCGGTGCCAATTTTGCATGAATTGAGGTCACATATATTATGAATCAGGAACTCTTAAGAATTGTAGATTCCATCGCTCGGGATAAAAATATCGAGAAGGAATCCATCTTTAATGATATCGAAATGTCCCTGCATTCCGCGGCTCGGAAATTTTACGGCGAGGCGGAAGATGTGGCCTGCACCATCGACCGCATGAGCGGTGATATTCAGGTGAATAAAAACGGCACACTCATTGATTACCGCGAATTCGGCCGGATTGCGGCCCAGACCGCCAAGCAGGTGTTGATCCAGAAAATCCGCGAAGATGAGCGTGGCAGCATTCTGGAGGAATTTGCCGACCGGCAAGGGCAGATCATTACCGGTGCTGTGGCCCGAGTGGAAGGAAATGCGTTATCCATCAATCTGGGACGCTGTGAAGGATTCCTGCCAAAAAGTGAACAAATTCCGGGTGAAACCCATCATGTTGGGGAACGCATACGCTGTCTGGTTCTGGAAGTGCGTGATGTGGGCAACCATGTCAAAATTGTGTTGTCCAGATCGCACCCGGACTTCATCCGTCGGCTCTTTGAACTGGAAGTTCCGGAAGTTCAGGAAAAAATTATTGAAGTGAAGGCCTTGGCGCGGGAAGCCGGCTATAGAACCAAAATAGCCGTATCGTCCATTGATACGAAGGTGGATTGCGTGGGTGCCTGTGTTGGCGTTCGCGGGAGCCGTATTAAAAATATTGTCGATGAACTCGGCGGTGAAAAGATTGATATCGTTCGTTGGAACGAATCGTCTCAGGTATTGATTACCAATTCGCTTAAGCCGGCTGAAATTGTGGAAATTTCTCTGAATTTTGAATTGGGTCGCGCCACGGTTGTGGTCAATGAAACACAACTTTCACTGGCGATCGGAAAACGCGGGCAAAATGTCCGTTTGGCCGCCCGATTAACCGGTTGGGATATCGATATTCTCACCCCCGGCGAGTACAGCAAGGGATTGGATGATCTGGAAAAAGCCATGCGAACCATTGAGGGCGTGGATGATAAATTTATAGATCGTCTGGTGGCCCTGGGAATTATTGACCTGCGTGATTTGCAGGAAGTCGGATTTGAACCTCTGGTCAAAGAGCTTGAGCTTACAGAGGAGTTTGCGAAACGGGTTATTGATGTAGGCCGAGAGGCCGGCAAACGTGTTGAGGAAGAAGACAAGGCTCGGAAAATCGCAGATGCGGAGGCGGCCAAGCAGGAAGATTTGGCGGCGGATGCCGCTACCACTGCGGAACCGGCTGCATCAGAGGCCCCATCAGAAAATGCGGAATCAACGGGCGACACCGGGACAGGACAAGCTGAGGCTCAAGGTATTGATGCATCAGAACCGGCGTCATCGAATTAATTGGACGCCGGCAAGACCGGGCAATAGCTTGTCCGGCGTTTCGCTTTACGGGAGTTTTCATTGCGACCACAGAAAGTATTCCAAATTGCCCGCGAGCTTGGCGTTGACAGCAAAGCGATCATCGCCAAGTGTGAAGCGGAAGGCGTTCCCAAAATCGACAGCCATCTTAGCGTGGTCAGTGTGGGGCTTGCCGCTACCATTCGCGAATGGTTCAGTACCACATCACCGACAACCGCAGTTGAGCGAACCGCGCATGTCGATGTGGAAAAGGTTAAAAAGACCCGTGTAGGCCGTCCCAAGTCCACGGCAACGGACGGCACTGCACGCAAACCTGGACGGCGCGGACGCAAGCCCGCCTCCGAGATTGCCTCAGCGGATAACAACAGTGCTGATGGCGGCGTGGCCGTCGAAACCTCGGAAAAATCCGATACACAGGAATCGGATATATCACGATCTGATTCCGACACGGTTGATACGCTGCACGTACCCGAAGTTTCCGCGGCGGACTCACAGCCGTCAGAGGTCATATCGGAAGAAAGCCCCATTGCCTCCGATGCTCCTAAGCGCCGCTCATCCCATGTAGCGGCACCGGAGACACAGGCTCAGGGTCATTCTGCCGACGTTGCCGATAGTGCTGCGGCGGCCCAGCCGTCAGTACCCGTCAAACCCGTTTCACCTGAGGTCGTTGCTCCCGCGGCCCAAGTTGCTCCCGTGGCACCCGTCAAGCCGGTCAAGCCTTTGGTAAAAGTTACTCCGCGCGGCGTACCGAACGTGGTGGCTAAACTGGTCGTAACGCCGGTTGGCCCGCGCAACGTGCCCACGCCTGCTCAATTACAAGGCCCCAAAGTGGTGCGAGTGGAAGCCCCGGAACCGGTCTCGGCTCCAAGGCCGCGACCACGTCCGGCACCCGGACCATCCTCCGGCGGTGGTCCGATGATGGATCGGCAACCTGGAGGCGGCAGTTTCTCCGGCCGAAATAAGGGACGCCATCAAACCGAACGCAACGATGATGAAGAAGGGCATTCTCCCCGTCGCAAAGGCGGACGCAATATCCGTAATGCATCAGGTCGTACCGCCGATGCCGGCCCTGAACTTGCCGCAGGTTACTGGACGGATGCCGATCTGGTGGACCGCGCGGAACGTCTGGCTTCCGCCACGGGCGGCAAACTCCGCGCCCATCGCCGTGCTTTAAATAAGTCGCAACAGCGCGAACAAACCACTCATGTTGAGTATCAGCGTCCCAGTTCTATTTCAGTTACTCCGCCGGTAACCGCGCGGGAACTCTCTGAATTATTAGGTGTTAAAGCCGGCGATCTGCTGAAAAAACTCATGGAACACGGCACAATGGCTACGGTCAATCAGCCCATCGATGTTGCCGCGGCACAATTGTTGGCTCTGGAATATGGCGTTGAATTGCTGATCAAAGAAAAAGAATCACTTTTTATGGCCATGGAACGCCAATACGCTCAACGTGAACTGGCGGCGGAAAAATCGCTCCGCCCACCGATCGTAACCGTGCTGGGACATGTCGATCATGGAAAGACCAGCCTTTTAGATAAAATTCGGTCCAGTAATGTCGCGGCGGGTGAGGCGGGGGGTATCACGCAGCATATTGGTGCCTATACCGTGACCATCACCGGATCCGATGGCAAGGCCAAGCGCGTCACCTTCCTTGATACGCCGGGCCACCAGGCTTTTACGGCGATGCGTGCGCGCGGGGCCAATGTCACGGACGTCGTGGTGCTCGTGGTAGCGGCTGATGACGGCGTCATGCCGCAAACCGTTGAGTCCATCAGCCACGCCAAAGCGGCCAATGTGCCGATTGTCGTGGCGCTGAATAAAATTGATAAACCCGAAGCCAACGCGAATCGTGTTTTAGGCCAATTGGCCGAGCATGGACTTAATCCGGCGGAGTGGGGCGGAGACGTTGAAGTCGTCCGCACCAGCGCGGCCACCGGTGCCGGAGTGAAGGAACTTATTGAATATCTGGACTATGTGGCGACGCTGCGAGAATTAAAAGCCTCCAGCGATATGCCGGCCCGCGGGTCGGTGGTGGAAGCATTTATGGATCCGCTGCGTGGCGTGGTAGCGCGCGTGATCATACGCAATGGCACCTTGCGAATTGGTGATTCCATTGTATGTGGGCCTTCCTCGGGCCGCGTGCGACAATTACTGGATGACAAGGGCCACAGTATCTCCGAGGCCGGCGCGTCAATGCCTGTAGAGGTTATTGGCCTGGATGAGGTTCCTGTGGGCGGCGATTCCATGTATGTGGTGGAGAATCCAGCCCAGGCTAAAGCCATGGCACAGGAGCGTGCGCAGGCGGATCGTCAGCAGGAGATTATCCGGCGGCAGAAAGTTACATTGGATAATCTGTTCGACACGATCAAGCGCGACAAGGTTCAAGAACTCAATATGATTCTTAAGGCCGATGTGCAGGGATCGGTCGATGTCTTGAAAAAGACGATGACCGAAGAACTTTCCGATGAAGTGCAGGTAAAACTGCTCCATGCCGCTGTGGGTGGTATTTCCGAAAGCGATGTGCTTTTAGCCGATGCTTCCGGCGCTATTATCGTGGGTTTCTCGGTTGTGCCGGATGAATCAGCGCGAAAGCTGGCCGAACAGTTGCAAGTTGAAATCCGACTTTATCGGGTGATTTACGAGATAACCGACGATATTCGCAAGGCCTTGGGCGGCATGTTGTCACCCGAGCAGCAGGAACAATCCCTGGGTCATGCGGAAATCAGGCAGGTTATTCGCGTTGGACGCCTGGGTAATATCGGCGGCTGCATGGTTACAGACGGCGTTTTGCAACGCAATAACAAATATCGCTTAATTCGCGACGGCGTGGTGGTCGTGGAAAATCTCGCCTTGGAATCCCTCAAACGATTTAAGGATGATGTGCGTGAGGTTCGCGGCGGGTTGGAATGCGGTATTAAACTGGCCGGTTATGATGATATAAAAATCGGCGATAGGCTGGAAGCGTATAAGACCGTGGATGTTGCAAGAACTCTTTAAAGAGTATCAGGTTGTTCGTGGCGCAGCCAAAGCGGTTGGCGCAGGGATGCGACGTGACATGCACGATGCGTGCTTGGCGAACTGGAAATAAATCACATGAGTATCAGGCAGCAGAAAGTTGAATCACAGGTTCGCCGTCTGGTCAGCGAGGCGATCCTGCGGGAACTATCCGATCCGCGGGTCAACGGGCTGCTAAGTGTCACGCGCGTTTCGGTTTCGCCGGATTTACGCGAAGCACGCGTGTATATCAGTATTTTATCCGATCGTCCGGAATCCACGGTCATGAGCGGATTAGTTTCCGCACGCGGTGTGATACAAAAGCACGTGGCGGACGGTATGAAAATTCGCTATGCCCCGCGCATATCGTTTCTGCTGGATGAATCCTTAAAGCGGCAGGCCGAAGTGCTCAAGGCTCTGGATGCGGCTTCCGGCAAGGAGCAAAGCGGTACCCCCGGCGGGACAGAAAATCCGCCCGCTGAAATCCCCGACAGTTTTACGTAATAACGAGGTTGCTATGAGTAAATCGGGTCCCAATTTGGACGCGCTGAACAAGATAATCAAACGGCTTATTAAGGCCGCACCGGCGGGCCATCCTGAAAAACTCGAACCGCTGGCGCGGCTGGTGCGGGGGTTTCTGGAATTTGATTGCGATTCCGGGCGTTTGCTTTCCGCGGAAATGCGCATCATGAGTTCGGTTGTGGATTTTAACGAACTGCGCGTGACGCCCGCCATTGAACTGGCCGCTTCGCTGGGTGTACGCTACCCCTTTGCTGAAGCGCGTTGCGCCATGCTTCATCGCACACTTCAATCGATCTTTGATCGCGAACATCAGATGAGCCTGGATGGGCTGCGCGCGATGAAAAAAGCGGATATCCGTAAATATCTGCAAACGCTGGCGGGTATGAATTCTTATGTCGAAGCGGTTGTGGCTCTGGAATGTTTTGACGTTTCAGCAGCCCCGGTGGATACCAAATTACAGCTCTGGCTCATCAGTAAAGAATGCTTTCCTCCCGAGACTAATATTCCTGAAATGCAGCATGTTCTCGAAAAGCATATTCGGGCTGGCGATATGTTGAAATTCCATCATGGCGTGCGGAAGGAAATTGACGAGTGGGTTCCTAAAGTCTGGCCGAAAGCCGCCAAGATTCCTTCTCCCATCCTTGCGCCGCCGACGGTCAACGCGTCCACCGCTACACCACCGGCGAAGGTTCAGCCCGCTGAACCGCAACCCGTAAGCCATGCCCCGGCAAAGGCTTCCGGCGGCAAATCCGCGGCCGGCACTACCAAGCATCCCGCCAAGACGAAACCTCACGCCGGAAAACGTAAATAAACTGACAATGGGCCGCGCCTTAGACATTTATTTTCCGGCGCAGCCGCTATTCCAATGGAGTTATATATGTTAAAGCCCTCCTCAAATATTCTCCGGCTTGGCATTCCCAAGGGTTCCCTGGAAAATGCCACCGTTGATCTTTTCGCCAAAGCCGGCTGGCGGATATCCATTAATGACCGCAGCTACTTTCCGTCCATTGATGATCCCACCATTGAAGTGGTTCTCTTCCGCGCGCAGGAGATGTCCCGGTATGTGGAAGAAAATGTCATTGATGTCGGGTTGACCGGCTCGGACTGGATTAAGGAAAACAAATCGGACATCCATGAGGTTGCCGAACTGGTGTACAGCAAGGCCACCAGTCGCCCCGCGCGATGGGTTCTCGCTGTTCCGCAGGAATCTTCAGTCAAAGGCCCGGAAGATCTGCGCAACGGGGTTATTGCCACGGAACTTGTGAACGTTACCCGGCAGTATTTTCTTGAACGCAATATCCCGGTGCGCGTGGAATTCAGTTGGGGAGCCACCGAGGTAAAGGCCCGGTTGTTGGACGCCATTGTCGATATTACCGAAACGGGGTCTTCCATCCGCGCCAATAATCTGCGCATTGTTGATACGCTGCTTACCAGCACCACGCGATTCATAGCGAACCACAAAGCCTGGAATGATCCGCTTAAGCGCGAAAAAATTGAGAATATCGCCTTGCTTTTGCAGGGGGCCATTAACGCCCGAGAAAAAATTGGGCTGAAACTTAATGCGCCTAAAGAAAAGCTTGAGGCGGTGCTTAAGATACTGCCGGCGGAAAAATCACCAACAATCTCGGCGCTGGCCGACGGTTCCTGGATTGCGGTGGAAGTCATTCTGGAAGAAAAATTGGAGCGCGAGATCATACCCATGCTCAAACGAGCCGGCGCAACGGGCTTGATCAGCTATCCGCTCAACAAGGTTATCACATGAGTCTATGGCGCGCTGACCATTGTCTTGAATTAACCCGCATGCGGCGGCATGGGTGTTTTTTGTTGCTGGCGTCAGGCGGGATATTGCCGGCTTTTGTCACTACGGTGTCGGCGGCGGTTCAGCAGGGACGACTCGGCAGTAGCAAACTTGTTGCGGTGCCTGAAAATCCGGATTGGGCGAAATATGTCCTGCTGGCGGTGATCTGGACGCTGGTAATAGCAGCCGTTATTGGGCCGATATACCGATTTTTGTTGCGCAAAACCACGGCTTCGGATAATATTAAATACCGCGGGTGGTAAGGCTTGAACTTGACTGGCTTCCCCGGCCGGCGTGACGGCAGGCCAGCGAATATGAATAAGGAGTATTTTAATGGCAGCGGACTCATCATTTGATATTGTCAATGAGGTCAATCTTCAGGAACTCGACAATGCGGTGGTACAGGCGCAAAAGGAAATTGCCACGCGTTTTGATTTTCGCGGTTCAGCGGCCGCCGTTTCCGAGCTGGATAAAAAGGAAAAACTCCTCACCGTTACGGCCAATGACGAAACCCAACTTGATGCCGTGATCCAGGTACTTATTTCCAAAATGGTCAAGCGCGGGGTGGATCCCAGAAGTTTAGATAAACAGAAGCTGGAATCCGCAACCCACAATACGGTCCGGCAAAAAATTAAACTCAAAAGCGGAATTGATCGCGAAACCGCCAAGGCTCTGCAAAAGCGAATCAAGGATCTGGGCTTAAAGGTTAATGCCAGTATTCAAGGGGAATCTTTACGGGTTACCGGAGCCAAGAAGGATGACCTGCAGGCGGTCATAGCTGATTTACGGGCCAAACCGCCGGAAGTTCCGGTCCAATTTAATAATTTTCGTTGAGTATTCCCTTGGCATTTCCGCCCTCACGGGGTTATGCTACCGAGAATCGGCTCTAGCGCTTTTACGCGGAAAAGACGGGCCTGCAAGGGTGCAGAAAATGTTGAAAATAATGAATCGTAAAAATACTCTGGCGCTGGCGGCGTTTAGCGGAATCATTTTCCTGGCTCTGGTTGCCTGCTCGAATCAACCTAAACGGCCTGAACAACCCATGATTTCACTGCAGGATATGCACATCAAGCCGTCGATTTATCCCGCCTTGCGCGGAACAATTCGTTCGGTTGCGGCATTATCTTATGACCGTCCGATCATCGTGCGCGGGTGGGGGGCGGTGGCCAATCTTCCCAATACCGGCAGCGGGGAAATGCCGCCGGGAATCCGCAGCCTCCTGGCCAATCGCCTTCTTAAGAACGGCGCGGGATATCTAAGCCGGGGAACCCAGCAATATGATCCCAACCGCATTTTGAATTCGCGACAGGTGGCCGCCGTATTCGTCGAAGGGGCTATTCCACCCATGGCGACAGTGGGAACGCATTTTGATTTGTATGTGACCGCCTTGCCCGGAACCGCGACGACCAATCTGGAAAATGGCCTGCTCTGGCCGGTGCCCTTGCGTACGCACATTCGTCAAGCCGTACAGACCACTCCCATTGCCCGTGGGATGGGGCCGATTTTCTCCAATCCGTTTAGTTCCGCCGGCGCATTAAAAAAGCCCTCGGATATTATTCGCAATGGGCGCGTTCTTGGCGGAGGAATTGTTACGCACAGCCTGCCGGTTTTGCTGGAGCTTTACAGCCCCTCTTACCGGATCAGCGCATTGGTTGAACGTATTATTAACGAACGCTTCGGCGGCTTTCCTCCGGTTGCGACCGCGGAAAACGATATGCTGATCCGTTTGCGGATTCCTAAAAAATATCAGCGCCATCCGGCGCGGTTTGTCCGTCGGGTTATGGCTTTGTATCTGCAACGTAATATGCCCGGATTCGCGCATTCTCAAGCAACGGTGCTTATTAACTCCCTCCGGGATTCCAATGCGCCGGATAATCGAATCGCCCTGGCTTTGGAGCAACTGGGCCGCCCCATCATTCCCATGCTGCGATTGCATTATAATTCGCCGCAAAGCGCCGTGCGGTTCTTCACCGTGCTGGCGGGAAGTTTTATCGGTGATGAAGATGCTATTTCAGTATTGGCGAAATATGCCGTCGATTCTCAAAGTCCCTTCCAGCGAACCGCGATTCGCGACTTGGCGCGTTGCGGAGATCGGGTGAATGCCACGTTGGCCTATTCCAAGCTGCTCCGGTCCGGCAGCCCCGGATTAAAAATATTGGCCTGGCGGGGCCTGGCGGAAATTCATTCAACGCACCTTTATCGTCAACCATTTTTTGGCCGATTCCTCATGAGTGTGTTGCCCGCTGATACGTCGTCGGTTTTATATGTTACATCCCATCGGCTTCCCCAAGTCGCAATTATTGGCCACGTTCCGGCGCTGGTGCCGGGGACGCTGTATATCAGTCCGCACGGCGCACTGACGGTGAATTATCCGATGCCCAGCGGCCCAGCCACAGGTGCCAAGCCGGCTTACCCGGTTCTTCTTTACTATAGAGACCCCCTAACCCATAAAGTCGTGCAATTATCCTGCAAACCGCAATTGCCCGCCGTGATTACCGCTCTGGCCACCGCGCCTGATCCGTTCTCCCCAAAATTTAATCCCAAGGAACCTTATATTGCAATTTCGTATCAGCGGCTGGTAACCATGCTATACACCATGTGTGAAAACGGCGAGTTGAACGCCACATTCCGACTCGAGAAAATGACCAATCGCAGTCGCGCGATGTTTGCGTCTCTGGATCAGCCGCGGCCCAGCCACAGCACGGTCAACATTTCTTCCGCCGCTACCCGGCCCGCCACGGCCACCGCTGGGGGGGCTATGATGTATTCCACCGCATTGCCGGGCGAAGTTCCGGGAAAATAATCGGTTGCATCAACTGCGCCGAAAATTGCGCCATGATTCATGGTTTTCGCAAATAGGGCGGTCGGGATTTTACTTAATAAATAGGTTGAGCCAAATTGGTTTTCTTCCGAGCCGGGACGGGCTTTTACCGTCGGGCAGCCCCCTCCAAGCGCCAATAGCGTCCTATATCCGGAAAACCAGCCTTTACTTTATCGATTGTATCTCATCCATTTCCAGTTTATTGCCGATAAACAACCTATGGATACGGTCATCAAGCCGATCCCGCGATCAGAAGCTGTCGGGCTTCTGCACGGTCCATCCGACAAGTGGCTGTGGTGCTTCGTGGGGGATTGATTCAACCGTGAAAGCGGAAATGAACGGGTTGAGCCTAATGGATGCGGCTCATGACAGTGCAAACATACGGTCGATACCCGCAGTAAGCCCTTTCGGGATGATTGGGCCGTCTGCAGCCGACCTTGGAGCAATTAAACTTATGGACACGCATACATTACCCCAACAAGTGCAGGACTTTCTTGGCTATCTGCAATTTGAGCGCCATTTCTCCACGTATACCAGTAAATGTTATGGGGCCGATTTACGGCAATTCGGATTGTTCCTCGCTGGCGCACAGGATATTCCCGCCAGCGTGCTGCTTTCCCAGCCCGCGTCGGCCAATGCGGCCGTGAATCTCTCACGGGAAATGCAGAGCAAGCAGGGCGGTCATCCCGACGAGCCGGCACCGCAGGTTGTTGAAAAATTATTGCTGAACGCAAATGCGGAAGATGTGCGGCGTTATCTCCAGCACATGCGGGAGCATAACTACTCCAAAGCCACCGTCGCACGCAAGCTGGCCACGCTTCGCAGTTTCTTTAAGTTTCTTAACAAGCGCGGCCTGACCGGTAATAACCCCATGCTCAGTATTCGCACGCCGAAACTCGATAAACGTCTTCCCAAATTTATGACTGAAGAACAGGTTACCCGTCTGCTGCGAACACCGGATGATTCAGATATTCTCGGATCGCGTGATAAAGCGATGCTGGAAGTGATTTATTCCTCCGGGTTGCGCGTCAGCGAACTGGTTGGCTTGAATGTCGATGATCTGGATGCCGTTGGCGGCGTACTTAAAGTGCGCGGCAAGGGCAAGAAGGAACGTGTAAGCCCGGTCGGACAAACCGCCATTGCCGCCCTTACCAAGTATATGGATCAGAGAAAAACCATTATGACACAGGATTCACCGGATGCACCGTTGTTTATCAACAAACACGGTCAGCGGCTTAGTACGCGTTCGGTGCGTCGAAAGCTTGATAAATATCTGATCGAAGCACACTTGGATCCGGATATCAGCCCGCATACCCTGCGGCACAGTTTTGCCACGCATATGCTTAATCATGGCGCGGACTTGCGCGTTGTGCAGGAACTTCTGGGGCACCAGAGCCTCAGCACCACGCAAATATATACCCACCTGACCACCAAACGAATTCAGGATGTCTATGAAAGCGCCCACCCGCGGGCCAACGAAGTTCCCAGTTAATCGCTTAGCCGTGCCACCGACACTGGTTCTTGAAGCACCGGCAGAAATGCCGGTGCTTTTTTTAAAGGCCAATGATCAGGAAGCCTGAAAGACATTGTTGAGAAATTCGCGCGTTCTTGGCTGTTGCGGATGGTCAAGAACCTGTTCGGGGGTTCCGTTTTCAATAATTCTTCCTCTATCGAAAAATAGAACACGATCGGCGATTTGTCGCGCAAAGCGCATTTGATGGGTAACAAACAGCATGGTCATCTCGGTTTGTTTGGCCAAATCTAATACCAGTTGTAGAACCTGTCCCGCGATTTCCGGATCCAGCGCCGAGGTTATTTCGTCAAAAAGCATGATGCGGGGTTGAAGTGCCAACGCCCGTGCGATCGCGACGCGCTGTTTCTGTCCGCCTGAAAGCTCCGCCGGCCACGCCTCGGCTTTATCCGCCAAGCCCACGCGATCCAACAGATCTGTGGCTCTGCGGACGGCTTGTGAGCGCGGCATGCCCATAACACGTATGGGAGCCTCGGTGATGTTTTGCAGCACTCGTAAATGAGGAAATAGGTTGAAGTGCTGAAAAACCATGCCTACTTTGCCTCTCATCCTGCGAATGTGAGCGGGCGAGGCGTCAACATTGCGGCCATCGCGCGTGGTATGCCAGACAGATTCACCTTCGATCAATATTTCGCCGCTATCCGGCTTTTCAAGAGTCATTAATAATCGAAGAATTGTGGATTTTCCTGAACCGCTGGGACCGATGATGACGACGTGTTCTCCCGGAGCGACGGTAAGATTAAGATTTTCCAGCACGACGGTCCGCTGGTACGATTTGTGAATGTTAGCAAACTCGATGCTCGCTTTATGATTCATATTGGGCACTCCGGAACGCGCTTCAAACGGGCCGTCAACGCCGCACCAGAATCTTGCGCTGCGTAAAACCGATGAGGGCCGAGGCCATCAGGCTGATAATCAGAAACAAGATTCCTACCATGGTTAACGGTTCGAGATAGCGAAACGTTTTATCGCCGATAATCATTGCGCGGTCCAACATTTCCATAACCGTGATGGTGGAAAGAAGCGGGGTATCCTTAAACATCGCAATAAGATTGTTGCCCATCGCGGGGACAATCGGTGGAATTGCCTGAGGCAGAATGATGCGGGTAAAAGTTTGCCATGTTGTAAAATTAAGGGCCTTCGCGGCGTCCCATTGCCCCCGGGGAATATTTTGCAGACCCGCGCGATATACTTCGGCGGTGTAGGCGCTGTAGTTGATTCCCAGAACCGTAATGCCGGTGAGAAGTGCGGGAATTGTAATCCCGATTTCCGGCAGAACGTAATAACAAAAAAATAACTGAATCAGAAGCGGCGTGTCGCGGATGAATTCAGTGATGCCATGCGTGGACCAGAAAATCCATCGATTCGGCAATAGCAGAAGGCCGGCCCAGAACAATCCCAACACCAGCGCTAGCAACATCCCCAGAATCGTTGCCTCAATGGTAATCACCATGCCGTGGAGAATTGTCGGCAGGATATGCCAGGCAAATGACCAGTTCCACATCATATTCGCGCTCCAACTGGAAATTTCATCCGGCGCTCCAGTAGACGCATAAATCCGGCCAATACCAGGGCCATAATAAAATAAATCACCAGCGCCAGGCCATATACTTCAGCGTTTCGCAGCGTGGATTCCTGAAGAATCTGGGCGTTAAATGTGATATCCGTCACCTGTACCAGGCCGGCCAGCGCACTATTTTTCAGCATGTCAATAAATAAATTGGCCATTGGAGGGAGAAGCAGGGGCCAGGCTTGCGGAAGAACCACGCGAAACACTTTCGTAGTTGCAGAGAAATTTAATGCCGTGGCCGCATCATGCTGTCCTCGAGGCACAGAGAGTAGTGCGCCGCGCAATATTTCGGCTCCGTAGGCACCGCCATTAAGCCCCAGCACGACAATTGCGGTAATGATGGGGGACGGGCGAAACGGCAGTACCAGCGGCAGGGCATAGAAAGCCCAGAATAATTGAATCAGAGCCGATGTGCCGCGAAATAGCTCGATGTATACGCGTGCGGGCCAGTCCAATGCTGCCAAGGTGCTTAGTCGCATGGCAACGGCACACGATGCCGCGACGGATGCTACAACGATCGCGCCCGCGGTGACTTCACCCGTTACCAGTGCGCCGCGAAGCATCATGGGCAACATATGCAACATGTTTACCCTTTCCTGATGTGACAGACAGTCACCGTTTGCCCGCGACGATTTGCCGGGCGGTAATACGGCCAGGTAAATCGGCTCGGGTGAAGCCAAATCGCCGGATCAGTTTCAGATGTGCCGGCGAATTGACAAACGACCTTAGTACGGCGTCAACGTTTCGGCACAGCGCGGTATCCCGTTTGCGGAAGGCAAAAGCCCCATATCCCAGAACCTCGTGCCCATTGACTACCGGGTTGCTGAATCGCTGCGCGACCGCAATGTTCGGATCAGCCGCAAGTTTTACCAGGCGGCGAACGGTGAGCGCGGTTCCGGCGAAGGCGTCAATTCTTCCAGCTTGCAACGCGGCCAGAGCCGTCGGTGCCGAAGGAAATACACTTATTTGCGACGGCTTTACTCCGGACTCAATGGCGTATTGATATTCTTGCGCTCCGGCTACGACGCCCAGGCGAGTCGCGAGATTCTTTGCGACATCAGCGAAACTATGCAAATGCAGAGGATTATCCCTTTTGACCACGAATCCGTCGCCCAGGGCGAACGTCGGATTGGAAAACAGAACCTGCCGGCCCCGGGCCGGCGTGATATACATGCCGGCCGCGATAATGTCAAAGCGATGCGCTTCCAACCCAGGAATTAATGCCCCGAAGTTCGTCAGCACCCCTTTCAGATGAGGCACTCCGAGTTTTCTCATGACATAACGCAGGTCGCTGGGTGATTCCCCGGTGAGTTTCCCGGTTTTTGAATCAATATAGGCAAACGGCGCTTCGTCAGCGAAACCAACGCGAACGAACCCTTGTTTGCGCAGCTTTGCCAGCAAACTGCCGCCGACATTGGTCGCCCTGTCCGATCGCAGGGCCTCAACAACCAATATAATAATAATCAGGCCGACAATGGCGATCAGCGCATTAATCTTTTGGTGCTGCGTCATGCTGTAGTTCCTTCCCATGGCAATTTGCGGCCGGATCACAACTCAAATGAATCAATGGGAATAATTGGCTTGATCCGCCGTGCCGCAATAAACTCAGGCCGAGCCGCGGTACCACCAAACGGTTCTAGTAGCGAATTTTCCACGCTGTTATACACACAGAACATATTGCTGCGCGGCCATGGGCTGATATTTCCGCTGGATCCGTGCATGACATTGCAGTCAAATAAAAGCACCGATCCGGCTTTCCCGGTGGGAGCGACAATTCCGCCGTCTTTAACCAACTGGGTCAGACTGTCGTTATCCGGCACGCCATATTCCTGCTTTCGCAGAGATTGTTTGTAGTGTTCATCGGGTGTTTTCCCGACGCAACTGACAAATTTTGTGTGGGAACCAGGCACGATCATTAAAGGGCCGTTGAAGGCGTTGTTATCAGTCAGCAGTATGGAGCAGCTTATCGCCCGCATCCGCGGCATGCCATCTTCGACATGCCATGTTTCAAAATCGGAGTGCCAGTAAAACTGCTCGCCGCGAAATCCGGGTTTCAGATTCACTCGCGATTGATGAATGTATACGCCCGAGCCCAGAATCTGCATCGCCGCGGTGGAGATGCGCCGATCAGCTACCAGACGACCAAACAGGTCGCTGAGACGGTGAATGTTGAACAACGAACGAACCGTCCCGCTGGAGGGTTCATACACACAGGCCGGGTTTTGCTGGATTTCCGGATCGGCCCCCAACTGGGTGATCGCCTCCAACAGGGCATTGACTTCAGTGGTGGTGAACAATTCTGGAATATACAGATAGCCATTTTCGATAAAATGGGTGATTTGCTCATCCGTAAGCGGACCGGTGGTGCCGCGACCACTTTCCGCCCAGACAACCGGATCACGCCGCAAAGTTATCCGTGGTGTGTCATAAACGCGCGATGGATATATGTCTTCAAGTAATTGCATCGTTAAATCTCCTGAAAAGTCGAACAAAGATTATTAGCCCGTCGGATTAGCGAGCCTCGGCCGCTTCCAACGGATAAACACCCTGTGAATCGTGAACTTCATTGCCGATCAGCGGCGGGTTAAATACGCAGATCAGCCGCAACTGAGTTTTGGCCCGCAGGAAATGACGTTCATTGCCATTAAGCGTATAGAGCGTACCGGCACGGATCGGGTGAATGGTGCCTGTTTCCGTTTCTTCAACTTCACCTTCGCCTTCGATACAGTAAACCGCTTCTATGTGATGTCGATACCAGATCAAGGTTTCAGTGCCGGGATAGATCAGTGTGTCGTGGAGCGAAAAGCCAACACCATCCGATTTCAGCAGCAGTCGGCGGCTGCACCACGTCGGGGCCTTGGTATCACGGGGACTGTCAGTGATTTCCTCTAGGGTACGAACAATCATGGATGAACCTCCTGGGTTAGAGAATCCGGCGACCCGCCGGTGGGGGTGGCAGAAACCTGCCGCATAACGGTGCGGAGGCACTGGGAAAGAATATCCAGTCCCTCGGTCATCATATTTTCGTCAATGATCAGGGGCGGCAGGAATTTGATTACATGGTCGCGAGCGCCGCAGGTTTCAAGAATAAGACCGTGTCGGAATGCTTCAGCAGATACGCGGCGGGCGACCTGGGGAAATTGGTCCGAGGCCAGCCCCACAAATAAGCCTCTGCCGCGAACCGACAATCCGGTGCCCAGGTAGTGATCACAGAGCTTCCGCAGGTAGCGCTTTAACAAATGCGATTTATGCTGAACCGCTAAACTAAGCGTGTTATCGCTCCAGTAAATACGAATGGCCTCGTTAGCGGCGACAAACGCCAAGTTGTTGCCCCGGAAAGTACCGTTATGTTCGCCCGGCTCCCAGCAGTCGAGTTCCGGCTTCATCAGCACCAGAGACATCGGCAGACCATAGGCACCAATGGATTTGGAAAGCGTGATAATATCCGGGCTGATGCCCGACGGCTTGAAGCTGAAAAATGTTCCCGTGCGTCCGCAACCGGCCTGAATGTCGTCAACAATCAGGAGAATGCCGTGCTCCCGGCACAATGATTCAATGGCCCGCAGCCATTGGGTTGACGCGACATTCACGCCCCCCTCGCCCTGGACGGTTTCCAACAATACCGCGGCCGGTTTATCCAGCCCGCTGCTGTCATCTTCAATGAGTTTGCGCAGATACGAAATCGTATCAACGTCAGGGCCGAAATATCCGTCATACGGCGCGAAGCTTACCCCATTAAGCAGTCCGCCGCTGACCTGCCGATGATAGGCATTTCCAGTTGCCGCCAACGCACCGGCGGTCATTCCGTGGTAACCATTGGTAAAGGCGACAATTCCATTTCGCCCTGTAAATTTGCGGGCCAGTTTCATGGCCGCCTCCACCGCATTGGTGCCGGTGGGGCCGGGGAACTGAATCTTATAATCCATGTGCCGGGGGCGTAAGATAATATTGTCAAAGGTTTCCAAAAAGGCCTGCTTGGCTGTGGTGTGCAGATCCAATCCGTGAATAATGCCGTTGTGTTGTATGTACTCCAATATACGCGGTTTAATCAGCGGGTTGTTGTGTCCGTAATTCAACGTACCGGCACCGGCAAAAAAATCGATGTAGCGTTTGCCGGAATCGTCAAATATCTCGGCCCCCTGCGCGGTCTTAAATACAGCGGGAAAAACCCGGCAGTAGCTGCGCACTTCCGATTCGCGGGATTCAAATATGTTGTTCATAAAGCGGCTTCCTTCTTCTGTACGTCGGTTGTTCCCGGACCGGCAACCACCGGTCCGATATAAAACATTTGTTCTGCTTCATGCACAGCCGGTAAAAATAAGCTCGCATGAAAGCCCTCGCCAATTCGCAGGTCACAGCCCAGCCGCCGAGCCAGCGAGGCAAAAAGATTCCGTGACGCCTGATTGGATTCCGTCACGGTTGCCTCAATGGTCCAAGGTTGCGGCTCAGAAAGACTAGCCAATAAATCCACGAGCATCCGCATGGCCACGCCCCGACCGCGATGCGTTTCCGCCACCGCGATTTGCCAGATGAAGAGCACCTGACGCTGGTCCGGCGGGTGATACGCCGTGACGAATCCGATAATGTGACTGTCGTGTTCGGCGACGCGACACGTCAGCGAATAATCTCGGCATAAAAGCAGGTACAGGTATTGAGAGTTCATATCCAAGGTCTCGGATTCCTCTACCAACTGATGGATCGCCACGGCATCGGCCAAAATCGGGCGGCGAATAATCACCGCGCCGTGCCGCAATTGATCGTTGCTCGCTGTGGGTTCCAGTTGCATCATTGTCATGTGCCTCCGTCAGGAAACGTCGATAAAAACGCGGCCACGGTCAAACGTTTGCGAGGCAAACCTCTGTACCGATCACATGAACCCCGTTCCGGGATCCTGCTTTTGCTTATTTCTCTGGACAATCGGAGAGTCGGTGCTATTCGCCACACCGCCTGCGCAGTAATCACAAAAAACTAATTTTGCGATTAACCACGACGAAACTTCGTCGCATGATTGTCCTAAACCGCTTTTAATAAATTCGGCGGCGCATGTCAAGCCTTTGAATCGAAAAAATGATAAAAATATGCGCGGGCCGCGGGCAAATGCTTATATATTAGTTGATGTGTTAATGGCCCTGCGGAGGAAGCCTCCGGATTGCAGTAATATCTGATCGGCGGTGGGAGCGTCGCAGCGGCGGGCGTGCATAACGATGGCGCGTTTCACCTGCCCGTTTGCCTTTTGCAGCAGGATCGTGGCTTCCGATCGCGTCGTGCCGCTTATCTGCATGATGATGCGCGTCCCCCGATCAATGAGCTTGCTGTTTTTCAGGCAATCCACATCCACCATGGTGTTGCCGTAGACCTTTCCAATGCGCGTCATGGCCAGCGTGCTAATGGTGTTGAGGACCAGTTTGGTGGCGGTGCCGGCTTTCAGGCGGGTCGAACCGGTGAGAATTTCCGGTCCGGTTTCAATACAAATAAAAATATCGGCATCCGCGGAAATATGCTCTCGCCGGGTGCAGGAAAGAAAAATTGTCTTCGAGTTACGCTTGCGGGCCTCGGCGATCGCTCCGTGTACAAAGGGTGTCGTGCCGCCCGCGGCAATTCCCATGATCACATCGTGCGTGTTGATTTGGATGTCCCGTAGCACCTGCGCGCCGGCTTGTGCATCGTCTTCAACGTGTTCAATGGAGCGGGTTATGGCAGTTAATCCGCCGGCGATTATTCCGATCACCATGCCCGGATCGGAGGAAAATGTGGGCGGACATTCGGCCGCATCCAATATGCCCAGGCGACCGCTGGTGCCGGCACCGACATATATCAGCCGTCCACCGGCGCGAAAAGCGTGAGCCGCCATTTCGACCGCTTGCGCAATGGCGGCGGCCTGTTGCCCCACTGCCCTTACCGCCCGTTGATCTTCCTGATTCATCAGAAGCACCGCATCGAGCACCGGCATTTGATCAAGCTGGGCCGCGACGGGATTGGATTTCTCCGTTTCAATATGGCTGCGGTCATGAATCATGTTTCGCCCCGGAAGAATCCTTATTTAAAAACAGCGGCAATGGGCGTTTCGGATCACCGGCCAGAAATAGCGTCTGCGTCGGGAATGAGAATTCAATACCCGCTTTCTCATAGGCCTGCATCAGAGCCAGATTAAAGCGTTCACAGTAAGCCATATAGGCCCAGTAGTCGGTGGCGGGGCGGTAGTAGAAGTAGACCTGTATATTCAGGGACGCCGCGTTAAAATCGTTAAAATGTACGCGGGGGGGATACCACATCGGGTTGGCTGCATCATGCACATTTTCCCGGAACTCCGGTGATTCAAGAATATCTTTTATAATTTGCACGGCCTGTCGCATTTTTTCCACCGACGTATCGTAGGGCAGTGTCACATTCATAGTGCGGCGAATATAAGGCCGCACGGAATAGTTCTGCACGCTGCCATTGACAATATCCGAATTGGGAATTGTTACCAGCGTGCCGTCAAAACTTCGCAGCCGCGTGGAGCGAAATCCAATGTCTTCAACCGTACCGCTATAACCCTCATACGCGATCCACTGCCCGACAACATAAGGCCGATCCAGCACCAGTGTGACCGAGCCGAAAAAGTTTTTCAGAGAATCTTGTGCCGCCAGAGATATACCCAAGCCCACAATGCCCAGGCCCGCCAGCCAGGAACTTATGTCGCGACCGAATATGTCCTGCATGATAAACAACAGGCCGATAATCGCCACGAAAATGCGCAGGGTTTTGCGGATAATCGGCAGAATCTGTTCCGTCAGTGGAGTGTCATGCCGGGTGATGAATTTTTTCAGTGCCAATTCAACCGTGTTGACAATGTTAAAAACGTACCAGAAAAACGCTACGGCCAGCAGAAGTTCGATGGTTCTTCCGCAGATATTTCGCAATGTCGGGGCTAAATGCAGCTGCGCCAGGCCCGCCAAAAGAAATAGGGCAAAAAGCAGAAGATTTCCCGGCCCGGCGGCACCCGTGATCAGCAGAGAACTAAAGTGCCAGTGGCGTTTTTCAAGGCCATCGCCAATTTTGCGCAAAACAATCGCGGTAAATTTGCCTGCGGCTACGCCAACAAACAGGCACGCCAGCAGAATCACCCAATTGTAAAGGGTGTTCTCCCGAAAAAGCTCTTCAGGGCGAATTTGACTCGTTAAATGCGTCAGTAAACTGCCCAGTGAATGATGGATCACGGGGGCCGGCGCGGTCGTTGCAGGTTTTAAAGGTATTGGCAGTTGTGGCAGTATTTTTTTCATTACGGATTCTTCTCGTTCACGGTCGTCAGGGAGGCATCCACCGATGCCATCTTTCCATTTTACAGGCTCTACCATGATTGCCGGGAAAATTCAACTCTAAGCAAGTCGGGCCGAAGGCCCGACAGAGCGGAGACAGGAGAGAGTTGAGCAGTGGAGTTGTCCCTTGGTTGCCACGGACGACATGCTTTCGGAATCCATGCCTCCCGGTCAATGCCGTTGGGGGCGGCGCCGCAGGCACCCGTTAATTCACAAGGGTTAATTCACAAGAGGCGGTGGAGGTAAACGCAGGGGATGTTACAATGGCCACTGAACACTGGCCAAGGGTCAAAGTTTCGGAAGATTAATAGAATGGTTGCGGCGGACGAAACAATTTTGTTAATCAAGCAAAGTGGCACGCACTGCCGCCGGAGGAAAGCTTTCGCATGTGGCATCGTGGTACAGTCTGCGAAATTTGAGAAATCTGTGAAAGGAGTTTATCCCGGGCGAATCGGGGTGGACGGTTACTGTCTCCAAAGATCGCGGAGCACTGATCAGAAACGCGGATTGTCACTGGATTGATACCCAATGAAAAGAATGCTCAGATGAAAAACATGAATCGAATCAGATTCGTATTTGCGGCGCTGGTCGTCATGGCCATGTTCAATGGGGATGCTTTTGCTCACAATGGCAATTCGCAGCGACGCTCGACCATCGATGCGGTGGCGAAGATATCCAATCCGGTCAAAGTGTTCATCCTGATGGGCCAATCCAACATGCTTGGCTTAGGACACGTAGGTCCGATTACATTTAAAGGATCGCTTGATTACGCGGTCAAGAAAGAACATCGCTATCGGTTTCTGGTGAATAAATTGGGCGGGTGGGCGATCAGTAAAAGCGTTCGCCTCGTATTTGTCGTGCCTGGTCGCATTGAGAATCAAGAGAATCGCATTACCCTGATGAATCTTCTGCACCAAAGTTCCAAGGTTCGCGGCATGACCGTCGGATACAACCAGTGGCTAAGCGTTCGAGGGCACCGCTACATCGGGCCGGAGTTTGGCATCAGCCACGAGCTTAAAAAACTTGTCCACGGGCCGGTATTACTTCTGAAAAGTTGCAACGGTAACCGCAGCATAGGCTGGGACTTGTTGCCGCCGGGGAGCAAAGGCTACCTTTACACCGATAAACAAGGCCGCGTCTGGCGGTATGCCGGTTACGGACAAACGCCCATGAAATGGCTTAAAGGCACACCAGAAAATAAACGCCAACGGGTAAATTGGTACGCGGGCAAAGAGTACGACATGGATGTCGCTAACGCCAAGTATGTACTGACCCATCTAAACAGATTTTATCCAGGTGCCACGAGTTATCAGATTGTCGGCTTCTTTTTCTGGCAAGGCGACAAAGACCGCTACGATTCAGGACTTGCCAGCCACTATGAAGAGAATCTTACACATTTTATTCAGAGCGTTCGCAAAGAATTTGATGCTCCGAAAGCACCATTTGTTCTTGCTACGCTCGGCCAAGACGTGATAGGCTCCACCAGGGGTAACGATGGTTTGGTCCTTCATGCCCAACTCGCGGTAGCAAATCCAGCCAAGCACCCCTTATTCAAAGGCAACGTCGCTACCGTTTATAGCCATCCGCTTTCCAAGGGTGGAGCGTCAAATAGTCATTACAACGGCAACGCTCAAACCTACATGAATGTCGGGCTGGCGATGGGCAAAGCCATGGACAAGCTGTTGGAAAACGACAAAACCATTGACACGCTCACGCCAGAACGCGAAAGGCTCGAAAAGTGAAACCTGGACACTGCCTAAGCCCGCAAAGTTAAGCGATGTCACCATATTGCTTAATGGGTTGCTGATTTTGGTGCTGATTTTGGATCGCATAGTGGGTGCCGAGTTTTCAGGGGGGGATTTCCACTGAAGCTCTACCTCTCCTTGCCGCGCGGTCTCGCGGGGTGCCTTCACTTCTTGCTGCCATATCGGCAGTTTCATGCCTGCCCAGGCGGCAATTAATTCCTGAAAAGGCGGTTTTTTCGCCGTTTTTTTCTGGTATGGTATTTGTTATCCGCTTTGAAGGAACCGGCTACGAAAGGAAGTTCTATGCGCTTCGACAAATTTACCGTGAAGGCTCAAGAAGCTTTGGCCAATGCCCAAAGCTTGGCTGCCGAAAAGCAGCATGGCGAGGTGACGGCGCTGCATGTGCTGTCCGCGTTATTGGCGGATAAAGAAGGAATCATCCGTCCCCTGCTGGCCAAATTGGGCGTGGATGCCGGACAGTTGGACTCTGGCGTTGAGGCGCAGCTGGATCGTTTGCCCAGTGTGTCCGGTGGCGCTCAACTGGGCATGGCACGGGATGTCAGTGAAGTGCTGGCCATTGCGCAGAAGGAAGCGGATCGTCTAAAGGACGAATACGTTTCCACGGAACATTTACTGCTGGGATTAATCGCTGCCCAATCCGCGGCAAAAAATGCGTTGACCTCCTCAGGGGTAAATAAAAATGCCGTTCTCGCCGCTTTGAAAGATATTCGCGGCAATTCCCGTGTGACGGATCAGAATCCGGAAGATAAATATCAGGCGTTGCAAAAATATGGCCGCGATCTGGTGGAATCCGCCCGGCAGGGAAAGCTTGACCCGGTCATAGGTCGTGATGAAGAAATTCGCCGTTGCATGCAGGTGCTTAGCCGGCGCAGCAAAAACAATCCGGTGCTTATTGGTGAGCCGGGCGTTGGTAAAACGGCCATTGTGGAAGGCTTGGCGCAGCGCATTTTAACCGGGGATGTGCCGGAGGGGCTTAAGAATAAAAAACTGATCGCCCTGGACATGGGCGCACTGGTGGCAGGAGCTAAATACCGGGGTGAATTTGAGGATCGCCTGAAAGCGGTTCTGAAGGATGTGGAACAGGCGGCCGGCGGCGTTATTCTGTTTATTGATGAATTGCATAACGTGGTGGGGGCAGGCCGGGCGGAAGGAAGCATGGACGCATCTAATTTACTGAAACCCGCCCTGGCACGTGGTGAATTGCGGTGCATCGGCGCTACCACCTTGGATGAATACCGCAAATACATTGAAAAAGACCCGGCGCTGGAGCGGCGTTTTCAGCCGGTAATGGTGCCGCAGCCATCGGTTGAGGATACGATTTCCATTTTGCGTGGACTCAAGGAACGTTATGAAACGCACCATGGCGTGCGCATCCAGGATTCCGCGCTCGTGGCCGCCGCTACGTTAAGCAATCGCTATATTACCGACCGCTTTTTGCCTGACAAAGCCATTGACCTGATCGATGAGGCCGCCAGTCGTTTGCGGATTGAAAATGATTCCATGCCCGCGGCGTTGGATGATCTGCGGCGCAGAATCATGCAATTGGAAGTGCAGCGCGAAGCGCTGAAAAAAGAAAAAGACGACGCATCACGCCAACAATTGGAGAAAGATCAGAAACTTCTGGCGGATCTCAATGAGCGTAACGCCGAACTCACCGCCAAGTGGGAACGTGAATCCGGCGTTTTGCGGGGCATTAAGGCCATTCGGGAAAAGATTCAACAGACTCAGACGCAATTGGAAGAAGCCCAGCGGCAGGGAAAACTGGAAGAAGCGGCCCGGTTGCGCTACGGAGAAATGCGGCAACTCGAGGCGGATCTGCAATCCAGGCAGAAACAACTGGATGAAATTCTCAAATCCGGGCAGTCGATGGTGCGCGAAGAGGTCACACCGGAAGAGATCGCCCATGTTGTGGCAAAATGGACCGGTATTCCGGTTACGAAAATGCTGGAAGGGGACAAACAACGCCTGAAGCACATGGAAGAATTCCTGCGCCGCCGCGTCATTGGGCAGGATGAAGCGGTAAAGGCCGTCAGTAATGCGGTGCGGCGCAATCGGGCGGGCTTGGGAGATCCGCGCCGTCCCATCGGAAGCTTTATGTTTTTAGGCCCAACCGGCGTGGGCAAAACGGAACTTTGTAAAGCCCTGGCGGAATTTCTGTTTGATACTGAAGAATCCATGATACGCATTGATATGTCTGAGTTTATGGAGCAGCACAGCGTGGCCCGGCTTATCGGGGCACCGCCGGGATATGTGGGCTACGAAGAAGGCGGCGTACTGACGGAATCCGTCCGCCGCCGGCCATACTGCGTCATATTATTTGACGAAATTGAAAAAGCGCACCGTGATGTATTTAATGTGCTTTTGCAGGTACTTGATGACGGACGCCTTACCGACGGGCAGGGGCGGACGGTGGATTTTAAAAACACACTTATTGTCATGACCAGCAACCTGGGGTCGCAGATGATTCAGGAAATCACCGCTAAGAAGGGTGCTGAATGGGAAATTGAAGCCGGCGTGCGGGATGTATTAAAGCAACACTTCCGTCCGGAATTTCTCAATCGCGTGGATGAAGTTGTGATTTTTCATACGCTGCAAAAAGCCCAGCTTGCCGCCATTGTGACCATTCAACTCCAGCACCTCGAACGGCGGCTGGCGGAGCGTGGCCACAGCCTGATTGTCAGCGACAAAGCCCGCCATGAGCTTGGCGAACAGGGTTATGATGTCACGTATGGAGCGCGTCCGCTCAAGCGGCTGATCCAGCAGCAAATTGAAAACCCGTTGGCGGAGAGGCTGCTGAATGGTGATTTCCCGGAAGGAAGTTCCATCCGCATCGATGCGGATCGGCATGGCCGCTTCACTTTTGATGCCGGAGCGCCCGTGGTGGAAGGGGAGCTGGAGTAGCACTTGACGTTCGCAATTAGTTAGGTATTATCACACACATGCTTCCGCGTTGTGGCGGGGGCGCTGAATCGGACTTTTTACAGCGAGATTATCATGTCCAAAGATGCGGCAACCTCCACGGCACGCGATCAGGCTCTTGACCGGGCGTTATCGCAGATTGAAAAAAACTTTGGCAAGGGGGCCATTATGAAAATGGACGGCGTTAATCCGCTGGCCATTGAAGGTATCCCAACCGGGTCACTGGGGCTGGACATTGCCTTGGGAGGCAAAGGCATTCCGCGCGGGAGAATTGTGGAAGTGTTCGGGCCGGAATCTTCTGGTAAAACCACTTTATGTTTGCATGTTGTGGCGGAAGCCCAAAAAATGGGCGGTGTGGCCGCATTTGTCGATGCGGAGCACGCGCTTGATCCCACCTGGGCTAAGCGGCTGGGCGTAAGCCTGCGCGATCTGCTGGTCAGCCAGCCCGATACCGGCGAGCAGGCGCTGGAAATTGTGGAATTGCTGGTACGATCCAACGCGGTGGATGTCATTGTGGTGGATTCTGTGGCGGCGTTAATTCCCAAGGCGGAAATTGAGGGCGAGATGGGGGACGCTTCCATGGGTATGCAGGCGCGGCTGATGAGCCAGGCCATGCGAAAACTTACCGGTGCGGTCTCCAAGAGCAAAACGCTGGTGATTTTCATCAACCAGATACGTGAAAAAATCGGCGTGATGTTTGGCAACCCGGAAACTACCACGGGCGGACGGGCTTTGAAATTTTATAGTTCGGTTCGTATTGATATTCGCCGTATCAACACCATTAAAGAAGGTGAAGTGGCCATTGGTAATCATGTACGGGCCAAGGTTGTAAAAAATAAAATTGCCCCGCCATTCCGTGAAGCGGAATTTGATATTTTGTTTGACAGCGGCATCAGTTACGAAGGTGATCTGTTGGATATTGCCGTGGCTGATAACATTATCGATAAAAGCGGTGCGTGGTTCAGCTATGGTCCGGCCCGTATGGGCCAGGGACGGGAACAGGCCCGGCAATTTCTCAAGGATAATCCAGAGGCTGCCAAGGAAATTCGCGAAAAAATCCTCACCAAGCGGCTGGTTGTGCCTGTGGCTGCCCCTGTGACGCCCGTTGCAGGCGTAAAACCTGATGCCAAGCCCGCAGCGGCCAAGCCTGAGGTGACGGCCGAGCGTGTGGTGGCCAAGGCGGGCGCGGGGCGGTAAATCCCAAAAACATTGCGCAGCAAGGCTGCGAACGCTCATACACGGCACTCGCTGTGTATGAGCCAAAGTGTGCCCTGCGCCGTTTTACGATTCCCAATTATCGCTTTGGCTTTTCCATAACTTCGCTATGCCGCAGTGTGACAGCAGCGATTTTTTGCGTGCCGGATACCACGCACGTTACATGGCTTTCCAGAAGGGGCTGAATGCTTTTTATAACCGCGTACGCCTTGTGCAAATGGAAATCCGGTCGTGCCTGCGGCGGCAGCGTTACCGGAGAATGAGCAAACAACGGCAGCATGCGTAATTCAATGTTGCCTCGGAGTTTCAGCGGAATTCGGTCCAGCGGAAAATCCAGCGGCTTGCCATTATAAAAATCGTCCACAATCAGTTTTCCGCCTGCATAGACGCGCAGCACATTGCCGACGTAATAGATCCGCAGCAGCAAAGGCAGTGATCTATCCCGTAGGGGAATGTTGACATGCCAGCGCGTTACGGCGGCAGTGTTCCAGTTTTTGTGAATCATCGGATACATTTTTTCCGCCAAGGTCAGATTGGCGCGTTTAAGCAGGGTGCAGGTAATCCCAGCCGGGGTTGGGGCCGCAGCGGCATCGGAATAGCGGATAAAATCCCCGTCAGCGCGGCCTTTGATGTTTTTGCCATCCATGGTCAAGTGTAGCGGTGCCGGCAAAATCGCCAGTGAAAACGCCCGGGTATTTTCGCGCTGTAATTCCAAAGCATGTCGCATGGGAACAAGCTGATCAGCGCTGATAACCGCCCGATTCATTGATCCCATGCGAATTTTCCATAAATGCCGCGCTTCGGAAGCACTGAGAATAATAAATTTTACTTGTGTACCTGATGGTGTCACCGCGCTAATGCCCGTGTTCAAGCCCGTGGTAATATGAGAAATATTAATCCCATGGGGGCCATGGGTGACCGTGCCGGTTGCAACACGCAACTGAACGCCCGCGCCCGGTGTGATTGCCATCTGCGGCGCAATACCTTTGATGCCGGAAAAAAAATAAAACCGGGTCTTGCCGCTTTGAACGTGGCAAATCGGTTCCACCGTCGCGTACTGAATCATCACGCCATCGCAATTCAGATTCACCGGCCACCAGCCATAACTGCCGGCTGGAATAGTGATCGGTTTGGCGGGAATTAATACGGTACCGCCATTTTGCCGCAAGGCAAATTGTACATTCGGTCTTGCGGGCAACGCATGTTGATATTGATAATTGTTGAAAAACAAAAAGCCGTTGCGGCCATTGGATCGCACATCCCATTGCAGGGGGGTGTCGTTCCTCCTGTCGCTTTGCGGGATAATCGCGGGCATTAACCCCAGTTCTTTGCCAAATTCATGCAGAAACATCGCCTGCTGCCGCAGCAAATTGTATTGCGGTCGCTCCTGGCCGCACGCGCCCAACGGTGCCTGGAAGTCATAATTAATATAAGGCATATCGTTGTAATGTTGCGTGGCCAAGGTCTCATTCAAGTAACTTAACTTTCCCCGCAAATCCCAGCCGCCCTGATACATGTAATATCCCTGCCAGACCGAACCGTCGGCCAGTTCCGCCAGTGATAATGCCCCAATATCATTGCCATTAATCCAGATGCGATGCGCATAACTTGATGCCATGCCGCCGCCGATTTCGCAGCACACATAGGGAAACTTGGCAAATTGCCTGGTGTCGCGTCGCGAACGCACGGATGTAAAATCATACGCATAGGGAAAGCCGTGCGGCGCATTGGTCCAGAAGCCATTAGGATAATTGCCGAACATGGGCAGCAGTTGCCAGTTGGGAGCGGCAACATTATTCCAGCCCGTCATGTTATAAAATGGCACATCAATGCCGTAGCGCCGGGCAATTTCTTTAAGGTGATACAAGTAGGGCAGGTCGCCACATTCGTTATCCACTTGCACAGCAATCACCGGGCCGCCATTTTTCCACAGCAGCCCCCGCATTTGCGCGGCTATCTGCTGATACAAGGGCTTTACCATGGCAATAAATCGCGGATCATTACTGCGCAGATGCACGCCGGAGTGTTCCACCCAGTTGGGAAATCCGCCGTTACGCACCTCACCGTGGTCCCACGGCCCAAGACGTACCACGGCCAACAAGCCGACCTTTTTGCAATCTTCCAGAAAGGCCCGCAAATCTCGCCGGCCCCGCCAGTCCCAAACACCCTTCTGTTCTTCCTGGTAAATCCAGAAAACATAAGTGGATACCACATTGATTCCGCCGGCTTTCATTTTCCGCAATTCCGTCAGCCAATCCCGCCGCGGACATCGGACATAATGAAATTCACCTGCCACGGGGATCCATGGTTTTCCATTAAGTTCAATGCATTGTCGATTAATCGACAAGACCGCGCCATCCGGATTGCGCGCGGTGCCCATGACCAGCGGACAAGCCGCCGGCTCGCCAGCCTGCGGAATGGTTATGCTTAAAACCGCGGCGTTAATGCTGCGGGATAAGCCGCAAACCGCCATCATCAAGGCAAACCCCGCTGCCACTGTGCGCAAACATTTATACATGCAAAAAAGCCTTCTGAAATACCCGTTCAAACATCCATATCGTGGATTTTTAATCTCCATTGCCATGCGCTGCCGCCCCCAAAACGCGCATCGCCGGCAACGCATTTCCGTGGCGGTCGAATAAGGATCGATACGACCATGGATTATGGGCAAACGTATTCTGATCCGGATTATACTCCGCTCCCCACCACCAGACGCCCCGCCCCAGATGGTCAGGCAGGGTTTTAACTATTTTTATTACCGCCTGTGCGTACTGCGCCTGTCCTGCGGGTGTGAACGGAAATTGCATTCCCGGTTTGGATTTCCAATTGGCATTGTGTGCGTCGTTAATCCACGGATAAGCGGTTTCCGCAACGATAATCGGTTTGTGCACAAGATCGGCAAGTTTCACAAGCCGCGATCTTAAATTTCTTAGCGCGCCGCCCCAATACGGATAATAGTCATACCCGATGACATCAAAATGTACACCGTGCGCAACGAGTTGTTGGTAAAATTCAGGAGCATACGAGAAATCGCCTACTTGGATCATGATCTTGGGTTTATGCGATCCGCTGCCCGCGTAAACACCGGCTATCGCGGCATTCAGCAGCGACGCCAGGCGATTCCACCGCGCTTGATGGTTTACCCAGAGTTTTCCCTGCGGCCAAAGCATACCATTATTAATCTCATTGCCGACCAGTACCATATTCGGCATTGCGTGGGCTTTTCGCAGTGTGGTCATCACGCGTTGGCAATACGCACGCAGTCGCAGACGCAATTGAGGCAGCGGCAGCTTCCGCCAGGCGGCGGGGGTAAGTTGATGACCGGGATCGGCCCATGTATCCGAAAAGTGCATGTCCAGAATAAAATAAAATCCGGCTTTCTTAATTTTTTGCGCCAGCGGTAACGTATACGCTAGGTTGTTCAGCGTTCCCAATTTACCCCATTTCCGGCGTTCTACCGATGTGGCCCGATGCCACAGTCGCAATCGCAGACAATTACAGCCCGTTTGCTTAAAGGCGCGAATCAATCCAACCGGCTTGTGGTTATACCGGTAAACGCCGCCATGAGATTCAATATAGCCGAAATACGAAACATCAGCCCCGGCGAGAAAATTGTTTCTTGCTGGAGCCGCGCTCAACAGCCCCGGCAGGGCCGCAAGGAATAAAATCACCAGCAGCCCACGGCACCAATCTGCGGTTGCGCAATATCTGGAATCGGTAGTATCCCCAATAGTTGCGTCTGTCATAAGAAACCCGTCCTGAAATAATAAAAATCATTATCTGGCGATGCGGTGCCGTACACAACTACCGGAGAATCGATGAACATGGAACATTTCTGCATACACGGATAATCTCGTTACATAAAAATGTTGGCTAGTGCTCTGTCACACCTAAATGTTAGGATTGATTGGCCGCAAAGGCCCCATATGCAAGAAGCAGCGGCGAAAACCGGGTCCGTAGACCCCTTGAGCTGCTGCGACGCCGCAGATGGGGCGTTTGCGGCCAACCCCGCGGGGCGGGGGCCAGGGGGCTGTGGGCTTTGTCGCTCGTCGT
>JAKAEZ010000017.1 GCA_021819825.1 Planctomycetota bacterium
AACAGCGACAACTCGCTGAAAACAAAAGTATTCTGATTCGGCAGGCCTGACCATCGGTTCCTCATGCCCGCAGATTATCCCCTATCAGAAAACTCCCCGGTAGATGTGGTTCGTAGGACGGACACGGTATAATAGATTGTGGGCATGAAGATTTTTATGCTGCGGGCGGTGGATCTGGAAAGGGTTGTAACGATGTCAAACAAGATATTATCCATTCCGGCATTGCGTTATGGCATGGCGTACCTGGCGTTGCTGATCGGCAGTTCGGCGGTTTGTACCTACGCTCAGAATTACCCCGCCTATTCGGGCTACACTCCATACTATTCTCAGCCCTATACTCCGCCGGCACCGCCGGTTGCCCCCCCGCCACCGGCTTATGCGCCGGTTTACGGGCCGCCGGTCATGGCAACTCCGCAGATTGTTGCACCACTTAGTGCCGCCCAGATTGATGAGTTGGTGGCCCCTATTGCGCTGTATCCTGACCCGTTGCTGGCGCAACTTCTGCCGGCCAGCACGTACCCGCAGGAAGTGGCGTTGGCGGCCCAGTGGCTGCAATACAATCCTAATCCCAGTGAAATTGTCATTGATATGCAAAACTGGGACGCATCCGTTAAAGCCTTGGTGCACTATCCGACTGTGCTGCAATATATGAATACGAATCTGCAGTGGACGCAAGCCCTGGGTGTGGCTTTTCTCAATCAACAGGCCGATGTAATGCAGGCGATTCAACAATTGCGGGCGCAGGCCATCGCGGCGGGAACGTTACAATCCACCCCGCAGCAACAGGTGATATCCCAAAACGGAACCATTTGGATTGAGCCGGCGAATCCGCAGATAATTTATGTACCGCAGTATGATCCGAACTGGGTTTATAGTCGGCAACTGGGGAATTTCACCGGTCCGTATCTGACTTTCAGCTTGGGATTTGCCATTGGGAATTGGCTCAATAATAATTGCGATTGGCGGAATAACTGGATCAACGCGGGCCAGAGCTGGGACCATAACTGGCGGCGGGACAACCGGGGGCAATGGATGCGTCATCGAGAGGCGTTTCCCGGCAATCGCGGCGGATTCGGCCCTGCGCAAGCGATTCCACAGCGCTGGCAGCGCAACGCGCGTGTACCACTTCCAGCGCTGCCTCCCAATATGGCGCAACGTGGGGCGCTGCGGCAATATCGCGGCTGGCCCAACCAAGCGCCGGTGAATCGTCCGGGAGATCGTCGGGGAAATAATGCCCGCGAGTTTACGCCCCAGCCCCCGGCGAGAGTATTTGGCGGAAATTATCGCAGTGATTACAACATTAGCCGCGCGGAGAATCGGGGACGCCAAAGCCTGCAGACCTTTCAAAATCAACAGCGACAAGGCAGGGGGAACCGCCCGGCCTATCGTGCACCCCAGCAGCGGCAAAGGCAGGCTCCGCAAGCATTTCAGGGTATGAATTCCAATCGGCAAGTACAGCAAGATGCGCAGCGCGGCCGGCAATCCATGCGTCGCCGACGATAACCCACCAACGTGTCAACGAGTTTTGAGAATATTTTTCGGAGAAGTTTATGACTACAGGTAGCAATAGTTCTAAGTGTTTAATAGCCGCGATGTTGTTTTCGGGAACGCTTTTACTGGCCTGTGCAGGGTGTCAGAGCCGGAACCCAACCAATGCGAACGCAGCCGCAATGGGGCAGCCGATGCTGCAAGGCCAAACGGGGCGACCCGGCGTGGGGCAGGAACTGTTTCCCAGTGATGATGCGGCGGCGGCGGCGTTGCTGGCCGCGGTCAAAACGCAAAATCACGCAAAACTGCATCTGATATTTGGACCGGCAATAAAAGAGCTGGTTTCCGGCGACAAGGTGGAGGATCACCGCCATTTTGAAGAGTTTGTGGCCCACGCCAAACAAAAATTCTGGCTGGAGAAAAAAAATACCGATACGTCGATTGTTCATATTGGCAATAAGAACTGGCCCTTCCCCATTCCCATTGTTCGGCTTGCGAACGGCAAATGGTTTTTTGATACCCAGGCGGGAAAGGCGGAAATTTTAGCCCGGCGGATCGGAGCCGATGAGCTTGATACGATTAAAGTTTGCGAGGCGTATGTGCTGGCGCAACAGCAATATGCCAGCACGTATCATGATGGCGCAGATGTCTTGCGGTACGCTCAGCGGCTGGTAAGTAAACCGGGCACACAAGATGGTCTGTACTGGCCGGCCGCCGTCGGGCAACCGGAGAGTCCTTTCGGCCCGCTGGCCGCCCAGGCCGCGGCTGAGGGCTACACGCCTGGGGCGCACAAAACTGCCGGACCGCATCCGTTTAACGGCTACTATTTTCATATTCTCACCCGGCAGGGGTCGGCAGCGCCGGGCGGAAAATACAACTATGTCATCAATGGGAATATGATTGCGGGTTTTGCCCTTGTCGCATTTCCCGCCAAATACGGTTCCTCCGGCATTATGACGTTTATTGTCAATCAGCAGGGGCGGGTCTATCAAAAAGACCTGGGGCCGGATACTTTGTCGATCGCCCGCCACATGACGCGTTATAACCCCGATAAATCGTGGACGCTCATACAGGAATGATGGGGCGCTATGACCGATATTGATCTGATTCACGCGCCCACGATTCCGGCGGCATTGAGCGATGGAACGTATGTAAACCCGGCGGTAACGCAGATGACGATGGTGTACGGCGTGATAATCCCGGTGTACAACCACGGCGGGACGCTGGCAAAAGTTATTGACGAAGTGCTGGAGAAACTTCCGGAAGCGACGGTTTTTGTCATCAATGACGGTAGCACCGACTCCACGGCGGACGTGTTGCGGGAATTGGAATTACAGTATCCGGCAGGCCCCCATTGTGCGCTGCGAATTTTGCATCATCGGCATAATCAGGGTAAAGGTGCCGCGCTATTGACCGGCTTTTTTGCCGCGCGGGACGCCGGGTGCACCCATGCGATTACCATTGACTCCGATGGGCAACATCGGGTTACCGATATTTTTCGACTCATGCAGATAGGGCAACTATTTCCTGATGATTTAATTATCGGAGATCGGCAGATGGATTCTGCCAATGTCCCGGCCCGGAGCAAACACGGACGCGATATGTCCCGCTTCTGGATGCTTTTGCAAACCGGCCAGGACGTACCGGATACGCAGTGCGGGCTAAGAATTTATCCGCTGCGGCATACCCTGACACTCACCCATCTGTTCCGGCGATTTGATTTCGAAACCGAAACGCTGGTTCGCCACGCCTGGGCGGGCTTACAGGTGCGATCATCACCCATCACGTGTATTTATTTTACAGCCGACGACCGAATTACCCATTTCCGTCCGGTGCGTGATACGATTCGTGGAGTACGCCTGAATGTCATATTAACCACGTGGCGGATTATCAATCCTATGCCGTGCCGCAAATGCCGAATTTCATATCAGAGGCAGCCTGTCTCCTGGCGGGATTGGTCCAGTTGGCGGTTCTGGAAGCGGCAACTTGGATTGGCGCAATGTGATGCCTTGGCTGATGCCATGCTGGCCACAGCAGTGGGCGTTGGAGTGCTTATAGCCGTGCTGCCCCTTTATGGAATTCAGACACTTCTGGCTATCTACACGGCTCGCCGGTTGCATATTAATATCCCCGTAACGCTTCTGGCCACGCAAATATCTCTTCCGCCGTTTATTCCAATTTTAATATTTATGAATATTCAAACCGGCTATTTGATTTTGCATGGCAGGTTTTTGTCGCCGCAATTTATGGAGCATCAGCAACTGTCCTGGCAGGGGATTTTTTCCACCTATCTGATGCCGATGTTGCTTGGCGGATTAATTTGCGGATTGACGCTGGGCACTCTCGCCGTGCTGATGACACGGGCCATGCTGGGCCGCATGCACCGCAAATCGGCGGCAGCGCGTGCGGCCGTGGCTCTTGATTCAGCGACAGGACCTGCTGAAATGACAACCTAAGCGGGCTTTCGAAGAAGCCATCAGATGATACCGTTTGATTATTTGCCGGCTTTCCCCCGCAGATCTAATCCGTGGAGAATTCTTTTTCCCGATTGGCCAACTGGGATCGCAAGCGAGCGATGATGCTCGAGTGCATTTGACTGACGCGCGATTCGGAAAGCTCCAGAGCGTCGCCAATTTCCTTCATGGTCATTTCTTCATAATAATACAGCACCAGGATCATTTTTTCCGAGCGGGACAGGCCGCGGGTGATTAAATCCTTGATATCGCGCTGGTGCAATATTTGCAGGGGTGAATCCGAGGTTTTATCCTGAAGTACATCCACTTCGCGAACGTCTTTGTCGCTGTCGGATTCAAACCATTTCCGGGACAGGCTTACCTGGGAAACCGCGCTGGAATCCTTGAGCATTTTTTCAAATTCATCCGCCGGCACGCCCAGATGGGCCGCAATTTCTTCCTGAGTGGGAGCACGGCCCAGTTTCATTTCCAGTTGCCGGGACGCCTGAATCACTTTACTGGAGCGGCTGCGCACCAGGCGGGGCACCCAGTCCATGTTGCGCAATTCATCGAGAATGGCACCGCGAATGCGCGGGGCGCAGTACGTTTCAAACTTCACCCCGCGGTTGGGGTCAAATGATTCAATCGCATCTTTCAGGCCGAAGGAGCCGGCCTGTATAAGATCGTCCAGATCCACTTCATCCGGCAGTTTGGAATAAATGCGATCGGCGTTGTAGCGCACCAGGGGGAGATATTCCATCATGAGCAGATTGCGCAGCACTTCGGTCTTATTGGCTTTGAACTTTTTCCAGACATCATTGATGTCTTGTTCAACGGCCGCCGTAGTTGTGCGAGTTTTTGCCATGGGTCGCTCCTTGACCAGACCAGCACCGGAACGGATGACTATTTTGATATCCGCAGGGCGCAGAAAACACGTGGGCTTCATGCCCCTTTAATTTTCCATGTAACATTGTAGCACGACGATAATTGTTTGGTGAAACACCGCCCAACCCGGCGACCAGGGGTATGGACATAGCCCGGCCGGTGATCTCCACGCCTGGGCCCGCCAATTTATTTTGTGCGGCGAATAAAAAATAACACGTTGATGATAACATTTTAACAGCGGAACCCGGGGCGGCACAGAGGTCATCTGCCCTATGAATTTTGTTGATCAAATTTCGGAATAAACCAAGCATATCGAATCCATTCGTTGCTTCGGGCGGCCTTCCTTGCCTCGTGAGACGGTCAAACTGCTTTAACACAGTGCCAGATTTTTTTCCGACTCCGAGATTCTCACGAACTGCGTGGAAATTCTATCCGAGCTGACGGAACTTGGCAACCCCTTCATGCCACTCTCGCCAGCTTTACAATTAGTGTAACTCGGCCTTGGGAGAAAGCAAGAGTATTTTTTCCAGACGATTCTCCCGGTTAATTTGCCGCTTGCACGCCCAGCAGGTGCACCCGAAACTTCAGCGTGCTGTTAGCGGGAATGCCGCTGCCCGGAGGGGATTGATCCCCGTAGGCCAGCGCCGGCGGAATGATCAATTCACGAATTCCGCCCACCCGCATACCCTTTACGCCAATATCCCAGCCGGAAATCACCTGCCCGGCACCCAGTACAAATGGGAACGGCTGATTGCCGTGGAGCTTGCTGGCGTCAAAAACTTTGCCGTTCATCAACATGCCGGTGTAGTGGACAATGGCCGTTTCGCCATCTTTCGCTACCGGGCCTGTGCCGATTTTAATATCTTTGATAATCAATCCGTCCGCGAGCTTACGCACATGTTCTCCTGGAGTGGCTGGAGCGGTAGACGCCTGGCCGGCTGTTGCGCCGGCGGGGACGACGGCGGTAGCGTTGACCGGAGTCGCCGGGGCGGATGTCGACGGAGTCTGTTGCGAACCGGAGTTGCCGCAGCCGGCGAGAGCCAGCGTGAGTGCGGAACTTAAAGTCAACATGAATGCTCTAGGCAGGGTTTTCATTTTTGATGATCCTCAAAATAGTGGTTCACAAACGCTATCGATGTATTATGCACGATCTTCGCGGCACGGACAAATCAAACCGCGTCGAAAAAACATCGTCACGGATTGGGCCAATCCGCATTGACGAAGCGCCCCGCTTCCAGAATTGTTTTGCCGTCCACCTCAATGCGGCAGCCCGGCTGGCGTAAATCGCACACCATGTCCCAGTGCAGACCGCTTTCATTTTTTCCACCGGTTTCCGGATAGGCGGCTCCCAATGCGGCATGACACGTCCCGCCGATTTTTTCATCAAAGAGCGTATTACGCGTGTACTGTTGAATTGAAAAATTGGTACCGATGGCAAATTCGCCCAGCGTTCGGCTGCCGGCGTCCTGATCCATCATGGCGATCAGGAAATCCAATCCCTTGGAGGCCGCGGCATCCACTACTTTGCCATTCTTAAACTTCAGCACAATGCCATCGCACTCGCGACCATGATGCACAGCCGGGAAACTGTAGCGAATGACACCGTTGACGGCATCTTCAATCGGGCCGGTAAACACTTCGCCATCCGGAAAATTTTCATGGCCGCAGCAGTTAATCCAGCGGCGTGCTTCCACGCCCAATCGTAAATCAGTATCTTTGGCAATCACATGCACTTCTTTGGCACCGTTAAGATAATCCGCCAGCCGCTGCTGCTTTTCACTGATCTTTTTCCAGGCCGCCACCGGATCATCCAGATGCAGCAATCCACCCCGGAAAACAAAATCCGCGTAATCGTGCAGGGACATTTCCGCATCCTGCGCACTGGCCTGCGTGGGATATTGCGTTCCCACCCATTTTAATTTGCCCTGTGCGGCGCGCTCCAGAAATCGTTTGCTGATCGGTCTGCGGGCCTGCGCGGCGGCGGCCTGCTTTTTCGGGTCCACCTGCGTCATGGCACGGGTATTTTCCTGCGCCCAAAGACCAATGGATACATCCATATTTTCAACAATGAATTGCGACACCGGTGAAATATATTCCAACTGCCGGGCGCTGGCGACTCGGTAAAACGCTTCTTCCATCGCATCCGAGCTCATGGAAACAAAAGGGTGTCCGCCCGCCAGAAGCACCTCTTCATAAATGGCTTCAATGAGCGGCAGGCCGACGGCGTCGCCGGAAATTCTCACCAGTTCGCCCGCTTTGACCCCCGCGGAATAACCCACGAGCACCTTGGCAAGTTTATCTAATCGTTGATCCCGCATGCCGTAACATCCTTTCGTAAGATCGTAGGCCAGATTACCGCATGAACCCGTCGCCCGCAACGGGAAAGGGCATAAAATGGGCATGGACGAACGCGGTCGGCTGGGCTCGGCTCCAGCACAGCGACCGATCGTTATCCGGCTTCCATGGTCACTTGAATGGCCATACGCAGCAGTTCACTGCTGCTGGCGAGGTTGAGTTTTTCTTTAATGTGTTCGCGGTGCGCTTCGATGGTTTTGGTGCTTAGATGCAGGGTTTTGGCGATCTCACGCACGGGCTTGCCCTGGCCGAGGAATTGGAATATTTCCAGTTCACGATCCGTCAGCAGATCCAGCGATGATTTCAGGGGTTGATTTCCTGAAACAGCCAACTGACGCAACACGCGGGCGGCGATGGCGTCGCTGACGTAAATTTCCCCGGCCAGAATTCGGCGAATTGCCAGGAGAATTTTCTCGGTGGCTTCCTGCTTCATGATATAGCCGCGGGCACCGGCGCGCAAAGCGCGCTCGGCATACATGTTTTCATCGTGCATGGAAAGCACCAGCATCAGCAGATTCTCATAGCGGGCCTTCAGGTCTTTAATGAGTTCCAAACCCGGCTTTCCCTTCATGGATAAATCCACAACCACCAGATCAGGCTTTAGCGCGGAAATTAACTCCATCGCGACATCCGCATCGGGTGCTTCACCGCAGACATTAAGATCACCCGCAGCCTCAATAAGCAGCCGCACCCCCTGGCGCGCTAACGGATGGTCATCTACCAGAATAATGCGGGGCCGCACTTTAACATTTTTAGATCGAGGGCGAATGGTCGGCATGATTCAAATTCTCCAAGTATGGTTCAGGGCCGCCAACCGAGCAGACCACTGTAACGCCTGCGCCGGGGCTGCTGCGAATATCCAGGTGTCCGCCAATAACGCGGGCACGATAATCCATGATGCGCAATCCCAAGCCACGACCGCGTGGTTCGGCAATGCCTAAGCCGTCATCACGGATGGTTAAGCGTACCAACGAGCCTAGTGTTTTGGAACTGATTTCAAGATTTTTCGCTTGCCCATGGCGGACGGCATTGTTGATGGCTTCCTGCGCAATGCGGTAAAGATGCGTCGCCGCCAGAAGAGAGCAGGACTCCGGCAGCGCATCGGCGCGAATTCGGCATTTGATCCCGGCGATAGATCCCACATGGTAACCTAACTCCTGTAACGCGGTGGGAAACTCATCCACCTGATCCAACGGTTGAAGCCCGCGCGCCAACCGGCGCGTCTGCGCGATGGCATCGTTGAGCAGGGTTGTAAGATTTTCCGTTTCACCGGCCAGCACCTTGGACTTTTTCTTCAGCCGTTGTGCAATGGCTTTGGATACCATGGCTGCACCGGTCAAAATCTGCCCCAGACCGTCATGCAGATCCTGTCCGATGCGGCGTTGTTCACGCTCCGCAATGTGCAGAATTTCCGCCTCCATGCGCTTACGTTCGGTGATGTCCCGCACGATTCCCGTAAAATGCCGGGCATCGCCGATTTTCTGTTCGCCCACCGCCAGATACATGGGAAAAGTGCTGCCATCTTTCCGCAGGCCGGTTACTTCCCGCCCCACGCCGATAATTTTTGCGTGGCCCGTGCGAAGATAGTTCTCCACATAATGGTGATGCTCACGGTGATAAGGCTCAGGCATGAGGATATTAACGTTGCGCCCTATGGCTTCTGCGGCGGCATATCCGAAAATACGTTCCGCGGCGGGGTTGAAAGATTCAATAACGCCGCAATCATTCATGGTGATAATGGCATCCACGGCCGTTTCAACGATGGCACGAATCTGGGCCTCGCTGCGGCGGAGGGCCTCGGTTATTTGTGCCCGGCCGGTAACATCAAAACCCGTGAGAATCGCCACCGCCTCACCAGTGTCCTGCTGGGAATGCCGAGTTGCCACATAGGCAATAATGCGTGGATGTTGCTGATTGCAACAGCACACTTGTTCAAAATGGATGGGGCTGTGGACCGCATCCCGGTTCGCCAACAACGCCATCACCAGACGAGCATTTTCATGGGATAATATCGAATCTAAAGCGGGTTGTCCCACCAGCGCGTCGGCACTGCGACCGCAATTGGATGCGACTTCTTTATTCACAAAAAGAATTTGGCCGGCGGCATCCACCACCGCGGCAAACAGCCCCGTTGAATGAATCATCGCTTTTGCCCATGCCGGATCTTTGGGCATACATTAAACTCCAGTGCCGCGGGGAGCCGCCCGCGAACCATTCCATCGTCGCAGGTGACGATGATTATAAGCATGCCGGCCGGTTTACGCAGCAGCTCAGCGAAAGCCAGTCCCTGCCGCTTTGGGAAATATGGTAGCGGGACCGGTACGCCGCGGGCAAAAAAACACCCGGTCGATTTACATCGACCGGGTGCTGATTACTTCAAGCAAGCTAAGGATTGACGGTTCAGAAGAATTACTTCAGGCTCGCCAGAACTTCATCTTTCACATGGTTGGGCACTTGCGCGTAGCTGTGCGGCTCCATGGTGTAGTTGGCGCGGCCCTGCGTAAGTGAACGCAGAATCGTGGAATAGCCGAACATGTTCGCCAACGGGACTGTGGCATCGATCACCTGGGTGTTACCGCGATTTTCGGTGTTTTCAATCATGGCGCGGCGACTGGAAATATCTCCCTGTACCGGCCCGGCGAATTCAATGGGAGTCGTCACCTGAAGCTTCATGATCGGCTCAAGCAACACCGGCCCGGCTTTCTTACATGCCGCCTGCATGGCCAGAATACCAGCCTGTTCAAAGGCGATCTGCGAGGAATCGACATCATGGTAGCTGCCGTCAAAAAGCGATACTTTCATATTCAGCATCGGGAAGCCGCCGAGAACACCGGATTTAGCGGCCTGCCGCACGCCATATTCCACCGATGGAATATATTCGCGGGGGATCGCTCCGCCCTTGATATCGTTCTGAAACAGCAGCGTATCCTCGGAATCATCACCTTCCACCGGCACATACGGCTCAAGCTTAATCCAGCAGTCGCCATATTGGCCGCGACCGCCGCTCTGCTTGACGTGTTTACCCTGGGCTTCCGCGGCCTTGGTGATCGTTTCTTTGTAGGCGACTTTGGGCTTGCCGACGGTGACATCCACTTTCATGTCGCGCTTGAGTTTGTTGGCAATGATTTCCAAGTGCAATTCACCCATACCGTGGATGATGGTTTGGCCGGTTTCCGGGTCAAAGTTGCTGCGGAAGGTGGGGTCTTCGCGACGCAGCGTGGTAAGGGCTTCGCCGAGCTTGTTTTTGTCATTGGCGCTTTTTGGCTCAATGGACATGCTGATAACCGGCTCGGGGAATTCCATTTTTTCCAGGAGAATCGGATGATCCGGATCGCAGATCGTATCGCCGGTAAGACCATACTTGAAGCCCACAACACCGACGATATCCCCGGCTTCGGCGTATTCACGCTGAATACGATCGGCGGCGTGCATTTCCCAGATACGCGAGGCAATTTCTTTTTTATCCCGCGTGGAATTGATGATACGCGCACCAGATTCCAGCTTGCCGGAATACACGCGAACGTAACTCAAATCACCGTGCTGATCGCTGACAATCTTAAATACAATGCCGCAGAACGGCTCATTGATATCCGCCTTACGAATCAGCTCCTTGCTTTTTTCACGCACATCGTGGCCCACCATCGGCGGCTTATCCATCGGGCTGGGAAGGTAGTACACCACCGCGTTCAGCAGCAGTTGTACACCTTTATATTTCAAAGCCGATCCGCACAACACAGGATTAATTTTGATCGCACAGGTGCCCTTTCGCAGGGCGGCTTTAATTTCATCGTTGTTGATGGGCTGATCGGAGAGATATTTCTCCATCAAATGATCGTCGCATTCCGCGGCTTTTTCAATCATATACGCGCGGGCCTGATCCGCTTTGGCTTTGAACTCGGCCGGTATGGGAATTTCACCCCACGTGCGCCCCTTGGATTCTTCGTCCCATTGATAGCCCTTCATTTCCAGCAGATCAATGACGCCGGCGAAATTTTCGGCCGCGCCGATGGGAATCTGAATCGGAACCGGATTGGCCCCGAGACGGTCATGAATTGTTTTAACGCAGAATTCAAAATCCGCGCCGACTTTGTCCATCTTATTGACAAAGCAGAGCCGCGGAACATGATACTTCGTGGCCTGCCGCCATACCGTTTCCGATTGCGCTTCCACGCCCTCGCGGCCATCAAACACCGCCACAGCGCCATCAAGCACGCGCAAAGAGCGTTCGACTTCAACGGTAAAGTCAACGTGGCCCGGGGTATCGATGAGATTAATAATATATTCTTCGCCATCTTCCCGGCCGCTTAAGCGCCAAGGACATGTCGTGGCCGCCGCGGTAATGGTAATACCGCGCTGCTGCTCTTCTTCCAGGTGATCCATAACGGCGGTACCTTCGTGCACTTCGCCGATCTTATGGGTTTTACCGGTATAAAACAGAATGCGTTCTGACACGGTGGTTTTGCCGGCATCAATATGAGCGGCAATGCCGATGTTGCGATAACGGGTTAAGTCGTGGGCCATGATATATACCTCTGTATCCTAAAAGAATGAGTAATAACTTTCTAACTTTACTGACGGTTTTAAACCTCTATAAACAACAAGCCCGCCAGAACCGTCCTTCTCCGCCGGGCGATATAAATCGCGGCGGCGGGGCGTTTCTCGCGGGCACAGACTTCAGTGGTCACACCCCACCGCACCGTGCCGATGTTTCACCCATGCCGGGCGTCGCATCGGCCGCGGGGCATGGGCTTAGAAAATATCTATAAGCAGTTTCACCTTTCATTCCTTATAACAGCTCGGCTCAAGAGCCATGGTGCCCGGCCAAATTTCTCCGCCGGGAAAACTGCGCATCCAAGACCGACTAGGATACCAATAACCGCCCCGGAGATGCAAGCTGCTTTGTGATAATATCGCAATTGCGTTAAATTTGACGCCAAAGCTAAATCGGTGACGGATTGCCGTAGCAGGCCCGCCGTTGATCCAGTTAAATCCCGCACTGCCCCTGTAAGCCGCAACCCGAAACCTGCGCCGTCCCACTGAAAAGCCGTATCGCCATGCTGCCTGTTTGCCTGAGCGGTTTGTACCGCGTCATGTCTTTGGCCGCAGCGTTGCCATGTCGATCACAAAGCGGTATCGGACATCATTTTTTAACAGCCGTTCAAAGGCTTGGTTGACATGCTGAATCGCGATGACTTCCACATCGCTGACAATGTTATGTTTCGCGCAAAAATCAAACATTTCCTGCGTTTCCGCCATGCCACCGATGGCGGAGCCGGCAATGCTACGACGACCATGGATGATGCTGCCCCCCAGCAGCGGCGGCGTCAGAGCGGTTAAGGCACCCACCAGCACCATGGTGCCGTCCAGCTTTAGTAATCCGGCATACGGATTCAAATCATGGCCGTTGGGTATGGTATTAAGCAGAAAATGAAAGCTTTTGGCATGGCGGGCCATCGCGGCGGAATCGCGGGAAATCAGGACTTCATCCGCCCCCAGGCGCATAGCATCCTTGGCTTTGTCCGGCGAGGTGGTAATCATGACGACGTGAGCCTGCATGGCTTTAGCAAATTTAATTCCCATGTGCCCCAAGCCGCCCAAACCAATCACGCCCACTTTTTGTCCCTTACCGATTTTCCAGTGCCGCAGCGGAGAATATGTGGTAATCCCGGCGCATAACAGTGGCGCGGCAGCTTTAAGATCCAACGTGGAGGCAACGTTAACCACAAAACGTTCCTCAACGACGATTTGATCTGAATAACCGCCGAACGTGTTTTCATTGGTGCCGGGAATTTTGGAATTATAGGTCCAGACGGTGCCGTTTTCACAATATTGCTCCAGATCAGCCTGGCAGGCCGCGCACCGTCGGCACGAATCAACCATGCAGCCGATGCCGGCAAAGTCGCCGACTTTCAGTTTCGTAACCTCCGCGCCCACGGATTTCACGCGGCCGACAATCTCATGGCCGGGGACCATTGGATAGGTCGAGCGGCCCCAATCATTGCGACACTGGTGCAAATCGGTGTGGCAGATCCCGCAATACAATATCTCTATATGCACATCTTTTGGTCCGGGCGGGCGGCGAGAAAAAGCAAAAGGCTCCAAAGCGGAAGAAGCGCTTTGCACCGCATACCCAAGAGCGTTGATCATAAAACAATCCTTTTCCAAAACAACCCGCTGATGTCGGCCAGTTCAGTGAAGCATTATACCCCGGTAACCGGTGCAATTCCCGTGCGCTGCTGACGGGGCCATCACTTATGCTTTTCGCCCATTCGCGGTTCGGTGCCGTTAAGTAACCGCCGAATGTTGCTGCGATGTTTAATAATAATCAAGGCACCAATCAGGCAACCGGTAAATATCAGCGGTGCAAGCTTGTTCCAGGGCTGGGGGTATAGAAAGCCATCAATAGGGCCTATGTCATGGCCAATAATTGGAATCAGGACCACAAACACCATAACGCCCACCAGCGATGAAAGCGAAATGATGCGATACACCAGAAACACCAGTAAAAACACCAGCGCCGCCCCAAGCCCCGCGAGCGTTAAAATCGGCCACACCCCCATCACCACGCCGAAAGTGGTGGCCACACCTTTGCCCCCTTTGAACTTCAAATAGCAGGGAAAGACATGTCCGAAAATGGCGGCTGCCGCGGTGGCCAGGGGCAGCCACACCGGGCCATGCCAGTGCCGCACAATTAAATCCACCACCAGCACCGGGGCGAATCCTTTGAGAAAATCCAGCGCAAAGGCGTACCAGAAGTAACGCATTCCCAGAACCCGCCCGGCATTGGTGGCTCCGATATTTCCACTGCCTTGCGTGCGAATATCCACGCCGCGCATCAGCCCCAGCAGTAACCCAAATGGGATGCCCCCAATCAGATACGCCATGATAATACTCGTTAAAGTCGTGACTGAAATCTGCGTGGCGGTCATGAAAGTCCTGTGAAAAACATAACAGTTTATTAACGGCGCAATTTTAATTGCGCGTTGCGGCAGCCCGCATACAGCGCTTCAAGCTTATCAAGATGCGCGGCCGGCAGTAATGTCCGCCCCGCGGCTACGGCCGATCGGGCCAGGTCGGCGCGATCGGGACGTTGCGTTGCCAGCGCATCAAGCGCATTGGCCATGGCGGCGAATTCTCGCGGGGAATCCACGATGCTCCCCAGTTTGTGATTTTCTATATAGTCATGGCAGCCTAAAAAACGCGTGCTGATCACCGGCAATCCATACACCACCGCCTCCAGAGCCACTAATCCGAAACTGTCATAAAATGTCGGCAAAAGCAGCGCATCGGCGGCGCTGTAAACGCCGCCGGTTACACGCGTAGGCCCGATGAATTTTACCCGATCCGCCACACCCAACTGCTGCGCTAAGGCGATGTAATTCTTAACTTTGCCCAGTCCCGCGACCACCAGCTTCCACGAGGTTCTTGTTTGCGCTATCGCCCGGATCGCCCAGGATAATCCCTTGCGGCGAAAATCATGGCCCACAAATACCGCCACTCGGTCCTCCGGTGCCAACGCATATACATCTCTAAACCATTGGCGATCTTTTTTAATTTGCCCGGCCTCCGGCGGTTGAATCATCATGGGGTTTTCCAGCAAAGCCAGTTTGCCATCAGCCGAACCGTAGAGCGATCGAAAATCGTCTTCCATGGCCGGACTGATGCACAGAATTTTCCATGGCGGCTGATCGGCCGGGGCTTGGGCGGCACGGCGCTCCAGGGCAAGAAGCGTGCGTTGCTTGCTGGAAAATTGGAGCATCAGCCGTTTGAAGTTGGCAGCCTGCGCGGTTTCACGGGAGGATATCGATTGCCGCTGAATTCGCGCGTAAACCCCGGCATGGGGATGGTACAAATCTCCCGCCCATGCGACGGTCATGGAATGCGCCACATCAGGACGATGCGCTTTACACCACGCTTTTGCCGCCATACCAAACTGCCGAAACCCGATACCGGTACTTAATTTTATCGCCGGCAGACGATGCACATGAACCCCATCCGGAGGCAGCACATCCGGCGATTTTCCCGCATGCGCGGAGCGCTGCGCATCGTGGGATGCCCCCTGATGGGCGGCCTGATATTTATGTCTTTTTCTGGCGCTATCATGGCACAACGCGTGCACCTCGTGCCCACGCAGAGCCAGTTGTTCAGAGAGCCAAAACGTATAATTTTCCGCGCCGCCGCGCGAAGGGTCAAAATGTTCAATGATCAGCGCTATTTTCATACCCCCTCCTTTCGCCACTTTTCCGCGACTGCCTGCAAAACCATTTCAGCGGTAATGCCCGTCATGCACCGATGATCAATCGGGCAGAATTTCAACTGGCATGGGCCGCAGGGGACCGGTAGCGCGATCTGCCGCTCATTTTTGTAGAATATTTCCGCCCAACGCGGATCGGTGGGGCCAAAAAGAGTGACCAGCGGCGTATCCAGCGCGGCGGCGAAGTGCCGCGGGCCTGTGTCATTGCATAACACTACTGCTGCGCGGCGCACCAATTCCTTGACTGCTCCCAAACTTACTCCGGCTCCGTTATTAAGCTTATGCAGTGGAATCACCCGGGCGGCAATATCCGGCGCAATGCCCTCCAGGATTGCCTCAATGAGTGGGCGTTCACGCGCGGCTCCGCCGATAAGTACATAAGCCGGCGGCCCGCTGTGACCGGCGGCCACCGCCGATGCAACGGCCGCGAATCGCTCCGGCGGCCAGCATTTCGCTGCGCCAAAATGGGCACCGGGAAAAAGCATCATAAATGGGGCGCCGCTGGAGATTCCCACCTCCCTCAGAACCGCCTGGGCCTGATCGCGCTCCGCTTCGGTGATGCCCAGCAGCATTTTCCGATCCCGCAATGCGCTGCCCAGGTAGCCGCTTAAATTCAGGTAATAATCAAGGGTCGGCAGCGGCTCAAACGTATTCCAGGAGGACATTTTCACATACCAGCCTGGAATTTTTTGCAGATCGTTCAATACAGTTGACCCGCGCGGCAGTCGGTCCCCCGCGATCGATTCACGCGCGGCACGGCGCTGAATCATCAGACGGACTTCATAGTCCGAGCGCCGAATGGGTTTTATATTATCGGTCAGCAATAGCCGCCGCCCGTCGCGATTGTAGCCCAGCCGCCGCGGAATGCCCGCGCGCCAGGCCAGAAAAGCCGAGCGAAAACTGTTGGGTAAAATCACCGCAAGATCAAAATTCTGCTTCCGCAGAGCGGTGGCCGTTTGCGAATAATTGATACGACCGGCCTTATCGGTGGCATATAACAGGGCCGCGTCAATGAGGGGTAGCCCCGTAAGCACTGGTTGCACCAGAGTTTTACCCAGGCAACTGATACGCGCCGCGGGAAACAACTGACGCAACGCACGCAGAAAAGGCGTGGCCATAACAGCATCGCCCAGCCAAGTAGGCATGATGACAAGAATCTGTTGTGGGTCGCGGTTTAAATTCACGCCCCTATTTTCGTCGGGAGCTTCATCCGTTGCAATGCCCCGGCCGATATTTTATCCCAACGCATAGCGTAGGGCGGTTCAGGAGCCGGTCCGAGTCATCGGTGGGAATTCCCCGAAGTTAATCCCGCAGGCGCGCTGCGCGACGGGCGGGCGCGGCGGGTTCTTTTACGGTGGGGTTATCCGATGGAACATGACGGCTGATGGCATCACGTACTGTGGCTGCCAAGCCCACCGGGTCAAGGCCGATTTCCTTAAATTGTTCCGATCGACTGGCATGGCGAATAAAGCGATCCGGCAGACCCGCGCGGGTTACAACGCGGGCATCAAGCCCATTGGCCTGAGCGTATTCCACCACCGCCGAACCAAAGCCTCCCACCACGGAATGATCTTCGAGCGTGATGATGGGCTTTCCGGATGCGAATACCTGCTGCAGCATGGCACCATCCAGCGGTTTACAGAAGCGGGCGTCCACCACGCCAACGTTTAATCCATCATTTTCCAATAACTGCGCTGCGGATAGCGCCTGCAACGCCACCGATCCATACGCCAGAATCATGGCATCTTCGCCGGCTTTCAATACGCGCGATTTCCCGCCCTGCTTGCCGATGGTCCATGGGACCAGTTCGCCCAAAGGCTCAGGCGGGCAATTATCCCGCGGATAACGAATTTGTACCGGTGATTCCTGCCCGATGGCGAAATCCAGTGCTCCGATTAAATCACGCTCATCCGATGGGGAAATCAGCACCATACCGGGCTGACTGCGCAAAAAGGACAAATCGCAAAATCCGTGATGCACCGCGCCATCATCCCCCACGAGGCCCGCGCGATCACAACAAAAAATCACCGGCAGCCCCTGCAGGCAGACTTCCTGAAATACCTGATCAAACGCCCGTTGTAAAAATGTGCTGTACACCGCCACGATGGGTCGTAATCCCGCTTTCGCCATGCCCGCCGCCATTGCCGTCGCGTGGCTTTCGCATATTCCGGTATCAAAATAGCGATCCGGAAACAGCGGCTTAAGCTTGATCATGCCCGTTCCGTCCGGCATGGCCGCGGTAATTCCCACCACATTGGCGTGCTTGCGGCACAAATGGGTCATGGCGTCGGCAAAGGCCGCCGTCCATGATCGCCCGGAACCCTGATTCATAACCACACGGCACCCTTCCACTCGGAAGGGCTTGGGGCTATGGAATGTGGTGGGGTCTTCACACGCCCATTCGTATCCTTTGCCTTTAATGGTTTTAATATGCAAAACCGCCGGGGCATTCAGGCTTTTCAGTTCGTTGAGCTTTTCCATTAATCCCGGCAAATCGTGGCCGTCAATGGGGCCGAAGTATTTTAAACCCAAATCTTCAAAGATATGCCCCGGAGCAATGGCATTTTTAATGCCCTGCTTCACATGCACCCCGATGTCACAAATCTGCTGGCCATAAGGAATCCGATCCAGCAATTCCTGGACGCGGCGCTTCACTTCGTCATACGTTGTCGTCACACGCAGGTGTTCGAGATATCCGGCAAAGGCTCCCTGCGGCTCGCTGATGCTCATGGAGTTGTCATTAAGAATAATGAGCATTTGCCGATTCAGCGTACCGGCATTGTTCAAGCCCTCAAACGCGACGCCATTAACAATCGAGGCGTCACCAACAAACGCCACCACGCGCGTGTCCTGGTTCAACAGCGCATCACCCCGTGCCATTCCCACCGCCGTGCTTACCGCTGTGCCCGCGTGGCCGACACTGAAAAGATCGTATGGGCTTTCGCTGGGGTCAGGGAAGCCGCAAACGCCTCCCATTTTCCGCAAGGAGGCGAAATTTTGATATCGGCCGGTAATAAGCTTGTGAGGATAACACTGGTGTCCGACATCCCAAAGCAGGCGGTCGCGCGGCATATCAAATATGGCATGCAATGCGAGAATAATTTCCACCGTGCCTAAATTCGGCGCAAGATGCCCCCCATTGGCACCGACCGTGGTCACAATAGTTTCGCGAATTTCCCCGGCGAGTTGGGTTAGTTGATCCACTGTCAGGCGTTTAATGTCTGCTGGTGATTCAATGCCGTCGAGAAGTCGTTTCATTATGAAGTTCTCACAAAACCTAAATACTCCGCTACTCGTATAGATGATATGCCAGCCGAGTTAAAATTGAAAGCGGAATATTTATCCCAACCGGCTCTCTGGTGGCTCTCTGGCTTGCTTATGAACGGCGTAAGCCTTATATCTTCGCTTGTAAACAGCTTTATCAGGTGTAAAACTGGAGTTCAAATGATGCGTGCGGCAGGCATAATATGTGGTTTATTCTCAGGGGCTGCAATCATAGCCTTCGGAAATGCGGCCTATGCGGCACCCCTTCCCGCCAAACCGCCCATTCACCGCCTTAAGCCCGCATCCACGAATGCGCATTTACCTAAGGCGAATCCGAACAGTCTATCTGTCGTGCACGCCCAATTGACGATCCATAAAAAAGTCCTGCACTATACGGTTACCACCGGCTACATGCCCATGAAAAGCAACGGCAAAGTGCAGGCGAAAATTTTCTTTATCGCCTATACGAAGGATCCCAAACCCGGAATCTCCGCAGTCGCCCAGCGCAACAAGCGACCGATCACATTTTTATTTAACGGCGGGCCGGGTGCGGCATCCGTATGGCTGAACCTCGGCTGCGCCGGTCCCACGCGCGTGGAGCTTACGCCCAGGGGCAATGTCACGCCCCCGCCCTACAAGCTTGTCACCAATCACCAGACCTGGCTTGACGCGTCTGACCTGGTTTTTGTCGATCCGGTCGGCACCGGATTCAGCCACCCGGAGCCGGGAGTCCCGGGCCAAAAATTTTATGGAGTCCAACAGGATATTGCCTCTGTGGCGTCATTCATCCGGCTGTATACCACGATGTATCAACGCTGGGGGTCACCTAAATTCCTGGCCGGGGAAAGCTACGGCACCACGCGCGCCTGCGGGTTGGCGGATTATCTATCCCAACACGACGGAATGACGCTTAATGGCGTCATACTTATATCCTGTGCGCTGAATTTCCAGATTCTTCAACCGGATTTTGGCAATGATACGCCCTATCCGCTGTTCCTTCCTTCTTATACCGCCGCCGCATGGTATCACCATAAGTTGGCACCGGATTTAGAAAAGCATTTTCATCGCACGTTGAAAAAAGTGGAGCACTGGGCCATTACAGATTATATCTCGGCCCTGGCACAGGGCAGCAACCTCACCACCGCACAGCGCGACACCATCGCCGCCAAGTTGGCACGGTACACCGGCCTATCCAAACAGGAATGTCTGCTGGCGAATTTACGCATCGGGCCGGGACTTTTTGAGCAGTCCCTCCTGCGTGATCAACGGAAAATCATTGGGCGCATGGACACGCGATTAACCGGGTACAACCCGAATCCCACCGGCGGCACCGCCTCTTATGATCCGGCGATGTCCGACTTTATTCCGCCGTTTACCAGCGCTTTCGATCAATACGTGCGCCAAGATTTGAAATATCGCAACAATCTGCCCTACAAAACGCTTTCCGATGATGTCTACCCGTGGCACTTTGGCGGCGGGGGCATGGGCTTTCTTTATGTAACGGATAATCTGCAACACGCCATGATCCGTAATCCCTTCATGAAAGTGCTGGTGTGCAGCGGCTATTTTGATTTAGCCACCCCCTTTTTCGGAACCATTTACACCTTTGATCATCTTGATTTGAGCCGAAAACTGCAAAATAACATTCATGAAGTATTTTTCCGTGGCGGCCACATGGTCTATCACCCTGCCCCCATGCGAAAAAAATTAGCCAGGGAAGTCCGAAGTTTTATCGCGGCTTCGGAAAAATAATGGCCGTCCGTGGCCGAGCCGCCGCCGGCATCCTTCCGCCAAGATGGACTGTAAAAAAAATTACAGGATATATTCCCATAACAACGATATAAGAGTTATTCGGACGTGGAGAGAAAATCCCCCGTTAAAAATCTCATGGCCGACGCATTTGCCTCCGATAAAGGAATGGTGGCCTGCGCCATGAAACGCTTTGCGCCGGGCGGAGATGTTGCGCAGGCTGGTGGAAAAATTGCCGCGATTAGCGGACAACGCATAAAGAAGGTTGGTGACCTCATGGCCCTGAAAAGTGAACGAAAAGCTTCGCTGGAACGTCTGCAATCGCTGGCGGATAAATCTTCCTCCGTCAAGCTTATCCAGAACAAAGTTTTCGCGCGTGATCCGGAATATACCTCCAGTCTGGCCCATGGTATGGAAAACACCGCCCGCGGCCTGCCTTATCACCTGTTTCTACCCGCGGAAACGGCGCTTTCTCCGGAAGATGTATTTCCGAATCTGCGCTGGGGCGGAAGAGCCATAATGATCTCGCCTAATAAGTTGCTCGTGGATGAAATTGCTCAGCGATTCACCCGCTGGGAGGGCTTTATCCTGGAAGGCGCGGTGCAGAATGTTCGCACCCCGATTCTCGGCATGTCCCTCCCCGGGTTGGGAAAACCGGTGTATTACCTTGTGGCGCGCCGCGTTCACTTGTTGAAACCCGGTGAATCCACGGAACGCTTTACCTACCACGTGCATCTGGGACGTAAAGATATAGAGCAGGAAAAATATGTCGTTGTCAAACAGGTCCCCACCGTGGATCGGGTGGTATCAAGACTGCGCTCCAAATTCCCGGACGCTTCTTTGGATGACATTCGCCGCCGGGCCATGAAATTTACCGAAAAAATATTTCCGGTTTTCCTCACGCGTGAGGCCGCGATGCTCAAAATCCTCCAGCGCGACCTGCCCAAGCCGTTCTGCGACCGTGTGCCGCGCTGCCTGGGCGTGGAACATGATTCCAAAGGTTTCGTCCGCACACTGTATATGAACTGGATGCGCAACGGCGGCGAGGGGATTTCGCAGATTGATTTCGCCAAACAATCCTGCGAACTCCTGGCGGTGCTGCATGAAAAAATCGGGGTCATCCACCTGGATCTGCGACTGGACAATTTTGTCATCACGGAAAACGGCGTCGGGTTTATTGATTTCGGCTCGGCGGTCCGCGTGGGTGAAACCTTCTCGGATAATTCCCTGCTGCATACGCTTTTTGAAGAGATGATGAAAACCTCCCAGATTCAACGCATGCTTTATCATATGAGTGAAAACGGTCTGGTCACCTCGGACGTTTTACGCAGCGGCCTGCACAAGGTCGATAAAGCTGTGGACTTATTTTATCTTGCCGTGCAAATGAACAAACCGCATTCTAATCCGGATTTCAAGGGACTTATTCACTTTAATCCTAAGAGTCTGGAGGCACGGCACCTCAAGCGGCTGACGGATGAAATCCTCCGCCCGCCCGACGAAAATAATATCAAATATCGCACCGCGCGTGATATTCTCACCGGCCTTGAGCGCGTTACCCAGGAAATCGCCGCGGGTCGCGAACCTGAACCACTTCCGGCCACAGCACAGGAAGCCGCGGACGAGCCTATGGAAGAGCGGCCGCATCGCACCGAGCACCGTGCCGTGCGAGCGGTAGGATAATGCCGCCAGCCCCACCCGAACGTCAAACGCCCCGGGTGTGGCAATTTTTCCGGGCATCCCTGGGACCGCGGGTGTCCTCACCCGCTTTTGCTTTGTGGTGACCAAGACTCAGCCCTGAATTTAGGCCTCCATTAGCAAATTTCTGCCCTTGCCCGGAAAAATTGCCACGCCCAACGCCCCGTAGCTCAATGCGGCAGCGTTGAGTTGGCCGCGGTAATGCCTTTTGACAACGCAATGCGCCCCACCCCCTTGCGACCGGTGCCCCATTACCGCCGCGATTTGAAAAACGTTTTCAGTAAATCCGCACATTGTTCCGCCAGAACATCAGGCGTGATTTCCAGGCGATGGTTTAATCGCGGATCGTCAGTGATGCGAAAAAGCGTTGTCACCGCGCCGGCCTTCGGATCGCGGCAACCAAAAATCACGCGTCTAATCCGGGCGTTGACCAAAGCGCCGGCGCACATGGGGCACGGTTCCAAAGTAACGTACAGATCACAATCGGTAAGTTGCCATCGCTTTAACGCGCCACCCGCCTGCCGCAGCGCAATAATTTCCGCATGGGCGGTGGGGTCGCTGTCGATCCGCCGCTGGTTGCCGCCACTGCCGACAATATGCCGCTGACCGTTGATTTCCTGCACGATCAACGCACCGACTGGAATTTCCCCGCGTTCCGCCGCACTGGCCGCCAATGCAAGGGCCGCCCGCATAAACGCTTGATCCATTTCCGCCACGCTACTATCTCCACGCTCCGGCGTTTGTCGCATCGCCGATGGACTTAGGGCCGCGTTGTCAATTTTATTTTCCATGATTAACCCATTACAGACCGTTTCGCAGCATGGCCAGCAGGCGCTGCTGATATTCCAACATCGCCAGGCGCCCGTGCGGCTGCACCACCACCAGCACATCCAGCCCCGGCGGAAATTCATGTTGCGCCAGCCGCCACGCCTCCCGCACCCGTCGGCGAATCATATTGCGTTCCACCGCTGATCCGCACTTTTTCGCGATCGAAATCGCCACGCGTGCCGACCCGGAATCCCCCCGCCGCACAATACACGCCATCAACGGCTTGTTCCGCCGCCGCTGGCCGGTTTTGTAAACCATATCAATAAGCTTTTTCCCGGAAAGCCGATGCGACTTGAGAAACCGCAAGGATTTCGCGCTGCCGCTGGCCGGAAGTGGCTGTGGCGGCGAAAAACAATCATCCTCATCTGCATTCATCCCATTACTTTACCCCCCCGCCCCGATGATGCAAAGGAACGCGTGTCCCGGGCGCCTCTCAATTGGATAAACAGGCGAAGGAATCGGTCGCACCGCAGGCATCTTGCCTGCATCGGAACCACGACAAAAGCAGGCGGGACGCCTGCGGCACCTATACCGCTCGTGCCCTCGCAGCCGACCATCATTGACGGCCAAGAGAAGCTTGATAATGCACGCAGTCAGCGCACCGGGAGCCTCCCCGAGCCGTCACCGCTCCGCAGGCACGCATAGCTGGGTTGTCCCGCAGGCGGGCGGACCATTTGGCCAGATGCTGAAGAGCAGGGCAAGGAAAGCCTGCTACGCAGCACTATCTGCAGCCACGATTCGGAGAAATAACCTCGTACCACAACCTAAGGTGGCTCGAACCAAGCCTTGGTGGTCGCATCACGATGAGGCCGACGACCGGTGCAGGGCAAGGGCGACCTTATCGTAACATTGCTCGTAAATTGATGCGTTGCGAGCCATTTCGTCGGGCTTGACCTTGTTATCACGATATTCCTGCACGCATACCCGCACCAAATCATCGATCACTTCGGGTAGCAGCTCATCTACAGGGACCTTCCATTCAAATTTTCCGACCCCCAAGTCCCAATCCACGTCAGCACGAAAGGCCGCCAACATAACCATCAGCCATCCATTGGGAACCTTGTGATCCATCGCCTCGCCAATGAAATGGAGTTGGGTATCTTTATGCACGGCGCTGCCGACGCGAGCCTTGCCGCTCTCCACCATTCGACCGAGCTCGAATTTCGCATTTTTTGCCGCTGCGGGAGTGGCTTTTGCGATTTTGTCCATTATTGTCAAAATTTCATGGGTATGTGGCACAATCAGCTTCATTGGAGACGGGTTTTTACTATGGTCTTCCTCAAATATCCCCACCATTTTCTTCTGCTGACGGTAAAGATTATTGGGATGGCGGCGATCGTTGAAGCGGTCGGCGTTGAAAAACATGAGCGCCCGCACTACCTCGGTGATGTAGTATGCGCCGTCTTCGCCCTGACGATAAGCGATGGCATTTTCTCCAGCCCTCCCCTTCATTGCCTCACGGATGGAATCGTAAAGGCCACGCAGGTTCTGAAGGCTTGGATCGTCCACCTGCTTGGAGCGATTCAGACCTTCGGCCATTGCTGGCACTTTTTCAGGATCGATACCTTGGAAAATATGGAGGCGAACGAAAGCCTCCTCCAGTGCCTTCAAATCCCCCGCGTTATCCGCATACTCGCGGATGATCGCATAAGTATGTCCCCCGTTGCAAAGCCCGTGAGCCTCAGGATCACTTAACCGAAGCCGGAGGCGGCCGCCCTCACGCAAGCGCTCATATTCTCCAATTTCGTCGACCAAGAGGTACATCCCTTGATTCTTGATAGCGAAATCCTTAGGTGCCTCCGCTAGCGTCTCCTTGATTCCCCGCACCACGTGTCCAGTGAGCAGATCCTTGGCATTTCGGTCGGGTGTCCGCGGGTTGACCTTTAGCCAACCATCCAGCGGGAGATGCTTGACGATCTCGGCGGCGCTCACAAACGCCGACCCAACCTTGGCGTCTGGAACCCCCGGAATGCGCTGGACGCGGAAATCGTCAACATGAATAAGAAACTCGGCGGGTTCTTCTCCGCCACGATGAGATGTACTGGCCATGGTGGCCTCCCTTCGGAATTTGCGCGGGTGGCGAACGTATCGCGGCCCGACTTCTTATGGCGACCCGAACCGAACAGGTTCAGAAAGGCAGCCACCACGCGTATGATACATAAAATCTATTACCGGTCAAGCCCCCCACGCTTGCCTGGAAATTCAAGGGCCCGGGCATGTCGGATTTTCCTTGATCGGCGGCACGGTGGCAGCTGCAAACGTTCATTCTGTTCCAGTACCGGCGTAGCCGGCGGCTTTGTGACATTTCGCAATCGGGGGAATGGATCGGCAGTGTGGCCGAGTCGGTCGCCCGGGAAGAAGCCCTAACATGCCGTAAGAACGGCGGGAAATTTACAGCGAAATATGATAGAATGGCCGGTCTTTGGTTTTGCGAAAAAGAGGTCGCCGGAATATGTCGCTTTTATCAGTTAAGAATGTCAGCAAGGCGTATGGATTGCGCCATGTGCTGGAAAACATCACCATGGATGTGCAGGTGGGAGATCGCATTGGACTCATCGGCCCCAACGGCGCCGGGAAATCGACTCTGGTTAAAATTATCGCGGGCGTTGAAGAACCGGACCACGGAACCGCAACGCTCGCCGGCGACGCGTCCATGAGTTATGCCGCGCAGCAACCACGGCTGGATTTAACGCAAACTGTTCGCCAGCAGGTGGAACTGGTTTTTGCGCATGTTAGAGAAATTGAACATCAGTTGCAGTTGGCTGCCGAAGAGCTGGCACGGGATCCCGACGGGCCGGAGCATGATGCGGCCTTAAAGCATTACGATCATTTGCAGCATCAATTCCAGCATCTGGAGGGCTGGGATATTCAGCGGCGCGTGCAGATGGTGCTGGAACAGCTTGGGTTTACGGATGGGGAAATGGACCAGCCCGTGGCCAATCTGTCCGGCGGCCAGAAATCCCGCATCCAACTGGCCCGCATGTTGCTGGAAGGGGCGGATTTACTGCTGCTGGATGAACCTACCAATCACCTGGATATTCCCATGCTGACCTGGCTGGAAAGCACCCTTTCCGGCCTGGAAGATACGGCCATGATTATTGTCAGCCACGACCGCTATTTTCTGGATCGGGTGGTTAACAAAGTTATTGATTTACGGTCCGCGGGTATTGAAGAATATATCGGTAACTATTCCGCATACATGACCCAGCGGGCGGAGCGCTTGCTGACCCAGCAGCGGGCCTATGAACAACAGAAAAATTTTATCGCCAAGCAGGAGGAATACATCCGTCGCTTTTCGGCCGGGCAGCGCGCCATGCAGGCGCGCGGCCGCAAAACGCGACTGGAAAGATTTAAATCGGAATCGGCCATCGGCAAGCCCGGCGGCGATTCCGCCCGTATGATTCTTAATCTGCAACTTGAAAAGCCCAGTGGACAGCATGTGCTGAAACTCCGGGATTTATCCAAATCGTTTGGCCAAAAGGTGCTCTTTAAAAATATCACGCTGGAACTGACGCGCGGCGACCGGCTGGGCATTGTCGGGCCTAATGGTTCCGGTAAAAGCACCCTGCTGAATATTCTGGCCGGCAAGCAACCGCAGGATACCGGAGAAATTGTCTGGGGCCACGGCACAACCGTCCAATATTTTCAACAGGAACATCAGGACTTAAATCCGGCCAATACCGTGATGGAAGAAATTCACAGCGTCAAACCCGTTACGCCGCCACAGGATATTCGAGAACTCGCCGCCCTGTTTCTGTTTTCCGGGGATGATATATTCAAAAAAATCGGCACCCTGTCCGGTGGAGAAAAGGCCCGCGTGGCCATGGCTAAAATGCTCCTCAAACCCGCCAATGTCATTCTCATGGATGAACCCACGAACCACCTGGATATGAACACCTGTGAAGTGGTGGAAACGGCGCTGGACAGTTATGACGGCACCTTGCTTGTGGTTTCCCATGATCGTTATTTCCTGGCCAACGTCTGCGACCGAATTCTGGCCATGGAACCCGATGAAACCGCACCGGGCGGGTGGCGGCTGGTGGATGGCACATTTGATGACTACGTGCTGGACCGGGAAAAGCGCGCCCGCAACAAAGCCGCTGCCGCAAAAGCGGCCGCCGCGGCCCCTGCAAAGGCGGTAAAGGCGGCTCCGCCGGCCAAGCCGCAGGGCGGAAAGCCGCCGGTGGCGGAAAAGCCAAAATTACCCTGGCATCTTGAAAAACTTTCCGCCGGGGAATTGGAAAAAATGATCCAGACCAAAGAGCAGGAGCTTGGAAAAATGGAATCGCAGTTTGCCGATCCCGTCATTGCGGCAGTGCCGGCCAAGCTAAAAAAACATCAACAGGACTACGAAAAGCTTCAGGCACAGATCGCCGAAGCCCTGGCCGCGTGGGAAACGAAAGCTTCACGGTAAGGATCAGTGAAAAAACAATTCCGCCGGCGTCGTGCAGCCGCGCGGTGGAAACCCGCGGCCGGTTGGCTCGGGTTGCAAATGAAAACACGAAGTTAATGATGCACAGTTACTACGGGGCGGTTCAACCAAGGAGTTTTTGTTTTTGCGTGCAGTCCCTTGCCGCTTGCTAGAATTCGCCAGTATCGTAGAATACTGGGTCCCGCAGGAATGGCGGGAAGGACAAATTTCTTTCTGAGGCCGTAGCTCAGCTGGTAGAGCAACAGACTTTTAATCTGTGGGTCCTGGGTTCGATCCCCAGCGGCCTCATTTTTTTGGAGGGAGCAGAAGCGTCCTGATAATCAGGGCTTTGCGCACGCCCAGCTTGATGATTCCGGCTTTCTGCCGACAATCACAGGTCGTCCCAGGCCGCCGGCACATTCAATGTGCCGGCTAACATTGACGGGCGGAGCAACCCCAGCGCTGCGGCTGGCGAACAGATTCTATCAGCAAGGGCGATTGCTTTCTGGTAAACGATGAGCTTTTCAAAGGTGAAGGCCATAAGGTTATCTCACCATGAAAATAGGGCGTGGAGAGGCGAGCCGGTGACCGCAGGTGGAGCTTTACGCTTCGGCGGCAGCCACTCTAACGCTCCATCCTTATGTGCTCTCCTGCTCACCTGTCTAATTTCTCCTGCTCTGTCGGGCGGCAGCCCGACCGCCCGGGATCAGATGATCAGGTGACCGCAGGTGGCACTGCGTTGTCCCGGCGACAGCCTCTCTTCTGTCCCATCCGTATGTGCTCTCCTGCTCCCCTGTCTAAATTCTCCTGCTCTGTCGGGCGGCAGCCCGACCGCCCGACTTGCCTGCGCGGCGGGCAGAGGGTATGTTGCATTGTTGGAATTTTTCTGGCATCAGGAGATTTACCCCTTGAATGAATCGCAAACATCAGCCGGCTTAAATGATTCTCAAAAAACGCTGTTGTACACCCCGGGCACACGGGTGGAGGTCACGCAGCAGATTGCCCAGAGATCGCACGTTTATCCCATCAGCGTGACCGGTACGGTGCTGCGACAGGAGCGACAGGAGAGCGGCAGTTGGTTTGCCCGCAACAAGGGAGACCACCTGTGGCTGGATCGGCTGATTATCCAGAAAGATGATGGCGAAAAAGTGGTTCTGAATTTGGATGAATATTCCGCCGTGAAAGTACTGCAAGGCTCGCAACCCACTTCCGGCAGCGCGCCACTTGTAACGCCGAACACGGATCGCAGCAGCTCGCTGACATAAGTTTCAGTAAGTTCAGTATTGACAGCATACGCAGTAATGACCAGAAAGCTTGGTTGTAATGCGTTTCAATGAATCATGAGTAATAAATAGAAAGATGGAACCAGCCCGTCCCAGTCAGAGTTCACGGATCACTGCTGCTCTGAAAATTCGCCAGACCTTCGCAACAGCGAAACAATATGGCCTTTTTTCATCCTGCGCGGGTGAGGGTTGGCATCATGAGAGACTGACTCCTTTTATCCTAAACAAAGGTACCTGACACCTTTTCCGGTAACGCAGGCATCTTGCCTGCACGTAAACACCGAACCGGCAGGCGGGACGCCTGCGTTACTCACTTCTAGCTTCTAGCTTCTAACTTCTAACTCCTCGTCAAAACTGCATCTCCTGAATAATCATGCTAAAATACAAATCGGTATTGGAATCCTTGCGGAATCCCCTGGAGTTATCATGGAAAGTGCGACGGAACGGATTGTTGAAAATGGATCGGCGGCGAAACCCCTGGCTGATTCGGCGGAGGTTACCCAAGAAATCATTCGCATGGCCCGGAAGGCACGGCAAGCCGCTCGCCAACTGGCCGCCTTGACGGGTAACGTCCGCAATGCGGCACTTCTGCGCATTGCCGATGGCCTTGTCGCCAATAAAGCTGAATTGCTGGCGGCCAACGTGATTGATTTGCGGGAGGCGAAAAACAACAATCTGGCGTTGCCGATGATTTCCCGGCTGACTTTATCGGAGAAAAAAATCGAAGCCATGGCGGCCGGTGTGCGGGAAATCGCGGGGCAAACCGATCCGGTGGGCCAAACCATTGAAGCGTATGACCGCCCCAACGGCCTGCGCATTGAAAAGCGGCGCGTGCCCATTGGCGTTATTGCCATCATTTATGAAAGCCGGCCCAATGTCACCAGCGATGCGGCGGCTCTATGCCTGAAAAGCGGCAACGCCTGCATCCTGCGCGGCGGCAAGGAATCGGTCCATAGTAATCAGACGATCGCCAAAATCATTCGGGAATCTCTCCTGGCCGCGCAGGTGGATCCTGATGCCGTACAACTGATCGCCACCACCGACCGAGCGGCCGTGGGCGCGCTGGTCACCGCGGAGGGACTGGTGGACCTGGCGATTCCGCGCGGCGGAGAATCACTGATTCGCGCGGTGGTGGAGCAGGCGACGATTCCGGTTATCAAGCATTATAAAGGCGTATGTCACATCTATATTGATAAATATGCAGATGCGGATATGGCGGTGGAGATCGCATTTAGCGCCAAGGTGGATGGCTGCGCCGTGTGCAACACCGCGGAATGTATTCTGGTGCATAAAGATATTTCCGCGCGCGTTCTACCGCGTCTGGCGGCCAAGTTTCGCGAAGCCAAAGTGGAAATGCGGGCTGATGCCCGCAGCCAGGGGCTTTTGCAAAACGCCAAATTGGCTGTGGAATCAGACTGGGAAGCCGAATATCTGGATTTGATTGTGGCGATCAAGCAGGTGAATTCCATTGATGAAGCCATTGCCCATATCACCCAGTATGGATCACAACACACCGATGCCATTGTTACCGGCGATATTGCCGCGGCCAATAAATTCATTCAGAACGTGGACTCCGCCAGCGTGATGGTCAACGCATCCACCCGCTGGGCGGACGGATTTGAATACGGCTTAGGCGCGGAAATCGGCATAAGCACGGATAAACTCCATGCCCGCGGCCCCATGGGCGCGGCGGATTTATGCACGTATAAGTTTATTGTGACAGGCAATGGGCAAGTGCGGAGGTAGGTTACGGGGGGCGGGTTAAAGGGTACAGGTTACAGGGGACAGGGGACAGTTTTAGCGGACCAGCCTGCTGGCCGTGGTCCGGCCGAGGCCGGCCCAACTGCAAGCGCAGCGCTTCCGAATCATTCTAGGTTCTAGGTTCGAGGTTCTGACTCCTTTCCCTCGTTGGGCGTCGCGCCTGCCGGTTCGGTGCTTGGTTGGTCGATGGCCAATGAAGAGTGACCAGTAAATCAGGACATCCAAATTGATCCGTGGTCCGTGATCCGTGGTCATTGATTAAGAGTTGCACATTCTGCCCTTTGGCGGTGGGTGATTCATGGGTTTTTCCGTCGGCAGAGCCGGCGGCTTTGTGGGGGGATGCTAGCGCGCCTGCCGGGATAACGTCCGGAAAGATGGGTTTAAAAGGCGCTGCAACGTCCGTATATAACTGAAATATTTGCCTATTGCCTTGCCGCGCGGCTCATAACAGTCCAATTGTGGAACCTGACGATTTTTCCTTACCTGGGACTCATCGGTGATCCGATTCAAGAGAGGTTGTTACTCGCCGGCGACCATGCCTTTGGTCGCCAGAGTTAGCCGGGCCCTAGCGCCCCTTTTGGAGCCTGCCGATGATCACGAAACCCGCCTTGACGGAATTACGTCCGAAAATACTTAGTGGTATAGATGACAATACGTCTATATCAAAAAATCACGCTGCGCGGTGCGCCGGCGCGGCGGTGGCATTGGCGGCGGCGCTGGCCGCCGCCAATACTGTTCAGGCCGTTACCACATTTGACCAAATCGGCCTGACGCAACTGCAAAGCGTTGCGCCCAATATCAACGGAACAGGCGTGAACGTCGCACAGGTGGAGGCTTCGGTCAGCAGCACCACGCTTAACGCCTTTGAACCCAACCCGGCCAATCTCAGTACCAATGCGCAATTTACCTTCATTGATTCATCCGGAAATTCATCCGGGTCGTACAACAGTGCGGACGCTTCCTGGCATGCGGGGTATGTCGCATCGCTGTTTTATGGCGGTGCCGGCGCAGGCGTGGCCCCGGATGTTTCACATGTTTATGTCTATGCGGAAAGTGATTACTACAATACCCTGTATGCGGATACGGCTCCGATCAACAGTTCCCTCGGGGAAGCTCCATCGGTGGTGAATCAGAGCTTTGTTTATCCCGGGGTAACATCATCCACCAGCCAATATCTTGATCAGATATGGGATAATTACGCGGCTCAAAATAACACGCTGTTTGTCACCGCCATTGGTGACGGCCAGACCACCAGCACCACAACGCCCAGTTATGTCAATGCTCCCGCGGATATGTACAACGGCATTGCCGTGGGTGCCTTTACGGGAATTGGCGGCACGCCGTCCACCTGGGTTGGACCGACATGGGACGGTCGATCCGCACCCGATCTTATAGCGCCGGGAAGCTATACCAGTTACACCGCCCCGCTGGTTTCCGGATCGGCGGCGCTGCTGATTCAGGCCGGGGATCAACAGATCGGCGGTGCCGGTACCGCGGCGGCAGCCACGGATATTCGCACGGTCAAAGCGCTGCTGTTGAATGGAGCCACCAAGATACAAGGCTGGACCAACTCCTACACGGCCAACAGCGGAACCTACACCTACAACGCCACAACCGCCAACGCCATCACACCGCTGGATCCGCGTTACGGTGCGGGCATGGTCAATGTCTATAATTCCTATGAAAATCTCGCCGGCGGTGAACACACTTATTCGGCAGCCACCAGCGCTTCGATCAGCAGTCTATCCAGCAATGTCACAGCCGCACCGGCGGCCAGCTTCGCGGGGCCAACCATCGCGGCGACAAGCGGGTGGAATCTGGCTTCCATTACCGCGTCTTCCAGCAAAAATGCGGTGGAAAATTATGACTTTAATCTGCCGGGAACATCCATCAACAGTTGGGATTTGACCGCCACGCTGACATGGAATAAGGATTATCAGGCCGGCGGAATAAATCACCTGCTGCTGTTTTTGCTGAATTCATCCGGACAGCAGGTCGCCAGCAGCACCAGTATGTTGGATAATCTGCAACAGATCAACATTAATTCCGCCTTGGGCATGAGCACTCTGGCCCCGGGCCAGTATGATCTGGCGGTGGAAATGCTGGGCGGAAGTAATCTGATATCCAATTCAGAAACTTATGCGTTGGCCTGGAATTTTGTTGATCCAGTCACCGTGCCGGAACCGACCGCCATCGCTATTCTGCTGGCCGGTTCGATGTTTGCGATGCTGAAAAGGAAGAGCTGATCGCCCGGCGCCCGACACCGGCCGACAGTTACCAATGACGCACTATTTCCAAATTAAAGGTACCTGACACCTTTTCAGAAAAGGTGTCAGGTACCTTTGTTTTATTTTTCTCCGATGGCGAGGATGCTTAGTCCGCCGCCGAGGTTCATGGCGTCCACGGCTTTTACCACCGGAAGCAGCCACTGGAAAAGTTTGATCTGGCGGGCGGTTAATTCAGCGCGTCCCCGCCATTTATTAAAGCGCCAGGCCCAGGCCCCTACCGTGTTGTATTGTGAAATATGCCGGACCTTAAACCCCGCCTTAGCCAGAACCGCCTCTAAAGATTGCCGGGTGTAGCGCCGGCGATGCCCCAGCGACTTATCACAGGGGCTCATCAATGCGGGATTGGCGGGGACCAGGACAATGAGTTTTCCGCCAGGCTCCAGCAGGTCGTAAAAACGCTGGAGCGCCAATGTTTCATCCTCAACATGTTCCAGAATATTCAGGCATACAACGGTATCAATGCGTTCATCGCGCAAATTGCCCTGGGCATTGGGGTCCGTAATATCCGCCCGTAACACGCGGATATTTTCCAGGTGACCGAAGCGCCGCCGGGTCATCTCCACAAAAAACTCATTTTCATCCACGCAGATAAGCCGCGGGCGATCCAACAATAATTCAGCAAAATTGCCAATACCGCAGCCGGTTTCCAGGACGCGCGAACCAATAAAGGGTTGAAATTTATTAAAATCCCAGCGGCACACGCGCCGCGTTCGGCGAAAGGTCTGCAGAAGAAAATATTCGTCGTTGGTGGTGAAGCGGGTATCAAGAAAGCAACACCGTATCAGCGTGGTTAAGGCCTCAATGGCGTCCTTGAAGCCGATTTTTTTCCCTTCGGCAGCCGTGCGGCCATGATAACTGATGGGCACTTCATAAATGCGGATTCCCCATTGCGCCAGGCGTGCGGTAATTTCCGGTTCAATGCCAAAGCGCTGCGCCCGCAACGGGGTTTGCAGCAGAATATCAGCGCGTACCGCTTTGTAGCAGGTTTCCATATCCGTTAAATTCAGATCCAGAAACATATTCGTCAGGAGGGTTAAAATTCGATTGGCCACCGCATGCCAGAACAGCAGCACGCGTCTCTGGCCCGAAAAAGCGAATCGGGAACCAAACACGGCATCGGCCTTGCCTTCCATGATGGGAGCCAAAAGGGCTGAAAAATCCCGCGGATCATATTCCAAATCCGCATCCTGAATCAGGACAATATCGCCGGTGATGTGAGTGACCGCGGTATGAATGGCCGCCGCCTTGCCGGCGTTTTGTTCATGCCGGAAAATCCGCACGCGTGGATCAGTTGCGGCAAGATCCTGCAGAATTTCCCACGAATTATCGCGGCTGCAATCATCAACACAAATGAGTTCAATGGGAATCGGACATGGTGCCGAGAGCACCCGGCCCACAATGGTGCGCAGCGTGCGCGACTCATTATAAATGGGCATTAAAACAGATAAAGATCGGTATTGGGTCGTCAAATAGAGATCACCGTTTACTAAACTGGTATGCTCTACGGGCACCACGTAAACCGTATTTCTTACGCTCTTTCATGCGGCTATCGCGTGTGAGGAATCCGCCGTCCTGCATGGACTTGCGTAACGTGGCATCATACAGTGTTAAAGCCCGCCCCAGGCCCTGCAGAATGGCCCCAGACTGCCCCGTATGGCCGCCGCCATGCACATTCACCAGCACATCCATGGAGCCGGCCAGATTGGCGGACACCAGGGGTGCGTTGACCATGGTGCGATCACGGGATTCCGTAAAAAAGGAATCCAGCGGACGATCATTGACAATAAATTTACCCTGTCCCGCCACCAGACGGACACGGGCGACGGATTTCTTGCGGCGGCCAGTGCCCAAGTAATAGGTTCTTCCGCCGGCCGTAATAACGCCGCGGGGTTTAATAGCCGGCGCTGCGGATGATGATGTCGTTTCAGTCATGTTCTATTCGCCTCTGTTTTCAGGTTATCCCGGCACACCGGGACGGGTCTATTGGGTTACTGATTTAAAATTTGAGCACGGCCGGCCGTTGGGCCGCGTGCGGATGCTTATCATCCTTAAAGCATTTGAGCTTGGTGAACATTTTTACGCCCATGGTGGTCTTGGGCATCATGCGGCGCACCGCCAATTCAAACACCGTTTCGGGGTGCCGATTCTGCAAATCCCGCAGGGGCTTTACTTTGTGGCCGCCGGGATAATACGTGTAATAATCATATTCGCGTTGATCCAGCTTGCGGCCTGTCACTTTAATTTTGCTGGTGTTGATGACAATAATGTAATCGCCGACATCCACGGTGGGCGTGTAGGTGGCTTTATGTTTCCCCATGAGATGGGTGGCAACTTTGCTGGCCAGGCGGCCAAGGGTTTGATCGGCGGCATCAACAATATACCAGCGATTATCCGTGTGTCCGACACGGGCCAAGGTGGTACGCCCCGCCGACTTGGCGATGCGATGACGGGTTGGATTGGCTGTTGCTGTCATAATCTACTCAATCTAGTAAATACTACTCATCAGTGGGTGACGCCTGGGATTCTTACACTTAGACCCCGGGTTTCCGCCATGCCCGAAAACTACAAATTGTAAAGTTTTCACGAAATATGTCAATGCCCCGAAGATAAGCCTGAAGGTTGGGACGTGGTAACGTTTCCGGGCGAGCCTTAAAACTCCGCAAAATATGGGTAATCAGGGCTAGGAGCCTGTCCGAGTAATGGCCGGGTTGCGACGGCCATTACTTGGACAGGCCCCCAAAGCCGCCCGGAAAGTTGCCGCGCCCGAAGGGTGGCCTTTGCGATTTTCCCCCTCTGCGGCATGCGGCCGCCGGTTTTATTTTGCGGCGGCACGCAGGGCGGAACTGACAATATCTTGGGCTTCAGTAATGATGCGCTGCAAATGGGCGGGGCCTTGAAAACTTTCAGCGTAAATTTTGTAAATAGCCTCGGTGCCGGACGGGCGCGCCGCAAACCAACCATTTTCCGCCATGACTTTCAACCCACCTATCGGTTTGCCGTTGCCTGGGGCGCTGGTGATTGAGGCTTGTATTTTTTCCCCGGCCAGCGTTGTGGCCGCGACCGCATCAGGGGAAAGCTTGGACAAGGCGGATTTTTCCGCAGCGGTGGCGGGGGCCTCGGTGCGTTGATAGGCGGGAGCGCCAAATTCGCGCGTTAACTGTTGATATAATTCACCAGGATCGCGGCCGGTGGCGGCGGTGATTTCCGCGGCAAGCAGCCCCAGGATTATGCCATCTTTATCGGTAGTCCATACCCTGCCGTTTTTACGCAGGAATGAAGCGCCCGCGCTTTCTTCGCCGACAAACCCCAATTGCCCCGTAACCAATCCATCAACAAACCATTTAAAACCGACCGGCACTTCATAAAGCCGACGGCCAAGTTTGCCGCTGACGCGATCAATCATGGAACTGCTGACCAGAGTTTTACCCACCGCCGCCGATTTGCGCCAGTGCGGACGGTGCTGAAAGAGATAAAATATCGCGGCGGAGAGATAATGATTTGGCGGCAGCAATCCAGCGCTGGGGGTAACAATGCCGTGCCGATCATGATCGGTATCACAGGCAAAGGCGATGTCGAAGCGTTTTTTTAACTTGATCAAACTTCGCATGGCGTAGGGTGAAGACGGGTCCATGCGAATTTGGCCGTCCCAGTCCACGGACATAAAATGGAATGTCGGATCCACCTGTTGATTTACCACGGTAAGGTTCAGGCCGTAGTGCTCGGCAATGGGTTGCCAGTAATGCACGCCCGCCCCGCCCAGCGGATCCACCCCCAAGGTGATCCCGGAATCGCGGATGATTTGCATGTCCACGACGTTGCCCAGGTCGGCCACATACGCACGAATGTAATTGTGTTGATGCGTGGTACCCGATGCCAGTGCCCGCTCCAGCGGGATTCGCTTAATTCCGCGCAATCGTGATTTCAAGAACATATTGGCCCTGGCTTCAATCCAGGAGGTAGCGGTGGTGTCCGCCGGGCCGCCGGTGGGCGGATTGTATTTAATTCCCCCATCATGCGGTGGATTATGAGAAGGTGTAATGATCATACCGTCAGCCAGGCCGGTTTTGCGCTTGCGATTGTAGGTGATAATGGCATGGGAAACCGCCGGCGTGGGCGTGTAATCCGTGCCCGATGCGATCATGACATCAACGGAATTGGCGGCCAGCACCTCCAGAGCGGTCGCGTGCGCCGGTGCGGAAAGCGCATGGCTATCCATGCCCAGAAAAAGCGGACCATCAATGCCGTGCAACTTCCGATACAGACATACCGCCTGCGTAATAGCGAGAATATGCCATTGATTAAAGGCCGTATCAAAAGCGCATCCCCGATGGCCGGATGTGCCAAAGCTTACGCGCTGTGCGGCAATCGCCGGATCGGGCGTTTGCTGGTAGTAAGCGGTAATAAGTTTTGGCACGTTGACCAAAATTTCAGGCGGGGCTGATTTTCCCGCCCATTGACTGATATTCACTTTTCGTTCCTTTTTGCTGCTATTTTTGGCTATTCTTCAAAGCTGCGGACTTCTGCGCATGCGGAACGCTTTACCCATGTGCCGCCTGATCCATCATGTATATAAGCTCGCCATCGATGGGATGCACGTTGGCGGCGGGAATCAATTCCGGATTCACATCTTTAGAAAGCAATTGCCGCACAACCTTTTTTTTCTTCTCACCGGCCATCAGAAAAACCGCCTTACGCGCCAGATTAATCAACGGGAAAGTAAAGGTGATGCGATCCACCGGGGGCGGCAGCGTTCCAGGCGGGCTGAAGGTGACGAGCTTGGATGATTCATGTCGGGCGGAAAGCCCGGGAAACAGGGACGCGGTGTGGCCGTCATCACCCAGGCCCAGAAGAATTAAATCAAATCGCGGTTCGGCATAGCCGAAAAAGTCTTTGATCCGTTTTTCATAATCCGCGGCGGCGGCGGGCGGCGGCAGTTCGGTGTGAACCGCAAAAATCTGTTCGGGCGCAATGGGTAACCCATGCAGTAACGTTCGCTTGGCCATTCCAAGATTGCTGCGTGGATCATCCACTGGAACGGCACGTTCATCTCCCATAAAGATAAACCACTTGGCCCAATTTCCCTTGGTTGCGAAATCCCGCATGATAATTTCGTAAGCCGCCTCGGGGGTTGAGCCACCCGACAGGGCAATCATAAATCTCCCGCGGGCGGCGATCGCGGCCGTAGCGCATTGCATAACCATTTCCGCCGCCGCTTGGGCCAAGGCCGGAGCATCTTTCAAAACCCGCACGTTTTTGTCCGCCGCCATAGGCGAAACTCCTTATTAAGAACGTCATTTTCGCTAAAAGCGCCGCGCCTGCAAAGCCGTCAAACATCGTCAGGGGAATCGGCCTGCCCCGGCTCTGCCATGGGCGGAACCGGTGATTTTCTGAAAATGGCCAGAACTTTGTCCAAGGGCACCACAAAAAGTTTATTGTCCGGCTCAAATTCCACGGGAATTGCCTCGCGCGGATCAAAAAGCACCTTGTCATATTGGCGAATTGGAAAATCACTGTCGTTTTCAATCTGCTTGGAAATGGCAATGACCCGTCCGGTCAGGGTCGGAATTTCATGATTCCCCGGCAGAACGATGCCGCTCTTGGTTTCGCGCCGGTTTTCATCCTTGCGGATGACCACGCGCCTGCCTACCGGCTCAATGATGTCAAATTTAACACGCTTGGATCGACTTATTTCCGGTTGATCGCTCACAATAAAATCTCCACAATCCACAAATTTCAAAACCTGATCAAAAGCCGTCGGCAACTTATCCAACGAGCTGGCAATCAGGCCATCAATAAGTGTAGGGGGATTATGACAACTTGGCCAGCGCGAGAAATTTGGCCGTGCAATGAACAACGGCCATTGCGGCGACACCTCCGTGATGTGTTATTCAAAACCATTCATGGGCCATAGTGGCGCAAATACCGGAAAAGCGACGATTTTTCGCGATTGTCGGCCCCGGAATGGTTGCGATAATTGTTAAAATTATTGATCCACAATTCGCTGCGCCCGCGCGAGCGATCCCACATTAAACACTTTGGTATAACCCATTTGCTTAAGTGCCCGGCAGGCCATCGCGCTGCGCGTGCCGCTGTGGCAGTGCAGCAGCAGAACCTTGTTTTTATCCGGGAAATGACGCCGGGCACCGGCATTGAGATCATTGAGCGGAACATTCACCGCACCCGGCAGCCGCTGTGCTTTAAATTCGGCTGTACTGCGCACGTCCACTAGCGTCGCCCCACTATTCAAATGCGTGCGAGCTTTTTGCAATGAAATTAACCCGATGCGTTTGAGCAGCAGGAACGCCACGAGAATTACGCCAAGCCATAAAAGCATGTTCCAGTTCATAGTAATATTGTAGCTATCCGACGCCCCTATTCAAATTTATGCCCGTAAAGCAGGGCCGGCAAAGTAGCCGCCTGACCTGCTGAACCGCAGGGCATGTAACGTCCCACCGGGACGAAAGGAAAGAACTCTGGCACCGAATAGCTGATCACAGCTAAATACCATGACGAATCGCCTGCGCCGCATTAGAATGGTCACGCAGATGGATACATGTACGTTAGAGCTTAAAATACCCCGACCGGCGCGGGCGCTATTTGCCGGGCTGTTTGTAAGCCCCGGCAACTGGCGGCACCGTGATGACGTGCGCACGGACTTTGAAATTATTCTGGTGCGGCGTGGGGTCTTGGCCATGTGGGAGGAAGATCAGAAGTTCACCGTTAATGCCAATCAGACGCTGGTGCTTTGGCCCAATCGCCGACATGGCGGCTTACAGGTGCATGACCGCAGGCTCGCGTTCTACTGGCTGCACTTTTCAATATCCGGGTCAGGTGGCAAAGGTGCGACAGTTTCAATGCTGCCGCAGCTTGGGACCCCCGCGCGGCCGGACCGCCTGCGGGAATTATTTCACCGCTTTTTATCCGATTTTGGGGCCGGGGATGATTGGAAATCCGGCCCGCTGAATGATCCGCGGGCGGATCTGCTGCTTTTACAGATTCTCACCGAAGCCGCCACTCAACAAGATTCCGAAAAATCCGCCCAGGAACCGGCCCTGGCCCAGAACATTCGCGCTTATATTGACGCCCATTTTTTTGAACCGATCGGTCCGGCGGATGTGGTCAAGTCGCTGCGTTACAGTGGCGTATACCTGCGGCAAACGTTCCGACACGCCACGGGCCTTACGTTAAGCCAGGCCATTCAGAATCGTCGCATGATGGAAGCCCGGCGGCTGCTGTTGGAAACAACCCTGACGCTCAAGGAAATTGCCTTCCGCTGCGGCTTTGATGATGAGGGTTATTTTTGCCGCGTCTTTCGCAAAAATGAAGGGGTCAATCCCACCGTGTTCCGCAACACCCGGCTTAAACTACCCATCAATGTAATTTGACCCATCCTTACACATCAGCCAAGGCTCGCTGGGCTTTCGGTGATACCCGGCGGGCCAGAGATCGAATATGTACCGTTACCACCAGGGATAGCAGGACGGCAATGGCAAAGAGATAAATGCCGATTTTCGGCGAGGCTTTCAAAGCGCCGCCGGATTTGGCAATGACCACGATCATCGCCACGACAAATACATCAAGCATGGACCAACGCCCCAGAATTTCCAGCCACTTAAACGCGCGCAGCCGCTGATCATCGGTAAATTTTCCAAACCAGAGCACCAGCAGGATGCAGAGCTTGGCAAATGGGAAAAATATGGAAAATGTCAAAAGAATCAGCCCCAAACCATAATGGCCGCCACGCAACAACCCGATAGTTCCCGACCACAACGAATACTGGCTATTCCAGAAAACAAATTTCTTGATAGCTAACACAGGCAGGCATTGTGCGGTAATTAGCAGCCCAAGCAGCAAAATCAGATACACAACAATATCCAACCGCTTAGGATAATATTCCGCGAGAGATTTTCGTTTTGCATTGGCCAATTTAATTCGCCCTTTTTGCCAGCCTCGCGGCTTAGCCGTTGGATTACCTTACACGATAATCACAGCAATGTCGCCCCTGTCGCTTTCAGTCACCTGCCGCTTTCAGTCCTCGGGCTGGGGTGGGGCCCTATTTCCGGGCATGTGGCGAAATCGACGGCAGAAATGCCGGCGCTAAGAGAATGCTTGGCCTTGGAAGCTCGCATCGCAGAAGCCCGCCCGGAAAAATTGCCACGCCCTCGGGCTGTTTTTCATATCCTGCCTAAGGTGCTTACGATTGCCAGACCATGCTTATTTCACGGCCCTAACGCATTGGGACCGGGCCATTGTCGGCAAAATAACGTGGTTTACCAACCCTTGGAATTCACAAGTTGGGCAACTGCGTATAGACTACCCTCGCACTCATGGCGACTGGTGCCATGAGATACGCGAATGTTCCGGGCGATAGCGCATGGGAATCATTGAATGCGCGGATAATTATTCCGCGATTCGCTGGAAATTGCGGAACCCGCAGGTAGCGCGGCAAAACGCGGATATGGGAAAGTTTCATGCAGGCTCAATGGATAGCAAAAAAAAACAGGCCGGCCCAAGCTGCCCGTGCACGCCAGTACCTGATTGCCGGGGCCTGCCTGGCGGCTTTGATGACCGGCGGCTTGGCGTTTGGCCAAACCGTATCAACGCCACAAAAAACCGCGGTGCATAAAACGGCCCAGCCGGCACCGCATCAACTGACGGGAAAATCGCAAACCCCCAGCCCTTTCACTGGCTGGCCGGTAAAATCAGTGGAAATTTCCGGCAGCGTTCCCAGCGATCGCACGCTGATTGAAAATCAGATTCGTGTGGTTCCCGGTTCGGGTTATAACCGGGCGGAAGTCGGGGTGGATGTACGCTCCATTGCATCGTTGGGAAGATTCTCTTCTGTGCGGGCGGACGTTATACCCACCGCTCATCATGAGGTGATTGTCCGTTATATTGTTAAAGAACGGCCGGTGATTCGCACCGTGGAAATCGTGGGCAATCAGCATGTTAAAACCGCGACGATATTAAAGTCGCTTATGGCGCATCCGGGCGGCGCGGTGGATCCGTTTATTTTTCAGACCGACCGGCATGATATTATCCGCCTTTATCACAGCAAGGGTTTTCTTTTCGCCCGGGTGAGCGTTAATCAAAAGGATTTGGCCAACGGCGTGGTGCAATATCATGTCACGGAAGGGCCGCGGGTTTATATCAACAAAGTTTCGTTTGTCGGGAACAATTACTATCCGAGCTGGTTTTTGCATTTTAAAACGGATGTGACCGCCCGGTGGAAATTATTCTGGCTTATTCCCATTCACGATGGTGTATTGCGGCATTCTGATCTGGAAACAGATTTGGCCACGCTCCGAGATTTGTGGCTGAAAAAGGGGTTTTTGGATTGCCGCACATCCTATAATTTACAGTACACCCCTGATTTCCGGCATGTGCGGGTGCAGTATATCATCCATCCCGGCACACGGTATCGCATCGGCAAAATCATCTTCAAGGGCAACCACGTATTAACCACCGCCGCGCTGATGAAAGATGTCACCATGCCGCCGGGGCACTACTATAGTCGCAGCCTCATCCAAGCCACGAAACAGCGCATTGCCGACATCTATGGAAAGCTCGGCTACATATACAATCGCGTGAGCCCGTCTTACGCGTACACCTCGCAAGAGGGCATTGTGAATCTGGTGATACGAATTTCCGAGGGCAAAGCGTACCAGGTGGGCCGCGTGATTATTCGCGGCAACGCCAAGGTGGAAGATCATGTCGTGCGCCGCCAAGTCCGACTTTATCCCGGAAAGCTTTATGACACGACCGCGGTAAGAAGATCCATTTCCCATATTCAGGATTTAGGACTTTTTAATCATGCCAATATTACACCCATTGGCCACCAGCCCAACACGCGCAATGCTCTGGTGAATCTGGATCAGGGGCAAACGGCACAATTTATGATTGGTGCCGGGGTATCATCCGATGCGGGCCTGATCGGGCAGGTCAGCGTTACGCAGAAGAATTTTGATATTACCGATACGCCGCATTCGCTGGGAGAATTTTTACGGGGACAGGCCTTTCAGGGCAACGGCCAATATTTTAATATCACGTTGGAACCGGGAACGGTTTATCAGTTGTATCGCGTGACTTTCGGCGAGCCATACCTGTGGGACAGCCCCTACAGCTTCCGCAACAGCGCCTATTACTTCACGGAGTATTACAACACTTACGACCTTAATCGTCTGGGTGACCGTGTCACGCTGGGTCGGCGGATCACCAACCATCTGGAAGTAACGATGGCGTTCCGTTGGGAGGATGTAGACGTCAACAATATTACCGATGTCGGACCGGCCGGATACGATCCAAACGAACCCGACGCCGCACCGGAAATTTTTGCGCAGGCCGGCTCCCATTATTTAAGCAGCATCAAACCCGCCATCGTATTTAATGATACCAACAGCAGCATTTTCCCCACCCGCGGCGTTGTAGCGGGCGTCTCAATGGAACAGTTTGGCGCTATGGGCGGGGCCTACACCTTTACCAAATTTGATATCTTCAGTACCTATTATCATACACTTTATACAGATTTATTCGGCCGAAAAACGGTCTTGATGCTGAAAAACGACCTGGGCTTTATTCCCTGGGGAACGTCGGTATTTTTTGAACGCTTTTATGCCGGCGGAATCGGATCCTTACGTGGCTATACCTATCAGGGTGTCACCCCGCGCGACGGCCCGCTGCAGGATGGCATCGGCGGCAACTTCATGGATGTGGCCACCGCCGAAGTGAATTACCCGCTGTACAAAAATATTCTACGCGGCGTCGTATTTATTGATGCCGGGGACGTTGAGCCTAATGTGCATCTTGGTACCACGGTAGTTGATGCCGGTATCGGGATCAGGGTGGTTCTGCCGTTCTTTGGAAAATTGCCGCTGGGCATTGATCTGGCATACCCCATCCACCATAACCAAAACGACCATATTGAATATATCAGTTTTGCCCTGGGCATACCGATGTAATCAACCGATGCGGACGATATACTATGATATATCGAACTGGTCATGCACATATTTGCAAGGATCATCGCGATGCAACCGCACAAAGGCTCTTCATCCAGGAATTGGCTTGTTGCACTTTTACTCCCGGTGCTGTTGCCGTGCGGGTTTGTGCACGCCTCTGGGATAGCGCAATCGAAAGTTCCAAGCCTTGCGGTGCTGCCCTTTGTGCCCGCAACGCGGAACGACAAAAACCTGGCCGGCAGAATGCGCTTTGCCGTGGCGAAAAAAATGTCCCGCGATGGCCATTATAAACGTGTCGATGACCATGACGTGAACATGATGATTGATGCCCTGCAACTGCCCTGGACTCCGCCGGTAACGACCGCGACGATTCAATCCGTGATAAAATCACTGGCGACGGATCAAACCGTCGCGGGCTTTGTCACAGGGCGGCATCTGACGCTGGAATTGTTTGTCGGTACTAAATTAACCAAAACCGTTTCCGCGACGATTCCCCCCAATAATACCAGCCCGCGATTAACCATTGAAAAAATGCTCACCGATTTATGCCGCATCCAATTCCATCACGTGCGATCCTGGCAAATTGATCCCAGTGCTGCCTTGACGAAAATATTTAGCCGTCGGCCCAATCTGGTGAAAGACCCGGAGTTTAACGGTGCCGCGCAGGCTGGCTCCCGCGCCGTGGATTGGGATGTTTTCCTCATGAAACAGGATTATCACCCGCCGCTGCTTTCCAAAGCGGGTGCCAAGGCGCTGGCTGTGAATCGCGCGGCAATCGTGCCGCAAAGCGCTGTTACACCGTCCGCGGGCGGCTACTGCCTGATGCTCCGCACCGATTTGAACATTGCACAAAACAACGGATTAGCATGTGAAAGCACTTGGATACCTGTGATTCAGGGCCATCGGTATCGCTTTATGGTGCAGTATCATAGTGATGGTCCGCGGATTCGGATTTTCATCAACGGCTTTGCCTACAGCCCGGATCAGTTCAGTACTTCCAACAACCTGGCAAGCCAACGCCGCGAGATTTACCGCTGCCAGGTTTTGCCGGTTACCAAAAACACTGGATGGAGCCAGACCGGAATAGATTTTACTCCGCAATCGCTCAAAGGCATGAGGAACAAATTCCCCATTCGCTGGGTACGCATCGACTTTTATTCCTACCTGAATCCCGGCAACGCCTTTTTCCGCAATGTGCAGTTAAAAGATATCTCACCCCACGCCCAGTGAAACATCGCGCAAGCAGCTCAATGCGGCAGCGTTGAGTTGGCGGCGGAAAGTGATTTTACCACACGATGCGTTTACGCCCGTCGCGGCTGGTACTGCGATTGCCGCATCGCTGGTACCGCGCTTGCCGCATCATGGTGCGGCGTTCTTCCGCAGTCATATCCCGCATCCAACCACGACGCTTCCGCGTCGGGCTAAGGGTGTTTTTCCTGCGCGCGTTGGGCACGCGGGCGCAAGCACGATCCGTTAGCTCAATGCGGCAGCGTTGAGTTGGCGGCGGAAAAGTTTTCACCACACGATACGTTTACGCCCGTCGCGGCTGGTACTGCGATTGGTACCGCGATTGCCGCATCATGGTGCGGCGTTCTTCCGCAGCCACGTCCCGCATCCAACCACGACGCTTCCGCGTCGGGCTAAGGGTGTTTTTCCTGCGCGCGTTGGGCACGCGGGCGCAAGCATGATCCGTTAGCTCAATGCGGCAGCGTTGAGTTGGTGGCGGGAAACGACCTGATCGCACGATACGCTCGGCCCGTCGCGGCTGGTCGCCAAGCACCCGCCGGAGCCCCTACGAGCCTTTCCGAGTAATGGTCGGGATTGCAACCCGGCGATTACTCGGACAGGCTCCCAGAACGGAGTGCTTTGGTCGAGCTTCGAACAGCCATCACTGAGGAGTATCATACACCAAAATGTCCTTGAGAAGTAAGGCATTTAACCCTTCCCCTCACCCTTCCCCTGGGGGGAAGGGTACTATTTTCATTTCGTCCTTGTTTTTCAACCCTTTTTAGCGTTTTTCGAGCGTGGCGTCTTGTCAGAAAGCGTCCCTCTCTCCCTCACGGGAGAGAGGCCTTCGGCTCGCTCACGCTCGCCTCGGCGGCTCACGCCGTCCGCAGGTGGGGTGGGGGCAGAACAACAAAAAATGTCCTTTAGATGTCCGTGTCCGTCCTACGAACCACATCTACCGGGGAGTTTTCTGATAGGGGATAATCTGCGGGCATGAGGAACCGATGGTCAGGCCTGCCGAATCAGAATACTTTTGTTTTCAGCGAGTTGTCGCTGTT
>JAKAEZ010000018.1 GCA_021819825.1 Planctomycetota bacterium
CGATTGGGCATCCCGGCGCGCCGCCTCGACATGGACGCACCAGCCGGAACCCAGGCGTTTGAGCACATTGTTCAGTCGGGCTCTGATCGCCATGAGTTCGTGGGCCACGGCACTGTCCGTGTCCGGTCCGCGGAAGCGGATCGTACGCTGAAAGCTCCCATCCTTGTTTAGCATCACCCCCGGCCCGATTAAAGCGGCCCACGGCAGATAATCGCTCAATTGTCGGGAATGCTTTTGATATTCGCTTAAATTCCACATGTTGAAAAACATCCTTTTGGCTGGTGATCATCAGCTTTCCAGCCACGTGGGCTGTTTGATATGCGACCGGAAAATCTCAAACCAGTCCGGGTCGTGGCGGGTCAACACCAGGGCGGCGGCATGGAGCACGATTCCCAGTGGGAACCCCAGCCACCAGACATGCAGGCCCATGCCCAGCACCAACGCGGTGGTGCCGTTGAGAATCCCAAAGGCCCGCGGTACACCGCCGAGCAACACCGGCTGGGTCAGGGACAAGTGCAGCGGCACTTCAAAACCTTCGATTTTGTCCGTTGAAGGAGTCATCAGAATCCCGCTCCGCCATCAAAGCCAAAGAAGCTCACACCGAAACTCGTGGCCGTCACGGCAATCGACACGCCCAGCAGAACGCCCAGGATTCGTCGCATCCCGGCACCCTCGGAAAAGGCAAAGCCAAAACCCAGCATGACAATTGACAAAATGCACAGCGCCTTGGCCACCGGGCCGGTGAAGCTGGCCAGAATACGGGCCAGCGGGGTTTCCCAAGGGAGCGGCGCGCCGCCGCTGCCGCCGAAGGTAGACGCCTCGGAAAGACTCGAATAGCCCAACAACACGGCTGAAGCTATCAAGCCGGAAAGGCGATTGGACAACCAACGGGAAATACGCATGGGGATACTCCTGAAACAAAACACCACGGCCGGGCCGCGGTGATGACGAACGAGGCCCGACAACATTAAAATCTTTAATGTCATCACTCATACCATTATACCCTAACATATACCGAATACAAGCGGCGGGATATTTTTCCTCAAGGCTCGACCGAAACGGAACCATCTTCGCCCCCGTTGGTATGGGCGCGGCAACTAATCCGGGCAGGCCCCCGCAGTGCGAGTTTCCAAGGCTAACCATTCCCCCAATGACGGCGTTTACGTCTTGGATTTTGCCGCCTGCCCGGAAAAATTGCCGCGCCCGTTGGTATGCAATCCAGCAGCCTATCTGGACGCCTGGGCATCCATACCGTAGCATTGCAACTTCGTGACGAGGGTTTTTGCAGGCTAGAATTATTGACGATGGAAAACTTCAATACCTACACGGTGAAACTTATTTTTCTCATTCTGCCCGGGCTAATTGGCATCGCGTTCTTCCGCGCCTTACGCGGAAGGCGGAACCGCCAAAACTGGGAACTCTTTGTTCACGTCATAACCCTGGCATTCGTAAGTTATTTTTTGATCGGGTTCCTTTACCGCATATTGGGGATATCCCCGGACGGCTTAAAATCGTCGGCCGCCTCCATCGCCCCGATCCAAGCGATATTTGAGGCATTTATCAGCAAAAGCGAACCGCTGGATTGGGGTGTGATTGTTTGGACGAGCATGACGGCCTGTCTGATTGTCGTGCTGCTGTCATTCATTGACACCCACAAGTGGCTCCAGCGTCCGTTCCGGCGATTTGGCATCACCAACTATTCCGGTGAAAGTGAATTATGGGAATACTTTTTTAATGCACGCCCGCATGGGACGGAAGCGAAATGTTGGGTGCTGGTTCGCGACCACAGAACCGGATTGGCCTATCTGGGCTGGGTAAGAGCTTTCTCTGATCCGGAACGGAAGCGTGAATTGATTCTGCAAGAGGTGGAGGTCTATACGAACGATACCGCCACCTATTGCTATTCAACTCCGGTTATGTATTTCGCGCGGCAGCGCGATGATTTGACCATCGAGATTCCACCGGAAAATGGGAACGGAATTCAAGTATCGAATATGATCATTGAAAATGCCGGGCATGTTATAATCAATAAGGTTAATGGTGCTGTTGGAGATTCTGTCGAATCACATGAGAAATCCACCTGACAAAAAAGGATATTGAGCATGCCAAATCAACAAAATAGAAAAGCTTCGCTGGTTACATTGACTGAAGGCCTAATTAAAAAGGGTGGCGTCAATCCCAATGCTCCGGCGGTCAAACCCAACTTTCTGATTCAAGGCCAGAAGCCGGTGGTAACAAATGCCTCCCGGCCGCCGAAGGCACCGTCAAAATAGCAGGCCCAAGCCGAGGGCCAAGTGACCCGAGTTAATTTTACTGAAACGGCAAATGGATGGTCGGTCTGCGTGTGGGAAGGCCACACGATTCACGAACCCTTGATCGTTGCAGTCCGCAGCAACCGGTCCGTAAGCAATACGGTAAGTGGTGATCTTGTGGATGGTTGGAACAAGCTGCGGACATACGCGAACATCGTTCTACCCAACCGCCCATACCGCTATCGAATAAGTGCTACCCGTCAACCAATCCAAGATTGTCATGTAACACACCAATGGCCCGCTCGCCGGCCAAAGTATGATAGGCTGCGTGCCGGTTGGAAAACAATAACCCCGGTCGGTAATCATTGAGATATCGCCTTGGTATGAGCACCATGGCCGCGAGCCTGCCAAATCGGCCCGGATCGCATTTGGTTGCGGCGTCGAAAACAATCCGCGCCAAATTCAACTCCGGAAGGTGCTCGCATTGGATAACAATGATGCCCGGCCCATCTTCCGGCAGTTGGTCAATCGCCCGGTACAAGCCATTGGTCAATAAACGACGAAGTTGGGCGACATGAGAAATTTCCGTAGTGGCAATGGAGGTGTCCGATTGTTCTTTCGCGTCCCGCAGCACGGCAGTTCCGAGCCCATTGAGGACAAATTCAAAAGGAAGATCAGGGTGCATGGCGATGGCGTCCTCGGTTGCCACCCGAATCCGGTCGACGATTTCCTCCGCAATCGCCGCATTGAGGCCCGGATATTTGTCCTCATCGGTGTTCATTTGGGATAAATGCGGATCAAACTTGACCTGAATATTGAACCGCGTGTCCCGGCCGCCGGGCAATGAGTGCAGCACGCTTAGACCTAAATTCATGACCCATTTTTCCCACTCTTCCATCTCCAGGTTTTTGCATTCAATTGTCACGGGGTGGGCCTGATAGTGCGCCAGAATGTCATATGTTTTCCGGGCATTGGCAGTGACGGGAAAAACGATCTCAAGACCGGCGGCACGGAGGACCGCGGCAATCTGAATTTCAAGGAAAGTTGCCCCCGATTCGTCACGCCTGAGCGCCTGGATTTTTGTCCCCACACCCGGTGCGGATTCTAATAATGTCAGTGCCGATCCAAGGTCGCGTATAAAGTCCAACACCATCGTGCCCTGGCCAATCAGATGCGCAGCCACAAAATTGGGCTTGCGCGATTCGAAAACCTCTGTCCACCAGTCTGTCCCAAAATAGCGTTGCATCACCTCCAGAGCAGCGCGCAATTGAACCGCGTTGGCACGCATGGCAGCTCCATAATCAGGGGCATCCCACCAATTATTCGTTGCCCACCATGGCAGTTTAATCTCGCGTGACATCGTTTCACCTCATCCATGACCCACAGCGGACCCCGGTTTCGCCCGGCCGCCATCCTCTGGATTACAGCACCTTTTATACCCCCACGGATCGTAAAAGGATCGTGACACAATCGGCTTGCGTAATATATACCTACCGTCGCTGAAATCAGCAACCCGTGGTATTTCCGATTGTTGTACCGAAGTAGAATTGTCACCCCTTAGCCGAAATAGAAGTGTCACCTTTAGGTCTGGTGTATACCAGGCAGAATGGAAAACTTACTTATGTCGGCAGCAGAGCGGGTTCGTCTGGATGCGATGCGTCGGATCGAACGCAACGAGGTGACGGTGGTATCTTCTGCGGTACTGATGTGTGTATCGCTGCGGCAGGCGCGTCGTCTATGGAAGCGGTATCGTCAGCAAGGCGCGGCGGGGTTGATCCACCGGTCGCGTGGCCGGGCGAGTAATCGACGGCTGGAGGAATCCTTGCGTGAGCGGATTGTGAAGCGTTATCAGGAGCGGTACGCGGATTTTGGTCCAACGCTGGCGTGCGAGAAGCTCTCGGAAGAGGGGCTGGTAATCAGTGCGGACACATTGGTGTCGTTGTTAAAGCAGCGGCACCTGTGGCAACCGCGTCGGCGGCGTGGGAAGCACCGGATGCGGCGCGAACGGCGTGCGAGCTTTGGGAGCATGATACAGATGGATGGGTCGCATCACGATTGGTTTGAGGGGCGATCGGGGTGGTGTGTGTTGATGGTAATAATTGATGATGCCAGCAATCAGACCTACGCGCGATTTTACCCTGCGGAGACTACCATGGCGGCGATGGATGCATTTGGTCGCTGGGTGAAGAAGCATGGAGTTCCCCGGAGCGTGTATGTGGATAGGCACAGCATATATCGTGATGAGGATCATCCTGAAGAACCCACGCAGTTTGGGCGTGCGATGAAGGAGTTGCGGGTGGAGTTGATCTGTGCCCGCAGTCCACAGGCCAAGGGTCGGGTAGAGCGTCGGCACGCGGTATTTCAGGATCGTCTGGTCAAGGAGATGCGGCTGCGGAACATATCGGACATGGCGCAGGGCAACGCGTTATTGGAGAAGTTTTTTCTGGATGATTTGAACCGGCGGTATGCGGTAAAGCCGCAGCGTGAGAACGACCTTCACCGGGTGTTGCCACCGGATATGAACGTGGAAGAAATCCTGTGCGTGCAGGATCGTCGGGTGGTGGGTCGGGACTGGTGCATTCGTTGGCGGAACCAATGGCTGCAAATACCGGCGGCGCATGCGGACTTGGCGTTGGCGGGCAAGAAGGTGGTGGTGAAGCAAATGGGAAGCGGCGAGTTGCAGGTGTGTTACCAGGGCGAGAAGTTGGCATACCGGAAGCTCTCGGCGCGTCCGCAAGCGGGAGGTGCCAAGCCGTTGGCGATCAATCGTCGGGCATGGAAGCCGGGTGCGGATCATCCGTGGAAGAAGGGCGTGGTGGGCGGTGCGGCCCGCCAAAGCCGGCGTGGCGGCCCGGCTGCGGCTGCGGTCGGGGCTTCGCCCCCCCTGCGCCTGCGCCGGGCCGCCACACCGCAGGAGTATCGATGTCAGGGTGACATTTCTAAATCGGTTAACAGGGTGACATTTCTACTTCTTTACAACACCGTGGTATTTCCGATACAACCCGGCCAGGTGCGGCCGCAATTCGTTTAAGAAACACCACCAGATTGATGGCCGAAGCAATGGGGCGTTGCGGTACCGTCTGGGAAACCTCTCCAATTAAATCTTCCAGGCGACACAAGGCGCTGTTGGCATGAATTTTTCCCCAATCCCGGCGGGCGTCACGGCCAAAGAGGGGCCGTGCCAAGAGCCACCAAGGCCATCGGCAACCCCGCTCAACGGCCCGGCCCAAAGGGGTGCAATGCACCGAAGCGGACATTTTAATTTTGGCCTGACAATTTGATGGATTTTTGTTGCGTGGCAATAGATGCCGGATTATTATTGCCTTATCCTTCGCTTTGTAGATTATGACAGGCGGGGATGCCAATAGTTGTTTATTTTCTCATGGAGGTTTTTATGACCGTCGGAACCAATACGGTGTTGTTTTATCAAAAGCCGGTGCTGCTGGATCGTGCCACGCACCGCAACGCCAAAATTAAATTGCGCGACGTCAGCTTTGAGTTCGCACGGGAGACCAACTCTGTACCGGTTACCGCCTTGGAATTTGCCCGTGCCGCTACCGAATATCCCATCGTCTTTGCCGGCCCTTCCACTGATCGGCTTATGCCTGTAGTCGTGCTGGGATTGCGCAACAATGAAAATCTTTTTGTGGATATCACCGGAAAGTGGACCAACAGTTACATTCCAGCGTTTATCCGCCGCTATCCCTTTGTTCTGGCGGAACGCAACAACGGACAGGATTTCAGTGTCTGCATTGATACGGCGTTTTCCGGCTGGGAAGCCCCAGACGGTGATTCGTTATTCGATGAAGCCGGCACGGAAACACCTCTTCTTAAGAACGTATTGGCCTTTTTGGGCCAGTATCAGGGCAACATCCGGCAGACTCAGGCCTTCACTGGGAAACTCAATGAATTGAATCTGCTGGTGGGAAGAGAGATTCGGGCGCGTGATACGAAGAATCAGCCCCTGGCCCTGCGTGGTTTCTATGCCGTCGATGAAGCCAAACTCAAAGCCCTTTCCAATGAACAAATCACTGAACTTTACCGCACCGGATTCCTGGGATTGATTCATGCCCATTTAATATCGTTGGGCAATGTGGTCAAACTCGAACAGCAACTGCGCGACCGGGAATAGAAAAAAAGGGGTATTGCCATGAGCGATCAGGTCGCAAAGGCTAAAATGCCATTTCATATCATGGCCAAGCCCATCGGCCCAATCTGCAATCTGGATTGCAGTTACTGCTACTACCTTGAGAAGGAAAAGCTGTTTCCCAGTCACCACAAGGCGGCGGATTTTCGGATCAGTGATGCCACGCTGGAGTTATTTGTCCGACAATACATTCAATCCCAGCCCAATAAAATAATATCCTTCGCCTGGCAGGGTGGCGAACCTACGCTTATGGGATTAGAGTTTTTTCGCCGGGTGGTGGAATTGCAAAAGCGATTCTGCCCGCCGGAAAAACAGATTGAAAACGCCCTGCAAACCAATGGCACACTATTGGATTCAAACTGGTGTAAATTCCTCAAGGAAAATCACTTCCTTCTCGGTTTGTCGATCGACGGCCCACGCGAATTGCACGATCGCTATCGCGTGCTCCGCGGAGGCAAACCGAGTTTTGACCTGGTCATGCGGGGCCTGGCGTTACTCAAAGACCACGCTGTGGATTTCAACACCCTCACCGTGGTGCACCGGGAATTGGCCTATCAACCCCGTGCAGTGTACGAATTCCTGCGGGAACACGGTAGCGATTACATGCAGTTTATCCCCCTGGTGGAGCGATTCACCAAAAGCAAGGAAAAGGAACTGGCCAATCCGCCACCGCTGAAAGTATTGTCGCCCGAACTCAAAGTTGCCCCGTGGTCGGTTGAACCTTTGCAATTCGGGCTGTTTCTTAGTGATATGTTCGACCTGTGGATCAAGCGAGACGTGGGTAAGATTTCAGTGCAGACCTTTGATGTGCAATTGGGAATATGGGCGGGCCGGGAAGCAGGCTTGTGCATTTTCGCTCCCACCTGCGGCGGTGCCCTGGCCATGGAACATAATGGCGATCTTTACGCATGCGACCACTTTGTTTTTCCGGAATACCGTCTGGGCAATATTCATCAGCAGCCCATAGCGGAAATGGTCGAATCACCGATTCAGAAAAAATTCGGACTTGACAAACAAAACTCTCTGCCCGCTTACTGCCGGCGCTGCGAAGTGCGTTTCGCCTGCAATGGTGAATGCCCTAAGAATCGCTTTGCCATCACACCCGATGGTGAACCGGGGCTGAATTATCTTTGCGCGGGCTACAAGCATTTTCTCAACCATATCCGCCCACAAATGGAGATCATGGCACAGCTTATCAATTCTGGCCGCCCCGCATCCGAAGTTATGCAAATTATGGCGCAACGCGAGAAAGTCAAAATTGGCGAAAAATGATAATTGATCCTCAATGGGACGGGGGCGTTGATATCCCTGTGGTCGCTGCAAACTCCCCGCCGTTGCGCGGCACACTTGGGCCATTTCACTGCGAGTGCTTCGCCAACCAATTTTTGGCTGTGATGTCCCCCGCATCAGCCGCTTTTTTATACCAATATTCGGCCTTCTGGTTACTCTTTGTGACACCCTTGCCGCGATGATAAGCCCCGCCAAGGCCGGTCATCGCCGACGCACTGCCAAGGCCAGCCGCCCTCTTCCATAACTTAATTGCACGGCGATAGTCTTGTGCAACACCTCGGCCCCCAGCATACAGATATCCGAGACCATATACGGCATCGGGGTATCCTGCGTCCGCAGCCTTCTTCCACCACTTGAACGCCGATTTGTAGTCGCGGGCCACACCGTGGCCATAAAAGAAAAACAATCCCAGGCGATACATCGCGAAGGCGTTGCCAGCCACCGCGGCCTTTCGAAGCCAAACTAAAGCCTTGCGTTTACTTCGTTTTACCCCTGCCCCATTGCCGTAGAGCGAGCCAATGCCATACATCGCCATGGCGTTGCCGGCAGCGGCAGCCTTCCGCCACAGGATCATCGCCTTAGAATAGTTCCGTGCAACTCCCAAGCCGTTCGCATAGTAAGAACCAACCTCATACAGTGCGGCGGGGACCCCCTCCTTTGCCGCCCGCTTAAACCATTTTATCGCCCGCTTGTGGCTTTGCTTTACCCCCCATCCTTTTTCGTACAGCATGGCAACTCCATACACCGCGCGACTGCTGCCAGCGGCAGCCGCCCTCCGCAGCCAAAACATCGCTTGGTGGTAATCGTGCTTGACTTCATGGCCTTTGGCATACAGCACACCCAGTGTATACATGGCCTCGACATTCCCCGCCGCCGCCAACTGCTGCAGCCAAATTGCTCGTTGCTCTCGCCTGGTTCGCGTTGGGCGCAGCGGATGCCCCACCGCCCATCGGCACAGACGTTTCACCGCTGCCTGGTACCCGGAAGCGGGCTTGATGTCGCGATCGGCGGAATGTGGAGGGAGGAGAGCGGAGATAGCGGCGAGAATGACATCCGCCGGACCGTTGCCCCTAATTTGAAACCCCGGTATTCTCGGCGTGCGGAAATCCGCAATCGCCAGCGGTCGGACGCTGCGCCCGGTCCTGATGCGGGTGGTCGCCAGTACCGGACGGAGCATAAGCTCGCCGTGGCGGGAGGCGTACAACTTCACGGTCGATATCGACGGCGCGGCGGCTGACACGCCGGGTTTGAACACCGCGGACACGATGGTACCGCCCAACAGGTGGGGCTGAAACAAGTCAAGGCTCGCCTTTGGCTCTGACTCGAATCTGAACCATGATGCCGCCGACAGGCCTTCGCGCAAAAACCCCCGCAAGCGACGTATTGAAAAATCAACGCGTTTGTACCGCAGGCTGAAGGCAATTCGAAAATTGCCCGGCCAAGGATGCGATTTTCTCTCCGACAGGAAACCGTTACCGCCAAATTCCACGTTGCGAGCAACCAGTAGGTCGGTTGGATGTTTTGGTGATATGGTCAATGCGATGGTGGCTTTCCCATCGGACTCCCAATAGATCGGGATACCTCTGGACAACATTACCAGCGCAACCGAGATCGCCCCCTTCTTATACGCCCATAGCCTGTAGTTATAGTTACGCACGGTTCTGACCCCGTGCGGATTTGAGTTGGGCCATTGAGATTCCTGAAAAAAGCTGAAGGTTTTAATCGTTGGTATTTTGGTTTGTGCAGGAGTGTGCACCTTGCCGAGCCACCGAAGCACTTGCCCGAATTGCAGGCGCGGTAGACCTTTTTCAGATCCTCTGACCGGCGGCACACGGCACAAGATTGCGAGAAATAGCAAAATCGCGAGACAGGGACGGCGGAGGAAATGCAGGGAATGGCGATGCAGAACAATTTTGGCCTGTTTTGCGAACATCTCATTAACCTCGATAGACAACGCCAAATATAATCGAACCCTCACGGCCTTGGGTTTGGGCCATTGGGCGCAGGCCCAGTATCGGGGTGGGCCGTGGTCAAGGCCGTAAATGGTGTCACGGCCCATTTGACAAATCGCCTTCGCAGAAGATTATATTCTGCGGACGTACCTCGAAGTGGCGGGAGGTTAAATATCCGCACAAAAATTCCGGCCATTCGCTTGGTTGTAACGGTACGCCAAGGCAGCGCTGCCCGAGGCTTGGAACCACGGATTTTTCGTATTGCTGGCCATTCTTTCACGGGTAGCGTCCCGATGTCGGACACGAACGCATCGCCAGTCGGGAAATATATCGACCGAATCGGAAATGGACTCCGTTTCGCGGAGCGAAAGACGACGCGAATCGGCACCGAGCGGCCACGAGGCGACGCCGTGAGAATGTATAGCGACGGAACAGGGGCAGCATGGAAATCTATTCCTTTGGCGTGCTGCAGAGCCAACTGCAACCCGGTAAACAGGTGCAAGGCAATTACAGGGCAGGCGGACGGCTTATTGCTAAAATGCAACTTAGCAGTGATTCCGGCCGGCAGACTCAAGCGGGCAGCAACTTCTGGCGTTATGACCCCCACCGTTTCGATCCAAATTCCGCCACTCGCCCAAAGCACCGCATTGGGATTGCTAGGGGAAATACAGGCAAGCAAGCTCTGTTTGCCATCAAATACATAATAGAAAGTGGCACCGTTCGAAAGGAAAAGGAGTTCCGCACAAGCACTTCCTCCCCGGACCACGTACGCCCTCCATCCAAATTTTCCGTAAGGAGGGGGAATTGGAGGCAGTCCGGCGGCGGGCGGTGCTCCACCTCCTATGACAAAATGGAATCGATTTGACGCCGAGGATCGTGACATGTCGAAGCACGGATGTTTTCCTTTGAGCATTTTCACTATCCCGCCGAACCGTAGTGTCCGGGCACCCGCCGCCCCCTCCGACGCTCGGGCCGCGCCCACCGCTATCACTAAAATAAGGGATATCGCCAAGAACCTGATGCATTGATTCGGCACGATCGCGGGAGCCAATGTGGCTTTCTGATATATAGACAATGGAATCATCTTCCGGTTCCTCACCATGGAAACAAGCCGCTCTGCGTGTGCACCAGACCCCAAGATATCCCCCAGCCGGGCTGGCCGCCTGAGAGTGAACCAGATCCCGACAACTGCGTTGTAAGGGACCAGTTGTTTCCCAAATTGCATATTGCCCCTGCCTGCAAGCCCACACTGAGGTTGCCGTAATTACCCAAGTTACCATTTACACCGCCGGTGATGCGAATCGGCCCGCCTGGCAGCGGTACTGGGTACCACCACGTACCCGAGAGCCCACCCGTCGGTGGATAGGCTGGCCAAAGACTTCCTGACGGAGGCGGTGAAGGCGGGGGGGAACCAACGATTCCCGGTGGGAGGCTAACCATCCCGCTCGGATCCACCTTGCCCACCGGATTGGATTCCACAAACTGATACGTATTGGCCCCGTTGATGTTGAGCGGGAGCCAGCGGCATTCGCCTGCAGTATATGCTTCTTCTATCCCGCGAAATCCCGCCGAGGCCGAAGGCCGAGGTTGCGCCTCTGCGCCGGGATAACCGGCGGGGTCCTGGTTGACCCAGCGGCCAAGGGATGGGTCGTAATTTCTGTTGCGGGAATAATACAATCCCGTCACTGGATCCAGCGTCATGCCTACACCGGTAGGCAATGAACAATGATCAACGAACAAAAACCGGGTTTCACCGCTACGAGACAAAGACTCAAAGGCATCGACAGATTCCGCAGATTCCGCAGATTTATTTACCACTGGGGCGGCGGAGGAACGCGGAGGACGTCGTGTCATCGCGTCGTTGTGGTAATATTTCTCATTGCGTGCGACCATGAGCTATTCCGCTAAATGCCGGTTACTCCGATGCGCAAATTCTAACCCGCACAACACTGGATGCAAAACGATTTTGGAGCAACGCCAATTATGCGGCCTGACTGGCGATGGTCTTCAAATTTTGCCGAAATGCCGAGCGGGGCTTTCAAGGGCTCAACGGATCGGAACGGATTGCGGATATACTGGCCGAAATCGAACTTGAAAATGGAGTAAAAAAACAGGCCGCCTGATTTTGCCAATCCACAACATTTGACAGTATCTCTGATCGGCGGCCGCATTGGCGACCGGTTGTTTGCGATGTTTTTGCACTTCACCATCCATGGTGAAACCAAGCATACCACCAATTACCCCATCGCGCCAGTGCCGTTATTGCGAATATTCGCCGCGGAGCAGTAAACAGTTACGCTAGAACCTGCGGGCAAACACCAACGCTACTGTTCGCCCTTCCCGCGTAAATGTGTCAAATCGCCGAATAGTATATTGCCGTACCCCCGCACCGGAAGCGATTAATTGTTTTCGCATCCTGATCTGCGCGAGCAGTTTTACTTCCCCCTGTCTTTGCGTTGTAGTATCGGGTCTTTGGTTGTCACCCAGCGAATGAAGCGCCGACGAAGCTTGAGGAATTTGATTTTACGAGAAACGTCTTTTGGCTTCACGTAGACGGAGTGGAGGGAATAACTGAAAATGCGAGCGACCGACGTCCGCATCCACGGCAGCCCCGAATTTGCCCTCAATCCGGACACGCGGTGGATCACGACAGGGGAGTGATTTGCCCGATTTCCGGTCTTGATCCATCCCGTTGTCTCCACATGTCCGTTCTTCCGGAGAATCAAGTCGACGTCGCGGATCGGGAATACCGCGCCAGCCTGAGCATTGAAGCCTATGTGCATTGAGTAGGCGGCTCCGGCGTGTAGCCAACCAATGTTAAGAATAGGCGACCGAAATGACTGGAAATGAATGTGGTCTGCAATCGCCATTTTTTCCTTGATAAAACTAAAGACGCGGAGAAACATTCGCGGCCGATCCGAGGTAGTGACCATAAACATTTCGCTACCCGCCAAATTCAGACGCTTGAGCATTATTTTCGTGAGCAGCCCGTACACAACAATCCCGCCGTGGACCGAATACAAAATTTTTCTAGGATGCGCGCCATCAACTAATGCTAAGAAGCCCCGCTTCCCGTCGAAGGTATAATAAGCGCAATCACCTTCCGGCAGCAGCAATACTACCGCGTGTGAGCTATCATTCCGAACCACCGTGGCTTGAATATATCCGCCAATGGCCGGAAACCGCCGTAATCCAGCCGGCGGCATTTTGGGGCCGTTCCCCATTGTGAACGTGAACCGTTTGTGAAATGATCCCTCCGATAAATCAAGTTTTGGATGTTCTGTTTCGAGGAGGCGCATTACGCGGCCAAAGGTCACCTCCGTCGGCACGTGCGCGGCGAATCCAACCTGAGGTGCTAGCAGGACGACAACCGCCGCTGCCGCTAGCCATAGGCCCGATCTTCGAGTAGCAGGTTCCTGTGCCACAAATTATACTCCACAACGATGTTATTCCGTTACCAGGAAACCACGAACCCTATTGAACCACCGGTGGGGCGGAAACCGTGTCCATGCGGGAACGAATAGCTCCCCGAACCTCCAATATAGCAGCCCAAGCTGTAATTGGGGCCAAGCCATGGCGGAAGGGGAAATGTTATGACGACTGAACCGCTCGCTGAACCATGTCCCTTATCACCAACTCCACCGGTCCCTGTTATGTGAACGGGTGCTGGGGGAATTTGCGAAGGGGGTGGTGTGGGAGGAGCTGCCACGTTCCCCCACGGATCCACATTCCCCACCGGATTGCTCATCACAAACTGATACGTATTGGCACCGTTGATGTAATGCAACGGATCCTGCGAGATGAATCTGCCGAGGGTTGCGCTGTATTCCCGATGATCAAAATGATACAGCCCCGTAATTGGATCCTGCCTTCCACCCTGATACATGTATTGCCAACTGTAGGCGTCGGATTGCGCCGTCCATGTTGACGATAGAACCGTGACCGTGCCATAAGAGGAATAGGTAAATCGTTCTTCCACGCCCCACGTCTGCGTCGTGCTGTTGTAGCCGATTAAAGATGTCACATCATAATTCGTATTATACGTGGTATAGATACGGTCATTAGCCTGCAATGTTCCATTGCTGTAAGTATCACGCAACACCATGGCGTTGACATATTTTTCTGACCAGACATATTGATATTGCGTATTACTGTTGGCAGTGCCATTCCAGCGTTCTTCAATCACCTGTTCCTGATTGGAATAGTACAGATATTTCGTCGTCCCCGCCGCAACACCATTGCCGCCGGCAGGATAGGTTTCACTGACACGGTATCCCCGCGCATCATACGTGTACTGCGCGATCACCGTGCCGGAGGCGTTTTTCACTTCCACCAACTGATTCCACGCATTATACACATACGTATTACCGTTCTGATCAGTGGTCATGTTGCCGTTGTTATCATACGTCGGCGTCGTTGAGCCGGAGATGGATGTTATCTGGTTCTGGGTGTTCGTCGTTTCCGTCTGCGTGGTGCCGTTGGTCGTGACGGATGACCAGTTGCCTTGGGCATCCAACGTCCAGCTTTGGCTGGCGGAACCGCCGAGGGTGCTGCTGGCAAGACGATTGAGTTGGTCATACGTAAACGTTTGCGAATACGCGGAATCCAGCAGATTGTTCTCTGCGGTAACGTTGGAGTTGTTGTCATAAGAATATGTGAAATTATCCACGGATATGCCAGTGGAAGTATCGATCCAATTCTGATCGACAACTCTGCCGAATTGGTCCAACCCCACATACTGATCTCCACCGGAGCCGATGGAACCGGCGCTGCCGAGGTACGTCAAGTTGATGCCCGTCTGCGGATGGTTTCTCGCCACGATGGTGGACAGGCCCAGATATGAATATTGCTCCAATACTTGTCCGGAATCGCCGGAATTTGCACCGTCGACGATGGAATCCAATCTGCCGATGGCATTATCCAATGCGGCGTTCAGGTTAGTGCCTGAATAGTTGTAATCAATGGTACGCCCGTTCGGATAGACCATGCTTGCCAACCTCGAACCGTTCGATGGACTGGTATAAGTATACTCCACATAAGGTGTCGTAGAAACGTCGACTGCGCCGGAGACGGCCTGATACTGAAACGCCAACTGGCCCAGCCCGTTGTAGATGTTTTCCACCTGATTGACAATCTGCGTGCCGGCCGTGTCGGCATAGCTGGTGTACAGATACGCCAAGCCTTGGGCATTGTACGCAGTATCGATTCTACGCACGCCGCCATCAACGCCAGCACCCAAAGTGGTGACCGTATCGCTGATTTCCCGCCCGGCGGTGTCGTAGGTGTATTGGTGCACGTTGCCGTTGCGATCGGTGGTCTGGATCACTTGGCCAAGGGCGTTGTATTCCTGTGAAACGGCGTCATTCAGCCCGTTGGACGGGTAAACGGTTTGATAGAGCAGGTCGTTGCTGGTGATGCTGCTGCCGGTGGCACCACTGACGCCATAAACGTAATCTGTGGTTTGATTACCGGTAGACGGGTCTTCCGCGGTCATACTGGTCTGGTCGCCGATGCCGTCAAAGGTGTACAGCGTGGTCTGATTTTGGTCGTTGGTGGGGTTGCCGCCGTTGACGGTGGGATCATAAGCGGCGATGGTTTCGGTGGTTTCACCCAGGCTGTTGTAGAAGTTGGCGGCAACATTGCCCATGGGGTCGGTGGTTTCATACACTTTCCCGGCGGCGTTGTAACTGGTAAGCGTGATCAGATCACCGGTGAACTTGGAATCATTTACCGATGCCGGTGCACTAGACGGGCGGGTCCATGGCGTGGCCGCACCGTTGGCACCCACCGGATTGGTGCCGGCATTGACGGTGGCGATCTGGCGGTCGGCGGCATCGTAATAAGTCGCCGAGTAATAGATTCTGGCACCGAGGCTGGAGTCGGAATTGGAGGCGGGTGTCACCGTCAGGCTGCCGTCGGCGTTGACTGCATCGGTGAATAATGCACCTTCGGCACTTGTGCCGAGAATTGGATCAGTATTGAATCTCTGGGCGTGAACGGTTTCAATTAAATTGCCATCGCCGTCGTATCCGTAGGCGGTCTGACTGACGACGACATCATTGGATACCGATCCTGCGGCGGCATAGGTTAAATTGGTTGCTCCGCCGTTATTGACGGCTCCGCCGTCGGTGATATAGGTATCTATCAGTTCGCCGACACCGTTGTAGACATTCTGGGTGACTTGCCCGGTGGGGGCGACGGATTCGATGACATTGCCCCTTGGACCGTAGAAGGTGTAACTGGTTAACGCCGAGGTGGATATGGTGCCGGTGGCGGGATCCACGCTGTAGGTCTGGTCTTCATAATCCCGATTCTGGGAGTCGTATTCACTGGTACTGTAGCCGACCAATCCGGCGAGCACCGCTCCGGGTGCGGCGGAGGTCGCGGCAGCGATGGCATTGGCGATGGTGGTTGCTCCGCCGTTGAAGGTAAGCGTGGCCAAGGTGTTGCCAAGGTTATCCAGTGAGTGGACGGTAATGCTGGGGTAGGCATTGTTGGCGCTGGTGACCACCTGTCCGGAACTGTTAAGTGTCAGGCCGGTTTCCGTGGCGATCAGGCGGTCTTCAAAATCGTAGCTAAGCACGCTGACTTGTTGTGTGCCGGCGGTACTTCCGGCGGGATATTGGATTACTTCGGTAACGTTGGAATCACCGACACCGCCGTTGTCATACACATACGAAGTGACTTCGGTCATGTTGTTGCCGGTACCGGCGTTGGAGCCGACAAAATAAGTGGGTGTGCCGGAGGCATTGCTTACCGCATCATTGGTTCCCACCCAGACACTTACGGCACGACCCAGATTGTCATAAACGGTATCGGTAATCGTCCCGTTGGCGTCAATGACCTGGTATTGCCGCCCATCGGCATCGTAACCGTAATAGGTGGCGTAGTAGTTGCCGTTGGGAGCCTGGCCGGAAAGTTGATTGGTTATTTGCGTGCCGCTGTAGGGATCATTGGGCGAGGTTCCCAAGTAGACAGAATTATTAATCGTGGCATAAGCATCGGACTCTACCTGCTGGCCACCGGCGTTATACAGGCTGCGCGTCAGCGATTGGATGGTGAATTGCGGACTGGAACTGCTGCCATTGCCGATGAGATTAAGGACGTTATCCGGGCCGGTGGTAGCGGCATTGCCTTGGATGAAGCTGGGCAATATTGGAATAACCGCCTGACCGATGCCACCACCCGTATAGCTGATCGGCGTATTGGCGCTGAACGTAATGGCTTCGTTGTAGGAACCCTCAAGGGTCTGGCCATTGGCGGAGTAGCTATAGGGAATTTCCGTGCGGGTCATGGTAATCGGTCCGGTGGTGGTCAGGGTGTTGTTTGATGTATCCAATACCACACCGGAAAGCGTGAACATGGCATCTGCGGCGTCATCATAGACATAGAGTGTGACGTTGCCGCTGGGGGAAATCTGTTCGATGGTCCGACCCAAGGCATCGACATAATCGGTGGTGGTTAAATTCAATCCGCCACCGGTGGGTGTAACCCAGCCGCTGGGCAGTTCCGGCACACCATATTGGTTGTAGCCATCGGAGCCGAAGGTCAGCGTTCCGCCCGGATACGTTCCGGTGTAATTGGCCAGATCGGAAAGATTGGCGGTGTTGACATCTTGCACGCTCTGAACGATCGCACCGGTGGCATTGTCATAAGCGGTATAGCTGATGGTGCCGTTGGCGGCCATGGTCCACACTACTTGGCCAAACTGGTTGTACACAGTTTGGGTGGTAGAGGCGATTCCGGAGCCGTTTTGGACGGCGGAGACCACAGGATTATTGGTGGTTTGGTCTTCAATCTGATTCGTGACTTGGCCACTGGAATTCGTTTGCCATGAATAACTGTACGTGGTGGTTTCGGGAGTTGAGCCGCCGTTGGCGGAGCTTTGATACTGCGTATAGGAGGCTTCAGGATAGATTGTATTACCGCTGGAATCCACATGCTGGATGTAGGTGTACGAGTCCTGCTCAACGGGTGTGCCATCAGCGCCTTGCTGCACATAGTCCGCTTCGATGTTACCGGCTACACCACCCGGCGTGGTCGCGGTGGCTGTGGTCGAGGCATAGTAGGCCGTGCTGTCAATCAAACCCTGATTACTGTATACCAATCCTTCGGCGATACCTAGATCGGAATATTGCTGCAAGGCCGTTTCAATGGCCGATACCGTGGTGGCACCATCGAGAATTGAGGCGTTGAGATTGATCGCCGACGGGTTAATGGTCTCCAGCGTCTTTCCTTGACTGTTAAAGTTGTAGGCGGTAATCCAAACGTCACCATTAAGCGATGGATTGCCGACATCAACGGGATCGACGGTCATGGAGAGCATGACATCCCCATTGACGTTGGTGTACACAACATTCTCGCTGCCATCCTGCATTGTCACGGTGGTACGCATGAACCAGGTGTTATAATTATCACCAGCGGCCGAATTTGGATTCAAGTAGTAACTGAGACTCTGTGTGCCCAGGCCGCCGGTGGCCGCCGCCCCGCCCTGTGCGAAGGTTTCCAGCGTCGCCTCATGGTCGGCATCGTACTGAAAATAATTATTGGCATAGGGTGCCACCTGCGCTGCGGTGGCGGAGAACGGATCGGAGAATGCCGCGGAGAGCCGCTGGAAGCTGGTGGTGTTAAATACGTACTGTAAGCCTCCGACATACCCAATTGGCGTCCCGCCGGAATTCAGCATGTCGCCGGGGGTATAGTAGCGATAGTAAGATTCCTGCAGGACGTTGCCGGTACCGTCTTCAATGGAAACCGTCTGCAAATCACCGGCGTTACCATATTGCATATTCCCGCTGTAGCTACCGTCATAATAGGTCAGGGCCATTTGGCGGTAAATGGTGGAGGACGTTTGCCCGGCGCGTTGGAGCGATTGCGTAATAAGTGATACCTTACCCGCATTAATCCCGCTGGTAATGTAAGTGTAGTTATACGTCTCAACATCGCCGGCGGCATCGGTCTGGGTCACGCTGGATATTTGTCCGGATGAGGTGTAACTGAACGTCACCGTATTGCCGGTCGCATCCGTCATGGAAATTAACTGCCCCTGCAGATCGACGGGGGTGGAATTGCTGAAATCATAATACTGCAGCGTGGTGCCAATATCCGTAGCTAGAGTGTATGTACCGTTGTCGTTGTGGATCAAGGTGTTGGTGGACACGGCTTGAGCCTGATACTGCCCCGTAGCCGTGTTGAAGTTAAATACATCTTGGTTGTAGGCACTGTTGACCAGCATAATATTGGGATTTGCGCTGGTGCCACCGCCAAGATATTCCAAATATCCCTGATTTTGGCTCGACCAGCCGTTGCCGTAGGCCGTATTCGGAGTAAAGACGGTCATACTGGTCCAATTGAGGTTGACACCCCAATTGCCATCAAAGCCCGAGGAGGAAAGGCCCGGCGAGGTGATCTGAGGCGATCCATTATAGTAGCTTATCGGATTAGAAGTTCCTGCCGCAGGCGCACCGTATGGAGCGGGGCATTGACAGGGTGTGTAAGGAGGGTTCGTCGGCCCATTGTTGGTGTTATTCAAGGTAGGGACGTAGTGGCGGCCCGGCCCGCATTGTGGCTGCGGAGCCAATACTCCTCCTGTAACATAGCTGCCCGGATCTTGAGCATAGGGCAATGAAATGGCATTCGAGGAGGCACTGGTTGCCAATAGTCCGTCCACCGCTTGCAGATACGCCCCCGCAGCCGAGCCGGCGGCGATGGTGCCGGTGTTATATTCACTGGTCGGGATGCTCTGGCCCGAAGAAGTCAATAGATCGCCGACCTGATAGAGGCCGAAGGCTTCGGTCGTTGTGCCCAACGTACCGCCTTGGTAGCCCGCGGCGTAATCGTCCGGCTCATTGACATTGGTAATAACCGCACTGGAGTCATAGACCCAGGTCGCACCCGACGCGGAGGTCTCTTGAACCTTGAAATAATAGGTCGTGTTCGGAGAGAGCCCCTCCACCACATCATAATTACCCCTGGGTAGTACGGTACCGATGGTGGTAAAATTTACACCGTTTGTGGACTGTGAAATAGTATACGTGTCGCCGGATGTCATGGGCAGGCCATACCAGCCGAATACAACTTCTGTGGGCGAGATAGCCATAGCTGAACCCACAAAGGTCTGGGCCGTTCCAGCCACCGCGAAGGATCCCAAATCCACCACTTGCACCGTGCCGTTATTGACAAACGCCACACCCGTCTCCACAACAATGCCCTCGTTGCTTCCGGTGGCGGGAGAATTGGATTGGTTGAGCAGTATCGAGCCGTTATTGACCAGCGTAGCGCTGCTGCCGGAGGTGGTTTCAATCAAAGCTCCGCCTTGAACGGTGACACCGGAAGCAAGTGTCAACGTCACACCGTTGCCCAGCGAAAAGATGGCCGTGGATTCATCCCCCCATGAAATAGAACCCCACTGCTCCAGATTCAGCACGCCGCTGGAACCGGTGCCAATGCTGATACTGGAAGGAATGTTGAACACGATGTACTGCTCGTAGGTGTTCGCCGGTGAAATCACACTAAGCGTGCCGTCAATGTTTAACGCATTGAGCGTATAGCTGCCGCCGGTTATTTCGGCGATTCCGGTGCCGCTGGTCATGAACGTTGTGCCGGAATTAAAAGTGTAGCTGCCGCCCACAAAATCAACCGTGCCGCCATCGGCGTTAAACACCGTGGATTCAACGCCGCTGCCACTGTTGGCCTGCAACGTCATTCCCACCGGGACATCGACCGTACCACCGATGATCGAGCCTCCGATTAAAACCAGTGTCGGCCCGGTGGTAGCGGCGGTCAAGGTTAACGTATTGCCCGTATTGTTGAGCGTACCGGAAAGTTCCACCTGACCGCTGGTGTAATGAAGGGTGCCCATCGCACCGGTGGAAACATTGCCGCCCAAGTTGAGGGTGCCGCCGTCAATATTGATTGTGCTGCCGGTATTGCTCCATGCGCCGGTGAACGATATAGTTCCGTTATCGATGTCCAGTGTGACCCCGTTCGCCACCGTTACGCCTTCCAGCGTCACGCCGGAAGAATTACTGACTGCGGTCATGGCGATCACATCCCCGCTTAGGCCTATGGTTCCCCCGGTGATTGTCCCACCAGCCATCGTCCAGTTATTAAGCGTGGAGGCCGAAAGTGTGTTGTCGGTATTGTCAAGCGTCCCGCTAAGTTCCACCTGGCCACTGGAATAATTCAGCGTGCCTAATGCAGCGACGGTAAAGGTACCTCCCAAGTTCAGAGTACCGCCGGCAGTCTCGATGGTACCCGCGTTGTTCCAAGCGTTTTCCAGAGCAACTGTGCCTCCATTGACGGCTATCGTCCCATCGTTAATCCAGTTGGCCGTTGAACTGCTCTCCAAGGCTACGGCACCGCTGTTAATACCAAGCGTTGAGCCCGATGCGACTGTGATACCTTCCAGCGTTGCGTTGTTGATCGCCAAATCAACCGATCCCGCTATTGTCAGGTTCTGTAATGTCAGCACGGAACCGGTCAAATCAACGCTTCCCGTGCCAGCGTCAATCGTTCCTCCTGTGATCGTCCCACCATCCATATTCCAAGTATTAAGCATCGGCGCGGAGAGCGTACTATCTATGTTGTTCAGCGTACCTTGTAAATTGACCTGGCCACCGGAGTTGATAATCGTACCGAATCCTGCTGTGGCGAAATTCCCTCGGAGATTAAGTACACCGCCTTGGACATCCATCGCGCCGCCAACAACGCTCCATGAACCATTAGTCCCATTCCCCATGGTTACTGTGGCACCCGAACCGATTGCCACATTGTCACTAACGATCGTGGTCGCACCGTCTAAATTGAGGCTTTGGCCGGAAGTCAGGCTTAATCCCTGATCAAGGGTCACGCCGTTGAAAGTCGCACCATACGCCTGCAAGACACCGCCGGTTGTAAGTGACAGCGAGGTACTGGTGACGGAATTCTCAAATACGATTGTATTGTCCGCCGCCGCGTTTATACTACCGGGGCCACTGACATTTATTCCGTTATCGAACGTTAAGGTTGAACCGGAATTGGCACTATCGGCATTTAGTTGCCCGGCGGCGTAGGAGCCGCTGGCCGGTGCCAGAACAATCTGACCATTACCCGATACAGTCTGGGAGTTGCCAGTGCTATCCACAAAATCAATCACGCCGCCAGCGTCGACCGTGATCGTTGCGCCTGATTGAAGTGCTAGTCCATTTTCGACGTAAAGCGTTGAGCCGGTGAACACTGTGACATTGGAACTTATGGTGGCCCCGTTGAGGGTATAGCCCATGCTGAAATGACTGAAACTCGCGGTTCCAGCCGAGCCATCCGTGCCGGCGACAGCGACCAGGCCCGCGAGATTGGTGCTATTTGAAAACGACAGGGTCTGGGAACTTCCCACCTGCACCCAAGTCGTGCCATTGGTGCTGTAATAAGCGCTATAACTGCTTCCCTGCCGCTGGATTTGCACCCACACCGGGGTCGATATTCCAGTTACTTCGGTGGAACTCATCGACCCACCATCGCTGGGCCGCCACTGAAAACTCACGCCTCCGGAGTTCACCAAAACATCGGCAAAGGCAGCACTGGCATTCATTGAATCACGCAGCATGATGCCTTCGGACGCGGTTGAGTCGGTATTACCACCGATCTCGGCCGTAATTTGGCCGTTGCCCGAAAAGTTCTGGCTGACATAATTGAACTGGTCACTGCTGGTTCCGATACCGGTACCGGCCCCGTTGAGCGTCCATGCATTTGAACCAGCGCTGTACGTTGCAACACCCGTCTGACTGCTTGTGCCGATTCCCTGCGCTGAAAACGCCACGAACGGATTGCCCGTGGCGCTGGCACCGTTTTCAAACAGCAAATTGGCTCCAATAGCCATGGACACCGTACCGCTGTTGGCCAGAACAATAGCCCCTTCAATGTCGGTGGTGCCGCTTCCGGATGTGGTTTCCAAGGTGCCGAGGTTATTGATCTGCAGCGTTCCAGGACTCTGCGTGTTGAAGGTTCCGGCAGCACCAAAAGCAAAAATACCATCCGCCTGATTGTTAATGGTGGCCGTCCCATTAATATAGAGTGTGCCGGTAGCGGCGTAGGAGAGAGTTCCATCGTTAGTCAGTGTCGCATTGCCAAGATATAGCGTGTAAGGGCCGGTCAATGTTACAACCGCACCGCTGTCAATAGTCCAGTTGGTATTGATACTCACATTGCTTAGCGTTACGAGGGCCCCGGCTGTAACCGCCACTCCGTTAGTGCCGCCACTCCAGGTATCGGTGCCGGAGAGATTCACCGAGCCCGTGCCGTTGATCGTGCCGCTGCTGAAGTTCAGAGCGTTAATGGTTAATATCCCATTGGTCGTCAGTGTGGCACCGGTTAGATCAATCTGACCACTGCCGGTGGCACTGATGGTCGTATTGCCATTGAGCGTGAAAGTCTCATTGTTGAAGTCCAGTATCCCACCGGCGGCGGTGAAGGCAGTCCCGCTGGTGTTGGCATTGGAACCCCCGGCATTGAGTTCCAACGTGCCGGCGTCCACCACCACCGTGCCGGTGGAGGCGTTGACCAACGCCACCCCGGAGGTGCTGTAGGAACCCAACGTGCTGGTGCCCGTATTGACCGTCTTCTCCAGGATGCCGGCATTGTTGAACTTCAGCGATGTCACGTCCTGGGCATTGAAATTCCCGGTGTTCTGGATGTCAAACGTACCGCTGGTTTCATTGTTGATCGCCGCGTTATCGTAGAGATAAAAGGTGCCATTGCTGGTCATGTCCACCGTGCCGGCGTTATCCAACGCCGCGCCACTGATACCCGTATTGCCCAGATAGACCGTACTGGTAATATTGAGCACCGCACCGCTGGCGACCGTTACAATCCCGTCATTGGTTCCCCCGCTCCAGGTGTTGCCGGTGCCGGAGAGATTCACCGAACCTGTGCCGTTGATCGTGCCACTGCTGAAGTTCAGAGCGTTAATGGTTAATATCCCATTGGTCGTCAGTGTGGCACCGGTTAGATCAATCTGACCACTGCCGGTGGCACTGATGGTCGTATTGCCATTGAGCGCGAAGGTCTCACCGCTGAAGTTCAGTATCCCACCGGCGACGGTGAATGCGGTCCCACTGGTGTTGGCATTGGAACCCCCGGCATTGAGTTCCAACGTGCCGGCGTCCACCACCACCGTGCCGGTGGAGGCGTTGACCAACGCCACCCCGGAGGTGCTGTAGGAACCCAACGTGCTGGTGCCCGTATTGACCGTCTTCTCCAGGATGCCGGCATTGTTGAACTTCAGCGATGTCACGTCCTGGGCATTGAAATTCCCGGTGTTCTGGATGTCAAACGTACCGCTGGTTTCATTGTTGATCGCCGCGTTATCGTAGAGATAAAAGGTGCCATTGCTGGTCATGTCCACCGTGCCGGCGTTATCCAACGCCGCGCCACTGATACCCGTATTGCCCAGATAGACCGTACTGGTAATATTGAGCACCGCACCGCTGGCGACCGTTACAATCCCGTCATTGGTTCCCCCGCTCCAGGTGTTGCCGGTGCCGGAGAGATTCACCGAACCTGTGCCGTTGATCGTGCCACTGCTGAAGTTCAGAGCGTTGGCACTTACTGCGGCATCCGCTGTCAGCGTTGCGCCACTAAGTTCAATGGAACCGTAAGTACCCGAAGCCTGAAGGGAACTCCCTGCGCCGAGAGTATTGGTGCCGCCGCTAAAATCGATAATGCCACCGTCGGCATTGAACGCGGCGTAACTTTGAACGTTGGAACTTATGGTAAACGTATTGGATGTACCATTTGATCCGTTGGTTCCGGCGGTGATCCCGCCATAATTCGTCAATGTGCCTGAACCGCTGATAGTGGCGTCGCCACCTGCGGAAGTGATGCTTCCATAATCAATTAAACTCCCGGCAACCGTGATACTCGGCGACCCGCCAAAACCGTAGCCGCCATAGCCGGCACTGCCCATGGTGATTGCGACCCCGCTATCAACCGTGATGGAACTGGTGGAACTGCTTACGGTCAGTGACCCGGAACTGCCCGTGGTGGGATTGGTAAGTTGGATCGTACCACTTCCGCTTACGCTTTGGCTGGCGCTTTGGCCGTTGACAAACGCCAGAGTGCCGGAGTACCCGGCGAATGACAGAACCGCTCCATGGGTAAAGCTTAAGCCATCGGCAACATCCAGTGTCGCTCCATTTCCGTAGCCACCTCCACCAATCGAAACATTGTTGGCCAATGTTACCGCGTCGAATACTGTGGCCGAACCATAAGAGCCATCGGCCTGAAGATAGCCGCCGGATGACGAGATTGTGGCGTTAGTTACCGTGTCATCGAAAGCAATCGTGTTACCGCTGGCGGCGGTGATGCTATTGGGGGCGGTGCTGGTTCCCAACCCGGTTATATTCACGCCGTTATCAAAGGTCACTTGAGAGCCGGAGTTGGCACCACTGGCATTGATTTGCCCCGCAGCGTAACTGCCGCTGGCGGCGTCCAGTACAATACTGCCGCTACCGGAAACGGTCTGGGTGTTGCTGGTGCCGTCGATGAAGTTCAGCGTGCCGCCGGCATCGACGGTGATGGTGGTGCCGCTTCCCAATGTCAGGCTGTCGGCGATGTCGAGGGTGGAATTTGTGGAAATCGTCAGATTGGAATTCAGTGTCGCTGCGTCCAGCGTGGTGGTGGAACCGGCAGCGGTCTGGATTACCCCGCCGCTGGCGGTGGACAGAGTTGTGTCCGCCAGCGTTCCACCATCGAGCGTGAAGGTTGTGCCTGTGATTGCAGTGGAACCGGTGACAGCCAGCGTGCCGCCGGTGATTTCCAGAGGGCTTGAAGCCTGCACCGCTGCCACGGTGGAACTGCCGGTGCTGTACGTAACCTGTGCGCCAGGATTGAGATTGGCAATGATCGCCGTGTCGCCACTGGCGGGTACCGTGCCGGTACTCCAGTTAGCCCCGACACTCCAATCGCCCCCGGAGACTGCAATCCAACTCACGTTGGATAACATAATTCGCGGCTCAAGCTGTTCGAGCATCGGCCCGTGCCGTTCGGGCTGGCGAAGCCGCCGGTTGAGGCGCACCTCGCGCAGTGTCGAAAGCACGGCATCCGGCCGCAACTGGCGGATGCTGTGGGTCAGCCACGGCAAATACCCCCGGTGAACGCCAGCCAAAAATTTACGCACAGTTTTCCCGCGCCGTTTCGCTTTAGCCTGAACCATGACACACAACCTTTCCTATCCTGCAGAAATATGACCTGAATCCCTTGCGGGATTCAGGAAAAGGCGTCGCACTGATACCAGACTCTGATTCTCAGCCCCGGAAAAGCACCATCGGTCGGAACTCGTTTCCCCGGTCGATGGAAATGATTTTTAAATTTATATCAAGGCCGATAATCGCGTGTCAAGGAAAAAATGAAAAAATTATGAATAATTTTTTATTAAGGTTTTGATCATCGCTTTTCGACTGCTTGTAACAACCTATCGGGTCAGGTAATTCTTTCACGGTGATGCACAGAACCCATTGCGGCAAGGCGAGAAAATGCAACAACAACTTGAAACCCCAAACTCAAGGAGAATCTTTAGGGCCATACGCGCTACTTTACTGCGGCTAACTGGCGTTTGGCAAAAACTTGCTTATCGTCCATTTTTCACCGGAGCCGGTGCAATGGCGACGCGGTCAAATTCCAACAGGGTGCCCTGGTCGCGTTGAAATTTCACCATGTCAATATTGTAACTGGTTAAGGCCTGGGCTTCGGTTATTTCGGCCTGGGCCAGGTCCTGCTGGGCGTTGAGTTCCAATTGGAGGAACGTGGGGTCCAGGGCCTGGCCGGAGAGTTCCTCCACTTCCAGGCCGCGCAGGACGGCCGCGGCGGATTTGCGGCGGCGGCGGGCGAGATGAATTTGCCGCCAGTCCGCGGTGAGATTCAGCAGATCACTGGCGACATCCCGCGCGATATCCTGGGCGTCTTTGAGCATCTGGGTTAACGCCTGGCGGCGCAACAGACGGCGGCGATATAACTGGGCACGTGCCGCACGATTGCCAATGGGGATTTCCAGGTCCAGTCCGACGGTAAATCCAATGTGTGGGTCGGAAATCATGCGGTTAAATCCACCGGGAAAGCTGCCATCGGGTGACAAGCCCGATGAATCCGTGGCGGCAATAAGGTCCGCCTTCGGAAGCAAGGCGTTTTCCGCCACGCTGCGGCGAATCCCGGCTTTTTCCACGGCCATGCGGTCGCGCCGCATGATGCCGCGTTGCTGCAATGCCGTGGCAATGTCCTGATCGAGATCGTAGGCAAATGGCACGGCGGTGGGTTTGTTAATGGGGATAATATTGGGGCCCGGGCCAACGGGTATCGCGGGATCGTTCAGGAGTGCTTTGAGCGTTTCGGATAAATCTCCCACCTGCTTCCGCACGGAGGCAAGATTATATTTGGCCTGGTCCACCGCGGCCCGGGCCTGATTCATCTGCACGGAATCCACATCCATGTGCAGGCGATTTTTCAAACGGAGCAGTGTTTTTTTTGCCTGGCGCACCAGTTGTTGCTCAAAATGCAGATCGGCGGCGGCCTGTGCCAATTGCAGATAGGTGCGTTCCACCCGCGAAACGATCTTGATAACCTCCGCCCGGAACTCCGACAGGGCGATCTGCTGATTGCGGCGCGCGATATAAATCTGGGCATTATTAACCTGTGAACCAAAGCCCTGCAACAGGGGCTGTTTAAGCTCCAGGGCTAAATCAGAAGTATGAGAGGGGTTGATGTCCGGCGGCAAACTCGTGGAGGAATGAAAATCCTGATAATTATCTGAGCCGATCAAAGAGACTGTTCCGCCCGTTGAAAGCAGTTTCTTAACTCCGATTTGGGAATTAACCTGATCCTCATTGTTGATGCCAACCGGCGAATTTGGAGAGCCTAATGTTTGAGCATAGGGAGTGGGCTGATCCAGGTGTTGATATTGAATCTGACCAACAAAAGTGGGATCAAACACCGCTTCCGCGGCGACAATCTGCGACTCTGAAATGGCCGGGGTATAGGACTGAATTTTTATGGATAAATTATGCTGCATGGCATCGGCAATGGCCTGCATGAGTGTCATACGCACCGGCAGTTGAATGTTTTTCACCACGGTAGCGGCATGGCCGGCCGTGCCCGCGGGAATAACCGCCTGGGGCGAGCCTGATTGAGTAAGCGGCGACGCCGGGCGGGGTTGGGTGTCGGCATGCAATTCATGCACGCCTTGATCCACCGGCATAACGGTTGGATGCGTCAACAATTGGCCATCGGATAGATCGTGCGCCAGAACGCTGTCCGCAAAGCCAGTGCCGGACGGAGTGCCATTTTGCGTACCGAACGGCGAGGTACAGGCGGACAGGGTGATAAGGCCCAACGTAACGCCGGCAAGCTGAAACAGTCCGCGGCGCGAAGCGGCAATATTGTCGGCAGACCGGCGCAGGCGGGGATTGTTATCTCCGCGTGCCGGCTTTTTTTTATAACGTTGGGTCATAGCGGTGAATCTCTCAAAGCCAGAGTTTCATGCGAATCCAGTTAATCAAACCGCGGGTCCATATCCAGATATAGCGGCGTTTTCCGGCATTTATGCGGGCGGTACCCTGCATGCCCGGCCGAAACCAGCTTGGCGGGTGCGCAAGGGCCGCTCGTACACGAAAAATATTTTGCTTATGCTTGACCATCGCCAGCGGATCGATATGACTGACGGTTAAAGCCGTTTTTTCAGCCGGGTATGAAGCCGTAGCGAGGCTGCCTTTCTGACCGGTTTTAACGTACAAAATGTCGCCATCCTGCACATTGATTCTTGCCAGCAGGGGCGTCATGGGCGCAACTTTGAAAAGCACATCACCCAGATGCACCGGCGCGCCTATGCGGCGCAGCAGATTGCCGGTCAATACGACTCCGGAAATGGGTGAAGTAATCGTGGCATGGGCGATCTGTCGCTGGAGCAGCCTGATTTTGGCACCGGCCCCATTCATGGAATCATCGGCAATCTGCATGTCCGCGATCTTCCCCCTGGCCTGGGCCACCTGGGCCTGTTTGGCATAGGCGGCATATTGGGCCTGGGCGGCCGCCAATTGATCGCGCAATTTAGCGGTATGCAATTGAGCCAGAACGGTTTGATGTGCGATGATCTTATCGCCGGGCCGCACCAGAACGGTTTTGATGTAGCCGTCAAAAGGGGCGACAATTTGTGCTTGTCGCACGGGTTCAAGCGTGAACTGCGCAATAATATGGAAAGTGCCCCTGGCAAAAAAAGCCCAGAACAGAAACACAGCGATGGCAATGGCGGCGGCCTTCATCCATGTATGGGTGGGGCCGACGAGTTTGGATAGATGTTTCCGCCAGTCGCGGGCCCAGCGTGCACCAAACCAGCGGTCAAAATCATACAAGTCCATGATGCGCGGTGTCAGCATGTTGGCCGCGGTTCGCAGGGCGGCCAAATCAGAGGCTGTTACATTGCCGCCGGGCTCAAATTCCAGCAATAGAACGCCCACGCACCCGTCGCGCCGCAATGGCAGCGCCAATACCGTGCCGGTGCCGTGTGCGGAAACCATTTTGGCGGCGCAGCGGGTAATAAAATTACCTGCGGTCGGTGAAGGGAAGAGAATGTCCGCATCCTGGTCGTGGCATTCCTCCATCGCTTCTTCGATGTCCCGCACCAGTTGCATTTTACGGAGAATTTTTTCAGTCTGGTTCATCGCCATGACGTGAACATTTCGCCCGCGCAAAATTCCCAGTGATACGCGGCAAGCCTTATAGCGCAAGGCCAGAATATTGCACACCGCCATGGCCAGAGCCATAAACCGGTTAAGGTCGGCGGTTTGCGCGGCAAGGTCCATGGCCAAAGCCCATTGATCGAGCTTCGCGGTGGCATCCATGAGCCGGGCGCGCACGTCCGCCCACTGCTGTTGGGGCACCAAAACCTGAACGGTGCTCATGGGGCTGGGGACTTCCACACTCATCGCTCAGCGCCTCCGATGGGCCGGCCCGCAGTTGCCTGACGCCCGGAAATATGTTGTCCGCGTTCACCGGCTTTTGAATTTGCCGCCGGCGTCGGCGGCAAAAATGTCACCCGCACCTGCTGTCCGGCGGGCATGAGCCGGGGATTGCCGACTTGAATCTCCACCAGCACCGTATTACTGGCGGAATCGGCGACTGTGGCGCGCCAGATAATAATTCCGTCGGCCCGCTGCCCCGCGGCCATGGAAATCTCCGCGGTCAGTCCCGTACGAAGCGCCTCGGCCGCCACCAGCGGTACGGGAACAAATATCCGCAACCGGTTTACCTGGACAATTTCCAGCACTTTTTTGAACGCGTCAACCGTCCGGCCCGCATCGATAAAACGATTTTCAATTATGCCGGCAAATGGAGCGGTGATTTTTCGCCGTTGAACCGCCAGTTGCGCCGCTTTCCATGCAAGCAGGTCATGCTGGTGTTTCAACTCCGCCAGCTTGAGGCTTAATGTGTCGATGGTCACTTTCAACTCGGCCCGCCGAACTTCAAAAGGGGTTGCCGCGTGTTGGCCGGCGGCCCATTGCGTTCGTTTGAGCGATACGGCGTCCTGCGCCAATTCCGCCTGCGCGGCTTGAATCCGCAACGTGCTGTGGCCGGCGAGATCGGCAAGTTGCGCCGCGATTTTCTGCTGGCGGTCATTTTCTTCCGCGAGCACCTGTCCCTTCTTTACGATTTGTCCACGACGAACGAGTATTTTCACCACGCGCCCCGGCCGACTGAACGACAAGTTCACATCCCGCCACGGTTTGGCGACGGCGGGGTAGGAAAGATCCTTGGGAGTGGGTTCCGCGGTCACTTGATTAAAAGTCAATAATGATGCGGCACCGCATGCAACGCACAGTGCCCCGACGCTACCGCAGAATACAATTGTGGCGCGGCCGGTTATAGAAGCGGGGCCAAGCATTCCGCGGATTTTATTGGCCAGAATTGTGCGTATGAGCATAAACAATCTACCCGTAACCATTCCATGTAATCCGCAATCTATGACGTAAAACCCGCTGCCGACACCTTTTCATTGATAATCGAAATGGGAATATACCATGTTGTTGAGATTCATGCCACGCCGAACTTGCGACGATCAGGAATATCCTGTCTACACCACGCCGCGGCCGTTATTGTGCCGGCCAGATCGCATGGCGGAATGTTGCTCGAAGCCGCTTTGCAATTTCAGGCGTCACCCGCGTTAATGGCTCACCGGTTTGCGGATCAGTCCCCGGACCATCAAACAGGCGATACCCGAACGTGCCGCCGTGGTCGTACCACAGCCCGCCCGGTGGGAAAAAGTTTACGTTCAGAGCCTGCTTCTCCGATCGAATTGCGATATGATCCGGTTCTTTCGGCCAATAATACCGCTCGAAATATTTCCGAATTTTATCGGCAATAGTCGCGGTGATCAGTTTGTCCGGAGTTTTGGTTACCGGGTCCAGGCCGTAGCTGGAGAAGAACCGGTATGTCCCACCGGAATCCACCGTGTACCACAGACCGCCGGGCGGAGTTAAATCCATCGTCATGGCCTGATGGTATGAGGTGATATGCAATGGTTCAGGATCAGCCAGAATCAGCTTCTGTGCTGCTTGAGGCAAATTTGCCGCTGGTTGCACGGTTTGCCGGCGAAGCTGCGTAATCTCCTGTTGCATGGCTTGTTCATGCGACTGTGCCCTCAAATAATTCAGTATGGCGCTACGCCTTGCGGCGGTAGTTACCGGCTTGAGTCGCAAACCTGTATTTGGATCATAGCCCGGATTGCTGAACAGGACGTATCCTCCATTTGTGGTACGCGTATACCAAATCAACGGATTGCCTGTTGCGGGGCTCCAGAATGGAGGCGGTTTCGCCGGGTTGATGACAAGTGGCCTGGCGATGGATTGGGCCAGCTTTTCGTCGGCTTTGCGAACTGCGGAACCGATTCCCCAGCTGAAGGTTGGAAAAACTACTGGAACCAAAAGCACAATCACTTCCAGCCCGACGGCCAGAAAAATCCACCGACGCATGGCCGCCAGTCCTCCGCCAAATGCCAACAATCCCAGAGCCAGCAGCAGGATGAAATTAAGATTCCAATTTCCGACTGGCAGCATTCGTGCCGCAAGCACCAGGGCCAGTGAACCGGCAAGAAGTGTTGCCCATGAACCTAAGGCCCGGCTGTCCAGTGGATCGCCGGAAATAAAGAGATTGACCAACCCCAGGCTCATCAGCAGTGTAACGAAAAGAGGACACCAGAGGCTTATAGCCAATACGGTAGCCAGCCACGGTTGTGGTGAATTAGCCGGCAACAATAACGCGATCATCAGCACCAATGCCGCTGGCACTAGGCTTATGACAAACGCGATGCGAAACTTCATGAACGCCGCGGTTTGGGCGATAAACGCCTTCTTCAAGTAACCGGCGGCCTTAACTACATCACCACGAATTTCCTGATAAAAACTCATTATGGTTACTTTCTCCTACGCAGTAAAAAGTCCGTCCATTTCATTGCGTAACCCCTTCGTGCTGTTTCACCCGCGACGAATTGAATGAATAATCCCGCACGACGCCGGCTTTGTTGAAGATAATTACCAGCGATTTTTTCCTGCCAACGGCCGATTGTTCAAAGTCATTGTAAATCGGAATGAAATCCGCACCGGTGGCGTGTGTTTTGGTAAAGGCGTATGTCCACACCTGCTGCCCGCTGCTGGTGAAAGTGGTAGATAATGGATTTCCATAAATACTTCTCACTTGGGCCATGGTGGTCTGGCCGCGGATAATATGCGCGGCAACCGTGGCGGAAGCCTGATTGGCCAGTTGCGGATTGCCGGAACTGGCGCAAACGGTAGGCTTCCAAATCGCCAACGGTACCAAGACGATTCCATAATTTCGTCGCATGAAATTTCTCCGCTAATGCCTCATGGCTGGCACCCTACCCACATTCACTGTTGTCCCCGCGCCCTGTGGCGTTTCCGAAGCATCAACCCCAGCCCGCCAATATCAGGCCCGCTTACTCCGTCGACTGACCAATAGTGCCAAGCCGCTAACAGCGAGTAATGCCAACGTCGGGGGTTCGGGAACCACATCAACGTTGTACGTAATGACCGGAATATTGTGGATGTCCGCAGAAGATAGCGACGCATCGGATATTTCGCTGTCAGCTGTAGAAGAGATTTCGTATGAGCCTGGACTCATCGTACTTGCCGCCAACACATCAAGCGTAGATATCTTATAATTACCAACAGCAACGTTCGGACTTGTGAACTCGGAGTCGAAGCCAAAATCATGGCTGTTTCCCGTGGCGGGTATCGTCGGCGGAGCACCCGCCGGATTGATCGGGTAGTTGGGGTATGTCAACGGATTGCTTGTCGGTCCCGACCAGTCGCTGGTGTCCGAGGTGACAGAAAACCCGATCTCATTGGCTTGCAGGTACAAGCTGAAACCGTCAAACGGCTCATCCGGCGTCAGGGCAACGTTGATTGCAAAGCTACCGCCTGGGGCTACCGTAGCCGAAGGATCGCCGGTTGAAGGATTGGTCAACGACAGCGTGGGGGTTGCGGACACCAACGACGCGCTGACCGCAATGGCTGTTGTCGCCACGATGGTTGTGAGGATGTTCATAGTGATGTTCTCCTTTTTTAAAAGACACTCGATGACCAATTGCCAAATTGCAAAAGTCCCGCATCCGTCAACGGAACCGATATGAGATCATTTTGTAACAGATCATCATCCATGAGCGGGGGAACCGCAGAAATTATTGTCGAATAAACGGGCTCAATCTGGAGATACACCGAATATCGGGAAGCATTACCATGTTTCAACTCGCTGCGCGGCGTGGATTTGGCAGCCTCTGTTGAAACGGAATTCTTAGTACCCCTCGCCACCGAGGTCGGCACCGGCAATGCCGCAAATTGTGATACGGGTGCCAGCTTTGCGAGCAATGGTTCTCCAGCCATTAATGCGGCGGTGGAAAGACCATCGGCCAGATTCCAATCCGGGATTCGCGGGCCAACCAAATTGGGCGTTGTAATGGGATCCGTTTTTATTGTAGCGGCAGGCTTAACATCTGCTTGGGATGGCGACGGAATGCTTCCAGTGGATGCTGGGGAGATTGTCGATGGTTGCTCCAGAGTTTGTGCGGCAGCATTAACCGTTGAGGAATAAGGTGAATTGAGAGTGTTGCTATTCGTAGTTTCCAACTGGGCTGAGGCAACTTCCACAATTGGTAATGCCAGCGTATCGCCGGACAGCGAGCGGGCGATGTTAATATCGTTGGAATTGATCACCCCATCACAGTCCAAATCAGCCTGGAAGTCGGTACTATTGACGTTTTGGCCGCTGTCAGCCCGGATAATATTGATGTCGTTGGAGTTGACCACACCATCGCCATCCACATCACCGTATAAGACTCCAACGTCCAATGAATAGCTCCCAACGGCACCCGTGGCGGCGTCCTGAACATTGTTAATCCCCACCACCAGCGTTTGGCCATCCATGGCCCCGGAAAGGTTGATCGTCAAAGTATCACCTGAGACGGTTGCCGTTCCCAGCGTGCCACTATTGAGCGACACGCTGAAATTGCTCCCCAGCGCAATGGGATTCTGGAACGTGAGCACCAATTGCGTCGGCCCGCCAATGCGATCCTCAATGCCGGGCCTCCCCGTCAAAGGAAGGTTGATGCCAAAGGTACCTGCGCTGCCTTGGGCCTTGACGGATTCGGCTGAGAGTAAGGCAGGCGCGGAACCCGCCACAATAAGGTTGCCTGTACCGTGACTGGATGTGAAATTTGCATTCGCCGTCGGCGGATTATACGTCGCATCGATAGTGTAATTACCGGCACCAAGGCCAGCGGAAACCACCGCAGATGCAACTCCATCAGAGACCGCAACGGAGGTCAAACTCTCCACAATAGTCGAGCCGCTCATTATGTCGAATAACACCGCCCCTTGGTTAACCTGAGCAGATGATAAAATATTCACGATGGTTGCTGTTAATGTCGTGCTGTTTCCGTAATTTCCGGAAACATTCGCCACCGTCGTTTTCGTAGCTGCCGGCGTGATGGTCAGAGTGCCATAATCGTATGTGATATTATAATTGGCGTCGCTGGCACCGCTGACATGGATGTCGTCGGTGTACGTTCCAGCATTGGAAGAAGATGAGGCTGCCGACGTCAACGTTGCTTGCGTAGTTAGATTGGCTGCTGTTTCTCCATCCACGAAGCCGCTATAAAATACAGTTTGGCTGTTGACCGCCAACTCCGGACCGTTCCCATAGATTATAGTTTGGTTGGCTGCCGTGATCGTCAGCGGTGCTGGATCAATCGTCAGTTTACCGCTGATATATTGGATGTCATAGTTCGGGTCCACACCCCCACTGGCCTGGACCGTATATACGCCCGCGTTGGGCGATGCATTAACAATGTTCTGTGAAGGGAGGGTTGTCAAACTGGCGGATGTATCATTGTTCACGAAACCACTATATATCGGTGATACCTCCGTAAAGGATGGCACTTGGCCGCTGTATGTTGTGGTTAGACTACCTGCCGTGATGGTCAACGAGGCTGGGGAAATAGTAAGAGATCCGCTATTGGAACTTCCGCCGAAATCCGGATTAGTGGCAGACGGGTTATAGGTAGCAATGATGGTATAGTCGCCTGCGTCGAGCCCACTTGGCACGGAAACAGTTGCCACGCCGTTGCCAACTGGGACGGGAGCCAGTGTTTCAACTTGCTGCCCTCCGCTATTGTCCACGGCAAACGTCATCGTCCCGTCGTTGACCGTGGCAGTGCCGCTTGTTGGCGTCACGTCTGCTGTAAGTGTTGTACCTTGGCCGTAGGTTGCTGTAGCCGCCTGGACCGCAGTTGCCGTTGGTGCTGTGCTGAACTGTGGGAAGGCCACGTCGAACTGGCCTGACAGGTCCAGCGTGCCGGCAAGGCCAACGAACACAGCGACTTTGTCGTCAGTTGCCGTCGGAAAACCAACAGTGAATTGGCCAAGACCCTGAGGCGGGAGGAGGGCATCCGAGTTCTGGCCACTGCTGCTGTCAGTGGATAACAATGTCCAAGTACCTATTGTGTATTGCCAATCGGCAGAGACAAAGCCAAGATCTAACATCGCCTCTGCGCTGACGGTGAACGTGAGATTTGCGCTGGTGTCCAATGGGTTGGAGGCTCTACTGTTCAACTGGGGCTCGGTCAGGCTGACATTTAGTCCACCACCCGGGAGTATCACCCCAATTCCGCCTTCCAACGTTGCGGAAATATCTGCCGAGAGTTGAAGGTCGGCAGTTCCCGCTGTGAACACAAGTTTCGCGTCCGCAGCCACGCCAAAATCAAATGCTACCGTGACCGGCGGAGGAGTAGGAGTCGTTGGGATGATAGGCCACACATAGTCGCCTGATATGCCGACTCCCTCCTCTAATTGCGCCTCCGAATAGTTGCCGACAAGCTGTTGTTCGATCGCGTTGCCAAGATTATTGGTAAACTGGCTAAACGTGGGCGCAGTCCCGGAGGTGTTTTGGAGCGCCGACTCGATCTGGGACTCAATCGCCTGCGCTGGGTTTACTAAAACGCCGGTAACAGTCCTGACGTCCGTAACGATGCCTTGGTACGTACTGCTCAGCCAACTGCCAATGCCCTGCCAAAAGCTATTCCCAAATCCTGGGTTCACATTTATACTGCTGAACGAGGCCGTAGCCAATGCTTGTGCGTCGCCGGATGAGACGAAAACCCCGGCTTGCGTGGCGGTGCCCGACGTGATCCAAGGTACACTAAAAGAGTCGGAGCCAGTTGGCCCCTTTGTTCCCACCCACGTCCAGTCGCCGCTTGGTCCACCTTGGATTTCGTAATAGAGATAAATGTTTCCGCCGCTGTCAATACTTATGGCGAGTGCAACGGGCACGGTAATAGCGCTGGCGCTATTCGTGCCAACCGCCTGCGTCACGACGCCAGCGTCACTGGTGTAAGAGTATGCCAGTGTTCCAGCGCCAGTAATGTAGAGGGCCAGGTAGGAACTCCCGACCGTTACCGCGACACCAGCGGCGGCACTACCGCCACCGGATGGCGGACTTACAACCGACGTAACTGTATATCCGTTGGAGCCGAGGGAGATCGGCTGGTAAGCGAAACAAAATTGGCCAGCTTGCACGTTGCCCGATTCGCCACTCATGGTCCAAGTACTTCCATTATCTATCGTTGTTGGAGCGGCTCCATTCGCAGTAGCACCAAAATTTGTATAGGACCAGGCGACCGTGCTGAAGGAACCCTCTGGTGACCATGAACTCTGATAAGTATTTCCGCCAGCACTGTCACTGGCCCGCACTTGCAAATCATAGGTGGTATTGGGGTTCAAGCCCGTCAGTTGCACCGATGTTCCAGTTGTTGTAGGAGCGGTCGCCCAGCCGAGCAGAGATCCTTGAACAATGTATTGCAGCGTATAAGTGGTCGTTTCGCCGCCCGCAGCGCTTGACGCCCCCCAGTTGATTGTGGCGCTGGTGGCAGTAATGTTGCTGGCCGATGGTGTTCCGGGTGTCGAGGGCGTTGGGTTGACCGTACTAAAGGACCCAGTGGCCGTGCTGCTACTGCCGAAGCTATCGGCGGCATAGACTTGCAGTGCGTAGTTGGTATTCGGCTGCAGACCCGTTAAGAAATAGGATGAACCGTTTACGGTGAGGGTTGTCCAACTCGGTATTATGTCACCACTTGGCTCGTATTCCAACTTGTAGGTGATGGTATAACCACTGGGTGCGCTTGACGCCCCCCAGTTGATTGTGGCGCTGGTGGCAGTAATGTTGCTGGCCGATGGTATACCGGGTGTCGAGGGCGTTGGGTTGACCGTGCTGAAGGAACCCTCTGGTGACCATGAACTCTGATAAGTATTTCCGCCAGCACTGTCACTGGCCCGCACTTGCAAATCATAGGTGGTATTGGGGTTCAAGCCCGTCAGTTGCACCGATGTTCCAGTTGTTGTAGGAGCGGTCGCCCAGCCGAGCAGAGATCCTTGAACAATGTATTGCAGCGTATAAGTGGTCGTTTCGCCGCCCGCAGCGCTTGACGCCCCCCAGTTGATTGTGGCGCTGGTGGCAGTAATGTTGCTGGCCGATGGTGTTCCGGGTGTCGAGGGCGTTGGATTCGATGTCGCGAACTGTCCTTCGTTTGACCAAGAGCTGTAGTAGTAGCTGGTTCCGAGCCATCCGGGAACAGCCCCAACGGCCTGCACCTGCACATAGTACTGCTGGCCAATCGTCAGACCTACGAGGCTGCAAGAGGTACCACTCACACCTTGGGGACCGTTGCTCCAAAACCAATCTCCAGGTTTTTCATATTGCACGTCATACGTGATGGCGTCACCGGACTCCGCTGTTGAGGCCCCCCAATTAATCGTCGCGCTAGTAGGCCCAATATTAGTGACCCACGGCGTACCAGGTTGGGTCGGTGTCGTGGTTGATGCTTGAATGGTACCGGTACCGGGAGTGATATCGATCATGGTCCGCCCCGCTTTCGCTGCTGCAGGCGATTGTGTGTCGCTGAAGGTTAAAACGCTGGAATCTCCTCTTGAAGGGGTGCCCGTTCCCGCCTCCAACGGCATGATCAGCGCCGGCTGCTTGGTGCCGTAATCGGCGAGGGCAGAGGTGGCGAAAGCCGCCGCCGTGCCGCTTAAATAAAGCCTCTGTTCCAAGACCTCAAAGCGCGGACCCTGACGCTCTGGGCAACGCTGTCGCTTCAGGTTCCTGCGACTACGCAATTTGGACTTTGCTGATTGAACAACCCCATACGCAGAACCGATGACATCCATGATGGAACCCCTTCTTTTTGCGCCGGCAATCGTTAAACAACGCGACTGTCGACCATTTACCAAACGCAAAAGGCCGCCGCGCTATCTGTCGCGGCAACCGGGAAAACCAAGCGGCTTGCAACTTGGGACCGAACTGAGGAAAAGACTCACTCTGCTCAACCCATGCAAATATCTACAACATCTGTTCCGATAAGTCAAGGCCTTTTGCGATGATTTTGAACAAATTATCGGAAACTTCATATTCAACTTCCTTTAACTGGTTGCCATTCCTGCATTTAGCATCATATTTCGTAATGTCGTATTAATTCGCACGCCGCCGCCCTCCCGGCGGTTTTTGGGTGCCGCTCTTAATTCCAGATCAGCCAGTCGAACCTGTGCGACATTCGCCACCCAAAAGTCAGAGTAGGTACATGTTGGTAACACCCGCGGAACTCCTGTGCAAAAATACTGTACGGCTTCAACTTTCCAATTGTCATTGTTACCATAGTCATTCAACAGCGTGAATCACGCGGCTACACTTTATCGCCGTGCGCGTTGCGCTCAATCAGATTTTCGTAACATGTTGCAACGGAGGCGACTTGACCAGAGAAACGCATGAAACCTGATTCCTACAAGCACGCGTATCCCCGCACGCTCCTGGCGGACGTGTTGGCGCTGCTGATGCGGCACCGGGGAATTGATTTCGCCGGCCTCGAGCGAATCTCCGGCGTGAACCGCGGAACCATTCATAAAATCGCCGCCGCCAGGCGGTCTTGTGAACCGGACATGCGCCAAATTCTGTTGGCGCATCTCGTAAGTGGCGATGCCCACGCCCAACTGCTTTCAGATATGTTTGACGGAGATTCAGAACGGCTGCTGGCGATTCCGGAATTCATCACCACCCTTGAGCTATCGTTGGCCCCCACGCGGAGGCGGGCCGTGCAGGATGGCCTTGATATTGGAGCATTGTGCGGCAACTACGGTTTGATTGAAATGTATTCCGATGCACTGGCCATGGAACAGGCCAGCAAATGGCTTATCGCTTGCCGTTGGGCTTCGTACATGGTGACTGTGGCTCGCCACAGCGGCGAGCTTTCCGTAGAGCTTTATTCGCGGCTGTTTCATGCTCGCTTGCTTATGGCCAGTTCCAGATTTACGGAAAGCCGCAACGCGCTGGAACAGGTTTACAAACATAGCATAGTGGTAACCGCCGATTGTATGACTGGGGATCATGCGGCCTGGATACGCATGCAGGCCGGCGTATATCTCGGCTGGCTGGACTATGAAATCGGCGACTACACCAGCGCCTTGCGGTACTTAAATACCGCCATCGCCGGGATCTGTTCACTCGGTCCGGTAGGCTGCGGCAAGTGTCCGAACCACTCCGATATAGGCCTTGATTTGTTGTGCGCCGTGAAGGGCCTTGACGCAAAGGATAAACGGTTTGCTTATGCGGCACCGTTGGATTTGCTGAATCTGGCTCTGCATCTCCGGGGGAAGGTGCTGGCCGAAAGGGCTATGTATGTACCCGAATACATGAATAATCATGACATCCTCGCCGCACGCCAGGCACTGGCTAAATCAGCGGTTGTCTCGGGGTTTATTGGAGGTCGGGGTACAATGGGGCATTGTTTATTGTGGATGGCGCGCCTCGCAGCGCTGCGGGCGGCCCAAATTGAAATTGACGCTTCACCGCCACCAATGTCCGTTGAAGACGACCGAATTATGCGCGCAGCGGAGATGCCCGCGCGCAAAGTGCTGTTGAAGTGCCTGGGCGCGGGATACGACCCCAAAAAACTTTTATCGCTTGCGTCACATGCCTGTTTTGGCAATTTTCAATCGTCGGAGCTTAATCGCGGGTACTATCAGCGCGCCAAGGCAGTTGTACGCGCTTTGGAAGGGGATTTTACCGGTGCTTTGTCAGGTTTTGAAGACGCATGCGATCTGTTTACGCACTATGCCCCGGATGCCCGCGGCCTTGGGCCGCTGCTTTATGAACGGTACCTTCTGGAATCAAGGTGCGATCGCGGCGTCGCGAGGGGAATGGACTGGCTGGTTGCGGCCGTTGCGGTGCATCCCAGCAGGTTCCTTGCCGCAGCCTTGTGCAAAAAATGTATCGCGGTGTCCAAAGATCGCGGCGTGAAGTTGCTACACGACTCCGCGGGCCGCGTGCTGGCGTTCCAAAAGCCGTTCGCACATCTGCAGCGGTTGGGACTTTCTCTTTGGGGCCGTGAGGCGGCAAGTGTCATGCAGCGGAACATTCAGACCTGCGAAGATGGTACAAGAGAGGTATATACTCCATGCGTTACTTGATGATATATTATGAAGCGAAAGGTGCGGAAATATGTTGTATTTTAAAGAAGTACCGGATCAGATGTCTGTTAACAACCGCGTAGTTCTAATGTCAAAAAAACTGTCATTACGGATGTATGCTTATGTCTGATACACAGTCAACATTTCATGAATCGTGGCACCGCGTCGCGGATTTAAAGCCCCGCCTGCGGGCGGGCATTCATATCTCCCGGCAGTATTTTCGCGGGTGTCTGTGGCACGTTATTCAGGATCAGGCCAACAATGCATTCGCGCGTCTCAATACGCCCGGATACTCATTTGTCGGATTGCTTGACGGGTCCCGGTCGGTGCGCCAGGCATGGGATATATGCAACACAAAACTTGGCGACGATGCGCCCACACAGGGGGAAGTCATTGAGCTTCTCGGACAACTTGCGTCCAACAACCTGCTGGAATCCGGTACTTCACCCGATGCCCAGGCCATGTTCGAGCGGTTTAAACGTCGCCGGAATCGTGACCTGCAGGGCCGACTGATGAATTTGCTGTTCCCACGCATGCCGCTATTTGATCCCGATGCCATTCTGGAGCGCGGTATTTTTCTGGTGGGGTGGATTTTCGCGTGGCCGGGGCTGATTGTCTGGGCAATGCTGATCGGGACGGCAGTGTATACACTTTTGAACGCCGGTCCAGTGGCCGGAAAGCTTCTTTCCGATTCCAGCGGTTTACTGCGGCCTGACAACTGGCTGCTGTTACTGCTGGCTTTTATCGTGGATAAAACCGTTCACGAATCCGGCCACGCCATTGCCTGTAAAAAGTTCGGCAAGCGTTTTGGCACCGGAGGCGAAGTACATGTGATAGGCATCATGCTGCTGATTTTTACGCCCGTACCCTATGTTGATGCCTCCAGCGCCTGGCTATTGCCTGATAAATGGCGGCGGGCGATTGTCGGTGCCGCCGGCATGTGGATGGAATTCGCATTGGCCGCCGTCGCGGCGATTGTCTGGCGATACAGCAATGGGGGATCAACACTCCACGCCTTCTGTTATAATCTCATGTTCATTGCCAGTGTCGCGACGGTGTTTTTTAACGGTAATCCATTTCTAAGATACGACGGCTATTACATTTTGGCCGACCTCCTGGAAATACCGAATCTGCTGGGGCGGGCCATGCAATATGCCACATACTTGGCGCGCCATTACCTCTTTGGCGTCAAGCGAGCGATCAATCCCAGCGAGACGCCCGGCCAACGGCGCTGGCTGCTGGTTTATCTGGCGCTATCCGGCGTGGTGCGGATTCTGGTTTGCACCGGCATTATACTCTTTCTGGTGGCTAATTTGCGGCAATATCCGCAGTTGACACTCCTTTTGCTGACCATGGCCGCGATTGCCGCCGCCACCTGGCTGCTGGTGCCGCTGGGACGCGGGACGTGGTACCTGCTTTCCAACCCGGAACTGGTGCACCTGCGGGGCCGGGCGATCGGCGTCAGCCTTGCCATTGCGGCGGTGGTTGTCACAGCATTGGGAATTGTTCCCTTGCCCCATCATAGCCGCGTGGAGGGAGTTGTCCGTACGGAAAACCAACGCGGGGTATATGCCCAGAGCGGCGGTTTAATTGCGTGGTTCGCACCGTCCGACAAGCTGAATCAAACCGTGCGGGCCGGCACCGCGCTGGTACGATTATCCAATCCGATATTGCAAGCAAGTTTAATTCAGGCCCAGTCCCGGCTGGCGGCTGTGCGGATTAAACGCCGCAAGGCCCTGGCGTCAAACCCCGCGCTGGCCCAGATTCTCTCCCGCCAGATTCACGCACTGAATCAGGAAATCATCCGACTCAATAAACGCATTGGCAACCTGACTATCAGCGCTCCGGTTGGCGGCGTCTGGACCAATCGCGCATTGCGCCTGCAATTGGGCGGTTATATCCCACGCGGCGGGAAAGTAGGAACTATTGCCGATATCACAGAACCATTGATCTACGCCGCGGCCAGCCAGGGCGACGCGGGGCGAATTCTCCGCGCCGGTTCCAAACGGGTTGAATTGCGATTGCCGGGGCAGCCTGGCCATGTCATTATTGCCTCATTGGCGCGAGCGTATCCCGGCGGCGGAAATCAACTGCCGTCGGCGGCGTTAAGCTATCTGGCCGACGGCCCTTTTGCCCCAAGCCTGCATGCAAAGATGCCAAACCAGAGCGCCGAACCCTTTTTCATGCTGGTATTCAAACCGACGGGGAAGGTGCGGTTGCTGCCCGGTCAGCGCATCGTTGCGCGTGTGCGACTGCCGGATCAGTCATTGCTCACGGATATTGTTCATGATCTTCGCCGAACGCTGCAACCGGGGACGGGGTTATGATGCGCTGTGCTTCCCGCGCCACATAGCGCGCCGGCGACCGGGAAATATCCGCGTGTACAATTGGGTCGTATGCGCTACGGAATCGTATAGCACTGGCAAAAGCGAAACACAGAGGCCCCATGCCCAAAGCAATTGAAAAAATCCCCCGCGGTTTGGACGCCGCCTGGCACAGCGCCATGGGCCGTCTGCGACGGACATTGCCCAACCGCCGCATGTACATGGATTACGCGCGAAAAATCGGTGAGCTTGAAGGCAAATTCCAGGCAATATCCGATGCTCGCCTGAAACGACGGCTGGTCCGACTTGCGATTCCCTTTCATCTGGGACGTGATTCTCGAAAGGATCGTTTACTGGCGGCGGCAGCCATTCGTGAGGTGATTCGCCGGGAAACCGGCATGCGCTTATTTCGGGTGCAGATTGCCGGCGGATTGGCACTTTATGACGGCCTGCTGGTCGAGATGGCCACCGGTGAGGGCAAATCCATCACAGCGACCGTTCCGGCCATTATGCACGCGTGGCGGCGGCGCGGCTGCCATGTCATTACAGTTAATGATTACCTCGCCCGGCGCGATGCCGAGGAATTCGAGAAAATATATGCCATCGCCGGCCTGTCAGTGGGGTATGTCCAGCAGGAAATGTCGTCAGATGACCGCCGAGCTGCCTATGCCATGGACATCACGTATGCCACCAATAAAGAAGTGTGCGCGGATTACCTGCGTGACCAACTCCAGCGTCCAAAGTCAACCTCGGGGCTCGGATGGCCACTGTTTTCACCATCGCAGAAATCCAATTGCGTGCAACGTGGCTTATACGCCGCCATTGTGGATGAGGCGGATTCGGTGCTTATTGATGAAGCGGTTACACCGCTTATTATTTCCGGCGATGCCGGGAACTCCGAACAAACCCAAGCTTACGAGCAGGCCATTGACGTAGCGCGTAATTTAACATTAGGCCGCGATTATCGCCTTCAACCGCGATTTAGGTCCGTGGAGCTTACAGAAAGCGGGCGCGATGCGGTTATGGCTTCCAGTAGTGGCCGTAATGGCCTGTGGCGCTCCCGGCGGCGCGGGGAAGAATTGGTGTGCCAGACCCTGACAGCTCGGCATTTTTACCTGCGGGACAAACAATACGTCATACAGGATGATAAAGTGGTCATTGTGGATGAATCCACGGGCCGATTAATGCCTGATCGACATTGGCGTGACGGATTACACCAGGCGGTGGAGGCCGGCGAATCACTGGAGATTCAGCCCATGAAGGAAACGCTGGCTCAAATAAGCTTTCAGCGGTTTTTCAGACTTTATCAGCGATTAAGCGGCATGTCCGGCACATTGGCCGAGGCACGCGGGGAACTCTGGCATGTTTACCGCCGTGGTATGCTGAGACTCCCCACAAACCGTCCGTGCATCCGCCGACACAACGGCATCCGGATGTTCCACAGTCAATCAAAAAAGTGGGATGCAATTGTCGAGGAGATTCGCTTCGCCCATGAGGCCGGACGGGCAGTGCTTGCCGGGACCGTCAGCGTACATGCCAGTGAAGAGTTATCCAGACGTCTTACAGAATTAGGCCTGCCCCATCGGGTTCTCAATGCTCGGCGCGTTGCGGAAGAAGCACAAATCATCGCCGAAGCCGGCAAAGGCGGCACCATTACCGTGGCAACCAACATGGCTGGACGGGGAACTGATATACGTTTGGACTCGTCGGCGTGGCAAGCCGGTGGCCTGTATGTGATCGCCACAGAGCTTCATGAATCCGGGCGCGTGGACCGCCAACTTGCGGGCCGTGCCGGGCGACAGGGAGATCCGGGAGATAACATCGTCTTTGCCGCACTGGAAGATCAGGTGTTTGCCACTCATATTGCCTCCCTGGCGAAGCTGGCAAAACGTGTTGCCTCAAATCATCGGGAGATTCCGCATTGGATGGCCCAAATCCTCATTCGCCGGGCACAGCGCCGTTCCCAGAGCCTGGCCGCCGCACAACGCATGTCCGTTGCCTACATGGACGAACAGTTGGATGAATCACTCGCATTCGCCGGCAACGCCACATGATGTCGCCGGGGTGGAACGCCTGGAATTCTGGCTGGTATCCAATTTGCGGCCGCCGCCACATCAGCAGCGGCATCCGCATGGCGGATAGTTGGTTTTGGAAACTCGGACTGCTTTCGCTTTGTCTTCCTTCTTTCCTACATTCCATCAGACACATGGTAACAAGAATTTGCTGACATTATGACGGATGTTCCAAGACCATTTTGACGTATCTTATTGATTTACAACTACTTACACACGTTTTTCGCGTTTGCATGTAGCCACTAAAATATTTGATATTATTTTATATTGCTCTTGATTTTAGATTTATTTGTGTTATATTGTGTCCACTATGCACGTGGATGAAGGTCATTCCGGTCCCTATGTTCGCCGTCTCTTACGC
>JAKAEZ010000045.1 GCA_021819825.1 Planctomycetota bacterium
CGGATTGAAGAAGCCTTGCAGTTTTTTGACAGCTTTTCGCATATTCGCGGGTTCCTGCAGGCGCTAAATGATGTCGGATTGTCGTATGTGAAATTGGGGCAATCCAGCACCACGCTCTCCGGCGGCGAAGCGCAGCGGGTTAAACTTGCCACTGAACTGGCCAAAGCGGCCACGGGGCATACGTTGTACGTCCTGGATGAACCTACCACCGGCCTGCATTTTGCGGATATTCATAATTTGCTTCATGTGTTGAATCGCCTTGCGGATGCCGGTAATTCCGTGGTAATTATTGAACACAATCTCGATGTGATCAAATGCGCCGATTGGCTTATTGACATGGGGCCTGAGGGCGGCAGCGGCGGCGGGCAGGTGGTGGCCACCGGCACGCCAGAAGATGTCGCCCGTCATCCCACCAGCCACACGGGCCGGTATTTGCAGCATAAACTTCAGGCCCCGGTATTTGCCGCGGCGGGCTAACGTATTGCTTAAGTTGGAAGCGGTTTATTCACTTGGACCAACTCTTGCCAAGCTTAAGCGGCATTCCCAGTGATTGTGGAATCGCCTGCGCCCAGCGGGGCCACGCGGCGCGTTCCACGGCCTGAAAAATCCCATTGCCCGAGATTGCCCGTGCATCGCGCAGGCTCCATACCGCGCCATCTTCGTGGAAAACCCCATTGAGCGTACCTTTGCCGCGCTGTGCCAGAAGCCACGCGGGCTTGAGCATCAGACTCCAAAAAAAACTTCCCACGGGCTTAGCGCGAATCATTGGTGCCATTGAGGCATAATCCGGCTCCCATTGATTTCCGGTCAGGCCTTTGCTGCCCCACCCTGACCCGCCCGTACGAATGCGCTGCCACTCCGTTACCCAAACTGGTTTCTTCAATGATTTCTCTGCCATGATTGTCTCATGCAAAGTACGCCGCACAGCCGCCACCGATGCCGGAAAGTCCGGATGCGTTTGCAGAACATCCGCGCCGGCATCAATAAACGCCATGCTCTGTTTCAAATTGGCACCGCCGATGGATAACGCCGCCGTTCCACGATGTTTTGCGGCATGACGCATCATCGCTTCGGCAAACCGGTGCCGCGCCGCGCCCCACGGTTCGTTTTGCACTTCTATCGCCAGCAGGCGATGGTCATTGCGGTAATGATCCATGAACCAGTCCAGATATTTGACTGGACCATGCCAGAGCCGATGGTTCATGACAATAGGCGAAGCCGGTGACAGCAGATCGGATGCGGTCAACGGATGACTATCAGCTATATGAGCCGCTGTGGGTTCCACGCCATCGCCCTCAAAGAGTACTGGTAGGACTTTAATTCCAACTTCGTGACATGAATGAAGAAAATGCGCCAATCGTTGCCGGAGGGCCGCCGGATCCTTCAACCAGAATTCATAACTCAGCCAGACGCGCAACGCGTTGAGCCTCAGGCTGCGGGCAAATCGCAGATCGCGCTTGGTAATGTCACCATCGTAATGCTGCCACATCTGATAAGCATTCCACGCCCGAGCCGGTATATAGATCGCCCCATACGGCAGCGACCGCGTTGCCGCGGAGTCTCCGCTGCCACGCAGCGCCGTCGTGTATTTTTCCTTCGTGTTAGCCGCGGCAGTTGCAGTAACAGAACCGAGGGCCGCAATACCGGCAACTGCGCCCTGTAGAAATTTCCGCCGATTAACCGTGGTACGGTCCGTGTCACCAGGTAATTCAGACATTACGCGATTGCTCATGGCACCATTTCCTCAAGATGGCCGCTTGTGATCTTGCACAGCGGTTATACGCTAATATAACGTCCAAGGGCTTTCATGGCTGCAAATAAGTGAAACAAAATCTGGTAAACATCTCTTACATTGAAATAAATTTCGCCGCCTAAATGTTGCCCCTTTAGCCCGCGCAGCTAAGATGGGGCGGAAGAATATGCTTTGCCGACAGCTTTTACTTGAAAGAAAGTTATGATCATGCCACATCCTGAAATTTCTGATCGCCCGATGTTATGGTTCTCACGCGCGCAGTTAATGGAAGTGGATCGACGGGCAGTGGAGGAATTCGGTATCTCGGTGTTGATGCTGATGGAAAATGCCGGTCGGGAGGTTGCCCAAGTCGCACGCTCTTACATGATGGAAAGTTCATCGGTGTTGATTCTGGCTGGGGCGGGAAATAATGGCGGCGACGGTCTGGTTGCCGCGCGGCATTTGGCCAATCACGGGCACCGGGTGACGATTTTGCTGACGGTTGATGAACATAAATTCACTGGCGCGGCATTAACGCAACTCCAGATCATCCAAAAAATGCGGATTCCCCTGGCCATTCTTCCGCGGCAAAAAGATGCATTCCAACATTGGTTGGAAAATAGTGACGTCGGTGACGCCGTGGTGGATGCCATTTTCGGTACTGGGTTAAATCGCCCGTTGGATGCATCAATCCAGGAGTTGATCGTCCAGGTAAATCAATCCAACCGCCGGGTCATCAGCGTGGACATACCCTCGGGCTTGGACTGTGATACCGGCCGGCCCTTGGGCATCGCGGTGCAGGCGGTACACACAATAAGCTTTTGCGGTATGAAAATCGGATTTGAAGCGGCGGAGGCCATCAGCTATCTGGGACAGATATCCATTGGCGACATAGGTGCTCCTCAAGCCCTGCTGCAAGCCTGCTCGCAAATTTGACTTTGCCCCCTGGCAAAGCGTATTGTTCATAAAGCGAATGCTCTTGGCGGCGTAGAGGAATAATTTTATGCAGTGTTTTGCAAAACAGTCGGCGATTATCGTAAGTGGGCTGGCTTTTTCCATGGTCTCATTGACCGGCCAAAGTGCAGGCGCAACCACGGCGGCATCGATTGAAATTCAGGGAGTGCTGCCTGTTGCGGCGGATCAGCCGCAAATTCAGGCGATATTGCAAAATACGGCGACAAGCGCTGTTGTTTATGGCACCGGAGCGTACGCGGGCGCTTATGATATTCAGGGCTATCTGGACACCGGCACAAGCGGAGTTCTGTTAAGCCAGGAAACGGCACAGGGTTTTAGTCTGGGAATGGCAAGTTACAACGGCACGCCGGTGACGTTTAATGATATTGCGCTTGGGGGTACGGACACATATTCTGTTTCGCAGCCCTACAACGTTTTGACCGCACCATTTAATGTTGGCAACGATATTAATCTGGGAGCCGCGCCGCCACCGGTAACCGCCTTCAGCAACCCGGTCAATAATGTTGGCATGGAGATAAATCAAAGTCCGGCGAATCCGATTCAGGGCCCGGTCGATATTTTCGGCATGCCCGTAATGCAGGGAAATGTCACAGTATTTGGTCTGCTGCCAGCCAACAATGTAACGAATGTGAGTAATCCCGGCGAAACCCAAACGTGGATTTACAAGCCCGGCACGGCGTACAACTCCAACGCCTTAACGACCAACCCCGGAATTGTTCCCACGCAATATCAGGTGAAACTGAGTTTCGCGTCCTTTTCCCAGTTCACCCAGGTCAATCCCAGCGGCGCGACGGGACCGATGCAGCTTGCCAATCCATTTATTGGTCCCAACCCGCTCAACGCCCTGAGTTCAAATCCTCCGGTGGATAACACACCGCCTGTCACCATCGCATATACCGAGCCAACTACAACGGGAAATGTTACGCGTACCAGCACGGGTAGTTTTCTTTTTGACACGGGAGCACAAGCTTCTTTTATTTCCACAGATGAAGCGGCAAGTCTTGGCATTTCAGTAGTTACCGACAGTGGCGGCAATCAAACACTGGTCTATACTGATACGGGAAGAGCCGTGCCAAACCAGTTTTCACTACCCGTGTCTGGTGCCGGTGGCGTTTCCGTCAATGCCGTCGGATTTTATCTTAATTCTCTGGCATTACAGACCACCAGCGGCCAGACCATTAAATACGTCGGTGCTCCCGTATTGGTGCAAAATATAACGCTTAACGACCCCACCACCGGGCAGACATTGACCCTCAACGGTGATTTAGGAATGAACTTTTTTGAACCAAGCATGACCGGCGACCTAAGTCAGCTTGTCAGCGGCCCATATAGCTGGATGACCTTCGACCAACCCAATGGCCTCTTGGGCCTTTCATTGGCATCGTCCGTGCCGGAGCCATCAGCATTTTTATTGTTTCTGGGGGGCAGCGCGGCATTGGTACTTCTCCGGCGGCAACGCCGTTGCGCCCAAGCCGCGGCATAACCCTTATTCGCCGACATCCAAAGCTCCGTTCCCTCGGAAGATGGGAAAACCATGCCCGCTGGCCAGCAACCCATTGTCGGCCTTACAATCATGCACTTGGATTTGTGTTTACTTGGACTTCATAACAGGAAATTCAAATGGCTGATATTCAACCCCTTGCGGCGATTCGCTATCCGCAGAGCGAACAAACCGCTCTTATCTCTCCTCCTTACGATGTGCTATCCAGTTCGGATAAGCAACATCTGCTGGAAAAAAATCCCCACAACATTGTCGCTGTGGATTTGCCCCATGTGCCCCCCAAAAACGCCGGCCCCGCCCAGGCGTATGAACAGGCCGCAAAAACCATGACAGCGTGGATCCAGCAGGGCGTGCTGCAGCGTGACTCGGTGCCGGCACTGTATCCCTATGAACAAACTTATACCTATGATGGCAAAACCTATCATCGTCGCGGCTTATTCTGCCGCGTGCGGCTGGAAGAATTCGGGCCGCAAGGGACGATTCATCCCCATGAACAAACATTCAGCGGCCCCAAGGAAGATCGTCTGATGCTCATGCGGGCTACACACGCCAATTTGTCTCCCGTGTTCGGCCTCTATGATGACGCCGCCAATGTTGTGACCGGCAAGTTGTTTGCCGCCACCGCCGGGCGCTCGCCCGTGGCAACCGCCAAACTCCCATCCCAGGATGGTCAATCACAGGTAACCTCGGAACTTTGGCAGGTAACCGACCCCCAGGTGATCGCGTCAGTGCAGGACCTGCTGCGTGAAAAACATTTGTACATCGCTGATGGGCATCACCGTTACGGTACATGCCTGAATTATCGGGCGGAAGTAGCCGCCAAAAATGGGGCAGCGTTACCCAGGGATCACAATGCTAATTTTGCATTATTCGTGCTCATTGCCATGCAGGATCCCGGCCTGATTGTTCTGCCTACGCACCGTGTTGCGGCTAATCTCACCGGATTTTCCATTGAGGCATTTCTGCGTGCCGCCTCGGGTCAGCTTCAGCGCGTGTCGGAAGAGTTTTCCGGTGATGGTATAGATGCGCTTGAAAAGCGCTTGCCGGAGTATGGTCTACATGCCATGGGCATTTATGACCCCAAGACGGATCGTGTCGTTGTAGTGCGGCCGATGGAAATCGACCCGTTGGGTAAAATCAGTAACGCCCCGGCTTTGACTGGTAAATCTGATTCGTGGCGGCAACTGGATGTGGCCATATTGCAGCATCTGATATTTGACCGCGTTGTGGCTCCGACGTTTGCTCCGGGCCAGACCATGCAATGGGCCTTTCCGCATGTAGCGCATGAGGTGCGGGAAATGTGCCAATCCGGACATTATCAGGCCGGCTTTGTTTTGCAGCCCACCGCCTTGGAATCGGTGCGGCAGCTCTGCAATGCCAATGAACTTATGCCGCAGAAGAGTACCTTTTTCTACCCCAAATTGGCCACGGGGATGGTCATAAATTCTCTGACATGATTCCCCTGTTTGCTTCCCGTAATTTTGCGGGAAAGGGCGGGCGCTGTCATAGACCGGGACAACAAACTGGTGGAAGGTGCGTTAGGCCTATGGAAGACTCTGGGCGGCGAGAAAAAAAGGCGTAGCCAACAATGGAAAGGTGCCTTTAGTCCTTGTACGGGTTGAAGAAATGCCGGTAATTGCCACGGTAGCGCTGCACTTTTCGGGCCAGCAGGGTTTTGCCTGGTGGGGCGTGGTGGTGTTGGCGGCGGGGATAGCTCTGGGGGTGTATAGTTGGCTAAATCTGCGGCAAACAACGCCCGATTCCCCAACTACCGAACCCATGCCCTGGACGGCGATGATCGCCGCCGCCGCAGCCATTATTTACGGCCTGACCGTGTTAATTTTTCCCGCCACACGCGAAATAATTATCGCGGCGCTGTTTACCTTTGCCATCGCCGGCCTGGCTGTCTGGTTGTTTTACAAACGTGTTTATCAGGTGTTGGGCAAGCGGAGAATCTTATCGCTTTTTTCCCTGCGCCTTGCGGGCATGGCATTTATTTTACTGCTGATGTTCCAACCCGTGCTGGCCTGGATCACCGTTCCGCATAATATGCCCTCCCTGGGCATTATGATCGACGCCTCCGGCTCCATGAGCGTCAATGATCAGCCCAACGAACCGAGTCGCTATCTGTTAAGTGTCCAGGCGGCACAAATGTTGATACGTAATCTTAAAGGGCATTTTGCCGTCAAGTGCTTTGCCTATGACGGCATTCATAATGCCCCGCTGACACGTCCCGCCCAATGGACCGCCATCGCCCCGGACGGTAAACAGACCGACCTGCCTGCCGCGATTAAACTGGCGGTAAATTCCGGCGTTCATCAGTTGGTGCTTTTCAGCGACGGTATTCAAAACGGCCCAACTAAACTGCGTACTCTGGCCCACCTGCCAATAAGAGTTTATCCCGTGCGTGTAGGTTCGACGTCTACCCATGCCCGTGGAGTGCCGCAAATTGAAATCGTGCGAGTCAACGGCCCGCAGACCGCACCGGTTGATACACAGGTAACACTGACGGCCCTGATTCGCTCAAGCGCCTTTAATGACCGTACTATTCATGTGTACCTCATGCAGGGAAAGAAATCGCTCGCCCAACATCGTCTGGTCTTGCATTCCGGGCCGGTGCCGCAAACTGTGCGGTTCAAATTTACTCCGCAAAAAGTGGGTCGATTGGTTTTAACCGCCCGCATTCCCGTGGACCCCGCCGAGCGCACCACTGCGGGCAATAAACAGCAGTTTCCCATGTTGATAACCAATCCTAAAATTGCGGTGCTGTATCTGGAGGGACGTATTCGGCCGGAAGTTGGTCCGTTGGAGCAGGACTTGTCGACGGATCCCAATGTGGATCTGGTAAGCCTGATTCAGACCCGTCCCGGCTATTTTATGGTGCGCGGTGCCAACAAACATCTTACCGCGCTGCCGGATACTTTAGCCCAATGGGAGCAATTTAAGGTCATTATCCTGGGTGATGTGCGTTCAAGTTTCTTAACCCGTGGTCAGCAGGATCAGCTTAAAGAGGTTATCCGCAATGGGGCCGGATTCATCATGATCGGCGGCCAACAGAATTTTGCCAGTGGCGATTGGGGCCAATCCGATTTAGCCTCCGCATTTCCCGTCAATCTCCAACCCGTGCAACCGCCGCAGTTGGATTCATCGTTTGTTCCCCAACTGACCGCATTCGGTGCGCAAAGCCCGATTTTCCAGGGCATTGCGCCGTGGTTTAACACGCCCGCCGGAGCACCGGCTAAAAATCAACTTCCCAAACTGGCCGGCTGTGTCGCGTTCGCGGGATCTAAACCCGGGGCCACCGTTTTATTGACTGATCCTGAAGCACAGGTCGGCGGCCGTCCGGCAATTGTTCTGGCGGTGCAGCATTATGGCAAAGGCCGCGCCGCGGCGTTTGCCGCCGACACAACCTATCGTTGGCAACTGGCTCTAAGAACCATGGGGTTGCGCTCGCCGTACCATCGCTTCTGGGGGCAACTGATTCGCTGGCTGGCCGGCGAAAGTAAAATCAAATCATCCAAAGGCTCGTCCGTTACCGCCATGATCCGCCGTGAACGCTACGATACGGGCCACATGGTACACCTGCGTGTGGAAGTGACCGACGCCCGCGGGCAATTAACGCGCTACGCCCACGTTACCGCCGCCCTGACCGGCCCCGGCGGCGAAGCCCGCACAATTGCCCTGCATGCCAGATACAGTAATATAGGTATGTATACGAGAAACTTCATGCCCCCGGCACCCGGCCATTATCACCTGGTGTTTACCGCCCTGCGCCACGGCAAAACCCTCGGCACGGACAGCACGGATTTTTATGTCATCGCCGCGGTCGGGGAAATGGACAAACTCGCCGCCGAGCCGCAAACCCTCCAGCGCATTGCATCCATAACCCGCGGTTCCTACAGTGAATTAAGCGGTATTAACGCCCTGGCCCGCCGGTTAAAGGCTTCCATAAGCCATGAGAATCAGGTGCAAAGAACATCTTTTCCCCTGTATAACAATAAACTGTTTTTCGTATTATTTATCGCATCTCTCACCCTCGAATGGTTCCTGCGCCGCAAGTGGCAACTGCAGTGAGCCGCACCGGGACAAAGGCCCGTAACATAAGCATGAACTTCAATGCCTTCGCGGATTATGGTTTCGGCTGACTGTTGTTATTGTGGCTCGGGGGTGTTGATTCTGCGATCATTTCTCCCGCTGCATCAAGTGCGCCCAGCGATATAAGCGCCAGTCTCGCGGCTTCCTGTTCGGCTTCCTTTTTGGTTCGGCCTTGCGTGCCTTCGTAAAATTGCCCCTCCATGTTGACCCGTATGCGGAATGTTTTTTTGTGGTCCGGGCCTTCTTCCGCAAGAACTTCATACGTCGGAGTGCACCCATATTCTCTTTGCGCGTATTGTTGAAGCATGGACTTGAAATTCAACTGATGCTCGCCATCGGCGTAATGGTCTACCCACGGCTGCATGTGCCGGAGAATAAATTTACCGGCGGCTTCAAAACCGCCATCGAGATAAATCGCCCCGACCACTGATTCAAATACGCCGGCTGCCAGGCTGCCGGGTAATCGCCCGGACTTGTGCATGCCGGGACCGACGCGAATTAAGTCGGTCAGACCAAGGCGGTTGCTGACTTCGGCACAGGTTTTGCGGCTCACAACCGAAGATTTGAGAATCGTGAGTTGCCCTTCCAGCCACTGGGGAAATTGTTCATAGCCTCTCTGGCAGATAATCAACCCCAGCACCGCATCCCCCAGAAATTCCAGACGTTCATTGGAACTGCGCCGATTGGGTGATG
>JAKAEZ010000046.1 GCA_021819825.1 Planctomycetota bacterium
TCATCGGCCGGATCAGTCATGCAGCCATGACTCTTCTGACCAGGCCCGTCAGCAATCAAGCGGTGGCATTTTAAGGGCAACGGGCACTTGCCGCCATGGCCCAAGCCACCAACCACGGCTGCGGGGATCTGTTCAAGCCCCTGCGGGATGGATTTCGATGAATAACAAACAATAAACAGGTACGGATCCACAGATTTCGCAGATTTGTGAACCGTTGGGGTTTCCACAGAGGCCACAGGGGACACCGAGATCATTACCGCAAAAGCATCACTCAACGGGATTGGATCTCGGCCGCTCGCCGGCCACTGATTCCCGGCGAGCCTGGAGCCATTGATCATCGAAATCCTCCGCCTACCTCTGTTTCCTCCTTGTGAATCAAAAGGCTTTTTCACCATCCCGACTGCTGTTGAGCCGCTATGGTCATCGGGGTAAACATCGGCGGCGGGGGAACGCGGAGGTGACGCGAAACGAAGGCTTTCGTCCGGTTCACGCACATGTCGAGATTTTTCAATTGCCGCGGTTACCATATTCTGGGCATTATACAAGGAAGTCGAATTTTTATCCGCTGCCGAATGCGCCTGCATGTGCTGCCAACGCAATTCATGCCGCCGCTCAGTAGAAGATGAGGTTTGTTGGAAACTTTTAGCCAGCAAGGCCGTAAATTTGTGGCTGGTCCTAATTATTCCCCTGATTATTCCACACAATCAGTCCCATTCTGCAAGCACTAGCCCCGTCCCCGTTTCGCTCCAATCCATGCTTCGCGCGTCAGGGCAATGGGCCGTCGTGGGGGTTGTCCGGGGGTGGTTGCGCGGGTGGGTTTTCGGATTCAGGCCCTTCCGCTGGGGAGGCGCTTCGGCGGTGCGGCTTGGCCGGCGCGGGGCGGTCCGGGTAGCACACTTGCGTGGCCGTGCCGCCCCGGCGGGCGGCGGCCTGTGGCCGGCGGCCGGGATTCAGCCGCGGATCGGTCCAATACCCCCAGATGGTCCACTTTCGAATCAACATGGCCACTGCGGTGGCGAGGGTGACAAGGACGCTTGGCATCACGAACCAATAGCCATAGACGCCAATTTTTGGATTGTGGGTCGGGTCGAGGATTTGGCCTCCGCCGAAAATGCTTCCAAATAAGAAAATGATCATCGCCGCCCCCGCTCCCAAGCTTGCATAGGCGAGGTTTCGCCCATTGGTATCAGCGTCGAGGCGGTTTTTGCTGCACCACAGCCACCAATGGACCCAGAGATATCCCGCGCTCATGGCCAACTGAAATGGCACGGCCAACTCCCAGGCCCAAAGCGGAATGGTTGGAACGGGTTGAGTCGTGATCATGGACCAATGGCCCTCCTGTCAGTTGCCCGATGCCTGCCGGCCAAGCCAGTTGATTCCCTGCTCCGTCAGCGTATGCGCGTAACCCTCAACCGGTGCCAGACCCGCGCCGACAAGATTCAACCATGGCGTATTGGCATTTTCGATGGCCAAATCGGCACCGCCAAAGGGAACGGAAACCAGCCCGCCGGAAAGGGCCGAAGCGCCTACATCGCCCCAGCTAAACTTTTCACGGAAAAACGTGGCGTCGGCACCTTGGATAGCCACATTTGAAACACCGCCACCGACCGCCCCCAGCCCCACCGTGGCAGCGAGCCTCCAGCCGACGGATGATTCCTCAAGGGCGCTTGAGAGGCCACCACCCACAAATCCGAGCACCCCACCGGCGAAGGTCCCGACGACCGCATTGGTCGCCGTTTCCCAGAAGCCGTCGTGGTGTTCCAACGCCCCGCTGAGCGAGGACACAAATCCGCTTGCGCCGCCCTCCACCGCCTTGGCGATTACAGCGTTTCTCGCAAGCGCGCTTCCGGCATTCTGCGACCATTCGCTGATGCTGTCGGCCGTGTCGTTCACCCACGAGGTTACCGCTTCGGACGCCGATGAAATGGCCTCTTCGGAAGCGCCCGCAATATCACCGGCGGTGGAAATCGCGCCGACAATCGCGTCGGAGGTCGCACCCAAGGCTCCGGATATCGCGGTTCCGGCGAAGCCGACGGCACTGGATAAAAGTGGTGCGGCCAGACCGGCGGTTAGGTGGGTTCCCGCCAGTGCGAGACCCGTTTCGGATACACCAACGATCGTGTTGGCGTTGCGATCATACCAGCCGTTAAAGCCGGTTTCGCCGGCGGTGGGATCATACGCGCCGACGCCCGCTTGAATCACGCTTAAATCCGGGGCCAGCAGGCTTTGCTCTCTGGGGTTAAATGCGCCCTGCGGAGTGATGTAAACGCCGGGCAGTGCGTCCTGGTTTTCGCCCTGAAACAGGATGGTCCAGTTGTATTGTGTGCCATCGGCAGTCTGGTTGCCGGAGGAATCAAACGTGCTGCCGACAAAATACTCGTTGATCTGCTGCCCCGGCGTGCCTGTTGAGCCGGGGGTGGTGGATACGCCAAAGCGGCACGATCCTAATCTCAGCTTACGGATTCCGGAAATCGGGAAAGGTGGCACGGGGCGATCCACAGATTGCCCTGATTGCGCAGATTTGTGAACCGTTGGGGTTGCCACAGAGGCCACAGGGGACACCGAGGCCATTACCGCAAAAGCATCACTCAACGGGATTGGATCTCGACCGCTCGCCGCCCACTGATTCCCAGCGAGCCTGGAGCCATTGATCATCGAAATCCTCCGCCTACCTCTGTTTCCTCCTTGTGAATCAAAAGGCTTTTTCACCATCCCGATTGCTGTTGAGCCGCTATGGTCATCGGGATAAACATCGGCGGCGGGGGAACGCGGAGGTGGCGCGAAACGAAGGCCTTCGTCCGGTTCACGCACGTTTCGAGACTTTTCGATTGCCGCGGTTACCATATTCTGGGCATTATACAAGGAAGTCGAATTTTTATCCGCCGCCGGATGCGCCTGCATGTGCTGCCAACGCAATTCATGCCGTCGCTCAGTAGAAGATGAGGTGTGTTGGAACCTTTGAGCCAGCAAGATCGGATATTGGTGGATGTCCATTATTATACTTTTCTGCCGATCACATCCCGCACGTCTGTTCGAGATCATTGGTCTCTATAAAAAGCGGAGCCACCGCACTTCATGCCGCTGATCAATAACATAGGAGGTTAGTCGGAAGGATACATTCACCGCACCATATCCATCCGCCCATGGCAATACTAGCTGCGTCCCCGTTTCGGTCTCCCCGCCAATACTGGCGAGGCGACGAAAACTGCCAAGACAAGGAGCAGTGACACCAGCCAGGCGAATGGCCGGACCGTGGAACGCGAAGTGAAGATCTTTCCTTTAGCTGCCGACATGCACAACATTTTAACGGCGCTGTGGCGGGCTGTCAGCCCGCAGGATGAGGGAACACTCCCACCGCGGCGATCGAGCGGAACCATCTCCATTGTAAACTTCGATCATCGTGCGGCGGTTGCCATAACTCCGGCAGCCAGGAGTCTGTCCAAGTAATAGCAGGGCTGCGACGGCACGGATTTCGGCGGGCATCAAGAAGCGGCGACGTGGGCGTACCTGGCGAAGATGATACGCCGAGGAAGCCGCGCCGCCGAGGCCGGTCGAAAGGTGTGCCGTCCTACAGGGTGGGCCACAAACGCCCCGCCTGCAGCGTTGTCGGACCTCGACGACTCACCTTCGCCAGAGTCGCCTTCGGCCCGACGCCTTGCATCCGGGGCATTTCCGACCCATCGCAGCCCTGCTATTATTTGGACAGACTCCGAGGGAAAAAGCACCGGGAAAGCATAAGGCAATGATAAAGGAGTAGAACCTGGAACAGCGTACCATTGCTTGCCGCTATACATCTTTCATATATGCGTCGCCCTCTCGTAATATTGTCTCAAACCAAGTTGCGAGATTGGGTGATCTCGCCCCCCATATCCTCTGAGCCGTGTCCCATTCGGCTATACTTCCATCACCATGCATTATAATCAAGCCGCCGTAATTCATCATCGCGAAAGCCCAATCGGAGTCGCGGCCAGATCCGGCTGCACGCCACTTTGGCGTAAATTTATCGATGTACCAATCATATCCCCGCTCCGGCGGAAGAGGTTGCGCGGCTGACAACCCAAATATACAGACCATTTGGATACCCTTCACGAACAGCTTACCTCCGTTGAAATTCCTCACCATACCGGCCAGGTCTTCTGGGAACCGGCCCAGAGCGGACTGCACGGCGGCAACCATTTCATCAGGGCACGGTGGTAATAACCTGTTGATTCGCAGTGGGTACCCCCGTAACCGCGCTAATATGCCTTCCCAATCAACGCTCACTCACCACCTCCCTCAGCGAGCAGAATCATTGCCGCACGATCAATAAGTGGGCCAATCGTCGCATTCTGAAAATTTCCTCCATGCTCGGCCAGATTCCCAATTTGGCCACGTACGAACATGATGTTGCGTGGATCGCCAGCCCATTCTGGGAATTCGGCGACGCTGTTTATATGATGGCCAACTATGTTAAGAGGAAGTTCGCCATTCTGACGAATGTCATCGATTTCCTCTGGCGTCCAATCGAGCGTACCTTCCCCGGTTTCCTGCACCAATTTTATCTCCAGCACAGCAGCCCGGCTAACCCCGGTTCTTCTTGTCCCCGGTATCGGCGTCTGGCCCTCCAGATACGGATTGGGAATGCCCGATCCAGCTTGTTCGTTCGCGGCCACTGCGAACGATGCCACCATACCGTCGTTATTGTACAGGTATTGGCTATCGGAGAGAACCGTTGCGCCGTCGGTCCAGTTCTGATTGGACGCCTGGCCGAACTGATTCAATGTTACGGAAAGCCTGATACCCACCTGGCTATCGGTTTGGCCTGTCACATTCGCCCCGGCACCCAGATAGGTGAAGCCGGCGAGCGTGCCGGTGGAATCGCTGAGGCTGGTGGGCCGGGCAGCCGCTTCATCGGCGACCCCGCAAATGGTGGAATTGAGAGCAGGTACGCACCGGGGGCGCTCGGTCTCTTATCCTGTCGTGAGGCCTGATCATTCGCAAAATGACGGGCCGCCCAAGCTCACCGTGTTGCGGCTCAATCGCCGGAATTCCCCGAGCCGGCCATCCGGCCATTCGGATCCCTCGCCTGTCTCATCAGCGCGAAGTTGACTTGAGTATTGCTGGATACTTGCGCCAAGCGCCCTCGCCAATTCGCCAAGTGGAAGTCCCAATGGCGGCCGATGATCCGCTTGAGATCCCGCCTCGTAGAGGATGCACGACGCGACAGGACGCAACCCCTCGTACTTATGGACGATCTTCTTCAATGCGGCCAGCAACATCTCCGCTGCAGGGCCCCGCTCTTCGGCCGCCAGGTCCCTATAAATAACGGACAACAATTCTGTCAGGTCCGTGTTACCCGGAGCGGGCGAGTATTTTGAGCGATACTGGTACTCAGGCGCGCCCAAGAGGAGCTTTTCTAACTCTCCCTTAGCCAAGGCCGTCCTTACAATCTCATTAGGACCCTTTGTAATCACTGAAGTTCCTCCTGCTTTATTGATGTTATGGGCGTAGCCCATACCTCCTGCCACGGAAGTTGGTCGGTCACTATTTCCGGCACGCCACCAATAGTGGATCCACCCGGTACGAAGAAGGAATTCGCGCCAGCCATTGATGCGCTGGGCAATCTGGGATTAAAGAGAAGCGGATTACTGACATCCATCCGAATCAGTTGCGTTCCCGGCTGCCATGGGACGCCAAGTTTCTGGCCGAGAAGAACCGGGTCGCCACCGGTTTCCTCAATCAGGAGGTTCATGCGGGCCGCGGATGTCATGAATTGCCCTCCGGTACGACCGATCATGGCCCTCCCAGCAGCGAAATCGCGGAACTGCTCAGAAGTCATAAGCCATGACCCACCACCTTGCAGCTCCTTGGCGAAGGCTTCGGGGATTGTTGTATTCCCCGCAGCCGTCCCTCGCAACAGCCGTTGCAGCCCATTGAGCGCCCAACTGCCCGCCTCGGCGTCGTTGAATACACCAGCGCCGAACGTACCGCCGACGCCGATTGCCGCGTTGCCAACTTGGCCAATATTGTACGCAGTTGAGGGGCTCGCGCCCAGTTCCTCGGAGGACCATTGTATCGCCTGCGAAGTGTACGTCTGAACATATTGACCGGTCCACAACTCGCGCAAGCCTGCCTGCAAATTATCCACACCGTTCGCTGCCACCGGTATGCCGATACCAAATTCGGATGTGGCCAGGCCAATGCCCGTTTCCAGCAGCGCCCCAAAGGCCTGCACTCCGCCCTCAACGCGCTGGACCCACGCCGGCGCAACAACAGGTGAAGCCGGCCAAAGGTTTATTGCTGGATCTTCCACCCCCGTCGCTGGGCGTAAATCGGTAAAACGCGATCAAGTTCCGAGGCGAGTTGTGCTGCGGATGCCTGTAGCTCCTCGATGATCTTGCCCGAAAGCTGCCGAGCGTTACGTATAATCTCGATCGCATGAAGCTGCGATTGAATTTGAAGCGATTCCAGCCGTCCTGGCGGAGGAGGATTACGGGGATCAATCGTCCGGATTTGATTCCCATACACCAGCACGTGGTCGTAGCCTGAGTAGTGGTTTGCAGCCAGGAAACAGGCTTCCTTTGCGTTACGCACTGAATCGTCTCTATTCACTGCGTCAAGGGCGTAGGACAGGACCCCGAGAGCGACCATCACTTCGTACATGGGTGTGTTGGAATCGTCGCACATCGACTCAGGCAGTTCGTCCAGCGTCGCGCGGGCAGCGGAAGCGCCCGAATCAAGCGCCCCTTCACGAGCCGATTTCCAGGCAGTATCCAGGCCCCGCTTGAATGCTTGTCGCGTGGCGGGCTGTGCAAAGCGCTCAATCATCGGCACCATGCTTGCCGCGCACATGGCGGCAACCGCAGCGCCTTGCCATTTGTTTAATCCGGCGAGTGCGGTGGCGATATCACCAGAGTAGCTCATTACGGCCTCCAAAACATGCGGTAAGGTGTATTCCAAGGCGTCCCGCGGAAAACGGGCCCGCCCCATTGAAGCCCTTGCCCCTCTATTAGCGGCTGGCAGATGTCAATGCAGATGTTTCGTGAAGAACCACCGGACGTGATGGCCCAGTCGTCTCCCAACGCATTTACGATGGTCAGTTCCGCGTTTCGGTCTTGGCCTTTAAGCCTTTGGCCATGTTGACATTATCGGGGTGGTGCCCGATGACCGAGGTTCCTGCATTCTCTGCGGCTACACCTCCTTGAGTATCACTCCCGTAGCGATGTCGGCATGAACCGGCGCATCACCCTGAAACACATAAGCGCTCTTTACCTTTTCTGGCCCCGAAAAACGGTATCGAGACACAATCCTTCCGCGACCGGATTCCCTGCCGCCGACCATAACGACGACCGACCGGCCTAGCACCTGGTCCTGATCGCCGGAGAGAACACTTCCGGCCAACACGATCTGCGTCTGCCCTTTTGCAGATTTCGGCGAAAAGACATCCGCCACCGAGAATGACCACTTCACTTCTTGTACATGTTCGCTGACTGCTGAAGCCACGACGCATCCTCCTGTGAAATTCCCAATAACTGCTGGTGTTGAATCATCCATTCCTTGGTCATTATTTCCTGCTCGGCAGTGTTCAAGCCATCGTACATGCCTTTGTTGTTCATTACATTATGCAGATATTCCTCCAACACCTCCACCTGCCGAGGATCGCTTCTGAGCGAGATATTGCCCGCCATGTCGGTTGAAGCATTCGCATCAAAATAATCCAATAGCCGCTGGGTTTCAGCGTCCTGGAAGAGGGTGTAACCGCGCTGTTCAAGCGACTGCATCAATCGCGGATCGGCCAATTGTGTCGCACGCTGACCCAGGTTCGCCGAGAACAGAGTTTCACTCTCTGCGGCATTTAACGCCCGATTGGCGGCCGTTCTAACTTCGCAACATCAGCGGGATTCACCACCGGTGGAACATAATCATTCCTCTCAATATTTTGCAAGAACCTTGTTGGTAAAGCCACGTCGTACTGATCGATGTAATCAGCCAAGTCGTCCATCCAATACCAACGCCCATCCGTTCTGGACGATATTGATCCACCGCCCCGCTTGCCAGTAAAAGGGCAGGGAAAGCTTCTTCGGCTTGTGGATGCCACAACCTGCGCTGTCGTTAAATATTTGCGTATACGGATCTTGTCGTATTTTTCCACGACAGCCGAGCATACAAAGTCGTGAACACTAGGGCATTCACGATAGCGCGGTCCGTACTCCCTCCAAACGCCAAACCACTTATGGTTCCATTCATCCAGAATACTCATTAGCGATTTCCTCCTGGAACAAAGGTCACGAATGAACCTGAGTTTGTAAATTCGTCCGGACCAATGCTCAACTCCCCGTTGGGCCAAGCCCAGATTATATCATTTGGGGCCGAAACAGGTACGCCGAGCTTATTAGCCAGGTTCTGGGCAAAACCCTCCGGTAGACAGCCTGTCTCGCACGAAAGAAGGCGGACGGGCTGCCCTCCAATCTCTGGGCTATTTTCGATGAGTTGCGCCAGAACTCGGTGGTTTACCACGTTCTCACCTATTTGCACATCTAAAGGCGAACCATGAACCGCAACGTCCAGCGTTCCGGGGATAGGAGTCGCACGCGACGCATTGGTCAGGAATGCATCACCATCCGGCCCGAATTGAACCCCACCGGGAGTGGCGATACTCTCTGCGGCAGCCGGAGTAAATTCCGGGTTCAACACGTTCAGCGACACTGTGCGGGGGACAACCTCGCCCCCCGCTTCCCCCACCCGCGCCACGTCGCCGAACTCGCCCGCGAGCGGTGCAACCGCCATTGCTATGTTACCCACTGCCTGCCCCGGCGCGCGCCGGGAGATTTTGGCATTTGGAGGCGGTTGCGACCGCCATGGCACAGGCGATGCCACAGATGACGCAAATTCTGAAGTTGCTGTTCATATTTTGTACGTTTGGCCAGGTAGCCGAAACCGTCCATGCGGATTAACATAGGGTTTGTATGGCGAAAGTCCGGAGAAAACGATGAAAGTCAAGCA
>JAKAEZ010000019.1 GCA_021819825.1 Planctomycetota bacterium
CGGCGGACGGCGGGTACTTGCAGTTCAGCGGCGGAACGTTCACGCTCCATGCCGACACGACGATGAACAGCGTCAGCAGCAGCAACCTGCAGCAGATCGAGTTCGACGGTGCAACAATCACGGTTGACGCCGGTGACACCCTGAGTGTAAACGGCCTCAACTTCAGCAGCGGCGTAATCAACGGATCCGGATTGGTATCGCTGACCGGTACAGACAACTGGAACGGCGGCACGCTGGACGTGGCCACGATGGTGACCGCCGGCGCGACACTGAATATAACGGCTTCCACCGGTTACCTATACTTGGGCGGCCTCGGCGGTGGTGTGACCCTTAGTACCAGTGGCGGCAGCACTGGTGGCGTGATTAATCTGACGAGTCCGACCTACAATGTGCTGATGTACAGCGGCGACGAGATCAACAACGCCGGAACCTTTGACATCACCGGCGGCGCGGGCTTCCAGTTGCAAAACACAGGTTCGGCAACATTCAACAATTCCGGCCAGTTGGAGAAGACAGCCGGCACAGGAACCGCTACTTTCAACAGCGGGGTGCTGCTGGACAACGTGGTGGACAGTACGCAAGCGGGGACCGTCACAGTGGACACCGGCACGTTGCAGATCGCTGGCGGCGGATACAACGCCAATACCGGTACCGGTAGCGACGCGGCGTTCACGGCGGACGGCGGGTACTTGCAGTTCAGCGGCGGAACGTTCACGCTCCATGCCGACACGACGATGAACAGCGTCAGCAGCAGCAACCTGCAGCAGATCGAGTTCGACGGTGCAACAATCACGGTTGATGCCGGTGACACCCTGAGTGTCAAAAACCTCAACTTCAGCAGCGGTGCGCTCAACGGACCTGGATCGGTGTCGCTAACCGGCACGAGCAACACCTGGAGTGGCGGGACCGATTATGCCGCATTGACAGTCAACGCCGGGGCTGTTCTGGACACCGCCGGAAACGTGACAGCCGGCGGCGCATTGAATAACAGCGGCGGCACGGTGGAGGCAACTACCGGTACGTTGCAGATTGCCGACGGCGGCGTGGACAGTGGGACATTCGGTGCGGCTGGAGGTGTCATCGATTTCAGTGGTGGTATCAGTACGCTGGACGCGGGGACCGCACTGCAAGCTTCGGGCACAAGTGCCATTGAGTTAACCGGAGGCACATTGACATTCAACGCGGCAATCATCGCCAACAACCTGACGATGACCGGAGGAACGCTAACCGGGAATGCCAGCGGCGCGTTGACACTGACAGACATCGGAAATTGGAGCGGGGGAACCATTTCGGTGCCAGTGATCGTGGACGCCGGTACCACCCTGAACATCGCCGGCAACGACACTCTCAGCTCCACGACACTCACCAATGACGGCGGCGCGATCAATTTAAGCGGCACGCTGAATAACAGCGGTTCAACACTTCTGGACACCTCGACTGCCGGTTCATGGAACGTCAATAATGAGACGGTTACCGGCGGAACGATCGACGGGAGTAACGGCCCGGTTGCTCTTTCCGGCTCCAGCCAAACCAGCCTGACCTTGAGTAATGTGACGTTGGCCGGGACGGTCAATATCGACGGCGGTATGAACGTCTATTTCCCCGGTTCAAACGGCTTGTACCTCCAGACGGGCGCGGTGCTGAATCAGGGGGTATCATCCCTTTACCTCTTCACTTCCAGCGGCGGAGCGGCACCGCTTGCTGTTCTACCCGGATCAAGCGGCGGCTTTACCCTGACCAATACCACGAGCGGTTTGCTCAGTGCCGCATCATATAGCGGCGGAACGGCAACGCTAACCGGCGGATTGCTCATTAGCGGAGATGGAATCATTGCCAGCGACTTGGGAAATATTGATAGCGCCGCCACGATCGACCTCAACGGTCTGGTCGTAGTTGAAGCGACCTCAAACCAATCTTCCCCACTTTTTAACAACATCGGCACAATCGAAGGGACGGGCCAATTTGATGTGGCGAACAACGGTGTTGGAACCGCCGTCAACAGTGGCACGATCATAGGAAATGTTTCGGGACAAATGTTGGAAGTGCTGGCATCGACAATGTCCAGCACGGGATCGCTTGCGGCTTCCGGTGGGGGGTATCTCAACGCCGATATCCGAACACTCACCTTGCTATCCGGGGGCAGCGTTACCATTGGCAGCGCTAGCGCATTGGCTCTTGGCCAAGCCGGGGGAACTGTCACTAACGCCGGTGCCATCGCAAATGATGGCGGTTTACTGAACTTGGTGGATAACGGAAACTTGGCAACCCTGGACATCTCCAATTGGACGAACAACGGATACGGAACCACCACCGTCAGCGGAACGCTCAATGATTCCGGTCTCGGTTTCTCCGTCGCGGCCGGAACGACGGGACCGGTCACCATCGCCCCCAGCGCAGCGCTCAATATCGGAGGAAATCTGGCGATTGGAAACAGCGAGACTTTGACAATCGAGGCGGGCGGCATGTTGAGTTTCGACAGCAGTCCCGGAATCAGCCAAGACGTCAGCGGTGCCGGAAGCCTTATCCTTAACGCTGGCGACGTGTACGCGATCGCCGGACAGGTGAACGCTACCGGCGCAGTCGGTTCTACCGTCACCTTCAGCAATGGAGTCAGTGTTTCCGGTGCGGGTTACATCAGCGCGAATCCAGGTAACACCATTATTTTTGATAATACGATCTCAGGAGTTAAGCTCGGGTCGACCGGCGGCTATCTGCAAGTCGGCGGCACAAGTTCCAGCCCAACCGTCTTCAGCGGTGTGACGCTGGATAGCAACCTTACGCTGAATACTAATTCGGTACTTGATGTTGAAAATGGCTTGGCCGAGGCGGCCGGCGTTGCCATCGCCCAGCAAACCGCTTCGCAGATGGATTTGCTCTCCGGGGCCGGTCTCACAAATAGCGCGATTCAGCCGTTGGCTTCCAGCAGCGGAACTGTAACCGCCCAAATCCTCGGTTTTACCGGAGCCAACTCGCAGCTGGCCGGTGGTGTAGCATTCGTGGATTCAACTAATTCCGGCGCGGCGATGGCGTTGGTGATGGTTTCCAATAGCGGTGATCTGACGTTCCAGTGGATTGCCTCAGATGGCGCAACCGAACAATCAGCCCCTGTGGTGACCGGTGTAACGCTGCCGGTGCAGGTGCGGCTGGTCCGCTGGGGCGACACGGTTTCCGCGTATTACTCCTATTCCACCGGCGATTCCGGTTGGGCGCAGATCGGCACCAGCGAAAACGTCATGTTCAGCAATGCCACAATCCTCGCGGGCTTGACGATGTCCGATCCCGCCGGCGCATCCACTGATGGCGTTGTGATCGGTGCCCAATCACTGAGTGTAACAATCCCGGCCAGTCTGCCCCAAATTTCCGGTTCGCTTACGCCACCGGCTTTGGAAAACCAGCCGTATATGTTGAATCTATCAACCAATAATTTTTCCGCCATGACCGGTTGGAAGATTAACTGGGGCGATGGAACAACAGCCGACACACTGTCCGGCAGCGTAACTTCCGATACCCATTTCTACCCCGATGGTACCGCCAATTACACCATCACCATCACCGCGCAAACGGCTTCCGGTTCTATAGCCGCCGCACCCATTGTCGCGCAGGTTGTCGACGCGGTGCCACAACCGGTTATTTCCGGGACATCCACGGTATCGGAAGGCCAAGCCTACACGCTGGCTCTTTCTCCCACCACCGCTGATGGAGACAGTGTTACGAGTTGGAGCATTAACTGGGGTGATGGAACGCCCATCCAGAACATTACCGGATCGCCGGCCTCTATAAACCACACCTTTGCCGCCGGAGTGCCGGAACCGACCATCACCGCCTTCGCCACCGATGACGACGGCACAGGCAGCGCCACGCAGGCTGTGGCGGTCATCCCCGCCGGGGCAACGAATCTCGCCGTCACCGGCGTTACAGCTACCTCCGCCACGCTGACGTGGACGAACAACTCTTATGTCGCTGAAGCCATGATTATTGAGGATTCAACCGATGGCGGTGCCACATACGCGGCCGTTCTCTACGCATCGGGCAACGCGTCATCAGCAACCGTAACCAACCTGCTGCCCAATCAAACTTATACCTTCCAGATCATCGCCGCCAACGGCTCCGCCGAATCCGCGGCGGCACCGTCCGACACCGCTTCGGCGACAACGCTGGTCGCGTCGCCGGCGAATTTCACCACTATTGCCGTCTCGGCAACTGAAATTGGTCTTTCCTGGACGGCTTCCGCCGGCGCTACCGGTTATACCGTTGAGCAGAGCACGGACGATATAACATGGACCAGCCTTACCCCAACCGCGCTTGCGGCAACTGCAACCGGTTATAACGATACGTCCGTTACCGGCACCGGGCCTTATTATTACCAGGTTATCGCCAACGGCCCCTCCAACAACAACTCCACCGCGTCCGCCGCCGGTCCCATTTACACTCTCGACGGATCGGCGTTGAATCCGCACGCCACCTTCGTCTCCGGCAGTGAAATCGATCTGGCGTGGACTGATCCATCCAACAGTACCTATGGCTTTAATATTCAGGATTCCACCAATGGCGGAACAAGCTGGTCGAATGTTACATCCACACCGCTGACCCCGGGATTTACCAGTTTCGCATGGAACCCCACCTCACCCTTTACGCCCGGAACCACCTATGATCTTCGTGTCCAAATCCTCAATGGCGGCGGCGGCTACACCAATAGCGGCACCGTCGGCGTCACGATCCCCGCGATCCCCGCCTCGGTCACCGGTCTGACGGCGACCGCCGTATCGTCCACACAGATTAATCTTTCTTGGAATGACACCACCAGTGATGAAACCGGCTTTGTGGTGCAACAGCAAAGCTTTAATGGCACTTGGGTTCCGTTGGCCGCACTCTCCGCTTCCACCACCAGTTATGATGACACCGGACTTTCCGCCGGTGAAAGCTACGGTTACCAGGTGGCTGCGGTAAATTCCAGTGGAAACTCCGGATTCACCGCGGTCTCCGCAAGCACACCCGCCAACGCCGCGCCCGCCGCGCCGACCAGTGTCGATGCCACACAAAGTTCGCCCACCGAGATCGACCTGAATTGGGTGGCCGGATCAGGCGGCAATCCCGCGACAAGTTTTGTCATCCAGCGTGAAGATGTGACTTCCAGCGGCAGTTGGCAGACCATCCAAACCGTCAGCGCCGGCGCATATTCCTATCAGGACACCGCCGTTGCCGCCGGAGATGTTTACCAATACCAGGTTGCCGCCGCCAATACCGCCGGCTCGTCCGCTTATGTCGCCGCAACGTTCTCCGATGGAACCACATCCAGTGCCGGCTATGTCAATCCCTCAATGCAGCCACCCCTGGCACCCACCGGTCTGGCGGTGATTGGTGCCACTGTTCAGGGAATCGGATTGGTGTGGAGCGATCCGTCGGTATACAATGCGTCGCTGATTCTGAATTATGAAACGCCTACCGGCACCTACAACTCTGTCAGCAGTCTGCAGTCAGGCCAGGCGAGCTTTGAGTTCACCCCGCAGACGATCGGTTCGGGATCATATCTGCAACCGGGCACCTATCGGTTCCAACTCCAAGGCACGAATTCAAGCGGGAAGTCGGCTGATTCAAGCTGGATTTCCGCCACCGTCACCGCCCCGGCACCCACGGCACCCAACCTTGCGTTCAGCCCGAATAATGATCAGCAGTATAAGATCAACCTGCTTTCCGACGCCTCGGTGCCCCTTCCCAACGACGGCTCGGAAGCCAACGCGCAAATCTCTATAGCATCCTACAGCCAGCCGCAGCATGGAAAGCTGGCAAAAGGTTCCAGCAGCGGAACTTATACCTACACCGCCAGCAGTGGATTTTATGGAACCGACAGCTTCACATATACCGTTCAATACACGCCTCAAGGCGGGGCGGCGGTAACCAGTGAGCAAGGCACTGTGACGCTGCAAGTCGCCAACCAGATACCGGAGGCGGAAAGCAACGTACAGAACTTCCCGCAAAGCGGCGGGACGATTTCCGGGACGCTGGGGGCCTACGATCAGAACGGCAACCCGCTCACCTACAGGCTGCTGGCCCAGCCCGCCTTTGGAAGTGTCACTGTTGATCCAACGACCGGCGCTTACACGTACAGCTTCACCCCGCTGGCATCGGGGGGCAGCCTGCCGAATGCATCCTTCACCTTTGACGTTACCGACCATCTCGCCGGCACCAGCGCTTCCAATGTGCTGGAAACCAGTAACATTGCCAGCGTGAATTTCGTCGGCGGGCAACAGAAGAATGGGGACGGCGACGGCGATCCAACCGATTCAAATGATATCGACGGAAGCGAGGGTACGACCTTCACCCCCAACGAATTCCCTGTAGCGCCCCCGGCAGTGGCACCGTCAGCCCCTTTGGCCCCAACCTTTCCCGATACCTTCTCTGTTCAGCAAGGCACTACCCTCACCGTCGCAGCCTCCAACAGTCCGCTTACGCAACCGCCTGCTTATGAAATCAACGTCCCCGCGGGTCAAACCGCGCCCACGATCTCCTTCGGTCAAATCATTGACCAGACGCCTAAGCACGGCACGTTCACACCCAATTCCGATGGCAGCTTCACCTATACGCCGACGGACAAGAATTTCGTCGGCACCGATTACGTCACCTACACCCTCAAAGATCCCAACGGCACCCAAAGCAACTACGCCACCATCTTCTTCAACGTCACCAAGCCCACCGTCGATCTGCTTATGGACACCAACAACAACGGCCAAATCACCGCTGCCGATGAATCCGGCAAGGCCTCCGGAACCGGCAAGGTGATCATCGCCGATACCTTGGATGTTAACGGCAACAACATCCCCGGCTACGCCGACGGTATCAGCACCATCGCCGCCGGCGCAGGCGATAGTCTGCCGGAAGGTACTTTTGCGCCGCTCCAGCTTTCGGCGCTGGGTATTGCTGATCCATCCAGTGCCTATGTTGAATTTAATTATTCCGCCGCTGATCCCGCCAGCGTCACCCAGACATCCCCCAGTTCCGGGAGCATTGATACTTATTCCCCCGGCTCCGGCGGATACCTGCGTATATGGAATGCCGATTCCACCACGCCGCGCAACTCGGCCAGCATTCTCTCCGGTGGCAATTTTATCCCTGATAATACGGCCATTCCGCTGTCGGATATCCTCAAGGGGTCCAGTTCACTGACCGATCTTTATGTCGAAGGCGTCAACCCCAGTGATCCGAACCCCGTGACCATCACGGTCAAGATTGATCCAACCGGGGATTTTGCCAGCGGTGATAATACGATTTCCGATAAGGTAAATGTAACTGTCGCCAGCCTGCAATTGGTCTATACCGATGTCACCGGAATCTCGCACGCCAACCCCACTAAGGCATTTACCACCAACATGGACCAGAACCGTATTGCGCCAAACTTGCAACCCGGCGGCATTGCCGCCGATTGGCAAAATGGTGTCGATGACGGCTCACTGCTGCTGGTGCGGGCGGTAGGCTCGCAGGCACTGGAGAATCTGATCCACCAAGGCAACCTGACACTCGATTTCGGCCAACTCTTCCCGCATATTGGTACGGGTATTTATTCGTTGCAATCCGATGGCAGTAATGGAGAATTGTTGCCCTTGAGCACTTGGCAGTCCAATCTCACCGCTGATACAGCGCTGAAGGGCGTGCAGACCAACACCAACCCCGCCCAAGGCTCAACCCGATGGGAAGGCACCGCAGCCGGAGGGGCGGCGCTGGACGTTCTGGGCACGCAGTTCTACGAGCCGCCGGCGGAATTTCTGCCGCAGGGCGAAAGCAGCAATGCCTTTTTCCGGCAAATCCATGTCGGTGTATCGCTGAACTATTCCAATACCACTCTGCCGCCTCTGTATGCCGGTGCGAAGCCCGGCGCGCTGATGCTCACACGCCCGCCGGTGGTGTTTGTGCATGGAATCAACAGTGATCCCTATTCCGCCTGGCAGGGGCCGGGTGGAATGGCGCAAACGCTGCAAGGCCAGAAATATATTATTACGCCCTTCTCATTTGCGGATCATTCCGGTGCCGCCAACGACTACGGATCCGGACCGCTGACCAGCGATTGGCAGTCTGTCCAGAACGCGGTGGAAGCCACGATCGAAGACTTCCGGTACGGGCTGGTGAATAACTCCATTTACAATCCCGATATTCCCTCGGGCAATCCGACCCTCGTCCCCACCGGCCTTGCCGAGGGGACGTTGATCGCGGTTCAGAAAGTGGATGTGGTAGCGCACAGCTATGGCGGGCTTTTGACGCGCTGGTACATGGAACAGGCCACGAACTCCAGCGGCGGCAAGCTGTTTGAGGATTTCCGCAATATTCGCAGCCTGGTTGAAATCGGCACGCCGAATTTGGGATCGCCGTTAGCGAATATGATTGACGCGATATATAGCAATCCGACAATTGGTAATGCACAAATCAACTCAGGACTGCTGGGCACGCTTGGAGGGCACACCGAGAAGAACGTCCTCACCTGGATGCAGAGCCAGGGCTACCTCGCGACAAGCCCGAACGGGGCCAATCCTTATCCATTCTTTGAAGACGCCGCTATTAACAGCCCGCTGTTGGCGCAGCTTAATGCGCTCGCCGCCGTGTTCAGTAATGGTGTCTCGTATGCGGCGGTATATGGGACACACACCGAATTACAAAAATTCGAGGGGCCTGTACCGTTTACTGAGTTGCCGATTTTCGGCGATATCCAGCCGCTAGGCCCCAACGGCGGTTCCTATTTTCCATGGATCCAGCAACTTGACGGCGCGAACAACGACTCTATCGTGCCGACCTATAGCGCCATGCTGCCGGACACAGCTTATGACTACGGTGTGAACATGGACCATATTAACCTTGAGTCTGACCCGCAAGTTGAAGCACAAGTTCTAGCCTGGTTGGATAACCCGAATTTGCCGCTCGGCAGCACACAGCGCCAGGACATCCAACCCAGCAACGGCACGCAGAATCAGGCCTTCGTGGTCTCAAACTCAGACCAGAATGCCTACAACGGCGGTAAAATTGGGTCCAATGGCGAGGTCACTGGTGCCGGCCTGAATCCATCTGCCATCGTCGGCGTGCAGCTCGATGGAATTGATTACAACACGGCAACATGGAACCTTTCCGTGACAACCGGCCCGAATGCAGGTGCTGGCGTCAAAAAGCCAATTCTTACCGGCATGGCCACCAAGAGCCAGTTAGTCAATGGCTTGACCATTTCACTTGTGTCGCCTGAAAATGAACACGGCGGATATGTTGGCCCCCTGGATACACTGGACTCGGTAGCGGTAACCTACGGTGAAGCAGGCGTGTTGGTGAACCCTACCGCGTGGGCCGCCGCCGGGCCAGGTGACTACGTGCCCTTTGAAATATCGGCACTGGAAATGGGGCGGTCGGTGGCCCCGGGCATCACCGGCCCATCCCTCAACGGTGTGCAGGCGGACTCCGCCACCCAGGCCGCTATGGTGGAGTACAGTCTGGGGGGCATTCTTTCGCCCGATACGCAAGTGAATCTGCCAACCTATACGCCGACCGCGCCGGTGGTGATCTCGGATAATCCCACCGGTCAGATTCAGCTTCAACTTAATGGCGCATTCCAAGTGACGGATGCAACTTCAGGCAGCAGTCCGACTTCATACAGTGTAAAAATTTACGATAGCAACAGTCATCTGCTATGGGAGGACGACGTTTCCGCCGCCGCGGAACCTCTCGGTGTCTGGAATGGATTGGCGTTAACGTACTCGCTGGCAGCGATATTGAATCATGATTCCAACGGTAACATAATTGGTGTAGATGGTTCTTATGCCGGCCCGCTGAACATTTTTCAAAATTTCTGGCAGGCTGGTGTCACCAGCGATTCCGGCTATAACTCCGGCACCGTGGAGGTGCAGTGATGGGAAGGCTGGATGACCGCAAAAGTCTGATGCTAAAAGTTTTGGTGGGTGCCAGGAAATTGATTGGGTTGGCCTTCGTACTGGAAGGAGTGGTTTCACTGTTGGTTTACGAGTTCGGCGGTGGTCAGTCCATTTGGGGCATTGACGGCTATAGCCTTCCCAATTGGCAGGTAGATTTGAAATTCACGCTTATGTTTTGGCCTATAGGGGTTCCGATTTGCCTCGCTATATTTTGTTTGGCCCTCGGCGGTTTCTGGTCGGTACTTTTAGGCAGGGCGTGGCTTATCTGGGCACTGCGAGCCATTTCCGTTCCATTGGGGTGCTATGTGGCATGGGGCATCACCAATGAATTACAAACAGGAAATCCCTTCGACTATCGGGGAGCGTTCGTGATGTCGGCGTTTGTGCTGTCACCTTGGGTCATCCCCATCCGGCGGCGGAAACCTTTATCGCCCTTCGAAGGCCCCGCCCCAAATGTCGGAGGCGAATGATGGTATCGCTCCTCGCCAATCCTAATCTTCCGCTGGGCAGTTCCCAAAGGACCGCCGCGGGCACAAACGGATGGCAGCCGCCTGTCGGTGACCGGAACGCATACAGCAACAGCGCCGGCAACGTTCTCCAGAGCGGAACGAACTCCGGCTCCAGCACGGAAGTTTCCGGCACCGGCCTGAATCCAGGTGCGATTGTCGGTGTAAAACTGGACGGCACCGATTACAACTTAACAAGCTGGGATGCGTATAACAATGCCGGTGCGCAATATCCCGTGTTCACGGGGATGGTGCATGTGTCGCAACTTACCGCAGGGGTGAATTTCTCCTATAATGCAAGTTATGATGACACCCTTGCACTCAGCGATTACACGCTTACCGGCCCGCTGGGATCAGCACCGTGGAACGATGGCCTGTTCCAAGAGCTTAACCAAAGCATCATCGGAAACTTTAGCTCAGGAGACAGTTATGTGCCGGGATCGTGACACAGGCCGGTCCGTTGCACCTCGTCTCCCTGCGCCAGTATTAACTCCGGCGCTCAAGATTGCCGTGCGTGCGATGTGTATTGTTGGGGTAGCGACATGCGCAGCGTCGTTGCAGATGCCCGCAGCATACCTTGGGTTCAACAACTGCAATGCGTTTCCGACATGGTACCTGATTTCGGCCTCAGTGGTATTTTCGCTGATTGTTGCGGTTGCAATGCCTTGGCTTCCATTAATCGGGCTGTGGTTCTGGATAGGTGCCCTGACGTGCGTGATAACGGTTTTTCGCCCGGGCGGCCCGATGGCCTCGCTGCTGGGACCACTCCTGTCGTCGGGGCTACTCGCTGGTTGGATATTAGCATCTGCTGGCTTTGATGCGCGTTGCGGTCACGATCTTTACGGCGGTGTTGTTTTCGCCGTTGGCTGTAGTTTGATGTTTATTAGCACCCTGCCCGGCCTTTATTATTGGATTAAACTGCGGTTACCGGGGAGGAAAAAAAATGGGACTTTTTGACGGGAGGCGCTATGTTGGCGTTGCTTTCTAATCCAACGCCCTCGCCGGGCAACGCCGAAGCCGCAGATGCCGCAGCCGCCGCCGATCCGTCCGGCCAAACTGGCTGGAATGCGCCGGTGTCGGATCGCAACGCGTACAATGGCGGGACGAGTGTCAACGGTGCCGGCACGGAGGTTACAAACGCGGGTCTGAATCCAGACGCTATTGTCGGTGTGCGGCTGGACAACAGCGATTATAATACGACTACTTGGGACTTGTCCGTCACAACCGGTGCTACTGCCGGCGCTGGTATTAAAAATCCGGTGCTCACCGGTATGGTGCAAAAGAGTCAGCTCGAGACTGGCATCACCATTTCGCTGGTCTCGCCAGAGTTCGATTCCGTGGGAGGCTACACCGGCTTCAACGACACGATGGACACCGCCACAATTAAATATGGCGACCCGGGCCTCACCCTTAACGCCAATGCGTGGTCGGCGGCTGGGCCGAATGATTATGTCCCGTTCGAGATTAATACCCTTGAGATGGGCCGGGGTCTGACGCAGGGTGTCACGGGCCCAACTTTTGCTGGCGTGCAGGATGACGGTGTTACAGGGTATGCGCTGGTGGGCTACACGCTTGGTAATCTCACGTCGCCCGCAACGCAGGTGAACCTTCCTGCATACACGCCAGCCACACCCGCGATCACCGCCGATAGCCCCACCGGAGCGATTCAGATTACGCTCAACGGTGCATTCCAGGCCACGGACTCAACATCAAACTCCTATGAGGTCAAGCTTTACGACACAAACAGCCACCTGCTCTACGAGGACGATTTGCCGACATCAGGTTACGCGGGGACATGGAACGGGCTGGCGTGGAGCTATTCGCTCGTGGTTGATCTGGGCCACAATTCCAGTGGCCAGATCATCTGCCCGACGGGCGCAGTGATACCCAGCCCGGCGGAAATCTTGCAGAACTTCTGGGAATCAGTGCTTTCAAATCCACTTGATTCTAGCACGGTGGGGGTGCAGTGATGGCGGAAAAAATCGCCCAAACGATGGAGGGTGAGCGCGGCACCCCCTCCAACCTACGTTCAACGATTGCCTGGACGATCTACGCCCTCGGCTGGGTTGTGTGCTTCGTGTCGCTCTGGATGCCGGGAGTGGCGTTCGGAACGACGGGGGCCTACGTAGTTCTCTGGTACCTGATGTTGATGGCGGCGACGACCCTATTTGGGCGAGCGGGGGCTACGCCGGAGTTGGCACCGGTTTTCTGGATCTATTACCTTGGCGCGATCGCCTCGCTCGTGGCCGGTTTCTATCGACCGACACCGGCCGCCGTGCGCTGGTGCATTCGCACCGCGTCGTTGGGCCTTCTGGTAGCTCCGGCCATCGCGTGGCTGTACCTGTGGTCGCCGTCTAGGCCACTTTTCTTTGGGCTCCCCACTCTCGCTCTAGGCAGCATGCTGATCTTCATCGGAGTCTGGCTGATTCCGCCCCGGAAAAATGATAGGAAGGCCGCCGGAAAAGGTGGAAAACAACGCACCGCGATCGACGCCAATCGGGATTCCTGAATGGGGGAAACGTGATGGTGTATGCAAACAGATCACGGTTTTCAGTGTTCAGTTTTCACTGGGCGGCGGCCGAGCCGAATGATTATGTTCCATTCTTAGCCGCAACGCTGGCCATGGGCCGGGGGGTGGATGAGAGTATTTCTTCGCCTTATATGTCCGCGCCATTTGAATTGGGCGGGCCGGATTCGATGTGTCCGTCCTACGAACCACATCTACCGGGGAGTTTTCTGATAGGGGATAATCTGCGGGCATGAGGAACGGATTATCAGGCCTGGCGAATCAGAACGCTTTTGTTTTCAGCGAGTTGGCGCTGTTTCCAGACATCGGGCAGCCATTGGCGGACCTGCGTGATGGGTGTGGAGGGCAGATTGGCCAGCAATTGCGTGAGATACAATTCCACATTGATCTCGTGGCGGCGGCAGGTGCTGGTCATGCTGGCCAGGATGGCGGCGGTTTGGCCGCCGCGGACAGACCCCACAAACAGGAAGTTCTTTCGCCCCAGGGCAATACGCTTCATTTCCTGTTCCGCCAAGTTGTTATCCATTCGTACCGCCGAGTCTCTGGTAAAGACCTTCAGGGATTCCCATTGGTTCAGGCAATACCCGATCGCTGTGTTAACCGGATGCTTGGGCAGCACCGTGGCTTTCCAGTGCAGCAACCTCTCATGGAGTTGAGCCAGAATCGGCACACTTCTCTCCTGGCGCAGGGCCAGATGGGCCTGCGGGTCAAGGTTCTGCTTTTGGGCCTGGCGTTCCAGATCAAAGAGCTTACCTATCAGGTGCTCGGCCTCCCTGGCAATCTCCGGTGCCATGGGACTGACATCCGTGAACTTTCTACGCGCATGGGCCCAGCAGCCCGCCTTGGTCATATTGCCTTCCACGCAGATACCATCGTAGGCTCCATACGCATCAGCCAGCAGTGTCTGATTAAAGCCTTCCAAAAATGTCGCAGGACCATCCCGACTGCGACTTTCGGTAAAGTCAAAGACGTTGTAAGCATGTTCCGCATCACCCCGGTAAATCCACATCCGGGCTTTTTTGGTCTTTTCCGGAGCCAACAGCGGCATGATCGTGTCATCCGTGGCCGTCACATGGCTGGCTTTGACTTCCTGGACCATTACGTCATACACCGGCTTAACCAGATCGGCCACATCCGTCATCCACTGACACATCGTGCCACGGGTAACGTCAAATCCCTGCCGGGCAAATATCCCTTCCAGACGATACAGCGGCAGATGATCTGCGAATTTGCTGCTTACCACATGCGCCAGAAGCCCCGGCCCCGGCAATCCCTTGGCAATGGGAGCCTCGGGTTTGTCCGCCAGAACAATCTGCGAACCGGTCTCGGCGGCGGATTGCTCGCAGCTTCGGCAGACATATTTGACCTGGATATGCTCAATACGCACAAAGTGGGGCGGAATGCGTTCCACCTGCCAACTGGAATCCCGTCCCATCTCCTGCCGTTGCTGCTGACAGACCGGACAGGCTTTTTCCGATTCCGGAAGGTCATGAAGGCACTGCTGTATCGGCAGATGTTTCATATTCTCCACATCCCGCCGTCCCTTGCGAATATGCCGCGTGGGTTCTGTAACGGCATTCACAGGCGTCAGGCCGGTCGTGGACGAGTCGGCCGAATCGGGTTCTGTCAGGGAATCCTGGGACGATTCCAGCGGCTTTTCTTCCAGCAGTTCGGCAAATTTCAACAACAGTTGTCCGGTGCTGATCTTATCGGCACGGGAGCCGTAATGGTGTTGCAGCAATATGTTAAGCCGGTATTGCAGACGCAGCTTGTCCATGGCCAGATCGTCGTTGCGCTTCTGCAATTCCGTAAGACGAGCTGTCAATTCCGCCTGGCGGGCGGCCAGTGTCTGTTCCTGGGATTCCCATTGCCGGGCGTTTTGTTCCAGTGTGTCAACGCGGTTCTGAACGGCGACGATCTGCTGCAGGTGTTCCCGCCGCTGCTTACGCAGCAGGGCTTTAAGGGCGGCGGGATCATCAGGTAACGCGGCGTTCAACATGACAGAGAGTATAACGGATCGGGTCTATCATGTCAAGTCATATTGTCATGTATATTACTATTATTTTAATATCAGGTAATAGCGTTATGTCTATCACGATTATGTTATGTCCCGCCTGCAACGCCCGCCGTCGGACCTGTGAGGTTCACCGCCGCTGCGGGCTTGGCGTACCGTGGGGACCGTCGGATACTGCCCAGATCAATACCTTCCAGTAACATCGCCAGTTCGCTGGCCGTCAGTTCCACAGCAGCGGAACTATGGGCAGGTTTGGGAATCCGAAACGCCCCTTGTTCCAGTCGCTTATACCAAAGCGCCAGTCCATCGCGATCCCAGTACAGGATTTTCAGGCGATCTCTGCGGCGGGCGGTAAATAAAAACAGGTCCCCGGACAGAGGGTCCGCTTGCATGGCCTGCTGAACAATCTGGGCCAGCGTATAAAAGCCCCAACGCATGTCCGCAGGGGTCAGGCACAGATATATCCGCATGGGTACGCAACGATCCATATCCCGAAGGCTTGGCAGTGTTATCATCGTAAAGCCTCCACGGCCGCAAGTACTGATTGCAGTCCATGTGCCTCGGCGGGTACATGTGCGTGAACACAACGCCCATTGGCCAGATGGATATGAAGTTCAATCTGTGCAGACAATGCTGTAACAGGCGATGCAGCCTGAGAGTCGGTAAGTGGGGATGCGTCGGAACTGACGCCTGCGCAGGTGGGCAAATCTTCGCCCGATCTGCCGGTGACGGCCGCTTGCGAAGAATGCACCGGTCGGCCATCTGTTACCGTCACCGGCAAGAACGCCACCGGTGCGTCGGCCGGTTGCCTGGATTGCGATAACTTACGCTTCCAACGCCAAAAAGCCTTATCGCTGATCCCCTCCCGCCGGCAAAACGCCGCAGGCGTCAGACCGCTTTCACGTTGCAATTCCAAAGCCAGAATCCAGAATTCCCGCCCGTGATGCTGCGGGTAAGGGGCCTGTCCAACACGTTCCATCGACATCGCTTGTCTCCTTTTGCTTGCGACGCCAACAGATTCTCATATCCTCATTCACATTGGAAGATGGGGTTCGTAGGACGGACACGATTCGATGCCCACGCCTTACGCCGATATTTCCTACACGCTCAACAACCTAACTGCCGCGGCCACCGTATTGGATGTGCCAAGGTATACGCCGCCTGCGCCGATAGTTAGCGCTCCCAACGCGCAGAATCAGGTGATCGTGACGCTCAGCGGGGCTTACCAGGTTCAGCCATCGGGCAGCGGCAGCTACGCGACTGCCAGTCTGTATTCCGATGGCGGTTTATTGGGGTCCGACACGCTGCTGGCTCAATATCAGTTCAACGACATTAATCCATCAGGCGTGTCGGTGTATTGGGCGGGTTTAGCGATTTCGTATACTGACACGCTGACTTTGACGTTGAGCAATAACACATTGACTGGTCCGCTTGGCTCCGCGCCCTGGAACGATGGCCTGTTCCAAGAACTTAACCAGAGTATCATCGGGACGAAAAATTCGGGAGACGCTTATGTGCCCGGATCGTAACCTCAAACAATGCGTCGAGGCGTCCCCGTTGGCGCCTCGTGATCTGGCCCACAATTCCGCCGGCCGGGCCACCGGCCCGATTGACCCAGTGGTGGCGTGTCAAAGGAGCATCTTGCGGAACCTATGGAATTTGGTTTTCCCAAATCTGCTGGATTCCAGCGCGGAAGGGGTATCATGATAGGCGATTATCCCAGTGATATTACTGTGCGACGGTTGGCGGCCCCGAGGGCTTGGATTGCCCGTGTTCTTGTTCTGCTCGCGTTGGGCGTAGTAATCGCGTCGCTGCCTGCAACCTTTGGCCTTAATCTCCACGGTAGGGCGGTGCCAACTTGGGCGTTTATCGGGGTGTTCACCCTCATGTTTCCGCCCGTGTTCGTCCCGCTTTGGCTGAGCGTTCTTCTCATGGCGGGAGCGGCAATGTTCGGCACCTGCCGGATCATCTGGGTGGCGCGTGTTCTTTCCCTCTTGGTTGGCGCAATGACAATTTGGCTTGTCGCCGGCTACAACGAGGCGGCCCGGTATCCTGGGGCATACATTCTGGCTGCGGGCATCCTTTTGGACGCGATTGCGACTTGGATTGTCCCAACCCGCCGCCGGAGAACGGTAGAGCAAGACCCGAAATAGAGCGGCGATAGATGAAAAGAAATCGTACCAAAGCCGGTGTGCTGTCGCCCCTTGCCAATCCAAATCTTCCGCTGGGCAGTGCCCAAGCCGCCGCCGCCGCAGGAGGTGCCGGTTCGAATGCGCCGGTTAGCGACCAGAATGCTGTGAAGGCCCAGCTAATTGTGAAGGTGCTAATATTCATGATAACGGATGATTACGCGGTTGTCCAACGGCTGGATGATATGGAATCATGGCAATATGTGGAACAATTTCGGCATCTTACGCCCGCTCTCGGGTGAAAAATCCCGCCGTGCGCGCACCGGGGGCACGGATGCCGGGGCGGCATCGTATGCCTCGCATCTCCGCGAACGATCAAGCCGCTTTGCGAACACGGATATCAAATATCGGCAGTCGCGGATCACCGCGATAATGTCGTCGTGCGATCTGGATTTGGATGTCTGGCCCGTCACGGGTGCGGTAGGCCACCGGTTTCAACAGCGCTTTCCCGCAAAACGCTTCTTCAGGCGTTCTGAATTCCAATGCGCTATGCGGGCGGTGGGTGTTGTACCATGCCGCAAAAGAATCAAGCCATCGCTGAATGCCGCTGGTCGTCGCCGCCATGAGCGTCAACCGCTGCCCGAGCTTCAGCGATCGAAAAAATCTTTCCATCCGGCCGTTTGTCAACACTGTCAAATGCACTCAATCCGTCAGGTGAAGCGCAACGTGTGCGGGTGACACACCCATTTCATCCGCTGCATGGGCGGGAATTCATCGTTGTTACAATCCGGAACAACTGGGGCGAGGACCGGGTCTACTACCACGATGAGGGAGGACATCTCCAGGCCATTCCCGCGGCTTGGACTGACGCCATGGCGGCGGACCCCACCGTGGTGATCTCCGCCGGGCGAGCGCCGTTTCGGCTCCAGGATCTTGCGGAATTGGCACGACTGGTGGAGCGGATTCGGAAGGGAGGGCACGATGGTTCATGATCATGGCTTGGCCGTGCGCCAAGGAAATTACGCCGAAAGTGTAAAGAATATTACGCCTTTTTGTCTGGCGGAGTTCCGGCGTGTGATGCCGCATATCTTGGAATTATGTCTAATTCATTTGACCGATAGTAGGTGTATGTGTTGCTTGCGCCTTGATTTCGTCCTAAATGTGTATATAATTTACTTTACATATATTTCGTTGTCGCAAGGAGACGCTCATGGAAGACGACCGCTCAAGCAAGGAACGAATATTAAGGGAGAACGGAACACGCAATCCGCGCCCCGAACGCGTGCGCGACCCGTTGTTCCAAGAGCGGGAATTTTTCGATGCCCGCGATCTGGTGCAAGTCAAATACGAGATGCTTCGCCGGGTGCGTGTCGAGAACTGGCCGGTCAGCCGGACCGTGCGGGCCTTCGGCTTCTCACGGGTGGCGTTCTATCAAACGCAGACGGTTTTCCATCAGGAGGGGCTGCCGGGACTGGTGCCAAAGCGGCGCGGCCCCAAACAAGCTCACAAAATGACTGCGGTCGTGATGGATATGATCGACCGACAGCGGGCCGTCGATTCAAGCCTGCGGGCGCTGGAATTGGCCGCCATGATTCGCAAGCGGCTGGGATTATCAATTCATCCACGAAGCATCGAACGGGCGCTGGCACGGCGGGAAAAAAAGGGGCGGTAGATTTTGTCGCACCCGAATCCACGGAGTCCACCCAAACCTGGACCGAGCGTTACGAAGACCTGCGCCGTGCCGCCCGGCGGGATTCCGGCGGTCAGGGCGGTTCGTGGGGGCTGGCGATGTTCCTGCGTTGCGGGCTGGCGGCTTGGATGGGTGCATGGCCGAAACCGACGCGCGCTATTCTATCCGACACACCGCCGGCGGTTGGCTCTTTGTCGAACGTTCCATTGGCCGCATCCGGACGTGGGCCATTGGTGCGTGTTCTGGCGTCCATGATTCTTACACGCATACAGGAGTCTTATGTATGACCAGTCTTGAGCATGATCCACATCAGAAAGTGCGGGCCGAGCATCTTCGGCGGGACGCCTATCTTTACATCCGCCAATCCACTCTGCAGCAGGTATTACACAATACCGAAAGTACGCAGCGGCAATATGCCCTGCGGCAGCGTGCCGTGGCTTTGGGCTGGCCGGTGGAACGGGTGGTGGTGATCGATAATGACTTGGGGCAATCCGGCGCATCCTCGGCGGATCGGGAAGGCTTCCAGAAGTTGGTGGCCGAAGTGGGAATGGGCCGGGCCGGCATTGTCCTGGGGTTGGAGGTCTCGCGGCTGGCCCGCAACTGCAGCGATTGGCATCGTCTGCTGGAGATATGCTCTTTGTCCGGGACGCTGATCTTGGACGAGGATGGCCTGTACGATCCCGATGACTTCAACGACCGATTGCTGTTGGGCCTCAAGGGCGCGATGAGTGAAGCCGAACTCCATGTGCTCCGGGCGCGTCTTACGGGCGGCATTCGCAGCAAAGCCCGACGTGGAGAATTACGGATGCGCCTGCCGATAGGTTTGGAATATGACATTCAAGGTCGCGTGGTTCTCGATCCGGATCGTCAGGTTCAACAGGCGCTCCGTAACTTCTTCGAGGCCTACCAGAGGGAAGGTTCAGCGTGGGGGGCCGTCAAATATTTTAATAAAAACGGCCTGTGCTTCCCCCGGCGTTTGGGCGGGGCGAACAAAGGGCAATTGGCATGGGGGCCCTTGGGCCACACCCGGGCGCTGCAAATGTTGCGCAATCCGCGTTACACGGGTGCCTTTGTCTTCGGTCGCAGCAAGATGTGTCAATCTTTCAATGGGCGTAAGTCGCAGAAACAACAGGCGCAGGAAGACTGGCACACCCTGATCCCCGACGCACACGCCGGTTATATCAGTTGGCAACAATACCAGGATAATTTGCGTAGTCTGCGGGCTTGCGCCCAGGCCCATGGGCAGGACCGCCGAAAAAGTCCGCCCGGACAAGGGCCGGCGCTGCTGCAGGGACTGGTAATCTGCGGCGTCTGTGGCCGCCGGATGACGGTTCGCTATCACCAGCGGCATGGGGGGATGGTCGGCGATTATGTGTGTCAAAAGGAGATTGTCGAACATGCGCGGGATCCATGCCAGCATATGCCCGGTGCCGGAATTGACGCGGCCATCGGCGCGCTGCTGTTGGAGATGATGGGGCCCGTGAGTCTGGAATTGGCCTTTGCCGTACAGGTTGAACTGCAAACCCGGATGGAGCAGGCCGACCAACTGCGCCGCCAGCAGGTGGAACGTGCTCAATATGAAGCTGATCTGGCGCGGAATCGTTATATGCAGGTCGATCCGCGCAATCGGCTCGTGGCCGATACTCTGGAGGCCGATTGGAATGTCAGCCTGCGGATACTATCACAGGCTCAGGAACATTACCGGGAACAGCGGAAGACAGATGGAAACACGCTGGATGAAACTTCGCGTCAGCAGGTGCTGGCCCTATCGCAGGATTTGCCCCGGCTTTGGCGCGATACTCACACTTCCGATCAAGATCGCAAGCGTATGGTACGTCTCCTGATTGAGGACGTTACCTTGACCAGAGCCGACGGTCTCAAAGTTCAGATACGCTTCCGCGGAGGCGCTACAAAGGTGTTGACCGTGCCTCGACCTCTGACGGTCGGGGAACAGCGCAAAACCCCCGCCACGGTCGTGTCGAACATCGATAGTCTGCTGGATACATATCGCGAAGAACAAGTCGCCGAGGAACTCAACCACCGCGGCTTTCATTCCGGCACCGGCCAGCCGTTTACCGCCCGTCTGGTACGAACCATTTGTCGCGTGTATCATCTCCGCAGTCGTTTTGATCGCCTGCGGGCCACGGGGTTGTTAACAATATGCGAAGTGGCGGCCCAACGGCACGTCACGCGCGGCACCGTGGCGGTGTGGCTGCGTAAAGGACTCCTTACCGCCCATCGCTACAATGCCAGAAATGGGTGTCTGTACGAATGCCCCGGCCCCGATGGACCGATCAGCCAAAAAGGACGTAAGCGAATGGATAAATCTGGGCAGTGCCAAGTGGCACCAGAACACAATTGTACCAATGAGGTGTAACATGAAGCGCAGTCGTTCAAAAACGGACTTCGCACCCGCGTGTGGACATGACGGATACGCTGCCGCCGCACTGCCCGCCCAAACTGCTTCCGGAACTGGCCGCCGTTGTCCGTGATGATGAACTCTGGCTTGCCATGCCGCACGGCGGCGCTCTTCACAAGCGCGGCCAGGTTCTTGGCGCAGGGTGTTTTGGCGTAGACTTTCAAAGCCAGAATCTTGCGCGAAAACCCATCCAGAGTCGCTGCGATGAAAAACGTGAACCACAGGACGCGGAATTGCGTCAAATCCATGCGCCACACCTGATTGGGCTTCTTCGGCTTCAGCAGGTCGTGCGGCTGCACTCCGACCGGTTCCTCCATGGCCGGTCTGGCTTTTCGCGCCGGCTTTTTTTGCTCCGGTTCCCGCAGCATTCGTTGTACACTCGACCGGCTGATGGCGATTCCCGCGCGCAGCAGATGCCGGGCCGTGGTGCGCGTGCCAAATTCCGGTTCCGGGCAGAGGCGGCGAAGTTCGTGGGCTGCCCAACGAACGGCGTCATCCATACGATTCCAAACAATAGCTCCGGCCAGGAGATTTGGCCTGCCGTTGCCCTCGACAGCATTGATCCAGGCCCGCACGGTGTTCTCGTGAATCACAAAACGCTGGGCGACGGTCTTGGTGTTCCAGTCTCGCAGTCGCATCAGATGCAGGATTGCCAGACGTTGGGCAGGGCGGTAATCGGGTCTTTTCTGTGGCGGCATATTCTCCCGCCCGGCACGGAGAATATCCAATTCTCGCCGCAGCAGTTCGGATTCCGTAACTTCATGGTCCCGCTGGATCATCAATCGCAATATCGGCGAAGCAGCGGAAGCCAACCGTGTGCGGGCCAGTTGCATGGCCTGCCCCAACGTACTGGCCATGGCATCAGCAATACACAGAACGGCAGCGGGGGAGAATTTCACCATTCCGATTCTCCATGGTCAAATTGAGTCTGCACGGAAAGCGGCAGCACCACCAGCGACGCGCATCTCAACACGAGCGGTTTCATCGACGCCTTGGTCGCGTTGGCGGGCCATCACGTTCCGCCGCTGACTTTGGCCTTCTCGCGTTCCGCTATAATTTGCATAATTCCGGAGGCGGGGCGACCGGAATTGATTAGCTGCGCCATGATCTCCATGTGTGGCCGGATGTGATTGAGAAAATGCTTGTAGCCCGCGCACAGGTAATTCAACCCCGGTTCGCCGTCCGGTGTTACGGCAAAGCGGTTTTTGGGGCATTCACCGTTGCAGGCGAAACGCACTTCGCAGCGCCGGCAATAAGCGGGGAGAGAGTTTTGTTTGTCGAGGCCGAATTTCTTCTGGACGGGAGACTCGACCATTTCACGGATGGTCTGCTGGTGAATATTGCCCAGGCGGTATTCCGGAAAAACATAATGGTCGCAGGCATAGAGATCGCCATTGTGTTCCAGGGCCATAGCGCCGCCGCAGGTTTCGGCAAAAATGCACAAGCCCGCACCACGCCCGGCCCATATTCCCAGTTGCACATCAAAGGTTTGAACAAATATTTTGCCGACATCCCGTCGGACCCATTGGTCGAACATGTCGGTTAAAAACAGCCCGAATTGTAAAGGCTCGACCGACCACGGGGCAACTTTGAGTTCGGGCGACAATACTTTCAGCATCGGCGGATTGGCCAGTTCCGTTTCCTCGCTTTTGGTAAATCGCTCCACAACGGGAATAAACTGCATGTAGCCGCTGCCATGTTCACGCAGGAATTCATAAACATCAAGAGCATGATAGGCCGATTCCCGGTGTACCACGGTAAGGGTGTTGAAATCCACACCGTGGTCTTTGAGTAATTTCAGACCATGCATGACCAGATCAAAACTCGGCTTGCCTCCACGGGTGACGCGATAGCGATCATGCAATTCGCGTGGCCCGTCGATCGACAAGCCGAGCAGGAAGTGATGTTCCTTGAAGAACTTGCACCAGTTTGAATTCAACAGTGTGCCATTGGTTTGTAGGACGTTTTCGACGCGCTTTTCCGGTGGGCAGAATCGCTTTTGAAGTTCTACCACCCGGCGGAAAAACTCTATTCCCATCAGCGTGGGTTCACCACCCTGCCAGGCGAAAGAAATTACGTCATTGGGTTGCGATTGGATGTACTGCCTTACAAAAGATTCCAGCGTGGCGTCACTGATCCGAAAATCGGCGGCCTTCCGGTGGCTTGGGAAGAGCTTCTCCTTTTCAAGGTAGTAGCAGTAACTGCAATCCAAATTGCAGATCGGCCCGATGGGCTTGGTCATGATATGAAAGGGCATTTTTGTTGTTGGCTGACTGTTCATACCTAATAGCCCTGGTTCGTACCCGTCTAAATAGACCGGGCGAGGAGAACGACGTTTCTATCGCATTCCCAAAAGCATAACAAGTCGGCACGTTGTCGCGGCAGATTTCAGGCAACCCGCTTTTTTCGCTTACGTCGCAATAAGCTCATGCCTGCGATGTCACTCCAACGCCAGTCAAAAGGCGCACCGTATCGGGCACGAATCACACAATCGTCCGAATTCTATTCCCGGTCGCGCAGTTGCTGTTCAAGTTTTACTACATTTCCCAGCGAAATTAAATGGGCATGGATCAACCCCAGAAAACCGGAGCGATAGAGTTCGGTGATTTGTTCATTGGAAAGGGCATTGAGTTTACCGTCATCGACGGCATAGAAGCCGCGCAGGGCCAAGGGCTGATTCTTCGTATCACGCGCCCGAATCTCTCTTCCTACCAGCAAATTCAATTCATTGAGTTTCCCGGTGAGGGCCTGAGTCTGCCGGATGTTGCCCTGATACTGGCCCAAGAAGGCCAATACATTTTTAAGAAGCGGTGTTTCTGCGCCAGCTTCATCGAATAACGGATCGCCGTCCGGGGCTTCCCAGCCGGAAAATGCCGTATCAATGCAGACGCTGAAATCCTGTCCGTTGTTGCGTTCCGCCAGAACAAACGGGTAGCGGCGAATAAACGCTGGAATGTAACTGTTGACCCATTTGCCAGTAATATCCACAAAGAGATTTTCATTGTTGCGTAATCCCAGCACGACTACAGGCATAAGCCGATCCATGGATGGGCCGGCAAAGACGATGGGATACTCGGTGGCGGCACGGGCGAATTCCAAAGCGGTAACGGGTACAGAATTGGTCTCCCGTGCGAACTCAAAGTTGGCGTCGCGCAATTTAATTTTGGCGTTGCGATGCGCGGCACGATCCAGCAGTACCGGTTTCTGATAAAACAATACCGTGTTGGTTCCGTCGGTCATAAAAGCCTCCGTGAAAAAAAGAAACAACTCTTCAAAACCCCGCTTGTGATGATGGATCAAGCGGGCGACAAAGTAATAATAATCTGACATCTCCTACCACGCAACAAAAATTCCGCCAGAATTTCAATATGACTTTTGTTGAAGGTTTAACCGGCAAGCGTCCTTTCTATCGGGCGTTAAATTCCAATCTTGGAACGACCCTTCTACTGGCCTCATATTATGTGGCGCGAACATGTGTTGGCGTAGCGCCAAAATGTGGTGCCATCTATTCATGTTTAACGCAAATCACACCCTTGCATAACCGGGAAAAAGGAAATCGCCGTGGTCCCGGTCCGAAGTCCACTACAAAAAGCCACCGCTGCGCTTGCCATGCTCCGGCTTCACTGCGCGTTGCTGCATTCCAGGCGTGCGCGTGGCATGTCTTTTTTCCGTTTCCTCGGACATCCCCGGCTCAAACAGAGGGCTTTTGATTCTTTTTTCACCTCGCGGCCTCGCAGTCTGGCGTAGGCCGGAGGTGAAAAAAAATGCGGCGGCGATGGGCCGACGCGCCTTTAGGCTCTCTACGTTTTGGCTCCTATTTTATGGAGGTGTTGTATGGGTTCCTTCAGCAAGGTGGTTCTCTTGGGCAATCTGACCCGGGATCCGAGCACAGGCACGTTGCCCAGTGGGGCAACTGTCTGCGAATTCGGATTAGCGGTCAATCGGCGCTGGAAGGACGCCGACGGTCAGATGCGGGACGAGGTGCTGTTTATGGACTGCGCGGCTTATGGGAAGCCGGGCCAGACTATGGGCCAGTATCTCAAAAAAGGTGATCCGGTTCTGGTGGAAGGGCACTTAAAGCTCGACCGCTGGCAGGATGACCAAGGCAAGGCCCGCAGCAAGGTGCGAACGGTGGTGGAACGGTTCCAGTTTATTGCACGGGGCGAACAAGCGCAACCCGATCAGACATCTGGTCCGAACCGGACGGGCAAGCCCGCCGGCAAGCGGAAACGCTCTGCCGCCGGCCACGCACCAACGGCGGAATTGATTCCGCAGGAGGTGCTACCCGTGTAGTGGAGGCGGAGATATCCCGCCGCCAAGGTTGGCGGCGGGTACTCTCTCTCCCCTTTATGAATCCGATGCTTTTAGTGGTTTGTTTCAACTGGATTTTCTTAATTGTTTTATGAAAGGCTTGTCCCTATCGGGGCTTGTAACTTGGTGTTTTTATGTCACACTTATGCGCAGTCCATGATTATGCGGAGCTGGTGGACGGGACCGCGTAAAACAGGGGGAGATCGAGCATTTGCACTCAGCATAATTTACAACCTTTGTAGGAACTGAATGATCCGCTGTGGGCGCTGAATCGTGGGGCGTTTGGTCGGCGGGGCTTTGAGGTGATCCAGCGCCTGCCTCTTGGAAGCCAAGTCCGCATTGAGGTATTGATGGGTGGTCTGGAGGCTCTCGTGGCCCAGCCACATGGCGATCACGGACAGGTCCACGCCTGATTGCAGCATGTGCATGGCGGTGGTGTGACGGATGGCGTGGGGTGAGACACGCAATCCGCGCAGCGAGACATCCATGGCGGCTGCTTTTTTAAGAGCCACACGGAGACGGTATTCAATGCCGGAGCGGGTGATGCGTCCGCCAAGGGCGTTGGGCAATAGCGGAGCCTGGGGCGATGGATCAATGTGATGCCGCCAGCGGCGCAGGAGCCGGACCGACTCTCGCCACAGCGGGACGGTCCTTTGTTTACGCCCCTTGCCATGCAGATGAAGCGAGCCGCTGATATCAAGCTGTAAATCGCCAACGTTCAAAGCTGCGACCTCGGAGACGCGAGCACCGGTATTGTACAAAATCGTCAGCAGCACGCGGTCCCGGAAGCCTACCCACGTAGACGTATTCGGTGCATTCAATATGGACAGAATCTGCGTCGGGGTAAGGTGTTTAACCACCGTTCGCTCGAACCTCTTGATTGGAATCGCCAATACTCGCTGTGCTACGGACAGTAACAACGGATCAACTGCCGCAGCATGACGCATAAATGAGCGGACAACTGCAAGACGAAGGTTGCGGCTGCGTGGACTATTCCGTCGCGTGTGTTCCAGATAATCCAGGAAAGCCAGCACTCGAGGGGCATCAAGGTCGCGCACGCACAAGTGATCCGGTTTAATTCGGGCAGAGTGCTCCATGAATTCCAGCAACAATTTGAATGTATCCCGATAGGTGGCGATGGTCTTGGGGCTTAACTGCCGCTGGTCGATCAGATAGCGACAAAAGTAACGCTCCAGTGCCAGCCCAAGCAAATCGGCGTGCGTACCGTGTGCTGATGGTGTTATTGAAGTTTTCATAGTTGGGGTCTCCTTTCTGGGTGTGTAAAGTGTTCAAAGCGTTGGCCCGCGATGGCCAACAGTTCGGCCGTTCCACTTAAGTACCAATAGGTATCCGTTACCCTGGCGTGGCCGAGGTATGTCGATAGCGAAGCGATGGCCTGTGCAACATCGACGCCATCGCGATACCACTGCAGCAATCGTCGACAGGCAAAACTGTGCCGTAGGTCATGTATCCTCGGTCGCGGCAGCACCCCGTTGCTGCGCAGCCCAAGAGACGTACAAAGACGCCGGAAGGTGATGCGAACCGTGGCATGTGAGAGGGAGCAACCGTCTCGACCGACGAAAAACGTTGTACCTGATCGCGTATCCCGAGCCTCATCGCGGCGTTTGGCATAACACCGCAAAGCCCGAGTTACAGTCGGATGCATGGGCACCAACCGCGATTTGTGGAATTTGCTCTGCCGGATGTACAGAATACTGGCATCAAGATCGACATCGCGGCGTTGCAACGCAAGAGCCTCGGAGATTCGCAGGCCGGTGCTGGCGATCAGTCCGAACAGCGCGGTGTATGTGTGTGGACGTAGCGGATAAGTCGGATTCAACCGGGCGATACCAATGAGAAGGTCGTGTAACTGCTCCTCTGTATAAATGTGCGGCTGCCGCCGACGCTGGGTGTAACCCAACAAACGCTGATCGGGTATTTCACTTTGGCCATCCTGTGCGGCCAGGTGTCGTGCAAAATTGCGAACGGCGGCGAGTCGTTCGGCACGGTATCTTGCCGAATAATCGTCACGCTGGCCGACCCATTGCAGCATCAGATCCGTCGTCAACGGACCATGATGTCGGGCATGATCGGCAAACTTCGCGAACTGAAGCAACAGGTATCCTGCTGCCTTCAATTCGTGGCCGAAGGATCGACGATAGGATAGGTATTCTTTGACGAGCGCAACCATGGTCTTTTGCTTTTTCACGGCCGCACCTCCCGCCGGAAAAGACGTGGCCATGGAAGAGCTACCCCGACCGATGAACGCAAGTCCACCTTGGCGTAAATGCTGGTCGTGTCAATGCTGCGATGTCCCAATAGATCCGCGATCTGCTTGATCGACGCCCCTTGGTTGATCAAGGCGGTAGCCACGGAATGGCGGATAACGTGCGGGCCATGGATACGATCCGCCAAACCGGCTTGGGCGGCGCGACGAGTTACGATTCTGCCAATGCCGCCTGCGGTCAGTCTTTGGCCGATGGGAGCGCGATGGATGACGAACAGCCAACGGGAACTGCCAGCCGGCCGGCCACGGCGCATATATAAGTCAATGGCCGAGGTCAGCCGGGGAGGCAAAGGCATCTCCGTTTGACATCGTTGCTTGGGGCGACGGAAGCGGAGAATCCCCGCAGTTATATCCACCGCTTCCAATTCGATGGCGGCAACGTCAGAGGCGCGCAGTCCTAATTCTGTCAGGCACAACAGAGCCGCCCGATCCCGCATACCGATGGGCGTGGTATCATCCACGGCCCTGATCAGCTTCTCCAAGTCAGTTTGATCAACCACCGTGGGCAGTACGGCGAGCCGCCAGCTTGCAAACGAGGGCACCGCTGCGGCCAAATCCTGGCGAATCAAGCCCTCCATCAGAAGAAATCGGAGAAAAGAACGAATGGAGGAAGCGAGCGCCTGACCACTTGACGGTTTACACCTACCTGCCAGCGTCGAGGTGCATCTGGCGATTTGGGACGGCGACCAGGAGAGAAGTTGTCTGGTGCGCCGGATGCGTAATCGCCGCAACAGTTCACGAGCATAACGAAGCCGATAGTGGATTGTGGCCTCGGAAAGGCCGCAATCCTGACAAAGATGGCCCGCATACCGTGCTATGAGTTGCTCAAGGATGCCGCTTCCATTGCCGGCTTTATCCCGCCCCAACATCTCAAGCAGCCGGTTCAGGGCCGCCCTGACACAGGCGATCTTGCGGCATGCAGGCGTTGTGCGTTGCCGATGGACACGCCGCTTGATGAAGCGATCAACTGTCCGGCGGTCGACAGGCCGGCGTCCCAGCCAATGCCCAAAATGCTCAACCGCAAGAGTGTACTGATGCAGTACGTAGGTGCAATATCTCCGGTCGGCGAGGTACGCCACGTACTGACAAATAATTGGCTCGATCGGATTGGCCCGAATGCGTGCCAGCACTGCCGGATTGCGAAAAACCTGATCCAACATAAACGCCTTCCTTTCTGCCCAAATGGGCAAAGAAAAGCGTCAAGATTATGCGGAGCTGTTCTACATGGCGAGTGCGTGGAAATCAGCGTCCCTCAGTCAGTCCATAATCTCATACCTGCCTCACTCCGCATAATCATGGACTGCGCATAAATGCGATTATGCAGAGCTCCGCATAATCGCATGAACTGGATATTTCAACTGGACAACCGGCGGTATTCGTGACCGGTACTCCCGCATGGCACAAACTTGGCCAGGTAGTGGCCAATGCCGTTACCAGCGCCGAAGCCATTGAACTGGCGCGCTTGAACTGGGAGGTCGAACAATGGGAACTCAAGGCCTTTGACCGGGAACTGGGCAAAGAGGCTTTGGTACGTAACAAGTATGCCAATGTCCGCAAGGATACCGGCACGGTGCTCGGCGTAGTATCCGATCATTACCGTATCTTTCAAAACTGGGAATCGTTCGATTTTGTCGATGCGTTGGTGGCCGACAAATTGGCCATGTTTGAGACTGCCGGCGCACTAAAGGATGGCCGGGTAGTCTGGATGCTGGCCCGTATTCCCACCGAGTATATGGCCGGTACGCAGGATGCGATCCAGCCTTATATTCTGCTTACCAACTCCCATGACGGTTCCAAGGCCTTGCGGCTGTTTCCAACCACCATACGGGTGGTTTGCCAGAATACGCTCAACTTGGCCTTACGTGATGGACTGGGCGAAGGCATCAGTATCCGCCACCGCCCCAGCTTATCCGAACGGGTATCGGAAGCCCGTGAGAAACTCGGTATCATCCATGCCCGGTTTGACCAATTTGATGCCGAATTGCATACCATGCTCGATAAGCAGATGACCGGCGGAGAACTGGAAAGATACTTCAATGCCAGTACACCGCCGACCACGGGCAAACGGGCGGAGATGCGCCGCCGAAAAATATTCCATCAGTTTCAGGATAATTTTACCAATCCCACCAATACCCTGCCGGGTGTTACCGGCACGGCTTGGGCGGCGTACAACGCGGTAAGCCAATACTTTGACCACCAGAGGAACTTTAAGGGCACCAATACCCTTGAGAAGGCCGACCATCAACTGGAATCCATCTGGTTTGGCAGTTCGCATCATGCCAAGCAGGAAGCCTACCAGAGGGCGCTAACGCTGGCGGCAGGTTAATGGCTTGGTTAAGCGGTTTGTGAACATGGCGGGGGTTTGGCTGAACATGCCAGCCCCCGCCGGTTTACACCGCAAAGGTATTGACGATGCTACCAATAAACAGGAGAAACATTATGCGAAACTATTACCGATTACAGACCCGCCCGATCCGGCGTTATCGAATGACCCAGCCGGGCGATTTTCCATTGCTCGAATCCGTTAATGCGGCCATGCGGGAGAACAATGGACTGGCCGCTGAACCGGCAAAGCTGCCGGTCAATCAACCGGATACCCGGGCAATTCTAATGAACACACAGGTTGATGATCCACAGGCGACTTCCCCCGATACGGCGGCTGCAATATCCCGCCAGGGAGACGTCCCGGCGCGCCGGGACCCATCGGATGCCGGGTCAATTGTTGCTGCCGCCATCATCGAAATCCCCGGCCATGGTATGGCCGAGGATGTCGGCGCAATGCCGACAACGCCCGACAACAAGAACCGGATCATACCGGCCAGCAGGCCGGATGGAGCATTATCCGGCCCCGGCGATACGGCCTTGGCGGTAGCCCCATTCCCCGCGCCGATCCCGGCGGAGGATGTTGGCATAAACGCCCCCAAAATTCCATTCCGCCAAAAGGTGGAGGACTGGCTCAAGCAGGAAAAACTTCCCTATATCCGGGTCGATGAAGCCAAGCGAGCCTTGTTTGCCGGCGCTCGGTTGCGGTCTTTTCACTTGGTGGTGTACATGGCCACTACGGGACCCAACTGGCTGGTTTGGGCTGTGCCATTGGCATGGAATATGGGCTTCCGAAATGGCTGGCCAAAGCCGTACCAACACCTTGGCCAAGGTATCTCAGGATGCCACAACCCAGCCCTGAAACTCAAGCGAATCCGGCAACCATGAAGGCACACTACCGCCTGTGCCTCCCCCATCCTTGATGCCGAAAAATTGCCCGCCGGATACGCCCAACTCATGCCCGATATGATTGCCGGATCACGCCGTCAGGCCATCCAACCGTTGCCCCGCCGCCACCCTCGGAGCCAGGCCATATCGACCCCTTTCCATCGGCTGGCATCTACCCAGTACGCCTCGTTTCGGTGTGCCGCCAGCCCCATGGCCATGCCAGCCGAACGCTCCGCCCGCTCCACAGCCGCCCCCATTCTGAATTGCCCTTGCCCCTGCAAGGTACCCCGGATTCAATGCCCTGGCTGGCCCATGTCCGGCCATCGGAACGCTCTCCAATCACCCCCGATTTGACGTTTGGATTCCGTTAGGTATAATTGTCGTTAATAACTTTAGTAATGACAAGCGTAAATGAGTTGGAATAGAAAATGCCCATGAAATACAAATTAAAATTGGAAGGCAGGATAAAGGAGTTGGAACCCAGATTTCTGTATCTGCTTGTTTTAACGCTACTTACGAGGAACCCAGTGCGTTTTCGTGGGTTCTTCTGGGTTCCACTATTTTCAGCCGTCTTGTTTCAATTGGGAGGTGTACAATGAGTCGATCCAATCAACATCCCAAACGAGCCTCCAGAAGCGGTCGTAGCCGTTCCGGCAGGCCTGATCAGAACGGCCAGCCATCACCCATCCGACCCGATCCGTATGATCGGGATCGCCTTGGCCGCACGGGATCCGGCCACGCCCGTGAACCCAGCATCAACAGTCAGTTGGCACGCCGACTCGCCGGCTTTAAGGGTCGAAGTTCCGCCGCATCCAAGGCTCGCAAAGCCGGTCGTGGAACTGGCCAGGGTACGGGCTTTGATCGTTTGCAACGGGTGGTGGTGAAGGTTCATGTGAGCCGCCATCGCCCCGGCAAAGTTCACGGCAGCGTGTTACGGCATGTGTCGTATGTAGGCCGAGAAAGCGCCAGTCTGGATGGCCAGCATGGGGTCTTCTATGACGCCACGCAGGAGGACTTGGATGCCCGGCAGATCGTCCAGACATGGGAGCAGGACCGGCATCATTTCCGCCTGATCGTCTCGGCTGAAAATGCCGGTGACTTGCCGGATACGAATAAGTATATCCGCACCGTCATGGCCCGGGTCGAACGGGACTTGGGAACGCCATTACAGTGGCTGGCGGTCAATCATTACAACACGGATAACCCGCATACCCACATCCTGTGTCGGGGAATCAAACAAGACAATACAGACTTGGTTATCCCCCGGCAATATGTCTCTTACGGCATTCGCCGACGAGCCGAAGAGGTGGCCACCGAAATACTTGGTCCATGCAGCGCTGACGACATCCGGCGGGAGCAGGACAGCCAGATTGAGGCTGAACGGTTCACCGCTTTAGATCGGATGGTTGAACGGCATCTGGAATCTGGCAAAATTGATCTGCATCCCGATAAACGCATCGGCTTTGGTGCCGATGATCGTACACGCATACTGGGGCGATTGCAGTTCCTCCAGACCATGGACCTGGCAAAGAAGGGCAAAGGAACATGGTGGATGTTAGACCCGGAATTTGGGTTCAAGCTCCGTGACTTGGGCCAACGCAACGACATCATCAAAGTCCTTTACGCAACACTGGGCAACCAGGCAGGATATGTTGAGCGGCTGGGAACCAGAGATGCTCTGGCCGAACCGATTCTGAGCGCATTGGTGGCCAAGGGGAGTGTCGATGAGATCAGTGACCGACGGTTTGTGGTGGTTCGGGATTGCACCGGCAGACTCTATTACAGTCAGGTGCCCGAGGATGAGAACTTCCGCCGGGCACAATCTGGTTCTGTGGTCGAATTGGGATCAAAAGCTCATCGGCAGAATGTTCTCGCCCGGGAAATAACAATGGTGGCGCAGAACCATGGTGGCGTTTACACCACGGTGGATCATGGAGCCTTTCTGGCCAAGCAGCGTTCGGAAGTTACACCGGATCAGTCCGCCGCCCGGATTCGGTCGGCAACCGCCAAGTTGGTCTTTGTCGCCGGGCATAACGGTGCAGGTGTGCAGCAAGTGGCGGAAAACCAGTTCCGAATTGATGCCCCGGTCTTTGAGAAATTCACCGCCGCGCGACGTGGCCAGACCGATCTCTGTATTGTCTCGGCGTACAGTCTGGATCAGCAGGTGGATGCACGGGCGTTTACCTGGCTGGATTCCCAATTGACGTCGAGACTCCATCCGAGTCAATCGGGCCAGACGCCCCAATCATCTTGGAACGGCCAGTTTGCCCAGGCGCTCGAACGTCGTCGGCAATGGCTGGTGGGTCAGGGACTGGCCGAATTTACCGGCCCGGATCAGAAGGCCATTACATTCAAAGTCGGGGCCATGGCCCACCTTCGATCGGTGGAATACCGGCAGGTTCTTACGGACATCGCCGGCGAATTCAAACGGCCCGCTGTCCGGCTGCCACGCGAGGTGACGATCACGGGCCGATACGCCGGTTCGCGGGAACTTCATACCGGGCCGCTGGCAATGATCACGACGCCAAAGAAGATTTATGTCACCCACCAAACGCGCCTGTTAAGTTCAATCCGTGTGGGCAATACGGTAACGCTTCGCCTGGATAGATCCGGTAAGCTGGCCTTGGAATCCAATAGTCGGTTGCCTGAACGCACGCTCTTTGATCACGTCCAGAATCTGGAACCGGAGGTTCACCAATGAGTCGCAAATGGATTCTAATATTGTACGCGCTGGCGATGTTGCTGGGCCTCGTGGTCGGCATCCAGTGGGCCGCCTATCGGCTGGGCGATAATCCCAAGCTGGGCTGGGGAATCCGTATTGGACGCTTAATGCTCTATCCGCCCTGGGATGTTTTTGGCTGGTATGAGAAGTACGGTAGGGATCATTCACAGGCCTTCAACCAAGCCGGCCTGATAGCCTTGGGATTAATGCTGCCGACGACGGCGCTGTTAATTGTCTTCCGGCGGCAAGGTCCGCCGGCGGTCGATGTGATAGGCCGCGATCGTTGGGCGGCGCGTGCCCACATCCGGAAGGCCGGCTTACTATCCGGCCACGGTACAGTTGCGGGATTACTGGGTAAGGAACTGCTGACATACAATGGCCCGGAACATCAACTGGTATCCGGTGCCAGCCGGTCCGGCAAAGGCGTGGGCCATGTTGTCCCAACCCTTCTGAATTGGACTGACAGTGTATTGGTCTATGATGTTAAAAATGAACTCTGGAACATTACCGCGGGCTTCCGCACCAAATTCTCCCATACCGTCTTTTTCAATCCCACCCGAACGGATTCGGTACGAATCAATCCGCTATTGGAGATTCGGCCCGGTGACGCCGAGATTCGTGATACCCAAAATGTCGTGGAGATGCTTATTAATCCCACCGGGGCCAAGCAGACACTGGATATATGGGATCAGCAGGCATCACAACTGCTGGTGGCCTTGATTCTCCATGTTCTGTATACCGAACCGCCTGATCGCAAAAACCTCTCCGTGGTTCGGCAGAGATTGCTGGACTTTCAGATCACCTGCCAGGCCATGGCATCGGCGGCCCATCGCCGGAATCCCGGAACCGGTTTGTGGGAACCCCATCCGGAGATTCAACTGGTGGCCCGAGAACTTTTGGCCCAGCCCGATAAATTCCAGGCCAGTGTACGCGGCACCACCGCCAGTTGCCTGACCCTGTATGCCGATCCGATTGTCTGCCGGAACACCAGTACCAGTGATTTTAAGTTAAGCGATCTGGTCTGCGGCACCAGACCCATGAGTCTGTATATCCAGCCACCGCCATCGGATGCGGCCAGATTACGGCCCCTTATTCGTCTATTGATCAATCAGGTCTGCCGAACATTAATGGAACACATAGAGGCGGATGCGGATAACCGGCCCAAGAAGCATCGGCTGCTATTGCTGCTCGATGAATTCCCCACGTTGGGAAAATTAGACTTCTTTTCCCTAAACTTGCGCCAGATGGCGGGTTACGGCATCAAGGCGCACCTGATTGTCCAATCCTTCAACGACATTATTGAGCAGTATGGCCCGCACAATACCATTCTCGATAACTGCCACATTCTGACCACCTTTGCCTCCAGTGATCCGATCACCCAGCAGAAAATCAGCCAGATGACAGGAACCGTGGTGGAATACCGGGCCGGTTACAGCCAACCGGCCAAAATGTTCTCCGGCGGCCATCATGGCGTGAGTTACAGTGAACAGGTAAGACCCTTACTTCAACCGGGTGATGTACGGGAATTCCCAACGGAGCAGGAACTGATATTTGTTACCGGCTGTAAACCGATTAAATGTTCCAAACTGCGTTATTACGCGGATCCACGATTTACAAGCCGTTTACTTCCGCCGCCAGATCAGGCCAGGAGGCTCGATTTAGCGGGCAAGCCATTGATTGCATGGCTCAATGATCCCAGCGTTTCGGCAAGGGCCAATATGGACAGTGTGTATGCTGATGGCAGCGATCAAATGCAAGCCGATGGAACACGATCCATAGTAGTGGATGCGAATTCTCAGGGAGCGTCTACAACTCAGACGGATGGCAACAACACGCAAGCGGAAGAGATTCATTTACAAAGCAATTTACCAAACCATAGCCCAGAGGATGAGTATCAGTTATGAACGATGAAAAGATCAAATTTTCAATCAGCCTGAGCCGACCAGCCTACGATGCCGCCAAGGCCCAAGCCGCCGAACTTGGGAAAGCCTTTACGTGGGTAGTCGCCGACGCGGCGACACAAACCCTGCTGGCGACCTATCGCTCGGATCGCGAGGCAGAAATACTTAAAGCCGTTGAAGGGGTATTTTTCAAACTCCAGAAACTGGAAAAACGTCAGAATCTGGACTTGCTGATACTCAAGGAAATGGTGGGGCTGAGCATCCGGGCTTACTTCAATCACACGCCGGAGGTCCCGGACCATGAGAGATCGGCATCGCTGTTGAGCGGCAAGGCGCGTTTCCACCGGTATCTGGACACTCTGGCCCGTAATCTGCGGCAGAATAAATCAATTCTGGGTGATGTGCCGGAGTTATTGGCTATTCCGATGGCTGTCCAGGACGACTCCAACGGCTCGCCCGCAGCCGAACCGGTAGATTCCAGCGTGAAATCAACACCGCCGCAGATGTTGGATTCATCAACCAATGGCAAGGTGGCCCCAAGTGAAACAGCATCGCCAATGGCAAATGCGGATTGTCGTGGCAAGGAACCGATTGTTTCCCATCACCCCGCAGGTCGCCGCATCAGTGTCGGGTACGACGAACCCGGATTGTTTCAGGACGCCGTGAAACCGGATCAGCCGGAACCACCGGCAGGCCCAAACGGCGTGCCCCGCGACAACATGGCAGAGGGTTCATAGCGGAAGTCTGATGGCATATTGAATTTGCTACGCTTGGAAGCCAACCGGAAATGTTATCCCAGTACTTTAACCCAAAAGGAGAATAAATATGGTCAATATTGTTCAACAGCGTCACAACGAAAGCCTAAATCACGCCTTGGGCCCTGTCATTGCCGGTGCCTTGGCGCGGCCCGACGTGGTGGAGATCATGGCCAATCCCGATGGCGGTTTATGGGTAGATATCATCGGCCAGGGCCGCCAGCGCATGGGCTCTATTGATTCGAGCTCCGCTGAAACGGTGATTCGTTTGCTGGCGGCACATGCCGGGGAAAATGCCAATCCCGAATCCCCCGCCATCGCCGGCGTATTACCAGCAACGGGAGAACGCTTTCAGGGATTATTGCCGCCGCTGGTCGATAGACCCACCTTCACCATTCGCAAACGACCAACGCGCATTTTTACACTCGATGATTATGTGGCATCCGGTGTGCTTGCAGCGGATGGTGCCAAAAGCATACGCCACGCCATTGCCCATCGCCAGAATATTCTGGTCGCTGGCGGCACCGGTTCCGGTAAGACCACACTGGTCAATGCCATATTACATGAACCGGAGTTCCAGATGCAGCGTGTGGTGCTCATTGAAGATACCCGTGAACTGCAATGCTCGGCCCCGGATCGGGTGGAACTGCTAACCAAAAATACCGAACCCACGGTGACCATGAATGATCTGTTGCGTATGACGCTGCGTCTACGGCCCGATCGAATCGTGGTCGGCGAAGTGCGGGGTGGTGAAGCCCTGGCATTGCTCAAAGCCTGGAATACCGGCCATCCCGGCGGCGTAGCCACCATTCACGCCAACAGCGCCGAAGATGCCTTGTATCGGCTGGAAGATTTAATTGGAGAGGTTTCTCAGACGGTGCCGCGGCGATCCATCGCTTCGGCGATTAATCTGGTGGTTTTCATTGAGAGAATTGCTGCTGCACCTGGCCGGGTGGTATCGGAGATATTACAGGTTGCTGATTTCAGCGAGGGTAAGTATATGTTACGCAAACCGATTTTGTAGCAAGACTTATGCGATCCACCGGCGTGATTTGATGTTTGATGTTGTTGAACATCTTAACATCTTATGCTGCGACCATTTATATGGCTTTTTTCTGACAAAGGGGTTATCCTTTTGGCGTGTTGGCGCGCCCACTTAGGGGGCGGTGCAGCCTCTTTGCCGTTCAGAACTGGCCGCGAGAACATTGAGTGAGACGCGAGCTTGCTGTGAAGCTGATGTTGTGAATTCTCGGAAATCAGATTTGGTTCTAACGATCTCTGGGCGGGAACTCGCTGTGCAAGGGCCACAATTGCCAGGTGATTTACGGTGGCAGAACAACAGCACCGTCTTACAGGACTGTTTTGTGTCCAAGGTTCCCAGTCATGGCGAGTCCTGATAGCGCGGACAGCGGCAAAGGTCACGTCGGCTGGCCGTTATCAAGTACGAGAAAGGAAAGCAATCATGATTGAATCCGAGATTCCAATGGAACCGATCACCATGCGAGCAGCGAGACTGGTCGCGCGCATGTTGCCGATGGGACGGGCCACGGTGCTGCGGCGGACAGCGGATATTCTGCGTTGCCCTCGCGAATTTCTGGCGGTCTGTGGCGACTTTAAGGTGCTGGTAGACATTGATGATATTGTATCCTGTACGCTTTATAACTACGGCGTTTTTGAACCTGCAGTAACCGATATTCTGGCCGCTTTAATTAAACCGGGGGATACCGTTTTCGACGTGGGGGCCAATTTCGGGCTGTATACATTGCTGGCGGCTCGACAATGTGGTAGCGAGGGAAAAGTATATGCCTTTGAACCCGATCCTCGGAACATTGCCCGCCTAAGGACCAATGTTCAGGCCAATGATTGGACATGGATAAACATAGTCCCCAAGGGGCTATACCACCATGCCGGAACCCAAGAATTTTTTCTAGCAAATAAAAATGGCAAGAACTTGGGTACATCCTCTTTAATCGGTAATGCAACCGGGCAAAAAGGATTGGAGATTGAACTCACGACGGTGGACGAGTTCACCGCCGCGCAGGGTATAAAACGGATCAATGTTTTAAAAATGGATATTGAGGGCGCAGAACTTGGAGCATTGCGCGGTGCTACTACTTCACTGCAAAAGCAAATTATTGACCGTATTCTACTGGAATTCCATCCGAGTATTCTAGGCGCGGAAAAGTCGGTAGAGATATTCGATCTGCTTAGCAGTTGCGGATACCGGGGTTGGTATCTTCGTGAGTCCGGGGCGCAGCGCTATGCGGACATTGCGGAGGCAATTGACCCCGTCGGGATCCGGCTGGATGTGGATAGAATGAGGCATGAACCGCACGTCTTGTTCTCCGCAAACGACGCTGCGTTTTTGGAATGACCGGTTGCGACCAGCGAGTTCTCCCTACACCTCCTCAGTGGATGATCCAACAGGCCCATACTATTGCGGAAACCGGGGCAAACCTGCCAATCATTATTTTCTAGGAAGGGACCTTCGAGCAATCCAGTGGACAAAAATTACTCAAAAAATCATTTAAGGGCCAGTTTAACGTGGTTTTCCGGCTCTCGACAAACTTTCAAAACCGTTGATTCTAATGAGATGAAAAAACCTACACATAAGCGGTGACTATCGGATGCGTATTGGTTCTCCTGTACGGCAAGCCCCGCCACACATCCCAACACCCTACGGGCACACTCGACCATCTGTCGGGATTCCGTTCGGCTGCGAGACAAGCGATCCGGAAGCCTGACAGACCAGTACACGATTCGGGCTATCAAAGATATTTGTGGATAGTGGCCATAATGATAGAACGGGTACGACCGCCCGGAATCGGGTGGGCACGATTGCCCGTGAAAATCCGTGCGCGTCACCGGATGAAACCAAAATATTTTCCCGTCACTTGTATTCGGTATTTGTTAGGGTATACTGGTATGAGTGATGACATTAAAGTTATTAGTGTTGTCGGGCCGCATCCGTCATCACCGCGGCCCGGCAGCGATGTTGCAGGAGTATCCCCATGCGTATTTCCCGTTGGTTGTCCAATCGTCTTTCCAGCTTGATCGCCTCGGCCGTGTTGCTGGGCTATTCGAGTCTTTCCGAGGCTTCCACCTTCGGCGGCAGCGGCGGAGCGCCGCTGCCGTGGGAGACACCCCTGGCCCGTGTGCTGGCGAGCTTCACCGGCCCGGTGGCCAAGGCGCTGTGCATTCTTTCCATTGTGACGCTGGGCTTTGGCTTTGCCTTCTCGGAAGGCGCGGGAATGAGAAAGATTCTCGGCGTACTGCTGGGCGTGTCGATTGCCGTTACGGCTACCAGCTTCGGTGTGAGCTTCTTTGGCTTTGATGGCGGAGCGGGCTTCTGATGAGCAGTTCTGTCGACAAAATCGAAGGTCTGGAAGTGCCGCTGCACTTATCACTGACTCAGACAGTATTACTGGGCGGTGTGCCACGAGCCTTTGGCATTCTCAACGGCACCACGGCCTTGGTGCTGGGGTTGGGTCTGCACGTCTGGTGGCTGGGATTCCCATTGGGACTGGTATTGCATACCGCCGCCGTCGTGCTGACCCGACTGGACCCGGACTGGTTTGAGATTTTCCGGGCACATATTAAGCAGCCGGTATTTCTGGATACGTAATAAAAAAGTTTTCAGTGTGAAGTGTTCAGTTTTCAGTTCCGGAATTTCTGACTGAAAACTTAACACTATGGATGATTTATGTGGAATTTAAGTGAATATCAAAAACATCCCCGACGCTTAAGTGATTACCTGCCGTGGGCGGCCTTCATCGGACCCGGTGTAATTCTCAATAAGGATGGCAGCTTTCAGCGTACGATCCGCTACCGTGGACCCGACACCGGCAGTGCTACGCCCGGTGAACTCATGGCCATGCGCGCCCGCCTGAACAATGTGCTCAAACGCTTGGGGTCCGGCTGGTGTATCCATGTCGAAGCGGCCCGTAAAAGCGCCCAATCGTACCCCACAAGCTGTTTTCCCAATTCCACCGCCACACTCATTGACCAGGAACGCCGGAAAACGTTTACCGGCGATCACTGCGAATCCAACTATTTTCTGACCTTGACGTTTCTGCCGCCGGAGGATCAGGTGCGCTCCCTGACCAGTGTGCTTATTGAACGCCCCGTAGATAAGGCGGGTATTTCCTACCGGGCCTCGTATGAGACGTTTCTCGGCCAGATCGCCCAGATTGTTAATTTACTTTCCGGCTTTATGCCGGAGGTGACACCGTTGGATGATGACCAGACACTCAGTTACCTCCACGACTGTGTATCCGAGCGTGTTCTGGCGGTTAAAAGGCCATTGCAACCGTTTTACCTCGATGAAATGCTTACCGATTCAACCCTGAGTGGAGGATTAAGCCCCAAACTGGGAAAGCATTTTATCAAGACGGTTTCTATTCGAGCCTACATTGGCCAGACCTTGCCCTGTTTATTGGATGGTTTAAATGAACTGGCCCTGGAATACCGCTGGGTGGCACGTTATCTGCCCATGGACAAGGTGCAGGCGACATCACATCTGGGCAAACTCCGTCGGCAATGGTTTGCCAAACGCAAGGGGATGGTCACACTACTGAAAGAAGCCATCATGAAGCAGGAAAGTCGGCTGGAAGACTCGGATTCACTCAACAAGGCCCAAGATGCCGATGCGGCCTTGCAGGAACTGGGGGGAGATTATGTATCATTCGGCCACTTTACACTGACCGTTACCGTCTGGGATGAAACTGAATCAGCCGCCATCGACAAAGCGCGGGCGGTACAGCAGGTGGTGGACAGCAGCGGCATAGTTTCCCAGATCGAAAGTTTTAACGCCGTACAAGCGTGGCTGGGAAGTCTGCCGGGCCATGGTTATGCCGACGTTCGCAGGCCGCTGATATCGTCATTAAATGTCTGTGATCTCATGCCCGCCAGCAGCATCTGGTCCGGGCCAGCATGGTGCCACCATCTTAATGGTCCGGCCGTGCTGCAAACGCGCACGGCGGGATCGACACCATTTCGGCTTTCCATTTATCAGGGCGATGTGGGCCATACCCTGATTGTCGGTCCCACAGGTGCGGGTAAATCAACGCTGCTGAACTTATTGGCCTGCCAGTTTTTGCGTTATGACAAGGCGCGAGTCTTTATTTTTGACAAGGGCCAGAGTGCACGGGCCATGACGTATGCCATGGGCGGGATGTTTTATCCGATTGGGGCCGAAGGGCTGGCCAATAAACATGCCAACGGGCAAGTTGGCGAGCAAAGCGACAGCCAACGCCGTCAGCCAGTGGGGGAAGACACGAAAGTGGCAGCAAATGCGCATGAGAGAGAGCAAGGTGGGAGAGTTTGTTTTCAGCCGCTGGCCCGAATTGATGAAGATGGAGAATTGGCTTGGGCGCAGGATTGGCTGTTGGACTTGCTGGTTCGGGAAGGTGTTGCCGTTACACCCGGCCTCAAACGGGAATGCTGGTCGGCACTGAATAACTTAAAAATGCTGCCGGCACGGCAACGCACGATGACCACACTGCGGAACCTGGTGCAGGATACTACGATCCGACAGGTACTGGAGAGTTTTACCCTTGCCGGCCCTTATGGCAAGTTGCTGGATGCCGATCAGGAAACACTCTCCGATGGCGATTGGCTGACCTTTGAGACCGAACATTTAATGCACTCGCCGCGTGTACTGCTGCCAGTGTTAACCTATTTATTCCATAAACTCGAAGAGCGCTTCAATCAGGGGCATCCCACACTGCTGATTCTGGATGAAGCCTGGATGTATCTGACCGATTCGACGTTTGCCGCGCGGATACGCGAATGGCTCAAGGTATTGCGTAAGAAGAATGTCGCGGTAATCTTTGCCACGCAGTCACTGGCGGATATAGCCGAGAGTTCCATCGCCCCGGCGATCATTGAAAGCTGTCTGACGAGAATCTTTCTACCCAACGCGTCGGCATTGGAAGATACGTCGCGCCGGGTGTATCAATCCTTTGGCCTCAATATGCGGCAACTCCAGATACTGCAATCTGCAACACCCAAACGGGATTACTACCTGCAATGCCGACAGGGATCGCGGTTGTTTCAACTGGATTTGCAACCCATCGCCAAAGCCTTCTGCGCGGCTGGGTCTCCGGAAGATCAGGCCCGGATCACACGGGTATTGGCCCAACATGGGCCGGATGGTTTTGTCACCGCGTATCTCAATGAATTGAGTATCCACGAGGAATATCTCCAGAGTTTGTCTCCGCAGAACAATACACTGTCGGTGCGGTAAGAAAATTCCATCAACAGATTCCAAAACAGATTCCCAGGCCACGGAACCAGAAAGGAATGGTTATTATGAAAAACCAAAATGTAAAAACCGATCAACCACTCATTGGCCACCGACATAACCGTTGGCGTAAGGCGGCAATTGCCGCAGCGCTGGGGGCATCTCTGATG
>JAKAEZ010000047.1 GCA_021819825.1 Planctomycetota bacterium
GCAATAATGTAAATGGGAAGTATCGCGCCAACCGCCAAAGTCACCAAGACCGCGGTGTTCGACCACTTCGGGAAGACGAAGAACGGTTTTTCACTCATGGTTCGCGTCGCATTCCTGTTTGGGCAACACTCCGCAACAACCCCTGAAAATCAGGGAAGTTCCGGCGTTGCGTATTCGGCCTTGTCCATCCAACCCTTTCACCATCTTTCAAAAAGACTGTGAAAGATTGCACAAAGTCTGGTCAAGATAGTAATGCTGCGCTTTTCTCCCGTCAATAGATGTTTCAAATATTGTGTTGTACCGAAGTAGAATTGTCTAAATAAGCGAGCTACGCGTGTGGTGAAGCGTGCGAAGGACCCAATGTCGGATGTTGCAACTTCCGGACTACCGGCGTATACATGGTGCATACATGTTGGCATTCAGGCATTAAGAACGGGTAAAAAACGATGAAACTGAATCTGCGAATGTTGCTTTTATTGGGCGGTTTATGGGCCGTGATGGGCATGCCTCATCCCGCGCAGGCGGCCAAAACAATTTTTCCATCCACCGTTGGCAGCCAATGGAATTACCGCGTTTCCAATGGCCAGCGGTATAGCGATACAATCACATCAGGCTCGGCCCGCAGATTCACTGTGCGTTATCGCGGTGCCGTCGCCTACAGTATGCACTGGATTAAAAGCGCGACCGGCTGGCGCACGCCGGATTTTCATGCCATCGGTGCCGTTGGCCCGGTGGGTGAATCATTCAAAACACATGTCACCGGTTCGGGTGGTGTGGTGATTCCGCAAACCGGATCATGGAAGCGCGGACATCACTGGAACTTCTGGTATACCATGCGTTCAACCGGTTCCACCGGTCCGATGACGTTCACTCAAACTGGGAAAATAACGGTTCACAACAAAATCGCGGGTATGAAAATGGTGCAGGTACCAGCCGGGAGTTTCAGGTGTTTTGTCGTGCATTCGGTGGTAACGTTCACTGGAGCGACAGCGGTTGCTGGCCAATCCATTCCCCTGCACGTTACGACCGACGAAACGCAATATTATGCATTGGGTGTCGGCCTGATAAAACGCACCGACAGCAAAACCACGACCGTTCTGACAAAGTTCACGCTGGGGAAGTAACGGCGAATAGCGGATAAATCAAGAGTGTAATGTGTTTGGTTTCGGAAACAACAATTGGCTGCCATGGGCGCTTCTGGAAGATGAAGACCGCCGAAACCGCGCCGCAAGTCGCAAGGCCGAACGGAACGAAAAACCTTCCGGCCCGTACACCGGTTACGTGCCATTAAGAATCAGGTTCCAGCGCTGGCGCGATCGGAAATTTTGCCAAAAAATCTATAAAGAATTGCGCGAAGCGGACAAGAAATAAAATAGTCGACAAAACGGTCCGCGGAAAATTCAATGCGTGAAGTATCAGGTGTGGTATAATCAACGGGCCAGAATCACAGGTGACGCATGAGCAGAATCGCCAGGACGTTGATAATTTCCGCAATGTGCTCGCCAGTGGTACTGGCGGCGGCTGCCGGACTTTACCTCTGGCCGCATTATCATCAGCGCATTATTGTCAGTCGGGGAACAACTTTTATCACGCGGCCTCTGCATGAGGACGGAACGCCAAACTACCTTGCCGCGTTTAACGACATCGCAGGGCACGGCGTTAAACCCGATGACAATGCGGCAATTCCGCTGCTTTTCGTTCTGCGCCCAACCGAGCCAGTGTTGATGCCGTATTGGCGCAGCGAAGTTAAGGCACTTGGCATTACGAAGCCGCGCGGCACTGCTCCCGCAATGGGTTCGCTGACTGCTTTCTTTCGGGGTCGTATGCACGGCCCCGCACCCCGGCTGATGCCAATGGACGCGAACGGAATGCCGACAGGAATGGCCTACAATCCTGGGGCTTCGGCTGCCCTGCTGCACAATCGCGCGAGCCGAGCGGCCGAAGACCTTCGTAACATGCGCGGGCCTGGAATGCCGACGGGTTTACCCCAGTTATTCGACAAGTATGGCGAGGCCGACAGGGCATTGGAGCAAGAACGGGCTCTGACAACACGCCAAGCGTGGCAGGGAAAAGACGCGCCGGTTTTTGATGCGTTCCTTCGAGGCAATGGCCCCGCTATTCGCGCCACACGAAGGGCATCAGAAAAAACGGGGTTCTTCGTACCGCTTATTGGACAGACGCAAAATTCCGCCCACATGGCCTTTGCGTACATGCCGTGGCTCGCGCAGGCCAACTCCCTTTCCGACACACTGCTCGCAAAAGCCAATCTGGATCTGGGAAAAAATAACGTCGCGGGATGTGAGGCTAATCTCATCGCGATCCATCGACTTGGCCGCCTGCTTGCACAGGAACCAGTCTTAATAGTTTATCTCGTGGGGTTGTCCATAGATCACACAGCCGATAAGGGGGATAGAATTCTGCTGACGGCACCGGGGCTAAACGAACAAGATGCCGCAGGCTACCTCCGCCGGTTATCGCGATTGTCGGCGATGCCCAAAATCACCGCAGCAATCAACATTGGCGAACGTATGACACAACTTGATATTTGCGTCTCGTTCTACCGTGACATTTTTGGTAATCCGGAAAACAATCCGGACTCGGCGGACATTAACGGGCGGTTTCTTGACAAGTTTATCAATTGGAATCCAACGCTGGTGCGAATCAACAAAGGCTTTGATTTGCTTGGGCAGTATGCAGCGGTTCACGTATATTGCCAAAGGGCCGAGCAACTGAGAACGGCGATGCGTACCATGGCGGCGAGAATCAGGTTGCTTCGGATCGGGCCGTTTGGGCACACGCCGAATCATATTCTCAGCCAACTCCTGCGATCCGATTTCCACGACATCGTGGGATCATGCCGATTGGCGGCAAGCGAAAAAGCCCGCACACGGCTGACCCGGATTGGCTTTGCTCTGGCGGCGTATCATCTGGAGCGCGGCGGCTATCCGAGGTCTTTGGCTGAACTGTGTCCGAAATATCTGCAAACCATCCCCCGTAACCCACTGACCGGAAAACCGCCTGTCTATGCCCGAACGACCTCGGGCTATACGCTTTCGTCACCTGATCCTTTCACACATAAGGGCACGTCATGGCAATTCCGCCGTGGTTTGATTATTCAAATTCCAGCCCCCGTCAAACCAGGCCATAAGAAAATCTCATTACCTTAATATTCTTCCAAAACGAATGGCCCGCATCCTGTGGATCCTCCGCCGCAGCAACCGATGTGACATAAATAAGTGCATGGAAAATTCAATGCGTGATGTGTCGCCTGTGGTATGATCAACGGGTCAGAATCACAGGTGACGCATGAGCAGAATCGCCAGGGCATTGATAATTACGACTCTTGGAGGGACTCCGATCCTGGCCACTGTTGCCGCCATTGTGGTATAATAAATGCGTGGAAAAGACAGGGCGTAAATTCAGTTCGCATCAAGATGCGGATGCCGCGGACCGGAATTACTACCGGTCGCTTTCTCCGGAACAACGCGTGGAACTTTTGTTGGATATAATCAACGCGCAGCGGAGCGACGATGAAAATTCCCAAAGAATTGCGCGCGTTTGTCGCGTTGTTAAACGCCGCCCACGTTAAATACGTCATCGTGGGCGGATACGCGGTCGCCTTTCATGGCCGACCGCGGTTTACTGGCGACGTCGATGTATTTGTCGAAAGTTCTATTGACAATAGCGCAAGAATTATTGACGTATTGAAGACTTTTGGTTTTGGAGAACTGGTTGTCAAAGCGGAAGATTTGCGTCAGGATGATCTGGTGCTGCAGCTTGGCTTCCCACCCAATCGCATTGATCTGATGACCTCCATCGACGGCGTAAAATTCGATCAGGCTTGGGCAACCCGCGTGGAAGCAATGGTAGACGATCTTCCAATGTGCTTTATCAGCCGCGAACTGCTGATCCAAAACAAGCGAACTGCGGGCCGTCAGAAGGATATTGCGGATGCCGCGGAACTGTCACAGTTGGAGTAAATGATCGGGGCGGGACGCGGAATTGCAAAACGGTGCAAGGGATGTGGTTGCGATGAAACTCAGGCGGCGGCAATTGGCACTTATTACGCTGTTCGCGGTACTGGAAGCGGCGAGCCTCACGCTTGCGCTGGGATGGTTCAGGCAACTCGGCCCGGCGGGGTTGGCTCGGTCGATGCGCTCTGAGCGAAGACATATCAACCTCCCACCGCAATTCACGCTTGCGCCTTCACGCTGGCCGGCGCGGCTTAAATATGTGACATCGGCCCAGGCTCTTTCCGGATGGCATCAGTTTCGCGTGAACTGTCGGGTATCAATCTTTGGTCATGCGGTTTTCCTTCCGCAAGCGATACACAAACTTGCTCTTTGGGGACGTGTCAGGCCCGGCATCTCGCTTACGCTGGCCTTAAAATTCCGTGGTCACGGGCGGCGCGGCGGGTTCCTGGTCCCGATACAAATGGAGCGTGTTAAACTGCAACTACCGACGATATACGGCAACCGCACCCCGCTATCGTCGCCCGCCGGCTACCTCGAGCGGCCAACAGCCTACGGCGACCCCGATTCCGGTGGCCTGGTAGTTTCGTGGATGCACCACCTTCGGCATACCCCGGAGGTGAATGCGGAGACGGCCCTAACGATGGTGAAGCCGTTTCAAATATTCCTGCCAAAATGGGGAAAAACGATCGGGTTATCCTGGGGAGCGCATAAGGCATCGGGCGAGCCGATGCCGCGCATCGGCTTCACGGCCACATCACGGGGGCGGCAACTCGTCATTTCCGCGAGTTGGGATTGGGCCAACCAAGGTAGAATCACCATCAAACCCTATTCCACTGGTTCGTTCAAGGGGGCCGGGAAAACGCTACGCCGGGCGGGCTGTCCACCATGGCTGCTTGCTCGGGCAGTGCAACGCGGGCTATCGCTGCTACGTGAGGTATCGCCTGAAGATGTTCTTCGTTTGTCACTTGGGATTAATCCTCGACGATGGCAGCCGCAGACAAACGCCGAGCTGCAGATCGCCAAGGATGTAGCGGCCTCCACGGTTGTTGATGGCCTTGATGTCCATTCCGTTGACGCCCTATTCTGTGAGCCTATGGCAGCGGGGCGTCTTTACTATTGCGTCAGGCCGGAGATCAGCCTCAATGGAAAGGCGGAGGTCGAGGGGCAGGGTTTTTACTTTTTCGGTCCTTCCGGAGACCTGGCGTGCGGCGGATATATTGTCGTTCCCAATAATCTCTCCGGCCACCGCGGAATCGGCTTGGCGGCTGGGGCTCTTGGCCTTTTGACAGACCGGCCGTGAGCATGTCGGCACCGTGCCGGGCCCGCGGCCGTAAACCGGAACAAACCCGGCACCCTGAGTCATGTCTCGGAGGTTCGGGTGGAAAGGAGCAGGCTTAGCTATGTGTAAAATTGATGAAGGCACGAAGAGCCGAGGGCTGGCGTCTGCGCTGGCTGTGAATGCCCTGTGCCTCCTAGCCTTGGTGTTTGCAACTTACGCTTTGGTGGCGAGGGCTGGCTATGCGCCAACCGTGGCTTTCGCACGGTCGAACGTGGCCGGGGTGGTGACGGGGGCCGCGTTCTGGGTCGCGGCTTGCGCTTCTTGGCCGCTGTCGTTTCTTTGTCTCTGGAAATCGGGCGCTATCGCCGGGGCCGCCGGCCCACCGCGAAATCCGTTCGCCGCCGTTCTGGCCTGGCTTGAGGTTGCGGCATGGGCACTTATCTGGGCCGGATTTGCAGCCGTGTTTCTCCCCGCGATTATCTGCGGCTTGCGATAGCGGACAGGCGGGCCCGCTTGGGTTACTGTCAAATCTTGCGGACACAGGCACCTCAGCCGACTGATTTTTTTGATCCCGCTCCCGCGAATACATACGGTGGCAACATCCCGCAACGGCTCGACTTTGTTGAGCCGTTGGCTGTTTTGCTGGGCACCTTGTCCGAGCTTGTCAACCATAGCCAGGGGGCTGAGAGGCCGAAAAACTGCAAGCATGCGGGCCGCGAATTGACACCAGCGGTAAACCCCATTGAAGTAGGCGCATCGTTCCCCATCAGTGCGGTCGCGGAGCAAAGCCTTTTCTCCGGGTTGCGGCAGGAACAGGCATGGCCGAACAAATGCAGAAAACGGAGGTGAGCGCTGGCGGCCACGCGCCACCACCCATGTTGGCCGGTGGCAAAAAGCAGATCGCCAAGACGGCCAAAACGTATCGCCGTTTTCATGGTTCTGTGAAGATTGATCCACCTCGGATCGGCCACGATGCCAGCAGGATCGGCGAACCACACATTATTTGTTCCATGGGTTTGCGCGCCGGATAACCACCGGGATAAACCCGGTGGCTCGCCCCCATCGCGCCGCATCCCCATGCGAACCACTGGTTTTATCCGGGATTTGGTACTGTAAAAGTGGACACACGCCACGCCCCGATTACTATTGCGAGCCACTGGGTTTATCCCAGTGGTCCGCACCGCGGGGATTAACCCACGCGGCTCGCTTTTGGCATTACCGTAAGCGCCGCCACTTCTTCGCTCTACTCCAATACCGATTATTACTTCAACCCACTACCCAAATCCGCGGCATTGCGGCATAATTCCCGTCATGTCCGAAACGCACAGAACCAACATGGCCTCGCCGAACATTACGGCTTCACACCCGAGGAATTGGACTTTATCATCAATTACGATATCAAGTACCGCATGGGTGCGGATGAGGGCAATGTGATTAGCTCCGACTTTATTTCCACATCGTAGCGAAGAAAAACGCAAGGAGAAAGAAATGTCGAGGAATCAGAGGTCGCGTGGATTTTTAAAGGGAAAATCAATACCCGCGACTTTAGCACGAGTGGTCGCCGAAGAGGAGGATTCGCTTGCAGATTACTATGTATTTCCAGAACGGTTCGTTGGCCCAGCGATGGATTTGGATGATCCGCGGGCCGTTTTTGTAGGGCCGAAGGGGGCAGGGAAATCAGCCATTTTGAAAATGGTAACCATCCGTAGGCAATCGGATTCGGGAAGAGTCATCCTTGTTTCTCCTGATGATCTCTCTCTTAACGCCCTTACGCGCCTTGACTCTCGGACTTCACCGCTTGCCCCGGTGTGGGATGAGCGATGGTTGTTTAAATCTCTTTGGGATTACGTGCTCACAGTCGAAATATTGCGGCGAGAATTTCCGACTGGCAGCGGATTATTGGATAAAGTTCTATCCCTGTTTGCCAGCCAGAAGCGTCGCGATGTGAGGAGTTTCCTCGAAGAAAGCCTTGGGGATGACAATAGATCACTCGGCCTTACGGGCTGGGTGATAAAACTTTTCGATCAGGTGAGCGTGTCCGTCGCCGCACCCGGGTTGTCCGCCGCCGTGGGAGCCAAGCTCCGGACAGATTCAACAGTACCCATTCAAACAGTGAAGATACCGCTTCTGGATACGCTTAGCACAGTCGTGAAGCAACTTCCGGAATTGGTGAAACATGAGTATCTGGTTCTGATCGACGATCTCGATAGATATTGGAACGGAAGCCCACAGCAAAAAATTTTTATTGCGGCCCTTTTTCAGAGCCTTCGGAAGCTGAGCCGAAAACCGGTAAAATTTATTGTCGCATTGCGTGAGGGAATCTTTAACTCACTTACCATCGAGGACAGCGACAAGTTCCGTGAGAGAATATGTATGGTAAGCTGGGACGCATCGTCTATGCAACAAATGGTTGAGAGCCGAATCCGTTTCGCATTCCACTCACCCAATCTGAACGTCTGGGGCCAGTTATTTCCGCGGGAAGCCTTTCCTAAACTTTGGAACTCGACGGCAAGAAAACCGCGGGAGGTGCTACGACTGGCTTATCTTTGCCTAGGAAAGGCTAAGGAAAATGGGAATGACTCGGTGTTAGAGGAGGATATCCATCATGCCCGGAGGATATTTTCCGAGGAAAAAATCAGTGACCTGGATAGCGAGTACGGTTATCGCTACAGGGGAATAGGGCAGGTTGTGCGAATGATGGCGGGGTGGCACAAGGAGTTTGGTAGGCAAGGGGCGGACGACTTGGCGATTGCCGTCGCGGAGAGCATAGAGAAATCGCATGACGGCGCATCCTATTCCTGGGCAAGGGGCTACATTGACGACCCGCTCGGCTTGGTCAAAATATTGGCCGAATTGGGCGTACTAAGGATTAAACAGAGCCGAACAGACTCGGCACGAGATTGGGAATGTGAAACTCCGATAGATATTAACGACCATTGCTGGTTTTCAGTGCATCCGATGTATGCGCCGGCGCTAGGTTGCATCGGCGATTGAGGCGCTGGACGGCGTACGGGGTGCCGTTTTTCCCCGCCGAACTCGACGCGATCACTGCCCACCTCTATGGCCTGACGGAAGAAGAATTCGCCCATATATTGGCCACCTTCCCCATCGTGCCAGAGCAGACAAAATCCGCCGCCCTGGCGGAGTTCTGGAGCATATCATGTGCTACAATGAATGTGCCCAAGACCACCTCCGTGCGATTTCGGGTATAATAGCGGCTGCTTAATGCGTTGTTGTGATACGTTTTGGAAATCCACGCGCGTGCCCCTGGCGCGGAAAAATCTTCAGGGGTGGATTCGGTATCCGGGAGTTCAGAATGATCAGCATGCAAGAGGTTCTGCGACGACGTGATGATATTCTGGCGGCGGCG
>JAKAEZ010000048.1 GCA_021819825.1 Planctomycetota bacterium
TACAGGTCTGTCTCAGGATCGAACCTGTAACCGCAGTAGATAATTTCATTGGCACCGTAGCTCGACTGCACATCATCATCCGTAAACCACACGCCATCGGTTCCCGGTGCCGTGAATATGATCGTATTACCATAGGCATCGCAATCATACGCTTCCACAACGCTGCCGCTGGAATTGGTCAGTGCTACCGCACGGTACAGCAAGTCCTGCAGCAGGTAATACGCTCCGGCGGGCAGGTTCTGGGCACCAAGGGCTGCAAGTGTCGTTAACTGGACACATTCATCGAGGTAGGTGCCCCACACGTACTGACGGATCGCGGCATTGCTGAGGTTTCTTTCCTCCACCACTTGGTTCCCCATGTAGACGTAATCGGTCGTGCCATCGGGCACATTACCGGTCAGGCCGCCGTTCGACACGGTCTTCCTGACACGCCGACCCATCGCATCGTATAGATAGGTTGCGATGACCGAGCCGTCCGATACACGGTTGACCTGAATAAGTCTGTTGAGCGCATCATAGGCGTAAATCAATGTGCCGTCGTTGGTGAGATTACCGTTGCCTGTCGTCGGGGTCGTGTGGCCATCATACTGGAACACCACTTGCGAACCGGTGCCGACGGTTCGCTGCGTGATTTCATTGACATAATTATGGTTTCTCTGATCGGTGGTCTGGCTGCCGCCCACCGGCGTGAAGCCGGTGGCTCGCCAGTTTCCTAAACCGTCGAGTGTGTAGTTCCTGCTTTGGTCGGTATTGGGGAGTGTAATCGCCGCGGTGATTGATCCGCCGCCGTTACCCTGATAGCCGCCGGTGGAATTCAGAATGCCACGCTGGTATTGCAATAACCTGTTGATGCTGTCATAACCGGGTGTGGGCGAGGCGATGTTGCCGCTGTTGTCCACGGGCTGGTAGAGATTATCCCGTTCCTCCGCGTGCAAGGCTCTTTCATAAAACTTGTTGCTGGTGCGGTCGTACGTTGTGGTATTGCCCACCAGCGCTGTGGTGGTGTTGTAGGCGAAGGTAGAGCTGTTGATGCCGCCGGTGAGGTACCGTTTGGTGATCATCCGGCCCGCACCATTCCCGAAACCCCAAGTGTACTGAAGGCAATCGGGACAGGCTCCACCGAGCCGATCGCTGGAATTGCTGCCCCATGCCGGATTAACCGGCGTTGGGCTTTGCACGGCGGAATTGGTGCGGGCGTTGTTGAGCATGGTTTGGATAACGCCGTTACCCAGCACAAGTTCCGCCACGCGGCCCGGGCCGGCGAACTGCCAGTTGGCAATGGCCGCCCCGGTAGCCTGCTCGACAAGCTGATTTCTGCGGTACAGAACATCATAACCACTGTTGACCAATAGACTATTGGATACCGAGCTACCGCTTCTCCCTGAACCCACATACCTCACCGATTGCGCGAATTCCCTGCATTGGCTACGACCGCGTTGTGCCGCCGCGCCGGAGTTTATCCCGTGCGCGCCGGGATGATGAAATATGCTTTCATTCAACGCAACCATAAGTCCGCCTGCGAAAGGCCAATTGCTTCAACGCTCAGATTCTAATCCGCCGATCGCAGGACGCCAAGCGAAGTCAGGGCAGTCGGCTCGCGATGGTCGGCCTACCGCCCGGCATGTCCGCGTCCGACCATTGAATCGGAGGATGTCTCCCTTTTTTGCTCCATCTTGACCCAATTTCCATCCCGTCAGGGCGTCCCGCCGATCACGAATAACACTGTGGGACGCTACGGGCGGCTCGCGGGCACCCAGGCGTCATCCTTACTGTTGTACGTGTAGGCCTTATTCCGGTATATAAATGAATGTTGCCCAAGGCTGCCGCCTAGCTGCCAGTCTTTATTAACAAAAATTTCCGGAGTGGTGGCTCGGCGGCCATGTGGATTCACCATAACGAAAAGTTCGCCGGGCGTTCCAGCCTTCGTGTCCGCTGGCCACTCCGCCAAGCCAGCGGTGGATTGGCTGGAGAGGATACCCACAACAAGAACGGTCGACTTACCGTAGCCATGCATCGTGCCGAACGCAATTTTACATGGCTGGCCTCCGAAACCGTGGTGGATAACAAAAACGTGGTGCTTCGCCTTGATGAGATTGGCAATTCCCATTGCAAATGCCGTGGGAAAGGACGCGGCCGCGGACGACGCGACAGCCATCCTGTACCACATCTTAGCTTTTCGCGGGTCCGCAGTTACGCCCAAACCCTTCCGGTACGCCTGAAAAAGCTCGAGCATGGCGGCGCGATCGCCAGCACGGGCGGCCTTCCGAAACCACTTCAAGGCCTTATCGCGGTTCTCTGGCAGTCCATGCCCGATCATGTACAGGCGGCCTATGGCATACATCGCTTTGGCGACACCTCCGGCCGATGCAAGACGGTACCACTTCACTGCTGATTCGTAGTTCCTTGGGTAGCCCTTCCCGGTCTCATAGTAGACTCCCAGGGCGTACATGCCGATGCTGTCGCCCGCGGCAGCAGCTTTATGATACCAATTTGCTGCCGTGTGATAGTTCCGCGGCACTCCCCAACCGTGATTGTAAAGGTAGCCAATATTTGCCATAGCTTTCGTGCTACCCTCAACTGCGGCCTTACTCCAGAATTTGTAGGCAGCAGCATAATCTTTGCGTGAAAAGGCCGCTTTACCCAAGTAGAAGTTTTTGCCGGCAGAATCATTACCGGCCGCCGCTCCGGCAGTTATCCGTGGCGGGGAAGAAATTCCGGCAATTACTGCTGCAATCAGGAAGTAGGCCCCGGCGCGTCTGACGAGTTGAGAAGTGGCCATTGAGATGTTCTCCATTTCGATGTTACGACAGGCTCGCACACCCGTACGATACCGCCTATTGATCACCAACGAGTCCTACCGCCAACTCTACGCGGGGAGTTGGCCCGGTCCCGCTCCCCCGTAGTCACTGCGCTGGTGCTGGGAGTTTGGCCCTCTTTCCCTGGGCTGCGGACACCTTGGCTGGCACCCAGATATTTTTCCGCTTGTTATAACGGTAGGTCTGAGATTTGTACTCGAATGCTTGCCTTCCCAGTCCTCCAAGAAGGGCCCAGTCCCCGTTCACTGAGACTAAGGGCGTCGGCCCCTCTCCGCTGCGGGATACCAGCAACAGCACCACCGGGGTATCCGTCTTCTTCTTGCCCGCCGTAATTGCCTCTTCCACGTCGCCAATTTTCGAGTCGACCGACAAGGTTATGCTTCCAAGCCGGTTGCCCTTCCGGTGCGCAAGTAACGTAACAAACGATGCCACCCCTAGAAAACCATTCTTTATGACCCGGAAACGCCGGCGCACCAGGTTTTCGCCCCAACGGGAGTTTGCCCCCGCCGCATGGGATTTACGGTCGGCCCTCCTTCTCCACGCTGCAGCTTTCTTGGCATTTTGCGGCACGCCCCATCCGTGCGCGTAGAGCGTTCCCATGTCCCTCATTGCGGCGACATCATCCGACGCGGCGGCCTTCCTTAGCCAGGCCAGCGCCTTCGAGTAGTTCCTCGGCACCCCGAGGCCGTAGAGATAGAGGTGGCCAACCGCGCCGATTCCCCGGGCCTGGCCCGCCCGGGCGGCACGCCTGTACCAACGCATCGCTGCCTGGTAACTCTTGGGTACGCCCAAGCCCTCCGCGTAAAGCTTCCCAATCTCGTAGGCCGCGAAGCCTTTCGTTCCAGCCGGGGCGTCCCGGTACAACCCCATTATCTTGTGGATTCTTTGCTTCCCGCTGCTTTCGCCCTGCGTGAAATTGGTTTCGGCCGCAGCGACGCTCGCCTTGTTCACCGCAGCCCGGTGGAACCACTCCCTGGCCTTGCCGGCGCTACGCGGCACGCCCCAACCATGGGCGTAAAGTGTTCCGATGTTCCGCATCGCAATTGCATCCCCTTTGTCAGCCGCCTTACGAAACCAGGCCAGCGCCGTTGAGTAGTTCCTCGGGACGCCCCACCCGTTCATGTATAGGAATCCGATGCTTCCCATCGCCTGCGCGTCACCTGCTTCCGCCGCTTTCCGATACCACTTCATCGCTTTCTGGTAGTTTTTTTGTACGCCTAAACCATCCAGGTAGAGGTACCCGACTGCGATTGTCGCCGCGGTCTCTCCTGCGGCGGAGGCCCTGCGGAACCATCTCATCGCCCTCAGTGCGTCCTTGGGGACGCCCCATCCATTCATGTAGCAATCTCCAATTCCCCACATCGCCTCTGCGTTTTCGTGCTCTGCGCCCCGGCGCAACCAGCGGATCGCTTTGCTGTAGTCTTGCGTGACACCCCAGCCCTTCAGGTAGCAGCTTCCGAGCGCGTACATTGCGCGTGCGTTGCCCTTAGCGGCTGCCCTGCGATATAAGGCAACTGCCTTCGGAAAGCTCTGCGGAACACCCAATCCGTTCCCGTAGGCAACGCCGAGGTCGTATACGGCGGGGATGTCTCCGGAATCAGCCGCCTTCCGCCACCAGTGCAGCGCTTTACGATAGTCGCGCGGGACACCTGTGCCCCGGAAAAACATCACGCCTATATCGCCCATAGCCCTTGCGTTCCCCATCGCTGCGGCCTTGAGCCACAGCGCTATTGCCGACTTGTAGTCGTGCTCCTTGGCTGCGGCCACACCCTGTGTGTAGTCCGCCAAGCCGGCTCCTCGGGCGGCCTGGCTGGCTGGTGCCGCCGCCGGTGCGATCAGTCCCAAGGTTGTTAGCAGCAGCGCAACTCCGATGGGCGCAATCTTGGCGCGAGTGATCTGAGCGGCAGCGGTTCGGGCTCGGACAGCCGCCCCTTCCCCCTGCGATCCGTTAGCTGATATCTTATGTAACATTTCTGGTCACCTCAGTTTCTAAACAATTTTGGGCGGGCATATGCGGAGGCAGGGTAGGCCCACCAACGGGCGCTCAAAATCAACCGCCTGATTTCGGCAATCCACAACATTTGACAATATCTCGGGAAATCGCCATGTTACATAACAATTAACCCCCGCCCGAAAAAATTGCCACGCCCCCATAATAATCGCAAATAATCGCCGGCTCCAAAACTGGCTGGGCCGGCGCAATTAACTGTTTCACTCAACGCCATCTCCGTGTCCTCCCTCGGTTATCTCCGTGGCACTGTTTGGTTTCCCAGAAATACTTCCGGCAGCAGCTTGGGATGGGGGCACCATTGCTTGCAAAATCCGTACCGCGCGCGATCTTTGGAGGCAAGCCATACCGAGTATGATCAATAGCGTCGTTCCGTCAACCAGCTCTACTAACCCGGAACCTTTCTGAAATCTTGTTTCGCGAGCCATGATTAGCAAATCAATTATTGCAAATGAGATGGTGATCCATCCCGCTAGGCGCCACCATCCTGGGTTCGCGCTCAGGCAGCGCGTCACCCAATTTCGGTCCCTATGAGATAATTTGCTCGACCAATCATCCTCTTTTTTCATTGCGAATCATTCCTCGTGTAATTGCTATGGGCTGCTCAGTCGCATCACTTGCTCCAAATTATCAGATTTACACTCCTACTAATGGGATAGTTTGGTCAGAATGCAGTTGGCCCTGGCCAATCATGAGGTCCATGCGGCGGATTCATGTAAGGGCGAGCTTCGCACCAGAAATATTCCGCATTACAAGTAACAAATAAGCACGTTTTGTATTCTGTGCCGGCGATGCTCATTATTGCGGTATAATAACCGTAGCATGTGGAGGTACCAATAACGACTTGCCCCGGCATGGGGTTTGGTTGGCACCGCATTCTTTTTAAACATGCCTGTAAATCTTCATTTGCCGCTTTTCCCGCCTGCCGGTAAGCCCAATCGCATGTAGATTGGCACGAAGCTAATCGCTCGCGGCAGTTTTCCAGGCCCGATGGATCCTTCCTTAAAACCGGGTTCCCTTTAACATACTCATACGAATTAATCCCACCTTCGTAGCCGATCGGATCGCGCTGAATCCAGCGGCCGAGTCCCGGCGAATATGTACGATTCCGCACGTAATACAGTTGCGTTTCCGGATCGTTTCGATTGACCGGGGCGGGGGAGCGGCGGCGTAATGGCGAGGCGTCAGACAATCCGCGAAATCCCGCCCCTCCGAAATTTGCAACGGAGCCTCCGCGTATCTCCTCCGACCTCGTCGTGAGATCAATAGCATCAATCTCATGCGGGGACACGCGCCATTCTGAAGCCGGAACCCCGCCGTGCGAAAACTTTTCATTCAACGCGACCATAAGACGCTTTCCGGACAACTGATTTTTTCAACGCACACATTGTAGGATTCCGGGCTATTAATGCAAAGCAAAATCCGCTTTTATTTTTTGCCAATTATTGGCATGACTTTTTCATAGCCAGCTTTGTGATGAGCTCCCTCCACCACCTCCTGTACCTCTTTGTACGCAAAAACACTCTTCCCTGGTCCTTTTTATTTACGGTTATTTACAAGGAGGACGCGGAGGTATGTTGAGGTGGCAAAGAACCAAGGGTTTCGCCAGCTTCACTCGCCATTTTGGGATTTTGCAATGTCCAATGCTACCACGTTCGCATTCCAATAAAGTGCCGCCCGAACGTGCTAAGCAAATTGTACCACCGCGCCTGCTTTCGCGACCCATTCCAAATCAGTTGAAGTTCTGGGGTCTGTGGTGGTTTCCGCTGCCGAGGTTTTGTATCGCCCGGAATACACGCTGGCCGTGTGACAGAGGAGCGTTCGCGGCCAGTCTGATCAGCCCCCACGCCAAGGCCACAGTTTGCGGGGCCGGCCAAGCCCGGAATTAACTGCGGATGTATTAGAAGGAACCAAAGTCGAAAACGGAGTCAGAGAATCAACCGCCTGGTTCAGGCAATCCACAATGTTGGGCAATATCTCTCCGAACCGCAGGACCTCCGCCATTATAACAACGGTCGTCCCGCAATTCGTTGGGTCACTACACCGGCCCGATTTCGCTCCACCGATTCTTTGCCGTCCTTCAACTACGGATGGGACAACTTCCCGGTTGGCACCGGTTCCCATTCGCCGGAGGATTTATCGAAAAAATAGATGTGCCCTCTATACCGGCATCTTGTGCTTTTTCCAATAAAACGCAATTTGTCGAGCGAAACCCAATTACCATGTAGCAGATAAAGCGGCGGCCCAAGTCGCGGCCTGCATTCAATTGAAAATCGCCCCTTCAACCCAAGGTCAACCCAACTTGCCAGGCTCTTTCTTCCGGTGACCAGTGTTGCCGACGGTACGCCGTATCTGCGGCCCCACACCCTATATTCGAAAAACACCCCGGTATCGGCCAAGAGTATCTTTCTCACGCCGTCCGATCGGGAATCCGAGGTAATCACCAGCATCACAGGTTTGTGCCCCTGCCCGATCGGTATACGGTAGGTCCCAGCCGGGAGTTTTCGAATGGTGGCGTTCCCTGAGTGCTGCAAAGATCCCATGGAGTTCAGATAACTTGACCGCTGCTGCAGGCGACATCCGACCAGGTAACCACCAACAAAGGCCAGCGTCACAGCCGCCACGACCATTACCACGCGGAGCATCTTTCTTGAACCCATTACCATTCCCCTTTGTGCGGTCCGCAGATGTCGAGCGCTCGCAACCGCAGTAAGACTACCCTCTCAATATCCCGCACGCTTGACCCAATCATGGACCGCCTCTTGTTCGGCTGGGGGTAAGGTGGTCAAAGAACGGCCACTGTTTATGTTGCTAAGGGCCTCATACAACGGATCTGTCAACGGATTTATACCATTATATTCGTCATAACGCAGGCGCGCATGGACAAAAACCCCGACGTGCGCCAGTTTGCCCAAGGCTTCCACACCCTCACAGAACTCACCGCCCGGAGGAACGTGTTTGGCTGTGTCCACCGCAACTTTTGCCGGGGTTGAATGCCAAATCGGCCACGTCCAGGGTTCGTACCAGTGCCACAAACCCAATGGATCGGTGCCGTTCACCGGATTGCTCATCACAAACTGATACGTGTTGGCACCATTGATATACTGCAACGGATCACGTTGGATCCACCGGCCGAGGGCGGGGTTGTAGCCGCGATTCCGCACGTAATACACTTCTGTTTCGGGGTCATATAGGCCTGTCCCGATAACCATAATTACGACACCGTGATCGGGATATCCACAATAAATAATTTCATTTGCACCATAACTGGATTGCACATCATCATCGGTGAACTCCCGAGGCACCGCTCTTCTCCCGGAGGCCCGTCCCGGCTGGCCGCGAGATTTCGGCTCCTGCCTTAACGCGACGTCAGTTCCCGGGCCGGTGAAAATGGTGGAATTAACATAAGCATCGGCGATTCGCCCAGCGATCAGAAGCTTACCGCGGCGCGCCGGGGAGCAACGGCCAACGGGCAGTGCATCCGTTTCACCACCAAGGCACGGGCGCGCAAAGGGTTTTGCGGCCGCTTGCTTGCGGCGTGCACATTCTTGACACTGGGGCATATTTTCATTTAATGCGACCATACGCTGTCCGCAAAAGACCGCTTATGCAATGGTGATCGTATTGTTTTCTGCTGCCCGCGTCAAAGCAACTCGTTATTTTTCCGCTGCGCGGGGTCTCCAGTCCCCCGCTTTCAC
>JAKAEZ010000020.1 GCA_021819825.1 Planctomycetota bacterium
ATAATAGTGGTATCCATAGCCGCGCGATTCGGTATCAGGGCTTAGCTGCACCATACCAAACGGCAGGGACGGGCCGGGGAACAAATTAATGCTTCCGCCCGGGCCATGGCCGGTTCCAATCAAGGGACGCACCAATGCCGCCGGTGCCAAGCCGGCAGCGCTAACACTGTTTCCCGCCAGGGCGGTTACCACATCATCATTGCCCATCACGGTCGAAGTCGCGGTTGGCTTGTCGGCGTTAGTGCCGACAGCGGTAGTGTTGCTGCTGCACCCGCTGGTCGTTACGAGGCCCAGAATTCCAATGAGCGTCAGAACACCGAAGCGGAAAACTCGGGCATGGCCACGTGTATCTTTTATCGCCGCCGCGCCGCCCCGGCACGAAAGGGAAGAATTCGCATGCATGGTTTTTACCTCATACGTCATAAATCGTTCCTCAATAATGTGTCACGGTTCCTTCACCACCACCGTTGACGTTTCAATGCCAACGCCTGTTATGTGTCAAACCCGCGGGAGTATACACCATTGCCACAGGGGGAAAAGTACCACTTTTCATCAAGTGTGGTGACTTTTTTCGTCACCGCCGTTATCAGCTCCAGCATGCCGCAACTGAAGCATGTTTGTAACCATTCATGTCACGGGTCAAAAACCCCGCAAAATTTAGATAACTTGGCGCGATAGACCAGCCAAATCGTGGCGCTCCATCCCCGTCCGGCGCACGCCACACGGAGCGATCGCGGATGGCCATGGAATGAACGCTCTTAACCCAACCTTCGCACTTTGGATGGTTTTTTGGGCTGAAAAAATATTTTAGTGGCCTTGGCGGTAGCGCCAAGCGGTATTTTTTTTGAAAACCCGTCCGGTACAGACCTACTTTTGCGGCCGGCTCTATCATTTTTTTCTCCCTTTTGCCATATTAGTGCACATGTTCATCAGTGCCGGTAATCGCCAGAAGAACGGTAAGAAACACACCCACCGGAGCAGCAGTTACTGTTAACCAAGCTGGGCCTGGAGCTTCCGCAACAGCCGCCACCGAAGATTTACTCCGATGCCAAAGCGGCCCAGGCACCGCATCAGGAGGGACCAAGCCACTAATAAGTGGACCATGAACTTGTGGTATCCCGACCCGTCGGGACCCTTGGTTGAGCGCCAGAGCCTTTTTTAGTGCCGAAGTGCGAGGGTTGGGCTGGGCGGCTGGGGCTTGCTGATTCGCCGGCGCAAACCTGCAGCCTGATGTGGCGGACCCGCGAACGGCTGTCCCGGACGCGCTACGACCCATGATATTGTGGGATTGCGAAGGCGGCCAGACGCCGCTGAAAATCCAGCCAGTTTCGACGGCGTTGAAGCGTCCAGCAAACTTCAGCCGCCGCGCACAGCCGCGGAAACGTCTGCCGCCACAGCGCGCTTAAATTGGGAACATGCCCCGTCCATAGGTTGGCTTGCGCACCAAGTAGCCGGGGCCGCTGTGTGGCAGCCAAACCGGGCCAATCCGGATCAAATGAATAGACCCGTTGCAGGGAGGTCCATTTCAGCGGGTAGTCAAAATACAGGTACTTCGCGGGGCAGCGGACCACCTGATGTCCGCTTTCGGCCATTGCCGCCGCCACATTCAGCGGAGATTTTGAATGCCAATCCATCGCGATCATTCCCGGCGGAGATAAATGCGGGCTGCTGTGCCAGGATATCATTTGCCGGCCCAGCGCCGTGACCATTCGGGATATGCGATCCTCAAAATAGCCCTGCAACGCTTCCATCAACTTCATGTCAATATTTCCGGGCCGGACGTAACGTTCCCTCCATTCATATTGTCCTGGTGCCGGTTCAAGGCGCAGCCGACGTATCAGCGCCTGGCAGTCATTTGAATTTTGCCAGTTGCAATAGTCCACATAATGCGTTGCGTGCGCTCAGGGGAGTTACTTTTTGGCCATCTTGCTTGGGTCGGAACGGGTGATTTTTTTCGGGTTTGGCGACGAATTTTGATAAAAAGTGGTACAAGAATTGATGAAAAGTGGAACTTCCATTCCCGATATAAAAGTATATAGTCATACATAGCAAATTGCTTGTTGGCGCTCACGGTTGTCGAATCGGGTGGCCGAGATGAAAAATTACATTGCCGAGTTCAAGGGCGTTTCGCTAGGCGGTGTTGCACAAAAGTAATGTCGGCTGTTGGTACAGGAGTGTCTTCTATGAACACTTGCGTAGTCGAGAATATTTCAGGCGAAGATCATTTAATGCGCTGCTGTAGAGTGAGAGAAAACGCAAGCACGCCTGTCGGGCGGCCCAAGGGTGCCACGAAGGGCTTCACCCTCATTGAATTGCTGGTGGTGATATCTATTATCGCCCTGCTGATTGCATTATTGCTGCCCGCGCTGGCCCGTGCCAAAGGTGACGCTGAGCAGATTGTCTGTGCTTCTAATCTGCGTCAAATCGGCGTGGTTTTGCAGGAATATTCCAATGAGTATGGGAATTATCCCGTGACGAACGATGATATGCTCCCCTTCGGTGGATTCCGCACCAGCACACTAAAGAACAATGTTGCGCAGTGGGGATTCGCTCTGCTGTACAACGAATCCTTTGGTGTGGTCAACAACCAGATGGTCAACGTTCGCCCTGGCATCCTTACGCCCAACGCGAAGGGCCTTTCAATTCTCTTTTCAACCCAGCCTGGCGTGATCAGCCAACCGAACCAGATAAAGCCATCTTTTTACGACCCGAATAGTGGTCTGCTGGATCGGTGGGATTTTTACGCCGGCTATTGTTACTGGGTGGATCGTGGTACTGCCAATGCTCCACCCGGCTCAAATTTTCCGGTGGGATACAGTGAGGCCTACGACATGCGCGTCCGCGAGCTTGCCGGTATCAGGCTGCCGAATTACAGCACGTGGAGTTTTTACAATAATACCGATACAGAGCATATGCCGGCGGAAAATCCGCAGTCGAATCCCGGTGCGATTCTCGCCTCCGACGTCGCGCTTATAAGCGCGGCCGGTGGCGTATCGCCCACCGATCCGGGAACATACTTGGGGGCCTTTGCGACGTGGGGACAAGGTGCCGGCGGCCAAGGGTCCGCTTACGCGCCTGCATCCAATCATGTCGATACGCCCAATCATAACTATTTGCCGGATGGCGTACATGAGCTGTATAACGAGGGTGCAGTTGTATGGCAGCCAATGTCTCAGGTCAAGGTACGCACCATGGAGAAAATTCAAGATGGCTCAGAGTTTTATTTCGCGTGGTAATTTTGTTGATCGTGCCACTCCGCAATACTTTCTGGATCAGACCAGCGGTATTGCTTAGTAAATATTCTGTTTCTGTCCCCCCGGTCGTGAGCGGCAATTGCTTGAGATGGACGGACAATTAATTACGTCAAAAATCGTGAGGTTTATTGCATCTAGGCGCGATAGGTGTTTACCCAAGCGACTTTATAACAGGAATAAATAATTTTTATGAATAAACAAAATAATGTTTGCGGAAGACGGGCATTTATGGGTGGAGCATTGGCTGCTGCGGTTGCGTCGAGTCTCAATATTGATCGCGTAGCCGGTTCATCGGTGCCTGCGGCGGCCGCATCAAAAAGCCGACGCGTGGGAATTTCCGACGTAGCATACAGTCGGGCGTGGAAGCGTGCCGCAGCGCTTGTATCGCGCATGACGTTGGCGGAAAAATTCGGACAGGTGAATAATCCCGGTAACCAGGGGCCGTGTGAAGGAACCAACGGTGTTCCCGCGATTGCCCGACTTGGTTTGCCACCCTATAACTACGCCTCCGATGAAGGATTACACGGCTTAGTCGATCCGTTCGTGGCAACATCGTTCCCGCAGCCGCTGGCGATGGCCTGTTCATGGAACCCAGATTTGGCTCTGCGTGTCTACACGGCTGTATCCGATGAAGCCCGGGCTTATCATAAAAAAGAAAAATGGGGGCTGTGCTTTTATTCACCGCAAACCCTGAATCTGCACCGTGACCCGCGCTGGGGACGATGTGAAGAAGCACCGGGAGAAGACCCCTGTCTGGCCGGGACATGGGCGGTGCAGGTCGTGCGCGGCATGCAGGGGGATGATCCCAATTATTTGAAGACCACAGCTTGTGCCAAGCATTTTATATGCAACAACACTGATGACGATCGGCAACGTGTGTCCGCTTCCGTCGACCCGCGAAGCTTTTGGGAGTATTACACCCGCGCTTATCAGGCCTGCGTGCTGGAAGGCGATGTTTTTACGTTCATGGGGGCGTATAACGCTATTAACGGCGTCCCATGTTGTGGTGACCGCTTCCTGCTGACCGACCTGCTGCGGAAGCGCTGGGGATTTCGCGGATATGTAACGTCGGACAATCCCGCGGTATTTAATATTTATGATCCGCACCACTATGTTGCAACGCGGCCGCAGGCTGCGGCGTTGGGTATTCAGGCCGGGTGTGACCTGATTCGTTTTACAGGACAAAAGGCCAACCTGACGGACAGTTTGCCACATGCGGTGGCTTTGGAACTCCTGAGTGTGTCGGACCTTGATCAAGCGATAACCCGCCTGCTGACAGTGCGCATTCTTTTGGGGGAATTGGCCCCCCCGGAAAGTGTTCCCTACAATCGCATCGACTTTGATGTAGTAGATTCGCCGGCCCATCAGGCCTTGGCCTTGGATGCGGCGCGGCAGTCGATTGTTCTATTAAAAAACCAGCAGCACTTTCTTCCGATGGAAAAAGCCAAATTATCAAACGTCGCTGTGATCGGCCCCACGGCGGGATTCCATCTCGGTGGTTACAGTGGTCGGCCATCGGTGCGTATATCCCCCTATCAAGGCATCGCCGCCGCATTGGGGGTGACGGTACATAATCATGATGGACAGATCTGGCCCGATGAGCTTAAGAGCGTGCACACTGGCGTTCGAACACAAGCTTCAAGCGAAGGTGGAAGAAACATTTGGCGCATTGAGAACGGTTCCTGGGTCGAATACAATCCGCAGGATTTTTCCGGTAAAAATCGCATTGCCATCCGCATGGCCAGTATTGGTGCACGAGCGCTGGTGCGGGTTCACATTGACAGCCTTGATGGTCCGCAGATCGCCACGTTGCGTGTGCCGCACACCGGAAATTGGCAAAGGTGGACCACGGTATCAGCCCCCATCAGCGGCGTAACCGGCAAGCATAATGTGTTCTTCAAATTCACCGGTAAAAGTACTGGTCCGGGCAAAGGACTATGCAATGTGGAGTGGTTCCAATTGCAACCGCTGAATTCCGCGCCGGTACCGCAACCCCGCCCGGGTCACCCCGCAGTGGTGTATCATCTGGGGTGCAGTGTCGCCGGGCCCAAGGATGAAGTGCTGTTTTCCAACGCTGTGGCCGCCGCGAAGACGGCTGATGTCGTCATATTGGTTTGCGGCGTAGATCAAAGTGTAGACCGTGAAGGGTATGACCGCAAGGATATCCAACTTCCCGGCGTGCAGCATGAGCTGATAAAGGCGTGCTTTCAGGCCAACCCCAATACCGTATTGGTACTCAACAGCAACAACACCGTGGCGGTGAACTGGGAACAGGAAAATCTCCCAGCGATTGTGGCCGCAATTTTCGCCGGGCAGGCCCAGGGAACCGCGATTGCTGATGTGCTGTTCGGCAATTACAACCCTGGCGGAAAAACCTGCTGTACCTGGTATAAATCCGTGGATCAACTGCCTCCCTTTCATAACTATGAAATTATCCCGAACAGCCAAAAACAAACGTCGAAATCGGGACAGGTTTCGGGCCGCACGTACATGTATTTTACAGGTGATGCGTTGTATCCGTTTGGGCACGGTTTAAGTTACACGACATTCCACTACAGCGATCTGCGGATTTCCTCCTCGAAGCTTTCCCCCGGTAAGAGTATCAAGGTGTCGTGCAAAATCACCAATACCGGTTCACTATTTGGTGCGGAAGTGGTGCAATTCTATGTTGCCGCTCCTAAGTCGCCGGTGAAGCGCCCCATCAAGGAATTGGTGGGGTTCAAACGTGTGGAACTCAATCCGGGCGAATCACGCGATATTGCTTTCGAGTTGCCCTATAATGCGCATGCCCTGTGGTATTGGCATGAAAGCAGCCGGAAGTTTGTTCTGCAGCCTGGTGAATTAAGATTAATGATTGGCAGCTCTTCCCGGGATATTCATCTGCGCGGTCAAATTAATCTTGATCCAAACACTGAGTCTTCGCTGGGCGGTCCAAAAACATTGTGTACAACCGCATGCGGTGTTTCATAAGCGTAGTAATACGCGTCTGGTTTGGCGGCGTGGAGAAATGATTCGATGACCGATCCGGCACCAGCGGCAGCGGCAAATGACCATCGGCGTTTTCGTCTTCGCGGCTACCGCTGGGTGATTTGCGCTGCGCTGTTTATCGTCATTGCTTTTAACTACATCGACCGGTTTGTCCTTTCGGACCTTCAACCGATACTTCATACCCAGTTGCACATCGGCGACATTGCCTATGGCCAGATTGTGGCCGCTTTTTCCGCGACCTTTGCGTTGGGCTACGCGCTGTGCGGCTGGTTTATGGATAAAGTTGGCATACGCCTGGGATTTTTAATCACGGTCGTGGTCTTCAGTGTTGCGGAAGCGGGCATGGCACTGGCGGACGGTGTCACGGGTTTTATCATCGCCAACGCGGTGCTGGGCTTGGCACAGGCGGCGACATTTCCCGGTGCGATAAAGGCGGTCAGGCAGTGGTTCCCGAAAAAAGAACGGGCTATTGTGATCGGAATCGTTAATGGAGCGACCAGTGCAGGCGTCATTCTGGCTCCGATTCTAGTGTCGCAAAGTATTCCATGGGTTGGCTGGCGCGGGGCCTTTGTCGCGGCCGGAATCATGGGATTGTTCTGGGTGATATGGTGGTTCTTTCAATACCGTGATCCATTGGTCAATCCGCGCGTCTCGCCGGCGGAACTGGATTACATCGGCAGCAATGCGTCGCCGCCGACGGCTCATATCCGTTGGTTGTCACTACTGACTTATCGTCAGTCGTGGGCGTATATTATTGCCGTCGCAATGACCGGGCCGATCTGGTGGTTTTATCTGGCATGGATTCCCAATTTTTTTAATCGACAGCACCATCTGGATATTAAGAGCATGGTACTGCCGGTGCTGATTATCTATGGCATGGCGGATGCCGGCAGTGTATTCGGCGGATGGCTGTCTTCCTGGCTGCTGGCCGGCGGCTGGAGCGCCAATGCTGCGCGAAAGACGGCAATGCTGGTTTGCGCGCTGTTTGTCCTGCCCGTATTTATCGCCGCCCGCTGCGACAATGTCTGGCTGGCTTCTCTGCTGCTGGGAATGGCGACAGGCGGCCACCAGGGTTTTTCCTCCAATATCTACGCCATGGCCTGCGATACGATGCCGGGAAAGGTTATCGGCTCACTGGTTGGGTTGGGCGGTTTGGTGGGATCCGGGCTAAGCACTTTTACCGCACTGGCCGTGGGGTGGATATTGCACGTAACGCACAACAGCTACGCACTTCTGTTTGCAATCCCCAGTTTGGCCTATCTTGCAACCCTTCTGGTGATTCACATAATCAATCCACACTGGCGGTCGGCGCAAGGTGGTGCGATTTCCACGGCGTAAATTGTGCTGCGGCGGGCATGACTGTTTTGTGACATCCTCCGTTCAGGCGGTTTGGTCAACGACCTGATTTGTTTTATATAGTGCGCGGACTTATGCTACTGTCTGAACAATCCGAGATTTGACGAATGATAAATATAGCCTTGGTCATTGATGCCGTTGGAAGTTATGGAAGCGGCCTGCTTCGGGGGATATCACGTTTCGCCCACACCCACCCCAACTGGACCGTGGAATATGAACCTTGGATGGAGGAAGAAAATCTGCCGCGCTGGCTTTTTCGGGGCAAATTTCAAGGGGTGTTGTGCCGTATCAGAAATCCGCGTCAGTTTGCATCACTGCGACGTTTGCGCGTGCCGATAGTGGATCTGGGATCCCTCGAGCCGCCCAAGGGAATTGCCAATATTCACTCCGATCATCAGGCCATCGCGGAACTCGCTGCGGATCATCTGATTCAGTGCGGTTTGCAGACCTTCGCCTACTGCGGTTTTGAATCGCAGCAGGCATCGGAACAACGTGCTGCGGCATTTCATGCGTATATGTCTGAAAAAGGTTTCAACCCCCAGGTATTTATCAGTCCAAGCCGGCGGGGGAGCGGGGCGGGGCGCTCGCCGGGCTGGCGTTCAAGCATTGATTATGCCCATTTGTTGCCGTGGCTTAAAGCTCTTCCCAAGCCGACCGGCATCATGGCCTGCAATGACATCTGCGGACGACTTGTTCTGGCGGGATGTCAACACGCCGGGATACATGTTCCGGCGGAAATTGTGCTCGTGGGAGTCGATGATGACGAAGTGTTGTGTGAATTGGCCGTGCCCACCATGACTTCGATCAATCCGGCGGCTGATAAGATTGGATTCGAAGCGGCGGAACTGCTTAATAGTATCATCGGGGGTGTCAAGGTGCCCGACAAGCCACAGTTGGTTCAGCCGGCCGGGGTGATTACCCGCACGTCCACGGACACGATCGCCGTAGCCGATAAAGTGGTGGCAAAAGCCCTAAGATATATCCGGGAATATACCGGCAAGGCGTTGACGGTTGACAAGGTACTGGATTATCTGGCCAATGAAAACATGCTGGTATCGCGCTGTACACTGGAGCGACGATTTGTGTCGGTCGCGGGATTTTCCCCCTATGAAGAGATTAATCGTGTGCGACTTAACCGCATTGAGCGTCTCTTGCTCAACACCCGCTATCCGTTGACGCGCATTGCTGAACTCACCGGGTTTGACGCGGAATCACATTTGAACAGATTCTTTAAGAGGTATCGCGGTCAAACCCCGGGCCGCTTCCGCCTGCAAGCACCGTGACGGACCGCTGTGATCGGAAAAACGGTGCTATGGCAAATCCGTCCCCGGCAGCGGGTTATATATATGTCCATCTAATGTTTCTGATCAAAGGTGGTATGCGACCTGATGAAAGGCAGTATTTCTGTGGATCGCTCGGCGGCGTAAACTCCTGATACGCGCGCGGTGGCATCCCAATGAGGCTTCATTCCGGCTGGCACATGTACTGGTTTTCGGAATAAAGGTGCCTTAAACCAAAACTTTCGCATACTGGCGTGCTGGATTGGATTGCCCGATGGCACAACTACCCAAGCAGGCCCCAGTTGCCCAGTTCGACCCATTGAATCAATATCCGGATTCACCGGCACAATTGCAATATCAAAATTCTTCGGGTCTACGGGAATGCAGATTGGGCAATAGGCCGGAAATTTCCGCGGCACCGGCTGCAAGTTGACCATCGGCGGGTTAATGGGTGCGGACATCTCGGGCGGGCTGGCGACCCAACGAATCGATCCCGGCGGCAAAAACGGCTGCATGGGCCATGCTTTAGCGCTGTTGATCGCGTGCGTCACCGTGTCCGGCACGTTTGCCATCGTAATTTTCCCATCGGATAGAACGCGGGTGTTTCTGCCTGACGAAAAGGGCTGCCCACCCCAGACGATTGACGACAGAAGAATCGCAATTGATGCGGGAACGAAGAAACACTTTTTCATAACAGCCTCTCATGGCTAGGCCAACAAAGTGATCTGCTTATATTATCGCAAGCTGCGGTACCGAAAACAAGTGGGCGATAACCGCGTGAATACTGCCTTTTTGCCAACTTACGAAAATTGATAATGAGTCCTTCAGACTGCCCGGCGGGATCTGTCGTGAATCCAGAAGCTGATGCGATCAGAATGAATTTCACAGCTACGGCTTTGCCAACCGAAAAATTATAAGGCACTATTGTCAGGCACCTGATTCCCCGTCCCATGTCGCAGTTTCGTGATGCCGGCTCCCTGTGCGCATGATAAAAAGTGGTACAGCACTTGATGAAAAGTGGGACTTGTATCAGTTGGCTATTGATGGCAAAGTGTATTGCGACGAACGACTTGCGTGCATCATGCGCGTGGATACGGTAAGAAAGGATGGTTGATTTCGTCGAGATCAAGGATCAGCCGTGGGCGGACAATGCCGGATGTCATCATCACTGACCGCGATAATTGTATTCCTTGGGTGTGGCCCTTGCGGGAAAGACTGGAAGGAATTGTAGGGCGGCGGCATGACGAAAATAATCACCGAATTTGATCAAATTCGGCACTTCCTTTTGTGGGAGTTGGAAGTATAGTTACAAAAGAAGTCGTGAAGTGAGCATGAATGCCATCACGGCCGCGGAATAACAAAAAAGGATTTGGCCTGATCAAGTCCTGATAAGTTTATGATAGGTCAATGAAGTAAGGAGTCCACAGATGAAAGAGTTTTTGATGCACGACGCTAAAGACGGCGTCGGCGTCGCAGTTGTAGACATCAAGGCCGGACAGGAGGTGCAGGGGGTGGCCCTGCATGGCCAAGCCGCGCCGCGGGTAAAAGCCTTGATGGAAATTCCTCTGGGTCACAAAATCGCTCTGCGCGATTTCCAGCCCGGTGACACCATCATTAAATATGGCTGTGATATTGGTAAAGTCGTCGCGCCGATTAAAACCGGCGAGCATGTTCATGTTCATAATCTCAAAACCAAGAGGTGGTAACAACAATGGGTATTTCTTCATTCAAAGGTTTTCGCCGTGAAAATGGTCGCGTTGGCATCCGCAATCATGTCGTCATCCTGCCGGTGGATGACATTTCCAATGCGGCATGTGAGGCCGTGGCCGGTAACATAAAAGGGACGCTGGCCTTGCCACACGCGTATGGGCGGCTGCAGTTTGGCGAGGATCTGGAACTGTTTTTTCGCACGATGATCGGCACCGGTGCCAATCCCAATGTGGCGGCCTGCGTGGTGATCGGTATTGAACCAGGCTGGACGCAGCGCATTGTGGATGGAATCGCCAAGACCGGCAAGCCCGTCACGGGCTTCTCGATTGAACGACACGGCGACATCAAGACGATCGCGGCCGCGTCGATAAAAGCGAAAGAATACGTCCACTGGGCCAGCGAACTTCAGCGTGAAGACTGCGGAATTGATGAATTATATATTTCAGTGAAATGCGGTGAATCCGATACGACGACGGGTCTTGGTTCTTGTCCGGCGGTGGGGAATGTGATCGACAAAACCGTGGCACAGGGGTCTACCGCGTCATTCGGTGAAACCTCTGAGTTAACGGGCGGAGAACATATCGTAAAATCCAAAGCCGCGACACCGCAAATTGCTGAAGCTTTTATGAAAGTCTGGAGCAGCTACACCGAAATGATCTTCAAGGAGAAGACCGATGACTTATCGGAATCCCAGCCAACCAAGGGAAACATTCGGGGCGGGCTGACGACCATTGAAGAAAAGGCCTTGGGAAATATTGAGAAACTCGGCAAAAAAACCAAGTTTGTCGGCGTGCTGAAACCCGCCGAAGCTCCCAGTGGCAAGGGGTTGTGGTTCATGGACACGTCCTCCGCCGCCGCGGAAGCCATAACGCTATGGGCGGCATCGGGGGCGGTGGTTCATCTGTTCCCCACGGGACAGGGAAATGTGATCGGTAATCCGATTGAGCCGGTGATAAAACTCTCGGCCAATCCGGTTACCTGCTCGACGATGAGCGAGCATATTGATCTTGACGTATCGGCCATTCTGCGGGGAGAAATGTCAGTGGATCAAGCCGGGGACAAATTACTGGAAATGATGGTGCGCACGTGCAACGGGCGGCTGACGGCCGCCGAAGTGCTGGGCCACCGGGAATTTGTTCTGACAAAACTTTATCGGAGTGCATAGGACAATACATATGTTGAGTAATCCGATACAAAAAACCGCGGCGTCCCGTCCGGGGCGTTACGACCCGGACGTGGTGCGAGCGTTGGCAAAGCAACTGGCGGCCGCGGTCGGCGTGCCTGACGCCAATGCCCAGTTATTGGCCGACGCCTTGGTGGATGCGGATATTCATGGCGTGACCAGTCACGGAATATCGCGGCTAAATATCTATCTCCGTCGCATTCAAAAGGGCTTGATCGATCCCATTGCCTCTCTGACGCTGGACCGGCATCGTCGGGCGGTACTGGCCGTAAATGCCGGCAATGGGCTGGGACAGGTTCAAACCCTGAAAACCATGGACCTGCTGACGCCTATGGCCCGGGAAAACGGTGTGGCGGTGGCCACGATCCGCAATTCACAGCACTTTGGCGCGGTGTCCTATTATTGCAATAAGGCTGCGGACCAGAATATGATTCTCTTGGCCACAACGAATTGTGAGCCGGCGATGTCTCCGGAGGGCGGATGCCAGGCCTTTTTTGGAACCAATCCGATCGCCGCGTCATTTCCTACCGGCAAAGGCTTTCATATAAAAATTGATCTGGCGACATCCATCGTAGCGCGGGGAAATATTATTGCCGCCCAGAAGAGCGGTAAGCCCATCCCGCCAGGATGGGCCTTGAATGTTGATGGAGAGCCAACGACCGATGCGGGGGCGGCGTTATTGGGAACGGTTCTGACCATGGCGGGGCACAAGGGCTACGCGCTGGCATTAATGGTGGAAATGCTCTCCGGGGTACTGTCAGGCTCCGCTATCGGCCCCGGCGTGGGGTCGATGTATAAGAACATGGATCGCCAACAGGATGTGGGACATTTCCTCTGCCTGATGGATATCTCGGCATTTATGGATGTGGATGCCTTTAAAGGCCGGGTGGATGGCATGATTGACGAAATCAAGTCCTGCCGCAAGCGTCCCGGCGTCGAAGAAATTCTGATTCCCGGAGAACGTTCGCATCGTCTTGCCGTGCAGAATTTGCGGCATGGCATTTCCATTGACGCCGCGACCCTGAAAGAATTGCAACTGCTGTGCGCGGATCTGCACGTTGCGTTCACGCTCGAGAGTTCCGCAGCCTGTGAGGTGCGATCATGATGACGGATATTCTGGTTGCGGAAAATATCAATGCTCCGGCATTGGAGGAATTAAAAGCCGGATTTACCGTACTGGTTGATCCGAATCTCTGGAAATCAACGGAGAAACTTCTGGCACAAGTCGAGCATTGCCGGGCGTTGATGGTGCGCAATCAAACGCGCGTTTCAGCCGAAGTGCTCGCGGCCGCCAAACATCTGGAAGTCATAGGGCGGGCCGGAACCGGCCTGGATAACATTGACGTTCCTGCAGCCAGTGCGGCGGGAGTGGTGGTGGTCAACACCCCGGACCAAAATTCAATGTCGGCCGCGGAATTGACGCTTGCCATGATGCTGGCGCTGGCACGAAAGCTCCCCGCGGCGGACCGGAACGTCCGCGGAGGCGGCTGGGATCGGCAAAGCTTTATCGGCACGGAATTGTATGGAAAAACCATGGGAATCGTCGGTTTGGGCCGAATTGGCGTTCTCGTGGCGTTACGAGCGCGGGCGATGGGAATGCAAATTATCGCGCATGACGCGTATATCAGCCCTGATTCGGTGGCGGTGACTGAAACGCACGCCCGCCTCATGGAACTCGACGATCTGCTTGGCGAATCCGATTTTGTGTCATGTCATGTGCCCTTGACGGCTCAAACGGCACACTTATTTAATTATGATCGTTTCAAAAAAATGAAACCGACGGCATTTTTCCTGAATCTCGCGCGGGGAGAGGTGGTCGCGGAGCAGGATCTCATCCGGGCGCTGGAAGAGAAACATATTGCCGGCGCGGCTTTGGATGTGCGGGAGCAGGAGCCTCCGGCGGCCGGCAAGCTTTCGGAGCTGGAAAACGTGATATTAACTCCCCATATCGCGGCGTTCACCCGCGAGGCACAGGATCGCGTGGTAAAGTCCGTATGCCGGGATGTCGGTCTGGTGCTATCCGGGCACGCGGCCGGCAACTTTGTTAATTTTTCAAGGCCGCGTCGGCATGAAAACAAAAACCGTTGAAACTGGAAGGAAAATGATATGAAACTATTCCTGGATACCGCTGATGTGTCGCAAATCCGTGAAGTACGTAGCTGGGGCATTCTGGATGGTGTAACTACCAATCCGACCCATGTGTCTAAAACCGGACGTCCGGCGGCGGATGTCTATCGAGAAATTTGCTCTCTGGTGGATGGGCCGGTAAGTCTGGAAACGCTGAGTCTTAACGCCGACGAAATTGTTGCCGAAGGCCGAAAGCTGGCAACCTTTCATAAAAATGTTGTGGTCAAAGTTCCCCTGATGAAAGAGGGTCTCAAGGCGGTGAAGGCGTTGGCTTCCGAGGGAATTAAGACGAACGTCACCGTCACGTTCTCGCCGTTGCAGGCGATGTTGGCTGCCAAATGCGGTGCCACTTACATTAGCCCGTTCGTCGGCCGGCTTGATGCCGTGGGACATATGGGAATGGACTTGGTCCGGCAGATCAAGACTATTTACAGTAATTACGGTTTCGAGACGGAGATTATCGTGGCGGCCGTGCGTCATCCGATACATGTATTGGAAGCCGCGCTTGCGGGTGCTGAGATATGCACGATGAGTTTTGATGTGCTCCAGCAGTTGTACCAGCACCCCCTGACGGATATTGGCATTGAAATGTTTCTCAATGACTGGAAAAAGGTGCCGACGTCATGACCGCTTTACCGCTTTATCTCAATGGGCAATGGGTGCACACACAGACGAAAATAAATGTCGTGAACCCGGCTCTTGGCGACACCTTCAACGAGGTATGCACCGTTGATCGTGCCGCTGTGGGAGAGGCCATTACACATGCGCATCGAGCTTTTCAGCAGTGGCGTGAAATACCAGGTAAGCAGCGCGGTGAATTCCTGGAAAAAGTCGCCGACGAACTCCAGCGGCGCGGCGATGAAATCGCCCGCACCATTACCATGGAGAATGGCAAGCCTCTGGCGCAAAGCCGCGGTGAGCTTGCCATGTCCGTAGATCACTTGCGCTGGTTTGCCCAGGAGGCCCGCCGCATATACGGCCGAACAATTCCGCATCAGGTTCCCGGCAAACGGCATCTGGTCATAAAAACGCCGATCGGCGTTGTGGCCGCAATTAGTCCTTGGAATTTTCCTCTCGTACTGGCGCTTCGGAAAGTTGCTCCCGCGCTGGCCGCCGGCTGCACGGTTATCCTTAAACCCGCCAGTGCCACGCCGCTGTGCGCGCTGGCTTTGGCAGAATGTATGCACGCCGCAAAATTGCCCGCGGGAGTTTTTCAGTTGGTATTGGGCCGATCCGCGGATATCGCCCAGGAATTTTTAGATAATCCGCTATGCCGCAAGATCACGTTTACCGGATCCACCGAGGTGGGAAGAACGCTGATCCGAGGCGCGGCGGCGCAAATTAAGCCCTTATCGCTGGAGCTTGGCGGCCATGCGCCGTTATTAATATTTGAAGATGCGGATATGGATGCGGCCGTGGAAGGTGCTTTGATTACTAAATTCCGTAACACTGGTCAGTCTTGCATCGCATCTAATCGCATATATGTGCAAAGCTCGGTCTATACCACATTCCTTGAGCAATTCACGAAAAAAGCTCGCGCCTTGAAAGTGGGCGATGGTCTGGAAGAAGACGCGCAGATCGGGCCGCTGATCAATGGGGAGGCTTTGGCCAAAGCACAGGAACATATTGACGACGCTGTCCGGCGCGGGGCCAGGCTTTTATGCGGCGGTAAACGTCTTGACCGCAAGGGCAGTTTTCTGGAGCCTACGATATTGGCGGACATCACGGCGGATGCGTTGTGCATGTCCGAGGAGACCTTTGCGCCCGTTGCGCCGGTTTGCCCGTTTCATACCGAAGCCGAGGCGGTTGCGCTGGCCAATGGATCACCTTATGGTCTTGCAGCCTATGCTTTCACACGGGATCTGGACCGGGCGATGCGCCTGATGGAATCGTTGCAGGCCGGCACGGTCGGCATTAATGACGCTGTTCCCTCAACCAGCCAGTGTCCGTTTGGCGGCATGAAGGAGAGCGGCTGGGGACGGGAACTGGGAATTGAGGGCTTGGACGGCTTTATGGAAACGAAACATATTTCGTTAGGAGTGCGTATATGATCAGTCATCAGATGGCCACACTTCCTGAAAAGAAGGTAGACGGAATGATGCCCCGGAACCGGCCGGTGTCGGTGGGCATGATTTTTCTGGGACGACGACGCCCTGGATTTGACATGTCGTGGGGCGGGCAGATGGAAAAACGCGTTCGCGCCGCGCTTGCCGATATGAATATGACCGTATTCGAACCGCCGGAAAAGGCGGTTGATGACCGTTCCTTGCGCGAGGCGGTAGCGGCGTGCCAGGCGCAGGACGTGGAAGTGATCGCGCTCTTGCAGACCACCATGGGTGACGGGCGTCTTGCTCCGACCTTGGCTCAGCTCTGGCCTGATCCGCTGGTGCTTTGGGCTACACCGGAAAATCCGCAGGGCGATATGATCAGCTCGTGCTCTCTGGTGGGTGTACATTGCTGGGCCTCCGTATTGCGGCAGATGGGCCACACATTTGATCTGGTCTATGGCGACCCCGCAGCTTCAGGAACCCAGCGACGGTTCCTTGAGGCGGTGCGGATTGCCGCGACGATTCGTCGAATGCGTAAGGTGCGACTGGGAATTATTGGCGGACAGGCCCCCGGTTATTTTGCCATGGGTGCCGATCCATTTGTGATGCACCGCGGTCTGGGCGTGCAACTTCAAACATTCAGTCTCATGGAATTTGCGGACGTGGTGATGGGGTTTAAGGATGCGGAAGTAGCGGCCGATGTGGCGACGATCAAAGCGACCGGACTGATGCATAAAGACACCAGCGATGATGATTTGCCCATGGCTTCGCGACTCTACATGGCCATGCGATGGTATTTGGATCATGAATCTCTTGATGCCATGACTATTCGCGAGTGGCCGGAAATTCCCAATAATTTCGGCCAGTGGCCGTACCTGGGAATCGCCCGGCTTACCGACGAAGGTCGCGCCGTGGCCTGCGAGGGTGATGCCGATGGTGCCGTGACCGCCTGGATTGGTGAAAGCCTGGGCCTGGGCCGCTGCTATCTCTCCGATTGGCTGGAACATGATGATGATACTATTACGCTATGGCATGGCGGTGCCGCGCCCATGTCGCTGTGCGCCCCGCCGGGAGAACCTGGCGCTCCGGTAATTGCGCGGCATTTCAATATTAAAAAGCCTGCGGTTATTGAAGCCACGCTGCGCGTTAAAATGCCAGTGACGGTCATGCGATTCTGGCGCTGCGATGGAAAGTATTTCCTTACCGCGCGTGAAGGCCGGACAATTCAACCGAAACGTCATTTGATGGGTACGAATGGCCTGGTGCAATTAATGCGTCAGGATCCGCGGCAATGGTTTGAAGATCTTTGCTACCAGGGTATGCCGCATCATGTGGTCGTTTTTGAAGGGCATCACGTGGAAGTATTGAAACGCTTCGCCCAGATCATGAACATTCAGTTTATGTAGAACCGAGGCGAGATTCGCAAGCGAAGCGCAATGTCCGTGCCATTCAGAATAAGTTGTGATTGCTTGGAGGCGTATTGCGCCGGCGATGTACCGCTATTAGGATTTTTCGATGGGCACACATGCCGCCATTGGGATTGGTTTGACTCTGTATGCTTGCGTAATGCTGGCATTCTCCTGCTTTTGGATGCGCCGAACGACCAAGTCGGCTGATTACATGATTGGCGGACGAAACTTCCCATTCTGGGTGCTTACGGGAACAATTACCGCTGGTTGCATCGGAACCGGCGTTATCGTCGGGGCTTCGGGTTTGGCCTACAAGCACGGTTGGGCGGGCAGTGCCTACCCCATCGGCCTGGGGTTGGGTACCGCCCTGACAGGTCTGGGATTCGCGGTCATGCGTCGCTATCGATTCATGACCTTAAGCGAGGAAATTACTTCCTACTACGGCGGCAATCGCATTGTCGCGGAATTTTCCAATATCAGCTTGTTTCTGTCACAGTTATGCTGGTTGACCGTGCAGATTATGGGGGCGGCAGCGGTGCTGGCGGCCGTTACGACGCTTCCCATCCACTGGTGCATTGTTATAGCCGGCTGCATTGCTGCGGGAATCGCCATTCCCGGTGGCCTGAAGAGTGTGGTATATACCGACTTTATTCAAGCGATTATTTTGTTGTGTGGATTTGCCGTGCTGACCCACTCGGCTTTGGCTCACAGCGGCGGGCTGGTTGGGCTGCGCCATGTGGTACCGGCCTCCTATTTTTCCTTTTTGGGCGTAGGCTCCTATGGTCAATGGAAAGTCGCCGGTCTTCTGGTGGCGCTAATCTTGGCCGTCGTGGCTGATCCTGGGCGTCGGCTGACGATGTATAGCGCCAGAAGTGAAGCTGGCGCGCGCGGCGCAATGATTATCGCGGGTCTTATTGTCATAGTTTTTTCGGTGGTTATCGGGATCACCGGTATGTATGCATTTAAGCTTGCACCACACCTGAAAGATCCCGATGAGGCGCTGCTTTGGCTGGTTATGAATGTCCTGCCCGCGTGGTTGGCGGCTCTGGTGGTGGTTTCCATCGCTTCAGGAATTGTTTCATGTGCCAGTTGGAACGCGATGACCGCTACCACGTTCTTTGTGCGGCATATCTATCCGTTAGCCACCGGCCATTTGCCGCAGCGACCGCTTCTCACCATGCGGTTGACCCTGGTCGGGGCTTTTTGTGTGGCCATTGGCATGGCGATGCATGCCGGAACGATTGTTGGTTTTGTGGTGAAATTTCTCCCGGTTACGATGAGCGGTCTGGCGATCATTATTTTGCTGGGGCGATTTTGGAAACGTGCGACCTGGCAAGGCGCTATTGCAGCTCTGGTGATAACCCCGACGGCGTCACTTTTGGGACTGCTTGCGCCGACCTCTGTAGCATGGTTGCATAACGCGCTTGTCCCGACACTGGCGGGAGTGGCGGGGCATGTTCTGGTCAGCTCGCTGACGCCGGCTACGCAGCGCAGCTTCCATGAGGTCGTGACAGTAATGCAACAGCAGCGCAAGGGGGTCGAGGGCGAATCGCCGCCGCTTCTCGGGCCGGCCATTGGTGCCGCCGAAGAGCCACTTAATTGCTAACTGTTTAATGAACCCTTATTTTGGAGAACTTTATGAAACTTGTGAATTCCAAACAGATTTGTGATCAGGCAATAAAGCAGGGATTTGCCGTGCCTGCCCTGAATACCAATGGTGGAACTTACGATATCACGCGGGCCATTATTGAGGCGGCGGAGGAACTTCAATCGCCCCTGATCATCCAATGCTACGAGCCGAATCTGGAATACCGTGGTTATGACTATGCCGGCATGTTAATAAAATTTCTGGCCCAGGCATCCACCGTGCCGATTTCTATCGCCTTGGATCATGGGAAAAGCCCGGATTCTGTGCAGCGGGCGGTAAAGGCCGGCTTTACGCATGTGATGATCGATTATGCCGATCAACCGTTGCAGGCCAATGCCCGGGGAACCCGTGAAATTATCAACATGGTTCGCCCGCTTGGCGTAAGCGTAGAAGCTGAAGTCGGTCATATCATAAAAAGCTCGGATGCGGAGGGGCGCAAAGCGCCCACCGCCAGTGTTCATGAGGTACGGGAATTTCTCTCCATGGTGGATGTGGATTTACTGGCCGTGGCCGTGGGCACCACCCATGGCATCTTCAAGGAGCAGAAGACCATCGATTTCGGCTTAATTTCCCAAATGAGATCAGCCACCGACGTGCCGTTGGTGCTCCATGGCACCTGCGGCGTTTCCATGGCCGATATCACCCGCAGCGTCAAGGCGGGAATGACGAAAATTAACTTCGGCGAAGGTCTCCGGATGAACTATATCCGATACTTCAATGAATACACGAAGTCCCTGGACCATGAGCATCATGCGTGGCGAATTATGCGGGCCTGTAAAGACCGCACCAAGGAGGATGTTAAGGAAATTATCCGCGCTGTCGGATCCGAGGGCAAAGCCCATCTGATCAAATGAGTTGCTCGCCACGTTCCCACGGGCTGGCGGGATATTGGTATAAGGCTCAGGCTCCGGAGGACTCGGGCATGTCATCTAGCAATAAGTGGCAAAAAGAAGTTTCTTTGCCGTCGATTAAACAATTAAGCCGACGGCAAATACTCGCTGGGACTGCCCTAGTGATGGCGTCTACCCTGAATTCGCGCCGTAACATCCCGGAAGCGTTCGCTTCACCCGGCACAGTATTGCCGCATTCCACCAGCGTTGCGTTGCCCGCTGCACCGATGCCGGTACACGTCCGACAGAGCGGCGGTCACACAATTCTGGAGAATGGCTTTATTCATGTCGAATTTGATGCCGATAAAGCCGCAATAACCAAGCTTGCCGCCGATTTTTTCGGTCGAGGCTTATATCAGAACAATCTGCTTGGCCGTGACGGCATCCGCCTCGAGGGCGTCACGGCCGACGGCGCGGTTATTGAACCTCGTATCCAAGCCGCGTCGGCCGTAACGGTGGGCAAAAAAAAGAAAAGGGACCGGGTCGAAATTACTTTGCCGCCAATTAATCTTGCCGGGCCTGCGGATGGTGGTGCTTCGATAATCTCTCATTGGACCATCGTGCTGGAACCAGCGGCACGATGGTTTGAATTGCAACTTCACACCCACATGATCAATGACCGGCATCCGGACATGGTGCGTTTACGCTTTGGCTGCAATCAGTGGTTCTTCAATGCGCTGTATGATCGCGGCAATATGCAGCGTATAGAGGGTTTGTCCCAGGCGTTCTGTTCGCATAGTCCGCTACACGTGTTTTACACGATGGATCGTGAAAATGGATCCATCTCCATCGTGCCGCAACAGCCTGATGCAATTCTTGAAAGCAATTTGTTTTCCGGCACCGTTTCACAGTGGGGGAGTAGTGAATGCGGATTGGATCAGGTGTTTTGCGGAACGTCCAATATTTTGGATTCATGGGTCCCCTTAAAAAATATTCATCCGGCCGGAAGCGGCAAGCCCCCGCGCCGAAGCATCGTGACGGCATTTCGCGTGTATGCTTCGGATATGGCGTTTCCCGTGCATACTTTGCCGCCGGAAATCACAATGGAATTTAACGATCTGGCAGCGCTTTATACCACCATCTACGGAAGCTCCGCGGGTGTTATGGGCAGTTATCAGATTCCCGGCTCCGCCTATCCGAATCTGGCCACGCCAGGCCGTCCTTATGGTGATGGAAACAGTTTTTTCGATCCCGACGCATGGGAGACCGTGTCGGCGTTAAGTTATTCGGGGGACCCATTGCTGGCGAGCCTGGCACGACAGGTCGTGGAGCGCAGCGGTAAATATATGACCCATGAAGGTCAGATCCCGCACAACTTTAACGGTAAGGTGCCTACTGACATTGCAATTTCCGGGGCCACGCAATCGGGGCCTAATGTGTTCTGGGCCATGGCCTGCACGGATTATGCTCTGGGTACCGGGGATGAGCCTTGGCTTAAAAGCCACTATCCTTTGATCAAAAAAGCGGTCGAATGGCTGCTGGCGCGTTACGATCCGAAGGTTAAGCTGGTAAAATTCACCGGTTCTCTGTTCATTGATGTGTTTATTCGCTATGGGTATACGCTGGATACCAATATGGCAACCGTCGGCCTGTTGGAGTTACTGGCCCCGGTCTCGGAATTTTGTGGCGATGTGGCCGGAGCACATCGCTATAGAGAACTTCATCACGCCATCAGCGAAGGCATCCGCGACCATCTATGGAATGGTAAAGATCATTTTGTTACGCAGCGTAATACCAATGGAACCGTCCGGGACTTTGTGGATTATGACGGAAATTATGGCGCGCTGGCATTTGGCGTGGTCGATGACCCGATGTGGCGAGCGGCCATGTTTTCACGCTTAGATAATGGACCCCACACACATCCGGGCGGTCGCGGTACCTGGGTTTCCGAGAAATACTATGGCCCTGCGGATTGCTACCATGGCAATACCGGGGACTCGGCCACCGCCATGGGGCGCATCTGGTGGCTTGATATGAAAGCGCGTCATCGCTATCCCACGATTTCCAATTGCAATATGTTCAACCGAACCTACGACAATATTCGCGGAGATCTGTTGGGTAACACCTGGCTCACGGAGCGGTATAACGTGCGCGGGCAATGTATTCGCACGCCCTATTATCATGAATATCCTGAGATCGTATACAGGGTTATGCGCACCATGCGCTACGGTATTGAAGTTTACATGGATCGCGTGGTGATTCGACCTATTGAACCTGTCACCTTCGATTTTCACGTCGGACAATTACATGTGACTTATGGCCGTAACCGCGTTACTGTGCAAATTCCGGGGCATCGCAAAATTCGGTATGAGATATTCCATTTGACGCCCCATGCGGGCTATCGGATATCCAATGGCCTTTCGGTTAAAGCCGATGCTGCGGGACGGGTAGAATTTCCTGGAAATGCGGGACTGACGTACGTCATACAAAAAATCTAATAGAAGGACAATGATGTTCGGGTGCTGGCGGGAATGCAGTTGAAGGAATTCAACCGCCGACAATTCCTGCTTTGCCCGTAAATGCTTACTGATTCCCCGGTCTATCCCAGGGCGAAGTCAATGGCACCGTCGGTAAACAGCCTTGATGGAAAGCGGGCGATGGGATTCGAACCCACGACGTCCAGCTTGGGAAGCTGGCATTCTACCGCTGAATTACGCCCGCAAAGCGTCCGTTCGACAAAATAAAGAATATCCGAGCCGCCCCGCCGCTACAAGTCCGGGCTTGACCGATGCCCGTCGAGAGTTGCCATGGATTGTTTGCCCCGCTACGCTAAGGGGATGGATATAACGCAAGAAGGAGCGTATTGAATGAAATTTTCCAATGATCCGGCCTCGGTGGTGCGGCAAACAATGCAACTTGATCCCTCGGCGAACAACTTGGTTCCCATTGTGGTTGAAAAAAGCGGGCGAGGCGAACGATCCTACGATATTTTTTCCCGGCTCCTGCGGGATCGCATTATCTTTCTTGCCGGCCCCATTGACGATGAAATCGCCAACCTGGTGATCGCCCAACTCTTATTTCTCTCCAATGAAGATTCCAAAACAGATATTAATTTTTATATCAACAGCCCGGGCGGTTCGGTGACCGCCGGCTTGGCGATTTATGACACCATGCAGTTTTTGCGTTGTGATGTAGCCACAACCTGTGTCGGCCTGGCGGCCAGCATGGGCGCGTGGCTTCTGGCAGCGGGGAAAAAAGGCAAACGCTATGCGCTGCCGAACAGCCGGGTGATGATTCACCAGCCGCTGATCGGCGGGGTGATGCAAGGTACCGCCACAGACCTGGCCATTGAAGCTAAGGAAATGATTCGTCTGCGCCAGCGAATGTATGAGATTCTCTCCGAGCATTCCGGGCAGACCGTGGATAAAATTCATCGGGATTGTGATCGCAACCTGTGGCTGGAAGCGGAAGAGGCCATCGCTTATGGCGTGGTCGATAAAAAGCTTACCCGAATGATCGAGCCGGCTTCGCCCACGCGCGGCGGTGACTTGGCACCGCCCAGTGCGGATACGGAATCGCCGGATCAATAACCGTGTGGCACCTGATGACGGATTCCATTATGCGACGTATTTTCAAAGGCCCCGGACTGTTTGTGGCAGCACTGCTGGGTGGTGGCTTGTTCATTTTTGGCACCGGCGGATGCGCCAACTACAAAAGCAACGCGCCGCTGTATAGCCAGAATGTCCAATTACAAAATAAAAATACCGCTTTGGAAGCCACAATTCAGCGGCAGAACCACACCATTGCCGAACTCAAGGCGCAGTTGGCTTCGCATACTAAGCGAATTCCCACCTTGCCGCCCAAACGTTTATCAGAACTTTTTACGGTCAGCGCCGTGCGGGTAACGTCCGATACCGCGGTGGCCCACCTGAAAAATTCGCATTCACTCAACGGGTTTCGCGTGTTTGTCCGCACACTGATGCCGGGCAATCTGGTATTACCAGCCACGGGCACATTTACCATTGAAGCCTTTGACCTAGGAATAGCGCATGGCTCGCAACGCATTGGTCAGTGGGTTTTTACGCCACGGCAGTCCAAACAATTGTGGTACGGAAATTTCGGTCTCAATGAATTTTGCTTCAACTGCCCCTGGAAAAAGCCCCCGGTGAATCACAGCATCACATTCCATCTGACATTTAAGGACGCCCTGACGGGCCTGGTATTTACGGATCAGAGGGTTATTAAAATAAAAGTTTTACCCTCCGTTGAGCCGGCGGCTGCGAAATAAAATTCCTGCCGCAATTGCAAACGCCGCCACCGGCAGAGCGGGCGGCTGATTGGGTTGCGGTCAGATCTGGGATGCGATTTGAGAATTATTCCTAAATGTTGCCTCAAGGCCCAGTGTCTTATAATTGTGGCTGTCATGCAGCCAGTTTATCCCAATCTGTTGCTTTGCTGCCGTGCCGCCATTATCAACGACGACAAGGTCGGTGTCCCCGCCCTGATCTCCCGCATCCCTCCGCGTCCTCAACCGACAGGCCAAATAGCCTGCGACTTTACGGCAGCAGTTGGACCTTAATGGGTTGGACCGTAAATTTGGGATTCTGGCCAAAGAATTCCGCGGGGTTGTTATGAAATACTTGTAACAGTTCAGGCAGTCGGTGGCCGCGGCGCTGGGCTTCCAGCATGGTGCGGTGGGTGTTTAAGGGATCGCTGATTCCCCAGTCGGCGGCGGCGTTGACGCATAGACGCTGGGGGCCGTACATTTCAATCATGTCCACAGCGCGGGCGGGCGTGGCTTTGCTGATGGGGTAAATGGTCATGCCGGCCCAGTAGCCGGCGTCTTTTACCAATTCAATGGTGTGTTCCTCCACATGATCAATCAGGACGCGGGCGGGATCAATGGCGGAACCGAAATCACGCAGCATTTCCAAAATCATCCGTGTGCCCTTGAGTTTGTCTTCCAGGTGCGGGGTGTGAATGAGAATCAGGGCGTGTTTGGCACCAGACGGGCCTTGGCTTGCCGCATCAATGGCGATCTGCACATGCTGTTGAAATACTTTGGCCTCATTGGGCGTGTTTTTATTCAAGCCGATTTCTCCGATGCCCAGCACGCTCGGGCAGGATAAAAACTTGGGAATTTCCGCCAGCACTTCGCGAGCTTTGCCCAGATCCTGCGCCTCCTTGGGATTCAGGCAAATCCAGGAATAATGCTGAATGCCAAATTGAGCTGCCCGGCGCGGTTCAAATTCCGTTAATTGCCGAAAATAATCGACAAAGCCGGCCGGTGACCGATCAAAGCCAGCCCAAAATGCCGGCTCGCTGACCGCCACCACACCAGATAGCGCCAGCATTTCATAATCCGCCGTCGTGCGGGAAACCATGTGGATATGGGGGTCAATAAAAAACATTGTCTAAGTGCTCCGCGTTACGCTGTTATTTCAATGAGTAAAGTTCCTGAACGGCCTTGGCTCGCCCCGGCTGCGGGCGTTGCAGTATCCGCAGGGAATCTTGGATAAACTGCAGCCGGGCATCCGATTGCACAGCCTGACTTCCCGCCGCCCGATCGATACGATCCAACGTGGCTGCCAATTCAATAAGCCGGGCACGGGCCTCAAGGAAATAGGTATCGAGAACCTCTGCGGCGGTTAAATCTCCCGGTGAGGTTTGTGACTTTTGCATGTGTGAACTCCTGTAAGAGTCCGGCCTGGGGCCGTGATTTCATCATGATTGTAGCGAATATGCCCGCTCATGGAATGGATCGCCGCGATAGTGGCCGTGATACACTTTCGCATACCAGGGGTTTGGCGGTATACTACCGCACTAGACCAGTTGTTTGGCGAAAGGATTCCGCTATGCGTCCAACATGGACCAGCCGACTCAATATCCGGAATGTTGTTTTGACCCTCGTGATGCTGCTGACTGCGGGTGGCGCATTGAGCCTTGCGGGCTGCGGTGCGGTAACCAGTAACCCGTTTGCAGCGCGAAAACCTCTGGTGGTAACGCCCTATCCGGCGGATCTGTCGATTGTTATTGATCGCAATACGGATACGTATTTTAGTCGGCAGCATGTGCATCAAGTTATTTCCGCCCGAGACATGATGAGCCGCACCACGTATACGACTTTTGCCGATTACAAAAACCACATTGCGTCGCAGGATCAAGTGGACACGCCGCTGACGCATGATCAGCTTCAGGCGATGTGGAATGAAATTACGCGGAACGGGCTGCTGAATAATGCCTTTACCTGGCACTATTGGAACAGCCCGGTGGATAATTACCAGCGAAATGCCATGACCTTGCAGATTCGTGCGAACGGCAAAACGCAGGTTTATCACCAATATGATCATTGGGATAACAACAAACTGGGCTTGGTGCTGCTGTGCGAATCGGTTGATTTGCCAATCGGACAAAATGTAAAGCCCCAAATGCCGGCCCCAGCCACCATGCCCGCAGAAAAAATGGCTAAGGGAATGAAAATGCCCGCGGCTACAAAGGAAGCGGGTAAGGCGGGAACGTCTGATAATACGCCCATGACCATGCCCGCGGCGACACCAGCCACAACCAGTAAGTAGTGCCCGTTTAAGAGCCTGCAAATCAGGATTTGCCGAAGTCTCGGGGCATTATTAAAGCGAGAGCCGCGTTGTTATAATAGATGAAAGGGCCGCGTAGGAGTTCTTACCCATGGGTATGATGGAAGCAATTAAGCGGGCGATTGGCGGGAATCAGCCGACGATTGTGGATTATCAGGCGTGGGGTGCCTTAAAGCAATCAGAGACAGACTCCAACAATCCGGATGTGCTTTCGCGCGTGGGGCCGGCGATCCCTGAAACTAACAACTACAAACTTCAGCAAAGTTACGATTCACTTTTGGAAACGGTGCAGGAACTGCGCGGATTGCTTGATGGGCAGGTGCGGCGGCAGGAAGAACTGTTGCAGCGTTTAACCGCGATGCCCCATGCTGTGGAAGCATTGCCGCAAACCAGCCGAATGCAGGCCCAGATGTTGGATGTCGTGACCGATCGCCTGGCGATGCACGCACAGCAACAGAAAAAAATTAATGAAGCGCTATCCAGTATTGCGGTAGGAAAAGATTCCACGGAATGCATGCGGCGACTGCGCGAACAAATTGAAACAGGGAATGAAATTGACCGGCAACTGGTGGAATCATTCAACCGTTTTTCGATGATGATTGACCGTTTGCAGGCGGCCAACAACCACGCGGTGGATTGCTTGGAACAGGTGCGCAACAGTTATGCGTCATCGGCGATGCAAGTGCAGGAATGGATTGAAAAATCCAAGAGTCGCAATACGTGGATGGTCAATGGCGCGTTTGTCATGGCACTGGTTTCATTGATCACCATGCTGCTGCTGCTGGCGTATCACAAATAATACAAGCAGTTCACGGTTTAGAGCAGCATGGATCACAACCGGTTGCAATCTGAAATTTGAGGTTTGACATTTTGCGGCGTTGTTTGTCACGCCGTGACATCGCATTAGCTCAATGCGGCGGCGTTGTGTTGGGGGCGAAATGCCGTTCGATGCCATCAAGGCTTTCAATCCGTCACGATTGATACCGCACGGCACCGGGTTGGAATGCGGGTAAACTTCCATGGCTTGGACACCCTACGGCGCGGCTAATTCGGCGAGGCTGTTTTGGACGGTGGAAAGTTCAGCTTCCTGGCGTAGCAGTTGATCGCGCAAGCCTTGTACGACAGCCGCCGGCGCTTTGGCGACAAACGCTTCATTGCCTAATTTGGCGTTGCTGGAGGCGATGAGCTTTTCAAGCTCAGATCGGCGCTTTTCCAAACGTGCCAATTCCGCGGTTCGGTCAATAACGTCGGAAACAAAAATGCGTGTGGAACCCACTACCGCAGTGGCGGAGTTTTCCGGTTTTTTCACGTCCGGGCCGACCGCAATGAGCTTGGCGTTCGCGAGCGTTTGAATTATTTCCGCCCCGCCGGAAATAATAACAGCATCGGCGGCCTGCGTTTGAATCGTTGTTTCCAGCGTGCGTTTCAAATCGACATTATATTGATTGCGAATATCCCGAATGGCGCGGGTAATTTCTTGAATCGTCTGGATTTTAGCTTCGGCTTCGGGGTAATTCAGGCGATCATCAGAGCGGGGAAATGCCGTGAGCATGAGCAAATTGTTTGATCCAGGCAATTTTTCCCAAAGGGCTTCGGTAATAAACGGCATCACCGGATGCAGCAACGCCAGGCTGCTCCGCAGCACATACAACAAGATACGCTGCACATGCGAATCTTTCCGTCGGATTCGAGCTTTGGCGATTTCCAGATACCAGTCGCACAGATCATTCCAGAAAAAGCTGTAGAGCGTGGAGCAGACATCTGGAAATCGGAATTCGTCAATTAATCCCGGACGGCCCGGCGAACGCCCCAAGCCGCCCAATTGGTACGCCGTGTTATTCAGGCGGCTTAAAATCCAGCGATCTTCAAGGTATTTGCCATCGGCGATCTGGATAACCTCATCCAGTGTTGGCACGGTGCTTAGTTCAATGTTGGACAAAATAAAACGGGAAGCATTCCAGATTTTATTGGCAAAATTGCGGCCGGCATCAAAACGGGGGCTGGTATTTTTGCCGCTTTCTTTATCCTTGACCACCGGCAGGCGGATGTCCTGGGTTTCCGTGGCCATGGAAGCCAAGGTGAATCGCAATGCATCCGCCCCATGACTTTCCACAATGTCCACAGGATCTACGCCGTTACCCAGCGATTTTTTCATCGGCTTGCCGTTGCCATCTTGAATTACGGCATGGATGTAAACTTGCTTGAATGGCACTTCGCCATGGAGATACAGCCCGAACATCACCATGCGGGCTACCCATAGCGTGAGAATTTCCCGTGCGGTGGATAGCACGCTGGTGGGATAAAAATACGGCAGCAGTTGATCTTCGGGTTTATCGCTGGTGCCATTCTTGGGCCAGCCCATGGTGGATAATGGCCAGAGGGCGGAAGAGAACCAGGTGTCGAGAACGTCGGGGTCTAACTCGCAATTGTAAATAGTGTAGTTGCAAAGTTCATTCTGCAGTTCCGGCAAGGTTTTGCCGCCCAGCTTTATCAGCAGCGCATCTATCTTAGCCTGTCTGTATTTCGCGTTCTCCGGAGGATCATTTTCGGGAGCTCTGCACAGTATCACTACTTTATGAAAAACCTCCAGCGCCCCGTGAGCGCGCTGCGTAAAGGGGAATACCCGCAGGTTGCACAGATCCACGGGCAACTTTTCCGGTGGTGGGGATCCAAGTTCGGGAAGCGAGTATTCGGAAGCGTCAACCTTGGCAAATTCCATAAATTCACGGACTTTCCCCTCGGCACTACTGCGCTGTTCCCGCTCGCGTATGTTGAGCATTACCGTCCACACCGGTATGCGATGTCCCCACCACAACTGGCGGCTGATGCACCAGTCGCGCTTTTGTGAAAGCCAATCTATATAGCCTTGGGCGTAACGTTCCGGCGTGATTTTCACGCGGCCTGATTTCACTGCATCAATGGCGGCCTGGGCCAAGCCTGTGGATTTGCTTCCATCAGCCAGAGTGATGCCGCCTTCCACATCACCCATTTTCACAAACCATTGCTCGCTCAGATATGGCTCGATCGGCGTTTTGCTGCGGTCGCTGTGGCCGACTTCGTGCTCATGCGGTTTTTTTTCTTCGATCAGCCCCAAGTTCTCCAAATCTTCCAGCACACGTTTGCGGGTTTCTGTGGAAAATTTCAGCCCTTCATAACCATATCTTGTGCCACGGAATTCACCCTTGCCACTGGAATTGGTTTTCCCATCGGGCGACAGCAGATTAATCTGCGGCAAGTTATGCCGCTGACCGGCGGCGTAATCGTTGGGATCATGCGCGGGCGTCACTTTCACCACGCCGGTGCCAAATTTCGGATCTACCAGTAAGCCATCGGCAATAATCGGAATCTTCCGCCCCACCAGCGGGACAATTACCTGCCGACCGATGAGGTGTTGATAGCGAGGATCCTCCGGATGCACCGCCACGGCGGTATCACCGAGCATGGTTTCCGGGCGCGTGGTGGCAACAATCAGATATTCCGGATCGCCATCACGTCGATCGGCAATGGGATAGCGAATACTGGTCATCTGCCCTTTGACGGCTTCATGGTAAATTTCGTCATCGGCAACGGCGGTTTGCAGATGGGTGTCCCAGTTGACCAAACGCAGGCCGCGGAAAATTAGGCCGTCCTTGAACAATTTGAAAAACGCCTCGCGCACGGCACCGGCGCAGGTGTCATCAAGGGTAAAGCGCGTGCGCGGCCAATCACAGGAGGCTCCCACCGCTTTTAATTGATCGAGAATGCGATTGCCGAATTTTTCCTTCCATTCCCAAATCCGTTTAACGAGTTCATCGCGGCCCAGATCATGGCGATTTAATTTTTCTTTTTCAAAAATAGTTTTTTCCACCACCGCCTGCGTGGCAATTCCGGCGTGGTCAATACCGGGCATCCAGAGCGTGTCGTGGCCGGACATGCGGTGATAGCGGGCCAGAATATCCTGAATGGTCGCGTTAATGGCGTGGCCCAGATGTAAGGCCCCGGTGACATTCGGCGGCGGAATGACCATGCTGAATCGTTGGTCCACCGGTTTATCTCCGGCAACGGCATGAAAGCCGCCGGTTTGATCCAGCCATTTTTTATAAATCCGGTTTTCCACTTCCGCCGGTTGGTATTGTGAGGAAAGTTCTTCAGTCACGGGTACCCTTCAGTTAATAATATAAATCGCCGAAAACGCCAACGGCATTGTTCGACTTACCATAATCGCAACCAACGGCCATGGGATTCCTCCCATGGCTGCCGGGAATACTACCATTCTCCCGCCACCCCGTCGCACGCAACCGCGTGGTGGAAACCCGCGGCCGGATTCGCGAACCGCGGCATCGACGACATTCGCCGTCCCGTCCGCAATCAACGGCCAGGGGATTCCTGCCATGGCTGCCGGGAACGCGACGGGCACTCTACCTTAGAATACCACTTTATTTCTCGCCTGCCACTTCCTCGCGCCAATAGACGCCCGTATGTTCAGGCAGGTATTCATGAATCAATTTGGTGAGGTGCGACTGATTTTTTATCCTGGTACATGACGCCCCGCGTGAAAAGCGGCGTTCAAGTCCATCGCTTGTATACTTGCCGGCTTCACGACTCATAAGCCGCTTCAGCGAACCTGTCACCTCTGATTCAGAAATATCCGATTTCCAGCTTACGACGGCGTGTACGTGCGTCGGCGTCGCCACAATTGCGTGCAATCGCCATTCTCTACGAGAACAGGCCTGACGAGCGGTCGCGACAAAAATCGTTTGCATCTCGGCGGTAAATACTACTTTTGCCGATCTCGCCAAACGGTCGCGATAACGTGCGATCCCTGGATCGGGTGGGATAACCCCGCGCTGACCATGCTGCCGATAGCCATCAGGGTGGTCCGCGCCCCAAGATCGGTACGCGTGAAAAATGAAATGAAATACAGGCACCTGTTCACGCTCCCAAAGTGGCGGGTTTCACCCTCCGCTGCACCCGCCGCGTCCGCAATCAACGGCCATGGGATTCCTCCCATGGCTGCCGGGAATACCACCATTCTCCCGCCACCCAGTCGCACGCAACCGCGTGGTGGAAACCCGCGGCCGGATTCGCGAACCGCGGCATCGACAACATTCGCCGTCCCGTCCGCAATCAACGGCCATCATCAACGGCCATGGGATTCCTCCCATGGCTGCCGGGAATACTACCGTTCTCCCGCCCACACGGTCGCACGCAACCGCGCGGTGGAAACCCGCGGCCGGATTCGCGAACCGCGGCATCGACGACATTTGCCGCCACGCCCGCAATCAACGGCCATCACTAACGGCCATGGGATTCCTCCCATGGCTGCGGGGATACCATTACGTCGCCGTATGGACCGCCGGTGCAACTGCGGCGGCTTCTTGGGCATGAATGAGGCGATACTCGACCGCATCCGCAATGGCTTGCCAACTGGCTTCGATGATATTTTCCGATACGCCGATGGTGCCAAACACGCCTTCCGGCGAGCGGAATTCAATGATGACGCGCACCTTTGCGGCTGATTCCGCCCGTCCGTTAACGACGCGAACTTTGTAATCCACGAGATGCAAATCAGCAATGGCGGGGAACTCCGGCTCCAAGGCGTGGCGCAGAGCCGCATCTAAAGCATTAATTGGGCCGTCGCCTTCGGCGGAGGCGTTGATATCGCGATTATTGGCGGCGAGGGAAAGCGTCGCCTTGGTAACCGGTTGCCCGTTGGCCTGGCGGGAAACGGCACAACGATAATTTTTAAGGTCAAAGAATTTTCGTGTTCGCCCGATTTGTCGGCGGAGTAATAGTTCAAATGACGCTTCAGCCGCCTCAAATTGATACCCCTGCGACTCCAATTCCGTTACCTGATCCAGGACTTTTTTTAGCGCAGCGCGGTCGTGTTCGATATGAAACTTCTTGCTGGCCTTGGCGGCAATATTGGAAATGCCGGAAAGCTCGGAAACCAATATTCTCCGGGAATTACCGACCAGTTCCGGTTCGACATGTTCATAACTGCTGGCCATTTTGTTGACCGCATGTACGTGCATGCCACCTTTATGGGCAAAGGCGCTGGCCCCGGTGTACGGCTGATTATTCACCAGATTCAAATTGGCCATCTCATAAACATAGCGGGAGGTTTCCGTCAGATGGATCAGCGAATGCTTCTGGAGACAATCATAGCCCAATTTCAGTCGCAGGTTCGCAATCACCGTGGTGATGTCCACATTGCCGCAGCGTTCACCAATGCCGTTGATGGTGCCCTGCACCTGCGTAGCCCCCGAGGTTACCGCGGCCAGCGCATTGGCGACCGCCACGCCGCTGTCATTATGCGGGTGGATACCTACAGGAAGTTTCAGTTTTTCCAGGGCGTGCCGCACACCATTTTGCACGGCGGGAGGCAACGTGCCGCCGTTGGTATCACAGAGGCATACAAGCACAGCACCGGCTTGCGCGGCGGCGATGATGGTTTTAAGCGCGTATTGCTCATTGGCCTTGAAACCGTCAAAAAAGTGCTCGGCATCATAAATTACCTTGCGGCCCTGACGGGTGAGATACGCTATTGAATCGGCGATCATATCCAGATTTTCCTGCAGCGATACGCCAAGAACGTCCGTGGCGTGGATGTCCCACGTTTTTCCCACTACGGTGACAAACTCGGTTTCGGCATCGCACAAAGCTATAAGGCCGGTATCATCCGCAGCGGCTATACCCTTTCGCCGGGTCATCCCGAACGCCACAAGCTTGGCCGTCTTGAGCTTTAATCCGCGGGCTTCATTGAAAAAAGCCGCATCCTTCGGATTGGATAATGGATATCCGCCTTCGATAAAATCTACGCCCAGCTCATCCAGGCGATGACAGATCAGCAATTTATCCTGCAGGGAAAAACTTACACCCTCACCCTGACTGCCGTCACGTAACGTCGTGTCATATATTTCAATTCTTTGCATACAATAACCTCGTTGGCTGCCGGGAGCATTATAAGGATTTACCGCCAGCCATGCACCCTTGAATTCACAAACAAAAACACCCTGCGCCCAGGCAGGGTGTAAAACGTTTCTGAATTTTGAATATTACACAAGTGCCCGCCGGACGTTAGATCTTAACGTACCGGCCAATAACAGCGCGGACAGCAGCACAGGAGCAAGTCCCACGCTGTAACAGCAACGTCCCGACTGTCATCGGGTTCATAGCTGCACAAACTGTCCGCACGGCACACCTCTTAAAAACCGTTGATATCTTAGCATTATGAACAGAAAGGTCAAATTGCCGCCTGCGGCCAACAATGGTGTGATGGCTGCCGCCATGACTAAAGCGGTAGAACAGCGTAGAATTAAGGAAAGGAGCGTGTCGGATGTTCTCACTGGATCATGTCGCAATACAAACCCCTGATATCGCGGGGACTGCGGAATTTTATGTCAAAGAATTTGGGGCGGAAATATTATATCAGGATACGAGTTGGGCTTTTCTGCGGTTGGGGCAGGGGAAGCTTGCACTGGTTTCCCCCCAGCAGCATCCGCCCCATGTGGCAATGCGCGTTTCCGCGGAGGATTTGCAACGCACCGCCGAAAAGCACGGCCAAAGTATTGCCGAGCACCGTGACGGCACACGCGGGATATATCTTCATGATCCGGCCGGCAACACTCTGGAACTGATTTGCTATCCACCGGATTACAAAGGCGTATAAGGCGAAGGCACCATGGCGGCAACGCGGCGGCATAAGTCAACAGAATAAGCCAACACTTACGCCAAAATGCCGTATGATGTCCAGCGATGTAATACCCAAGGAGCAGGCATGGCCCAGGCTGAAATTCCGGCAAGCACGCTGTCCGCGGCGACGGACTTCCAACGACATTATTCTTCGTTGGAACACGAATTAGCCAAAGTGATCGTGGGGCAAAGCGATGTCATCCAACAGACGCTGTGCTGTCTGCTTATCGGCGGACACGCGCTGATTGAGGGCGTCCCGGGCATCGGAAAGACCCTGCTGGCGCGATCATTAGGCCAGGTGCTGGATTTAAAATTCTCGCGCATTCAATTTACCCCTGATCTCATGCCGGCTGATATATTGGGGACATCCATTCTGGTTACGGACGCGTTGGGTGCGCGGAGCATGCAGTTCCAGGGAGGACCTTTATTCGGCAATGTGATTCTCGCGGATGAAATCAATCGCGCATCACCAAAAACGCAATCCGCCATGCTGGAGGCCATGTCCGAGCAGTCCATCAGTGTCGGGCGCACGACGCATCGTCTGGCGGACCCCTTTTTTGTTATCGCAACGCAAAATCCCCTTGAAATGGAAGGCACGTATCCGCTGCCGGAAGCGCAACTGGACCGCTTTGCGATGAATATAATTATCCGTCCGCCGCCGGTGGATGAACTGGTCAATATTATGGATCGTACCACCGGCGTTAACAAGCCAGCGTTGCTGACCATTATGAATGCCGCCCGCCTGGCGGAAATGAAACTCATGGTGCGCTGTGTAACTGTAGCGGACATATTGAAACGATATATAGCGCGCATTATTCTCTGCACCCATCCAGACAGTGATCAGGCCACGGAGAGTGTCAAAAAATATGTTCGCTACGGTGCCAGCCCGCGGGCGGCACAGGCTTTAATTTTGGCCGCGCGGGTGCAGGCGTTGATCAATGGGCGCACATATGTTGAGCCTAATGATATTCTGGCCGTTGCGCTGCCTTGCCTAAGGCACCGGATCATCACTCATTTTGACGCCCGCGTGGATGGCATTGACACCGAGGCGATTATTCAGGACGTGTTAAAAAACACGGACCCGGCACCGGAAGCCGCCGCCATTAAAAGTCTGATGCGGTAACGCGACTGGTGCAATACCAAGCTGCGACCCGTCTGTATTATCCCGGCGGTGTGGCTTCCAGTTCCGCTTGCGTGGGTTGGCGTTTGCCGGCGGCGGCTTTCACCATGCGCGACGGTTCCGGAGCGTTTTCCATGGTTTGCTCATCGCCGCTGCCGCCTTGTACGCCGCGGGCCATGGCAATAACGCCGGTGCGGGCTAATTCACGAATTCCGTAAGGCCGCACGAGTTCCACAAACGCATCCAGTTTGTCTTCTTCGCCGGATAACTCCACCATAATCGCCTGATGGCCCACATCCACGACACGGCCGCGGAACAGATCGGCAAGTTCAATAATCTCGCTGCGTGTGCGCGGCGTTACGCCGAGCTTCACCAGCATGAGATCCCTTGAAACATAAGGCGAATCTTTGTAATCACGTACTTTCACCACGGTAACAATTTTGGCCAGTTGTTTGCGCACCTGGTCCAAGGTACGTTCATCCGCGATAACCACAATGGTCATGCGGGATAAATTTGGATCTTCCGTGCGCCCCACCACCAGAGAGTCAATATTAAATCCGCGCGCGGAAAACATGTTGGCCACGTGCGAAAGCACGCCGGGTTCGTTCATTACCAGTGCGGTTAAAATGTGCCGCATAATGTATACTCCAATGCAAAAATTTGTTCTAAACCATCCATGCTTTCGCGCGGAAAAATATATATCGCGCGGGCATAAACGGCGGCTTGAATCAACAGGATAAGGCGTTGCGCCACATCAGGCCAGCGTGCCCATATCGCGTGCCATGTTGGGCGGAGCGGAACCGACAATTCCCAGTTCCATTTCATGAATACCTTTTCCGCTGGGCACCATGGGATAGACGTTTTCATCAGTTTCGCAGAGGAAATCCACCACGCAGGGTCCGGGATGGCGGATCATTTCATCGACAACTTTCTGCACATCCTCTTTCTTTTCACAGCGGATGCCGCGAATACCGAAGCTTTCAGCCATGGCGGCAAAATCGGGATTGACCATTTCGGTGTTGCTGAATCGGCTGCCATAAAACATCTTCTGCCATTGGCGTACCATGCCCTGGAAATTGTTGTTGAGAATAGCCACTTTAACCGGCAGTTTGTATTGCCGAATCGTGGCCAATTCCATCGCGGTCATGATAAACGACGCATCGCCGTCAATATCAATAACCAGATCCTTAGGCCGCGCCACCTGTGCGCCGATGGCCGAGGGCAGGCCATAGCCCATGGTGCCCAGTCCGCCACTGGTAATCATGCTGCGGGGAATACTCCAACGGATAAACTGCGCCGCCCACATCTGGTGCTGCCCCACGCCGGTAGTGAATATGGCGTTACCGCCGGTGGCTTTGTTAATCGCTTCGATAATTGCCTGGGGCTTGGCCAAGGGAGAATCATCGCGGTAGGCAAATGGATATTTCGCCTTCCATTGCGCAATCTGCTCCAGCCACTCTTTGCGTGGACGATGTTCAATATGCTGGATCATATCTTTCAGGCACAAACGCGCATCGCCCACCACTGGCACATCCACTTTCACGCTCTTGCTGATGCTGGATGGATCAATATCCACATGTACAATTTTGGCCTTGGGGGCAAAGAGTTTCAGATTGCCAGTCACACGGTCATCAAACCGTGCCCCGATGGCAATGAGGCAATCGGCATCCTGCACGGCATAATTGGCATACGCGCCTCCGTGCATGCCGAGCATATGCAAGCTCAGCGGATTGTTTTCATCAAACGCACCAAGGCCCAGCAAGGTCGTGGTGCAGGGGATGTTCCCCTTTTCCGCCAACTCGCGAACTTCTTTCCATGCACCGCTGAGAATCGCTCCACCACCCACATACAACACGGGGCGCTGGGCGGCATTAATCATATCCGCGGCGGCTTTCACCATGCGGCTGTGGCCGAGGCGATAAGTCTTATATCCCGGCAGCCAAGGCGTATCATCAATGGCGGACTCCACCTTGTTGGTGGTGACATCCACGGGCAAATCCACAAGCACCGGTCCGGGCCGGCCCGTGGTGGCAATGATAAATGCCTCGTTGATAATCCGGGGCAAATCTTTGACGTTCTTCACCAGATAATTGCGTTTGGTTACGGGCCGGGTGATACCGGTTACGTCCGCTTCCTGAAACGCGTCATTACCAATCACGTAGGTGCGCACCTGCCCGGAAAATACGATCATGGGGATCGAATCCATGTAGGCGGTGGCCAGAGGAGTTACCGTGTTGGTGGCACCGGGGCCGCTGGTGACAATCACAATGCCAGGCTTGCCAGTGGCGCGGGCGTAGCCGTCGGCCATGTGGCCGGCACCCTGCTCATGCCGCACGAGAATAAAGTTCAGTTTTGTATCATACAGTTGATCAAATGTCGGGAGAATGGCACCGCCGGGGTAGCCAAACGCGTCGGTGACATGATGCTCCAGAAGCATTTGCAGCAAAATCTGCGCACCGGTTTTACCGATGTACCGATCAGTCAGGCCGGTGGGGTGCCCAAGCACGGGCAGTTCATTGCTGACTTCAGAACCCGAAGCGACAGCAGTAGCCTCGGTCCATTTTTCAGTTTTGTTGGGCTTGGTGGTTTTGGAAGCCGGCGCAGAGGCCGCTCCCCCGGTAAGGGAAGTGCTGGACATAAAAAACCTCATACAACATCGGCTGCATTGGAAAGGTTGGCATGGCGTCCACCGCACGGCAGATTACACCAGCGCCCAACCAGGCCGCCGTCCCGGCAAGCCGGGATAACGAATTTCTCAGAGCCGCAGCCCCGGAAACTCGCCGTCGATTAAGCAGTCATAGCAGGTTTCACGAAAAAAAGCAAGTCGATGCAAATTTTTCATCGATTGCCGTCCCCGCCCGATTCGGCTGCGGCCATCGAGCTGTGTCGGCTAGGAGCCTGTCCGAGTAATCGCCGGGTTGCGACGGCCATTACTTGGACAGGCTCCTGGTCTTTTTTGCCCGCATCGCAGCAATTTTTTCCATATAGACAACATGTCGACACAGAATAACCATGCTTGGAAATTCATGAAGGCCGGCATACCACAGCATGACATGAGCCATCCGATGAGCCCGCCTGAATTCGGACTTTTGCAGGAACTGATGCACCGCCGCACATTGGTTAAACACACTGACGTTCGGTAACTGCAAGTTAAATACCGCAATATTAAAAGCACCGTTCCCACTTTCCCGATGCGGGTAGGGCTTCAGCACCGCAAATTTGGAAAGCACAAAATCAGGATTCATGGGGTGCTCAGGAAAAACTCTGGTCCGAAAATGATAATCCTTCACCGCCTGTTCGGCCCATGGATCATGCGGAAAAAACCAGGGCAGCACGTTATAGAAATCCGCATCGTCGGGATAGGGATGTAATTCCTGCCGAGTATAAGCGTCTATATAAAACCAGGAAAGGCGATTCAACGGAGCGGCCGCCCAAAGCCCAGTCAGTGTGTTGACATTTACTTGCTGGTGCCGACTCAAATCGCGTTCTACTTGTATGTAGATGTGAATGGCCTGTCCGGGCCAAACCTTCAGCGGAGACGCAAACACCATATGCGAAGTGTTCCTGCCCGCTAAACGCATGGAGCAGTAGCGCATGACATCCAGAATTCCCTCCTGTCGAAGTTGCGGAGCATAAGTCCTGATAATACTGTTCAGAAGCGGACGATCTGATTTCATCGCCGCTGCATAGGCATAGATGGCGACGATTTCATCAGCATTAACAGGCTGACCCGCCAGAATGTGCGGGGAAAGTCGGGGAATCATGGAAAACTGCCCAAGTTCCGTCAGTATCCAGAGCGCAGCCGCCTGATTCTGCGGAGTTCGGGACCGCAACGCCAACGCGGCGGCTACGGCGAGATGGCCCGTCTGCACCGCAGCATCCCAGGTATCGCGCCGAACGCCGGCCTTTCGACCGGTCCCGGTAAGCCACCGGTCGGCAAGCGCCACGGCGTCGATGGCCCCGGCCATGTCGGGGTTATTTTGCGCCGTAAACTTACGATTGTCATACAGATGGCCAACCGCTTTCAGCAGGTCGTAATCATTGGGATATTTACCAGCGACGCGTGTAGCCTCACGCAGCAACGCTGATACTTGCCAGGGTTTATATGTTTTCCAATTCAATTCTTCGGTAAGAACCAGCGGTGAATCGAGGCCGGTGAGTTTTTTTGATTCGGCCAATATTGCCGGTTCCAGTTTCGCCAACACTTGGGCCAATTGCTTATTATGACAGGCCGCCGGATCGAATATGCTCGCCGGAAATGGCAAGAGGCGGCTTTTCAGGCTTTGTGCAAATTCAGATTCCAGCTTATCGAAACCATCGGTCCCGCGCCACGCCGCCTGATTTTCAAACCAATAGCGCACTTCCGCGAATCGCGGATCGAGCCTGAGAACCTTACGGAAGAGAGTAAATGCCCGCGTTGACTGAATGGGAAGAAAAGCCGCCTTCCCCAATTCCGTCAGGCACTGCATGCTGTTGCAACGAGGCTGGCACAGGTAATGCACCAGCGCCGGGGACGGAGGCTCGTTCATATATGTCATAAAGCCGGCATCAACCGTACCCAACAAATTCCAGAAGGACATGGGCGTGTTGTAACGCATGGTATGAATCAGGCGGCCGTGACGGTTGTAGAGCACAATTGTGGCCGTGTATCCACCCGCGCCATGTTTTAATGTGCCCCCCACCGCCACGCTGGCTTGCCAGCCCGGAAAATAGCGGGCGATGGCACTTTTAGAATAATGCCGCAGCAGGCGAACCATATTGGCCCCGCTACGGTTATAAAGAAAATAGGCGTGCCGATTACAATAATTGCCGGGTGCCCAATCCAAATCCATGGAGAATAAAAACGCGAAGGCCTGCGCCCGATTAAACCCGTGCGAGGCGTTTGCAAAGGCGTGGTGAAAAGGAAGAAATAAGGCGTTAAAACCGGCGTCGGCGATGGGCTGATGCGAAAAAAACGGGAAGTCCTTTTCCGCTCTGGCAATGGGGTGCTGCGGCAAAGGCAACGGTGCCATGCGAGCGAGCCTAAATGGTCGGGGAGCCTGCGCGTAACGGTTTAGCCCTCGCGCGTAGGCATTGGGATACATGTCAAGGAAAGTGAAACGAGGACGCGGCTGGTTTTACCATTGCCGGCCTGTAACTGTGTACCGCTCTGCGGCTCCGGCAGGCAAGTTC
>JAKAEZ010000021.1 GCA_021819825.1 Planctomycetota bacterium
GACGGGTTCGTAAGATGTTGCGGCCCTGCGTTCACCATGCCCGAGAGTAAACCACAAAATACGCGCCAGCGCAACTCTCGCAAATGCGAATATTAAGACCGGGTTATTTTAGTTCCGGACGCCACTGGGGCGCGGGTGCCGCCAGCGCGGTGGACTCTCGCAAGATTCCCGACGATTTCCATCTAACACAACCATGGCTATCCTGTCAATTCCGCATCTACGTGCGGGCAAAGAAATCAGTGACTTCCTACGAGAACCCACTGGACGCGATTATCCCTGCCAAAGATGACCCCGTAACTGAATCCGCACCACCTATACGGATCATCGTAATCGAAGGTTAGCGCCGAGTAGTTTTTATCCGGCGGTGTCGTTTCGAATCTCATGTCAGGCGTTCCCACTCGAGAAATAACCTGATGGGGGGTTAGCCCTCCGAGGTTGGACAGGGTAAACTGCGGATTTGGGAACGCCCCCCAATAGAAGTACACAAGTGACAGGATAACGATGAGGGTTGCCGCCCACCGCCGCCAATATCCAAGCCTCCGGAGCTCTCCTCGTCGTCTACCTCTGCGAATCAGATAACAGATCCACGTCATCAAGAGAATTGCGATGACGATCGAGATTGTCCATCCAACCGTGGTCATCGTATATCTCTCCGAGTATCGTGTGCCGTCGTGTGCAACGTACATTACAGATCCCTTCTGTCAGTTTTGCGTGCAGGTTCATCCCGCCCGCTGCCCGCTCAACCCTGCCCCTGCAAGTATCCCCAGTGCCAAGATAGCGGTTTCCCCGGCCGCGCCTTGCAGGGCTTGCAACCTTCAAATTCCTTAGGCGCTGGAACGCCCGCTGGATTCCCACGAGCCCCGGCACGATACCCGCTACGTTCGCGTTTCGCCTCCCTTTTTCATGTACTAATTACACTTTAATTCCTAAGCTCCGCAAACGGTTGCGTTGGCGGGCCGTGAGTGGTTTCCCAAAATCAGATCGCATCCTGCAATACCCGAGCAAGCGCTGGTCGTCGGCAGCCACGCGCAGCAATGCGAAGGCGGCTACAGAAAGTGCACCCGATTCCCTGCTGCCGATCTCATAACCTTCTGCGACCTTTGCCAATATACTGAGGCTCCTTTGTATTTTTCGTCGCGCTTGCCCAAGCCGTTGCGCTTCGCCGTTACCCCGCGCACCCATTGCCTTCGGCAGGCCGTAGGAGAATACGGATCTCTTCTCCAGTCGGCTCGGCCTCCCGGCACCACCGCTAGTTTCGAGCATTCGATAATCCGCATCCCGAACAATGGCATTTATCGCTATTGCACCGCTCACTAGGGCGGTATATGCCCTGCTGCGGGCGGAGCATCTGCTGGCAATCTCTTCAAGAATTTCCAGAGTCGGCCCCTGCTTTTCGAAAAATGGGTGCTCCGTCGCCATAGCAATCCTCGTGAATGTGGAGGCGTATCCCTCCGAATGTTAATCAAACAGCCCCCGTCTATTTTGAAAATACAGGCGCACGAGGCCGACCGGCATCGTCACTTCAAATTAGTGCTATTCCTATTATAACATCGATCACGACATCGCCTACAGTAAGGCCTTCGGTGGCAGCCTCGGCCCCTTCCGCGATATCAATGGCAGGCCCAAGCCACGGGCAATCAGCGGGTTCAAGGTTTTTAAGGCATTCGAGATACGCCTTATTACAGCCCTTCTCACACTCAATGTAATAGCCCTTATTACGGCGGAACGGCCCTGGTGGGGGTCTATTCCAGCAATCGCTCACACAGTTGTTTAATTCGGAATCACAATCTGCTTCAGTGAGCGTCCCCGACGGATCCGTCGCCGCTCCGGCCCTTCCTCCGACATATCCATAAAGATTAATTCCGCCGGCGTAGTCGATTGGATCGCGCTGCAGCACCCGAGCCGCCACTCCGGTGGCCCGTCGGGATTTCGGCTCCTGCCTCAACGCCGTGCCAGGAATCGAGTCGTAGGTGCGATTGCGGACGTAATACAGTTCCGCTTCCGGATCGCTTAGGCCCGTCCCGATATCCGTTGAAACACGAGTGTTATCGGGATAGCCGCAGGAAACGATTTCGTTGGCACCGGCGCTTCGCTCAATGACCAATGAGTAATGATCAATGAACAAATCATTGGATGTTCGGTGTTTCTGATCAGTGATCCGTGATCGTTGATCAATGATCTTCGACACGGAGGAACCAGAGGAACGCGGAGAGCGACGACTCGCCGGGATGGGGCGATCCGCCGATTTCTCAGATTGTCGCTTCCGGACTCCGGCGTCCCGTTCCTCCGTAAAATTGTCGTTCAACGCAACCATATCATCGTCCGAAAGAGCGGGGCCTAAGTTGACCGATGAATTTTACCACTGGTGGCACGCTTTACAAACTGTCGCTTCCCGCGATTGCAGGATTGGTGCCCACTGGGTTCCCCGGTTCCGCTTGAATTGTGCCGCCATGCCCAAGCAGCAGGCATTGCACCACCCCCAGCACAAGAACAACCGCTGCGTTAACGCCCATGGAGGCCAGAGTTGCTGCCAACACATAGGGCGTGTGAATCGCGCCAAGCTGGCTGAATGGAATCGTGAAAATGCCCAGCGGCACAGACAAGATGGCTGCAGCGTAGAATGTAGGAAAACCCCATCGGGGCAAGGTTATAAAGAGTGCGCCGGAAAAGATTGCAAATACGCACCGGATAAATTGCACCTCCGCCATGAACGAGGCCGATCCCGGCGGAAGGTTTCCCGGCACGCCTGGCGGCACGCCCCCCTGCCAGAGACCAATGAGAGCGGCCGCCAATGTCCAAATGCCAAACAGACGTAACGCGCCGGTTGTCCATCTTCGCGCCCTGCGTGAATTGCAAGTCAGCCAAGCCAATGGCCACCGCCCGTCCCTCAGGCGTTCCTGTTCTGGTGTCTGGTCGCAAAGAATGTTTTGGACAACGGCGAACAGCACGACCGCGCAGATGTCAACGGCCAGCATGTGGCCTAGCACACCGAGGGTGCGCGAGGGCAGGCCGGCTAATAAAGGCCATTCGAGCGGGAGGTGCGGCTGGGGCACCAGGGTGGAAATCAGAGTGGCCGCGTAGAAACCCGGAAAGCCCCAGGATGGCATTATCAGGAAGAACGCCCCTGAAATCGCCGTCAACAACACTTCTCCCGCTGCGCTGGCAACAAGTACCCATTGGAGGCTGTCGCTGCCCCGCATTCCCCAAACAAGTCCCGCCACCTCGTGTATGTCTAGCAACGCCGTCACTATACACCATGCCCCAAAGGCTCTGACAGCCAAGGCGAGCCACCAACGCAAAGCGGGCCTGGAAATTGGCCACGCGCCGGCCCGCGTGAGATATTTCGTGAGCACCTTCATGAGATTTCTCCGCCAGACCCTCCGGCTTTAAACCGCCGGCAGGCATGGTTGCCCGCGCGTTCGAGACAATCGGCAACCCCGTTCGGACACGCTGCTATCCCGCGTAAGCGTTCGTCAACACCTTTTAGCTTTGCAGTTCAAGCTATTGACCGACGCGTCCATTTTGCCTTCCAGAAAACAGCCCGTCCGAGATTGATCCTCACATTGTACCACCACCCGCACTTTTGCAAACCGCGCCACACCACCGAAGCCGGCAAACAAAAAAACGCCCGCCCCGGATTGTGCCTCAGCCGGTGGTATGCCAAGCTCCGGCGGCGTCGTTTCCTCCACCTCCGCCGGAAGGTGTCCCTCGATTGGAACGGCCTTTACCCCGATGGCCTTCGGGATACTTTTGCTTTTCGGAACACTCCGCCTTTGCACGGCGCACTTGGGCCACTACAGCCAGCACAGGGGCGGAAGTTAATAGCAGCAATTTACCTCGACCTCCTGCTCAGAAGGCGAATGCGAAAATGCCCGTCTGGAAAATCAATCACGAACACCCGCGCATTTGGGTGGGATACGAACGCGCCCACATTCTTCAGTGACAACCCTTCCTCGGCCGTCTCATAAAGATAAAAGACGTCGGGCTTGACCACTGCCATGCGATATACAGGCCCGACTCCCACCTCTGGATGCTTGAGAGACGCCGGTTGCGGAATGTCCAAGCTATCGTACAGTGGGGATACCTTCAGGAAGCGGTCAACAGACACTATTGTCGTGTCGTAATCTCCCGGTTTGGATCGGATTACAAGTACACGATTTCCATATGATTTTATGGGCGAAGTGATAAACACGTAACATCCGCCGTCGAGGGCGTGTTTGCTGAACGCCGTCCTCCCCGCGGCGACGGAAGGATATCCGGCGGTGTTGCCCCGATCGGAACTTTCCAAAAACCAGGTGCGGATTACGAAATCGAGTGGAGTTCCATTGGAACCCATTTGCCTGTTCAGTCGAATAAGCCTGTTACCGAGGCGTAGCTGCTCCATTTTTTGCACTTCACGAAAATCTGCCAATTCTCGGTTTAGGGCAATATCGGTAGCAATAAGTAGTGGAATCTGAGAAGGCTTGACTTTTGCGGGGGCTTTTTTCTGTTCACCAATCCTACGAGGAGGCAGCGATAAAGAAATTCCACGAACGAGATTTTCACATCTTTTTAGAGCCCGGGCGTATGCCAGTGATCCCGTTAGGTACCAGTAATGGATATAAATCCGCCCACGGAATGTTCCATTCGGACCAAACAGTGAAATATTGGCCAATTCCCCTTTCTTGTGTCGTGGCGATATTCCAATAAGTGCATAGACATGGCCATTGAAGAAGCAATCAACTGCGGATCCTAAGCCATATTCCTTTTTATCCAGTTTATGAAATATACGCTCGAACAACCTCGTTTGCCAGTCCTGCGGATTTGTGGTCCGTGATCCGAGCAACGCGAAAAAGTCCATGGGCGTTGAGTTTGCCCAGCCGATTGCCCGAACCAGATCAGGCTCCGTAGAGGGCAATATTTGCTTACGAGATTCACTACGGACTGATCCGGTACGGCGTGGGGACCCTTTCGTTTCGCAACACCGAAGCGATACCCTAGGAACTTCAACCTGCATTTGGAACGTAATTGGAAAGGGATTACCAGGTGACTCACCTGGTAACGTATCGACTTGGCATATTGCCTCGGTAGCATTTTGCGGATGCAGCCCTATATACCAACCCGATGGCATGACGATATTAATTCCACCAAATTGCACCAATCGCTTTCCGTGAAAATATTTTATCCAGTGATATTGAATTCTTTCCCACATTTGTGGAGTGAATTGAAATATGGAATCTTTCAGTGATTCGCCTAGCGGATATGATCTCGTACCATACCGTTTGACAAGTAGAGGATAATCCTCGCGAAGGAATCGCGCCGCGCGGGAACAAACCGGGCCCGGCACATTTCGCGTCGCTTTCAGATTGGCTGCCCCTCGTTTTGCACCAACGATAGGCCGCCGGGCAGTCGAACTGAGTCTTGCACTTGATCGTGCTGGGCTTACCGACGATTCTGGTGCTGCGCACGCTGCCAGACATACTGCAATCCATAAGCCCAGGAGTGCCACCTGGAACCACGATTTGGCCGCAGGCTTGGTCGTCGCCTTCATATCTACTCCAGTGTTACCTGAACGTTGGCAATATTCGTGTATTCAAAGTTGACGCCATGTTCTCTGATGAGCGTCCCGGTAACTTCCCGCGTGAATTGGTCAGCACTGCAATCGCAGTTAAAATCACCGCCACCAGCGGTTTGCTGGCACTTCCCCACGCTTCCCGTGATCCTGGCCGCGAAGTGCTGCGTCAGGGGACAATAAAAAATCACCATGTCGGCATGGCAGTTTTTCTTTCCAGAATGCCCAGATTGAACGACAATAGTTTCGACTTGTTGATGTGATTTTAGAGATTCATATTCTTTTTTAATTGCTTGCTCAATAACTGCCTTACCAAACTTTTTCGCGGGTGCGGTAACTGCATACTGTCCGTACCGCGCCTCTACAACCTTCTTCGTTCCAAGTTTTCCATTTAGTGTAACCATTGCTATCCTGAAAAATCCGCCCATGTTTACGAGCGTAGACATCAATGGCTTCCAATAAGGACCCATTGGACGCGGTTATTCTTTCCAAAAATAACACTATAGCTGAATCCGCTCCAACGATACGGATCTTCATAATCGTAGGTCAGCGCCGACTGATCGGCGGTGCTCGGTGGTGCGCTGTAACGCTTGTCTGTCGGCGACCCCAAACGGGCAATCACTTGAGCCGGGGTTAATCCTTTAAGATTCGACAGCGTAAACTGCGGATTCGGAATCGCACCCCAGAAGAAGTACCACACCGCCAGCACGACCACGGGCACCGCAGGCCACCGTACCCAATAAGCAAACCCTCGCAGTTCTCCTGGCCGAGTCCCTCGCCAAATCCAAAGGGTGATCCACGGTGCCAATACAACTGCGGATACGATCACGATGGTCAAAACGGGCACTCCGGGCGCACGGCCGGCTGCGTGCGGCGTATCGTCGGCTGTGAGATTTACGGTGTACATCACGATCCTTCGTTACGTTCCCGCAGGCCAGACAACGCGTGCTGCAGGTTCGGAATGCGCCCGTCAATCACATCCGAATAAATAGTCCCAGTGCCAACACAAACGGGTATTTGGTCGCGCGCTGCACGGTTCGCAGCCCTTAAATTCTTTTGGGGGCGGGACGATCGTCGGTTAATCGGGGTTGCCAAGCAGCGACATTGTGGCGAAGCGCCATCCAATCCGCGAAATCCCGGCCTGTCGGGATAGCCACAGAAGATGGTTTCATTGGCACAGGCGCGTCGCTCAATGACCAATGAGTAATGATCAATGAACAAATCATTGGAAGTTCGGCGTTTCTGATCAGTGATCAGTGTTCCTTGATCGGTGGTGTTCACCCCGGATTCTTCCCCCCGCTGTAACCCGTAACCTGTAACCGGTAACCTCGGCCTCGCGCCGGGATGGTGAAATTGTTCGTTCAACGCAACCATGGGCTGCTCGCCAATACACAATGGATTCGACGCCCGCATTCTAACCCCCCGCCCCCATCTACGGCAAATGCCCAATGCCCAATGCTTTCCCTCGTTGTTCATTAACCGCGGCGGTAATATGCTCTACTGCTCAACTCTCTCCTGATCAACTGCTCTGCGGCGAAAGCCGCCGCCTCGTCACCAAGCCCACTGCCATTACTGACCAATACTGTTATGACTGCCAATATTGACTAATACTCACCAATACCGCCAATACTGTAAAAGGCGAGACTAACTCCTGTAAATCCGTACAACTCCTCGCTACTAATTGTTGCCCGCGCCCGTGCGCAGGCGTTGGCGGCGGGCGGATAGGGCTTGGCGGGCGGTGGCGTAAAGTTGATCTTGCTGTTGGCGGATCAGCATTTTAATGTCGTAGGCGCTTAATCCGTACTTCTGGCCGACGGTGGCGATCAGTTGTTGTTCAGTGGGGGTTATTTCCCCATCGGCAACAGCGGCGGCTACCATGGCTCCAAGCCAACGGTGGATCTCATCGGGAGTTTTGGGTTCCGTGATCTGCAATTCGCCGCGCTTGGCGGAGTCCATCATGCGGTGCAGTTGTTCATCGGTCACGCCGCGGCGGTCGGCTATATGGCGCAACATGCGCTCTTCGCCACCGTCAATATTACCGTTATCCACCACGCATTTGACCATCCAGGCCAGCAATCCGCTGGGCGCTGGCGGTGCCACGTTCAGCATGTTTGCGACTTGTTGCCGCGTTTGCGCCGGGTCGGTAATCATCGCATTTTTTTGCGCCAGTTCCATAAGCAATTCCTGTGCCGCCTGCCCGTTTACCGGCAGCATATCCAGAAGCACCCAGTTATTTGAGCCATCATTAAGCACGGTACCGCAAAAGCTACAGGCATTGGCTGTATCATCCGAGATCGGAGCGCCGCAGTTGGGGCAATGGGCGGATGAAATGCCTTTATCCGGATCGGTCTTTACGCCCGCTTGCCGCTCCAGAACCATCAGATGCTGGGCCATGTTGCTTTGCGGCGTTTTCTGCGCTTTGCCCGATGCGTCGATCTGATATCGGCGGCTGGACCAGCGCACTTCCACCAAGGCCCGATCCATCGGCGTACCGGTGATTATTCCCATGGTCTGCACGGCACCGACGGCGCAATCGCCCCAGAATGCCCGCACGCCATTGACTTGGGCCGCTAAAAGCGGGCCATAGCGTTGCGCAAATGACGGATCGCAAACAGTCTGCAGCGGAGCAACTTTGCCCAGTCGATCCGCCATTACTTTGCGCCAGAAAACCACCGATACGCGGTCTTCCAAACCGGCCAGTGTGAAATTTGGATCACGAGTCTGCAGGTCTGACACGCCTGGTGTATCGCCTGATGTTTCCGGTTGCCATTGGGAATCCTGGGTTATTTCCGCCAGCACCCAGTCATACTGGCCGCTGCGCAACAGCGCGTGGCAGGCTTGACACTGCGCTGCGGCATTAAGTTCAATGGCCGCGCCGCAATTGGGACAGTTGCCTTCAATTAAGCCCGCCCCGTTGGCGGTTTTGGCACCGCGCCGACGGAGAAAAGTCCAATATTCGGTAAATACTTCCGCATCACCTGAACCGGCCACCACGGCACCGGTCTGCGTGGAAAGCGTTTGATCCACCGCTGAAGCGGTAATGCGGACGGTTGCGGAATCAAATACATTGTCATGTATCAATTGCACCATCTGTACTTCCTGTACCGCGATATCTTTCATTCTATCGCGTAGAGAATCCAGTTTCTGTTGAGCAAATTGCAGACCAAACCGTTCATGGGTGCCGTCAGAGATAAAAGGGCGGATGGTCTGAAGATTCTGGGCGCACCAGGCATCCTGAATTTTCAGAAAAGCTGTCTTGACGCGGCCATAGAACGCCTGCAGATCAAAAGCCGGATCGGATTGCTTCAGCGCCTGCACCGCCTGGGCTTCGGCATTTTCATCCACCGCGGTCAGGCCCGACTGCATGCGTTGATCACGGACATAACCGGCAACCGAACTGTGCGTTTTATAATACAAAATTCCCGCCACAATCAGTACCGGTATCCCTACAATCGGATGCTCCAGCACCAGATATTCCACAATCCACCAGATAATGACTCCCCCACCGCCGCCACCGCCGCCGCCGTTATCACCACCGCCAAAGCCGCCGCCGCCAAAACCCTCGCCACCACCCGCACGCCCGTGCGCCACGGTCAGCACACCCAGCAGAGGCACCGCCAGTGCAATGACCGGAAGCAATTTCAACACGATACAATAGAAACGTTTCATAGCTGAGAATTGTAATCGAAGTTTAGGTTTATATCCTATCGGGCCATCTGCCGTAATAATGCGGGCGGTGCCAGCATAAATAGTTCGCCGGAAAGGTGTTGCTTACCCGTCAGTTCTATCCCGGCGATGGCCCCTTTCTTCATTTCAAATTGGCCGTGGCCCGCACCGCATAACCCCGCGATCCAACGGCTTAAAATCGGTTCGTGGCCGATGGCGGCGACGCCGCGCGCCGCGGGATTTATCTGAAACACACTGGCCAAAAATGCCTTCAAGTCATCCGGCGGAGCCAGACTGGGGCATACCTGCACACTGATGGGATAATGCTGCGCGGCCTCGATTTGATGGGCTAGAATATCGGCCGTTTGCCGCGCTCGCGTCAATGGCGAACTGAAGATCAGATCAATGGGAGGAGAAAGGGTCATGAAACCCTCGACAGCCTGGCGAAATTTCTTAACGCCTTCGCGCGTTAAAGGCCGCTGGGCATCAGAAAATTTTTCGCCGGCGTCCTCGGCAATGCCATGCCGGATGAGGTATAAATTCATGGAGCTATTCCTAAAAACAATTGCGATGAATGTATATGGCCTCTCCGCTGGCGTGCCGCAAGGCACCGTCGATTGCGGCAACGATTGTATCCGCGACGGAACTTGGATTGAGAATATCCCGCGCGGGCACCTTGGGCGCGACGGGCAACGAACGAAACATGACCGTATCGACCGCGCCCGGGGCAATGGCAATCACGCGCACGCCGATCTCCCGGCCTTCCCGCGCCGTCGCCCGGGTTAATAAGTTAATGCCCGCTTTGGCCGCACCGTAGGCTCCCAAACCGGCAAATGGATCACGCGCCGCCTGGGATGATAGATTGATAATAACACCAACATCTTCTAAGGGCTGTCCGCTATCTTTTAACGCGGCAAACTGTTTTTGAAATACGGGCCAAACCGCGCGGGTCATATAAAATACCGAGGACAAATTGGTATCAATGATTTGACGCCATTGTTCAGGGGTCAGTTCAGAGGTTGGCACCATGGGAGCTAAGCCCGCACAATTGATAACCGCGTCGATGCGTCCTTTCCACTGCAAGGCACTGTTGATAATCCGCATGGCATCTTCCGGTTTACTGACATCCGCCGGGCAGCAGGAAATGGCTCCGGGCGAAGCTTTCTGTGCGTCGGCTAAGGCGTTTAATTTTGCGCTATCGCGCCCCGCGATTAACACACAGTCGCCGCGGGCCAGAAGTTTTTGTGCGGTAGCTGCGCCAATGCCGCTGCCGCCACCGGTAATAATGACTACTTTCATAGAAACTCCTGTTGTCAGTCTGGCGATAAGCCATGGTCCGCAAAAAACTTGGCAATCACCGGTTCAATGCGGTTGCATAAGTGCTTATTAGCATACGCTGCCCATGCTACCGGGGTAATAACATCCAGGACGCCATCCACCGGTTGGCCAAGCGCGTTTGATACTACCACACCGGCTTCCTGGGCTATGAGCATGGCGCATAAATCATACGCGTGCGCGCACAATCCCGCGGGCTGATGGGTAATGCGGTACAAATAGGGACGCACGTCCGCCACAAACCGGTCGTGGCCGATCATAACTTCATATAGTTGGCCACCGGTAGAGATATATTGATCATCAAATACCAGCGGTCTGCCCGGGTCAATTCCCCCGCCGCAATGCAGGGAAATGGCTTCCATTAATTCGGCAGCGAGCACTTTTGTGCCGGGGAAAAAACTCACCACGGACGCGAATCCATGAGCCAGATCGCCGGCACCGCTGGGACGTAATGTCAATGGCGTGGCGTGGCCGGTGGACAAATCTTCCCGTTGAGCTATAGCGCCCCGGCCGCGCGCGGCCCACAGCACGTCAGATTGATTTTGTTTACTGGTGGGGATTTCCACCTGAACTGCGGCGGTAATATCGGATAATCGTGTGGTCGGACCGTTATTCGCGGCAACACCCGCCAACAACCAGCCGGAGCGTTTGTCGTACATCAACCCCCGTGTGCCGTCAATGGGGTCGACAATCAGGCGAAATGCCGCATCCGCCGGTTGGGTTCCCTGCGGGAAGCATTTCACACCTTCGGCACCATGTTCATCGACAATACCTTCGGCAATAAGGACCAAGGGAAGTTCGCGTCCCCACTGTTGGCAAAATTCTTCCAGCACGGGTTCAGTGTGGGTATCCAACTCGTAAATAGTGTCGGCGGCAGTTTCGCGGGCCACTAGCGACAAGAGCTGGTTGCCCGGCGAATCAAGGGATCGACGGGCGGAAATCGCCGCACCGCGAAGCTGCCTTCCAAGGTCACACAAACGTTGGATAAAATAAGCCTCATCACGCGGTAACAAGCCCATTGACGATCCTCATAGCCAATATCACGTCACTGTCGCCGAGTACTGCCGAAACGTCAACTAATTCGACAGAAATCTGAATATTGGCTCTTCTGGCCGACGGCGAAATCGACGGCATAAATACCGGCACTAAGATAATGCTTGGCCTTGGAAACTCGCATCGCGGAGGCCCGCCCAGCTTTGCTGCCACGCCCGAATATTGGCTCTTCTGGCCGACGATCCGAATGTTTTACGCACCTACGAAAAAGTGGCGGAACTTTTCAGATGCCAATAATCGAACAATCTGCTGATTCTCCCGCACCTTTCTTACCGATAATTAAATTGGATTAGGCTCGAGTTTTACGATGGCAGACAATCTCACAGCGACAAACACTACTGAGCCGCTGCCTTCGGCTTTATACCGCATGAATTGCATTTATCGTGCGCTTTTGGAGCAGGAGCAGTTGCTGGTGGAAGCGACTGATCGGCCCGGATTATTAAACAGTATTTGCCAGCGACTTATCACCACCGGTTTTTTTGATATCGTGGGCATCGGGTCGCCTGATGCCGACGGCTTGGTGCGCTATCATCATGCGGCGGGCGAGCAGGCTGCGGAATTAATTCATACATTCAGCACAGCGGTAAAGCTGGGTGCCGGCACCCTGTCCGGTGAAGCCATGAGCACTGGGAAAATGCAGGTCAGCAACCATTATCTCAATGACCCTCGCACGTCAGCCTTTCAGGCCAAAGCCCGGAAAATGAACATCAGGGCGTGGGCGGCGATTCCCATTGTCGTGGATAACACAACCTGGGGCGTACTGGGCATTATCAGCCACCGGGAAGATTTTTTTGATGATGATATGCTGCAGTTGCTTTCCACCAGCGCCATGCTGATCGGGCGGGCACTGGAACGACGGAATATCTTCGAGCGGCTGGAGGACAGAAAACTTGCGCTCGAGCGGCTCAACAGTTTATATCATGCCATGTTGGAAGAATCAAAATTTATTCTAAGCGCCGGCGATGAGAGCGAACTGTTGCGCGGCACATGCGAAACGCTGGTAGGCAAGGGAACTTTTCTGCTCGTTGGCATCGGCTATCCCGATGAGACGGGAATTTTGCGGTATCACTACGGAGCCGGATTAACCAGCGATGAAATTATGCGGGGCTTCGCTTTTTCCGTCAGCGATGGGACGGAGACACTTTCGTCGCTCGCCTGGCGAACCGGTAAGTTGCAGTACAGCAATGACTATCCGCATGAACCTCATGCCGCGTCCTTTAACTCACAACCCGCGGCCCGCCATATACAGTCTTTGGCCACGGCACCCATATTGCGTGCCGGCAAAATATGGGGTCTGCTTTCCGTGGTTTCCGGCCATAAGGATTTTTTTGATTCAGACATGCTGAATCTGCTGACAAGTTGCGCGCAAATGCTGGGGCGTGCACTTGATTCGATGGACATGAAGTCCCGGCTCGAACGCCTGGGCAGTTTGTATAAATCATTAAGCATTCAGGGAGAAATTATTCTTGAAGCCCCCGATGAAAATACCCTTCTGACCCAGACGGTTGACCAGTTGGCGCGCGCGGGACTATTTATCACGGTAACGGTTGCCCGCCCCAACGCGAATGGCTTTTTTGAATTTATCGCCACAGCCGGCACGGGCAGTGATCAAATCGAGAAGCATCGTGTTTCAGTTCTGGGCGCGGAGGGTAAAAGCCTCGTGGCCCAGGCGTGGCGCGAAAATACCCTCTGCTGGTCCGACGATTATCAGGCCGATTCCGCGTTTTCAAACAACCACCCGGTGGTAACGATGATTGGCGGTAAATCGGCGGCGGCGGTACCCATTATTCGGCAAGGACATGTCTGGGCGGTTATGGGGCTGATTTCCATCCACCAGAATCTATTTGATCAGGAAATGCGTAGCCTCATAGCGCGTGTGGCTCAACTTTTAGGCCATGCGCTGGATGAAATTGATCTCCGCACACGCCTGGACGAAGAGCTGACCCAGCAGGCATGGCTGGCCAGCCATGATACGCTGACCGGGCTGCCCAATCGCGCGACCTTGGACGACTATATCGAAAAGGCCGTGGTGCGGGCCCAGCGGCACAAGACCCTCCTGGCGGTAGCGATGATGGATGTGAACGACTTCAAACTTATCAATGATACGTATGGACACGCCGTCGGCGATGCTTTTTTGCGTGCCCTGGCGGGACGAATTAAAAACGCTCTGCGGAAAACCGATTCCGCCCTGCGGCTAGGCGGTGATGAGTTTGTCATTCTGCTGGAAGATCTGCGCCATCGTGAGGATGCCAGGTCCTACTTCACACGCCTTGCGGCGATTTTGGACGAGCCTTTTGCCCTGCCGGGCAATCGACGCATCAATGTATCTACCAGCATTGGCTATTGCCTATTTCCCGATGATTCCGCGGATTCCAGTGCCCTGTTGCGCCAGGCCGATAGCGCGTTATACCGGTTAAAAGCCTGTAAGACCGGACGCACCCGTTGGCAAGCCAGCTCCGAGCAATAATCACATACGATCAATGCGTCACGGCACCATTACACGCAGGCCCGACCATTTTGGCATATTTTGCCAAGGCACCGTGGGTATACAGGGGCGCTTTGGGCTTCCAGCTTTTGCGCCGCTGGGCAAGTTCCGCATCGGAAAGCTCGACGGTTATGGTCCCTTTTTCAGCGTCCACATCAACGATATCCCCATCGCGCACCAGGGCGATATTCCCGCCCACCTGGGCTTCGGGGCCGACATGGCCAATGCATAAACCGCGCGTGCCGCCGCTGAAGCGACCATCGGTGATCAGGCAGGTATCATAACCCAACCCCTGACCGACAATGGCCGCCGTTACGGCCAGCATTTCCCGCATTCCCGGGCCGCCTTTCGGGCCTTCATAACGGATAATGACCACGTCGCCTTTTTTAATTTGCAGGCTTTGTACCGCTTTCATGGCGTCCTGTTCAGAATCAAAACACCTGGCCGGGCCGCGGTGCTGTAATTTCTTCACGCCCGTGATTTTTATAACGCATCCTTCCGCGGCCAGATTGCCCTTGAGAATTCTTAAACCGCCGTTGGGACTGATGGCTTTTTCCACCGGGACAACCACATCCTGCCCGCCAGGCAGAACCACATCTTTGAGATTTTCCCGCATGGTTTTACCCGTGACCGTCATGCAGTCGCCGTGAATAAGACCCGCATCCAGCAGGACTTTGAGAATCACAGGAATTCCACCTACCCGGTAAACATCAAGCGCCACATACTTACCGCCGGGCTTTAGATCGGCCACGGTCGGCGTGCGCCGGCTGATGCGTTCAATATCATCCAGTGTCAATTTCAGACCCACTTCATGCGCAATGGCCGGCAGGTGCAGGCAGATATTGGTGCTGCCGCCGGTGGCAGCGCCGATGGCCACGGCATTTTCCAAGGCTTCGCGCGTCATGATGTCGCTGGGGCGGATGTTCTTTTCCAGAAGTTGCATAACCTGTCGCCCCGCCGCCTGGCAGAAGTCATCGCGCGAAAGCTCCACGGCCGGCGGAGAACCCGACCCCGGCAACGCCATGCCCATAGCCTCGGCCACACATGCCATGGTATTGGCCGTAAATTGCCCGCCGCAGGAACCCGCCGAGGGGCAGGCATTGCATTCCAGTTCGTATAATTCCGCATCGGTCATTTTTCCGGCGGCATGCGCGCCGACACCCTCATAGACATCTACAATAGTTACGTCTTTTCCCTTGAATTTTCCCGGAAGAATGGTGCCTCCGTAGATAAATATCCCGGGCAAATTGAGTCGCGCCAGGGCCATGAGTGTTCCCGGCAGGGATTTATCGCACCCGGCCAAACCCACAAGAGCGTCATACCGGTGGGCGTGCATCATTAATTCAATGGAGTCGGCAATGACGTCCCGCGAAATCAGCGAGGCCTTCATCCCCTCATGCCCCATGGCAATGCCATCGGATACCGCGATGGTCACAAATTCACGTGGGGTGCCGCCGGCGGCTTTGACTCCATTGGCCGCCGCCCGGGCCTGTCGGTCCAGGGTAATGTTGCAGGGAGTCGCTTGATTCCATGTACTGGCGACGCCCACCCACGGCTGTTGAATGTCCGCATCAGTAAGCCCCATGGAACGAAAAAACGCCCTCTGCGGCGCACGATCAAAACCTTCCGTCACTTCCGGACTGCGGGGACGATTAACCATTTAAAACACTCCTGCGCATCATACAACGCGAGCCAACAACGTCATGAGCGGTCCCGTTAAAACCCTTCGGGCCGATCAAAGCTCACGAGATATATAGTGTACGCGCCCGGTGCGCTAATGCCAATAATGCGTCTGTGAGATAGAACGTCTGTCGAAATTCCGCCACGGTGCAAGCGACGCATGGATTACTTCAGGAGCCAGTTCGAGTAATGACCGGGCGGCGACGGCCATTACTTCGACAGACTCCTAAACATGGACCGCCGCGCCGTTGCCGATTTTCCCTACCAACAGCACGTTGGCGAAGGGGGTGCCTTGGCTCATTGGAACGCTGGTAACCGCAAATCCCAGTTTTTCCAAGGTCCTTTTCCATTGAGCCAGAGGCCGGCAGTGTAGCCGTCCCGGGGTGTGGCCCCGCACCGCGGTGACGATGGTATCTACGTAATTACTTACATGAAACCGCCAACCGCCGGCGGAATCTCCGATGCGCAGTAGTAACGTGCCGTTCGGCCCCAGTGCCCGGCGCACGCGATTTAGCACATCGTCCTGCGCGGAAAACGGCATATAATGGAGAACATCCAGAATTACCACCACGTCGGCGCTCTGAAAGTCTGCCGTGCGGATATCACCCTGCTCAACAACAACCCGATTACCCAGAATGACGCCGGCCCGTTCCACATCCCGCGGCATAAGCTCAATTCCGCGATAGGAAGTGACTTTGGGAGCGGGGGGAAATTCCCGAGGCCAGTTGCCGACGGAACATAAAATATCCGCCGCCGCCAGCCACGCCGCCAGCAACCCCTGTCCGCAGCCCAAATCTAGAATGCGTGAATTCGGTGGAATTAACCCGCGTCGCAGTAATTCGACAAACGCCGGATCACCACCAAGTTTTCCTTTCGCAAAGTGCCAGGCGAAACGCCCGGCCGCCCGATATGGCTTGGCCGCGGTTGAAACCATTTCCGCAGTCCAGCGCGTTTTATAATTTAGCTGATTCATTACATCGGATTGTATCCGCCGCCGATACTTTTGATAATGCCGGTCGGTATTGGCCCTCTTTGACCGAGGCGCACCATATCCTTTGCAACACCGAGGCTTTTGCGGCTATTATGCAATTCGTTATGGATGAAGGACGAGTTTCGTTACCGATTGTTACTGACGCTGCTTCAGAGACTCTGGGAGCAGTGGATTTGGCCGGCGCTCTACAAAAACTTGACGTTGGCGAAGTGCGGCTAAGTGGACATGACCGACTTTTGTATGCGACCGATGCCTCGTTGTATCAGGTTATGCCGTTGGGCGTGGTAATTCCGGAATCGGTGGAGCAAATTTCCACACTTTTGGAATTTTGCCGCCGACAGCACATCGCGGTTCTGCCGCGCGGCGGAGGCACGAGCCTGGCGGGGCAATGCACCAATCGGGCGATGGTGCTGGATATATCACCGCGATTTCGCAAGCTGCTGGACGTTGATATTGCCAAGCGCGCATGCTTGGCACAAGCGGGGATGAGCATTGATCAGATCAATCGCGAATTGGCCTACAGCGGCCTATTTTTCGCCGCTGATCCGGCCACGGTGGCGCAGGCCGCCCTCGGCGGGTGCATTGGTAACAATGCCGCCGGTGCGCGGTCGATCCGCTATGGCCGCACCAGTGAAAATCTCTCCGGCGTGCAGGTGGTATTGGCAGACGGGGAAAGCCTTTGGCTGGAAACCGGCGCGGGGAAGCACAATAAGACAGCGCTTGATCTTGCAAAGCGCGTTGCCGCGGTTGTCGCGCAACATGCAGAAGAAATTCGTGAACGATTTCCCAAGCTCATTCGCCGCAATGCCGGCTATTCACTTGATTTGATTCTTCGGCAATTGGATACCGGAAGCACGCCAGAGGATTTGGACCTTAGCCCGTTGATGTGCGGCAGCGAAGGGACGCTGGCGGTTATTACGGCCGCACGGCTGAAATTACATCCGATTCCCGCTAGGCGGGGTTTGGCGATTCTGGCGTTTCACAGCTTGGAAGAGGCGCTGGATCGGCTGGAACCGATTTTAACAACCAATCCCAGTGCCGTGGAACTGCTGGACGCACAGGTGCTGCAGGCGGCACAAGGCAATGCCGAAGCGCGGCGGCAACTGGAAGTTCTGCCGCTGATTAACGGCGAGCTTCCGGCGGCGGTGCTGTATGTGGAATATCAGACGGAAGACTCCGCCAATGAGCTGGAAGCGTGTTTGAGGCACCCCGCCTTGCAAGCGCCGGGCTCGCGAATATTTCTGCAGGGCGGGGAAATGAATCAGGCCTGGGGGCTTCGCAAAAGCGCTGAAGCCCTGTTGCATGGACTATCCAGCACGCGTAAACCCATTACATTTATTGAAGATAATGCCATTCCGGTGCCACGACTGGCGGAATTTATCCGCCGTCTGAAAGTGATTATCGAAGCGCACGGCACCCATGCCGCGTTTTACGCCCATGCTTCCGTGGGTGTGTTACATGTACGGCCAATGCTGGATTTGCATGATGTCCGCGATCAAGAGGCCATGCGCGATATTGCGCTGCAAACCGCCCGCTTAGCGCGGGACTGCGGCGGGGTCATGTCCGGGGAACATGGTGACGGGCGGGTGCGGGGACCGCTGCTGATGGAATATTTCGGCCCGAAGATCATGGCGGCATTCGCCGAGATCAAAGCCATTTTTGATCCCCATGGCATTTTGAACCCGGGCATGATTGTCAATGCCGGCACGGTGGATTCGATCACGACGCATCTGCGGCAGCAGGCGCAGCGAAAAAGTGATCTGACCGATGTTGAGACCTATTTTGATTATTCCGATCAGGAGTCATTTGCCGGTGCGGTTGAAATGTGCAATGGCGCGGGGTTTTGCCGCAAGACTTCCGGAGGAACCATGTGTCCATCCTACCGGGCCACGCTGGATGAGCGGCATTCACCGCGCGGAAGAGCCAATGCGTTGCGTGCCAGTATTCTTGGGACATCCGATCGCCCCAATTGGACGGATAGCGAAACACTGCAAACGCTTGATCTGTGCCTTTCCTGCAAAGCTTGCAAGACCGAGTGCCCCAGCAGCGTGGATATCGCCCGGCTCAAAGCTGAATATCTGGCACAGCGCTATCGGGAAATCCGCCCGGCTCTGGCGGCCGGCACATTTGGCAACATCCGCACACTTAACCGCCTGGGATCAATCCTGCCCGGCTTTGCCAATTGGGCGCAAAACATGCCGCCGGCAAGAGCGGTGATGAATTATCTGCTGGGTTTGGCACCGCAACGGGAACTGCCCGCATTTTCCACCCCACTGCACAAACTCTTTCACCAAAAGCTGCAATATGGCAACCCGGCGCATGGCCCCAGGGTGCTGCTTTTTGCGGATTGCTTTACAAATTACAATGACTCGCACATCGGCGATGCCGCCGTGCGGGTGCTGCAAAGCCTGGGTTATCAGGTGGAAATGATGCATCACGGCTGCTGCGGAAGAGCTGCGATTTCCAACGGCTTATTGCAAAGCGCCCAACAGAGTATCCGCCAGACATTGGCCCAACTGACTCCCGCAATAACGGATCCTGATGTTGCCGCCATCGTGGTGTGCGAGCCTTCATGCCTTAGTGCGATGATTGATGATTGGCAACATTTCAAAGGTATCGGCCCGGCAGAAGTACTGGGAGAATTAAAGAAAAAAGCGATCTCACCGACCGATTTTGTACAGCAGCGCTGGCAAAGCCACCCGGTAAGCCCCAAGTGGACGCGCCACACGACTGCCCCGGTTTTATTCCATGGCCACTGCCACGCCAAAGCCCTGTGGGGAACCCAGCAAGATGGCAAACTCTTGCAAAGCCTGTCCGATGGCCAGGCAAAAATTTTGGATACGGGATGCTGTGGCATGGCCGGCGGATTCGGCTACACACAGGATCATTATGAATTGTCCATGAAAATCTTCGGTCAAAGTGAATTTGATCCGATTCGCCAGGCACCGCCCGAAGCGGTAATTCTTGCGCCAGGCACCTCCTGCCGACACCAAATTCAACATACCACCGGACGAAAAGCCCTTCACCCCGTGGAATGGATGGCGGAATTGTTGTAAGTCTGGAGATTTCCCTTCTTAGCCTGTGCGTCAGCCATATTCGTGACCGGTTCACGCAGAAACTGGCAATAAATATAGCCGGTTATGCCGTAGTGTTAAGGGCGTTCCCGTGGCCGGCCAACGGAGGTGTTGCGGAAGGTCACCGGCGGAAGCCGCAACGAACGGGGAGCCGCGGCACCGATGTGCGATGTTACGCACGGCCCGTCAGTCCCCGGCAGCCCAGGATTTCAAGCGACCAAGACTCCCCCTTCGAATGCCTGGGCCGGAAATAATCCCGGCCTGCTTACCAATGTTCTGGTCGGCTCTCAACTTGTCCCCTTTCGTGGAGCGGTAAACAGTTACCCCCCGTTCCACTCCTCGGACCCGAGATTAGTGGAACCCTATTTGAAAAAGATAGATCGCCTTGTTTCCAACTGCCGCGATCTTCGTACCGGTCGGAGAAAAATACAGCCCGGTAATCACGTCGCGGGGCGCACGGCAAGAAGCAATAACTTTCAGCGTGCCGGTATCCAGCAGCAGTAACCGAAAGTGAAGATGCTTCCGACGATCTTGGTGAAGTAGCCATACCGCAAGCGATCGGCCATCCGGGGAAACCGTGGGAGCAAACGCCGCACCGGGCGGGCTCAACGCCAACACACGCGTAACGCGGCCCGTAACGGGCGACACCTCAGCAATTTCCGAGCGCCCGCTCCTGACATTGGCACTGAACGGCAGTTGGGCGATCACGAATATCCTGCCGCCGTGGGGGGAGAACGTCGCCTGTCGCAAAATCGCCTTGGGGTTAAGCCCGGGAACCCGTATCCGCCGAACCCGAATCTTCTCTGTGTCGTGGGGTTTTCGGGGCGTGACTCGATGTCCACGGCCCTTCCACCCAACGGCCCTCCTAGCATTGGACACCGGCATGAAGCGCAGAATATTGTCTCCAGAAATCAATCCGGGGCCCCCACCGACCACTACTTGCGCCAGCCAACCCAAGCCGGACCCGGTTGGCGACGCAAACGGACACCAGGGCGGCGACCCGAGACGCCCGCCTTCCGCGAGCCGTCGGCCCGTGGAAATGTCAAATATCGCGATGGGGAAAGAAATGTATTGAACGTGGCCGCTGGCGGGCGACGGCAGTTCCTCGCCACTCGCTACCGCCGCAAACCATGGTCCTTCCGATGGAATCAAGATTCGGCACCCGTCCCCGAAAGAATCTGATTCAATATCGAGTGCGTAGCCCGCAACCGGATCTCCAACCACCCTGAATGGCTTCCGCTCCACCCGCCAGGCAAGCACACGTAGCGTCGTTCGGCCAGGGTTTTCTCCAAATGGATTGGGGTGCCTATTTGTCGCCGTGATACCAGGTGGAACTTGGCCCGCGAAATTCCGGATTGGGGCAGGGCCAATCGAGTTTTGGAATATGGTGACGAGTTTACCCTTGTTGAGTTGCAGCCCACCAAGCCCCCACCCGTTACTCCGTCCCGGCTTCGCCCTTCCACGCGCCGCAAAGTCCTTTCGACCACCCAAGCCTTTGTTTAGTATCTTCACAATCGCTGGGACATTAATTACCTGTGTAACCCGATGCGTGCGGGTGTTCCAAAGGAACAATTTTCGCGCCCCAGAAGCGCTAAAGCGGTGCGATCCCGCGATCAGAAAATCGTCAGTTCCCGGAACCCACGTCCCGGGGAGACAGGGCTGCGGCGTCGCGTGTAAAGCCTCCTTCGGCAGTCGCTGCGTTTCAACGAGGTGAATGCTGACGGCTGAATCCGGAATCCTACGTCGTGCACTGGCCGCACTGGCAGCCGGAACCAGTGGGAAACCCGCCACCAACCAGAGCAACGCAAACGCTCCCCAAGAGAGCGCACAGTCCCCGCGACGCATGTCGGCTCCCCGCGATTCAGGCCCCGCAAATGTCGCCGCCAGGTAATGCGCCGGAAAGCGAAATTCAATTCGTTGTTTTTTCGCGCCCGTCCCGCATTTCAATATGCGATTGTCCATGCCCATCTCCTTGAACTACGCCGGGCTAAGTTTAGCCATTTAGGACACCAGCGGCAATCGGCTTCCAACCTTGTCCGTCCACAGCTCCCCCCCATAAAATCAACTTCGGTTTTCGCTTACGTTCAACGGGCTTAATTCCCGCTTCGTCTAGGCAGCGTTTACCGATGTAGTTCATTGGTTGAGGTCCTGCCAGCGGCCTACCGGACCTGCCGACATCATTCGCCTTAAGGCCCGCGTATGGGTATCTCCGAGTTATCCGCAGAGACTCGCCGCGTGGGTGCCCTATGTTTCCAATCCGGCTAACAGTTCTCGCGCCCATTGTGGTTGTTCGATAACTGCCCGTACCAGCGCTTCCAGTGATTGTGCCGGCAGACGCGCCAACAGCATCAATACTCCCGCGATTGGTCGCCCAACGGGGATCACTTCAAGCATTCGCCGCCACAGTTCCCCGCCCGTCTGCAACATCCATGGCTCAAATTCGATATGGTCGGCCGCGTCCACAACGCGCCGATACATGTCATCGCTGAGATTGTTCAGGCCGTGCAGGCATATCAATTCGGCGGTGCCTTTCACCAGTTCATGTGTCAGAACCCACCAATTTGTTCCTCTTCCAACAACGACCAATGAATCTCGCATCGCAACGCGGCTCATGCCCAAGGCTGTTCGCCCCCAGGCCGCGCCTTCGCCTGTCTGATCCCGAATCGAATTCCTAACGACCTCTGCTGTGGTTAGATTCCCATCCAACTGGGCGACCGGGATTCCCCAAACGGATGACGCGACCCTTTTGGCGAGATCAATTAGCACGAGACGATGTGGTGCCTCTAACAACCGCAGGCGAACCATCAGAAACATGGTCTGGGCCGAAAACATAAAGGGAAAGCGGGTCAGACCGTATTCCTTGCAGCGTGCAAGTGAGCGTTCTCTCGCATTTGCCGCGAGCATTCCCCCGAACTTGGAGAGCAGCGGATGAGAGAAGAATGGGTGGCTGCGCTTTGTTGCAGCGCGTTTCCAGAACCGCGGAGGCCATCCGAAGAGCATCGTGCTATCGACCTGCCAATATTGCAGCGCCCCGACCAGCGCAAACTGACCATATAGCCGCATAAGTCGTGGGTCCAGGGAGGATAATTCATCGCGCACCAGATAATGGAACGTCATCCCGGTGTGCATCGCTGCGCCTTGCGTCAACCAATTCAGTGTTACTCGCTTGTTGATTTCATCGCGAAGTTCCTGGTCGTTCATCGCCGCACCAATGCTTTGGGCTCCGGCATCGGTCGAGTTTTGGGTCAATCGGGATTGAAGGGATCAAGCTCCCTCTGCGGATTCCACGGCGGGGTCTCGCGCGGTTGCGGTTCCGTCATAGGTTCCTCCTGTGGTGTTTGTGGCGGAGCAGGTAGCGCGGTTTGCGGCATTTTATTACTCCCATTTTATTTTCAATTTGCCGGATACGACGTAAGACACCAATCTTCCGATTCCCCCCCTATCAAACGAGAACCAGTATGGCGGGGAAAGAATTTCCGGTCAAATAGTTTACGGTGACGGCTTTCGAGGATTTATCCCCTGATGCATGCAACCGCCGGCTTCGCCGTAAAAACGCACGTCCCGCCCTGGGATCGAAAGGGTTGGAGCCTTTCCCGTATGTTGCAACACTTTATTAATATCTATGCTTTTTGCCTTTGTTTCCGATTATCCCCCCAAGCTCGCGCCTATGGCGGAATCAACGATACCCTCGGCTCCGTTACCGGTTGGCGGATGTTATGAGCCGAGCTTGCACGGTGCTGATGGTCGGCATGGGACCATCCGTTGACTGTGCGGCACCACCGCACGCCTGCACTTTGGAGTTACTGACGATTGCCGCGAATTCTGCTTTACCGCAAGTATACTTCGATCAGCCTTCAGTGGGACAATTTAGGCGATGCAATACATTGTACCGCAGGCATCTTGCCTGCATCCGAATCACGAAAAAACCAGGCGGTATCCGGACGCGACGGTACAGATACTTTTCCTGCCCGTGTGACAAAGTATCACCAATGCCCGCGCGGAGCATACCTGCATCCGCAAATAACGCGAGTCAGTGCAATGATCGTATGCTGCTCCATCACCGGTCACGGGTGCCATGGAATTCCTCCGCAGAACAAGCACTGCTTGGAAGCATTAGTTTACGAATCGGCATGTTGCCGAATATCATCGCCGTGGTATCGCAGTACCGGTATCGGTATTCCCCGAAGCTTACCCATCCATGAATTCCGATACCGGTACCACCGATACCGGCGATACCGAATTCGCCGCCGACCCGCTACGGCCCGTTCGGCAATTGGCGGCACGAGATCTTGACGGTCCGATACGAGGATATTTATTTTCAAGCCCCATCGCGCATCCAACCATGATGCTGCCGCATCAGGCTATGAGATCGGCATTTCCTGGGCAGGATCGCCCGATATTCGGCATAATGGTTGAATTAGCTCGATGCGGAAGCGTCGAGTTGGACGCAGGCACGGATCACGGATATCACACGGCAGCCCGCTCGGCAATCGGCGGCACGAGATCTTGACGGTCCGATATGGGGATATTTATTTTCAAGCCCCGTTGCGCATCCAACCATGATGCTGCCGCATCAGGCTATGGGATCGGCATTTTATGTCTCTGCTAGCCACGTCGTTGTTTTATTCATTGTCCCCGTTTCACTCGTCTGACTGCGACGCCTAAGAGCGGACGACGAACGCCGCGCGTCCGCACGGCTGTCTTTTTTAGGGCCGTATGTCCGTGGACAGCGGGCGTGGCAATTTTTCCGGGCAAGGGCGGAAATTTGCTAATGGAGGCCTAAATTCAGGGCTGAGTCTTGGTCTCCACAAAGCAAAAGCGGGTGAGGACACCCGCGGTCCCAGGAATGCCCGGAAAAATTGCCACACCCTGGACAGCAAAATCCAACCATGAAGAGTTGCTTTTTATACGCCTTAGTGCTATATTTCTAAGTGTTGGAGGTGAACCTTGCGTGTTTTTAAGACCAAAGCGTTCGCACGCATCGCGCGAAAAGAGGCCCTTGGAGATAAAGCGCTGGCCGAAGCTATCGCCGATATTGAGCGTGGCCTCATTGATGCCGATTTGGGCGGCGGCCTTATCAAACAACGAATCGCCAGAAGAGGCGAAGGAAAACGCGGCGGGTTCAGGACGCTCATCGCGTGTCATCTTGGGAAAAGAGCCATATTTTTATTTGCCTTTGCCAAAGGCGATCAGGCCAACATAAGCCCCGAAGACACGCGTGACCTGAAAGATTTTGGCACCATACTATTGGCACTTACCGAAGAGGCCATCGACCTTATGATAACAAACAGTGAATTGCAGGAGATTATTTATGGCAAAAAAAACTAAGAAATACCGCAGCGAGATCGCAGAAGCCGTCCATGAAGGCATCAAAGGGCTGCACCGCGTCGGTCTGGTTGATAAGAAAACCATGCGCGAGTTTGATCTGCGTTGCCTGACCGCCGTTGACGATCTTTCCGCCCGTGACATTCAGAGGCTACGGAAACGTGAACGTATCAGTCAGGCTGTTCTTGCCCGTTGCCTTAACCTGACCACCGGACAGGTCAGCCAGTTGGAGCGCGGGGCGAAGCATGCGCGCGGTGCTACGCTGAAACTGCTGTGCTTGATTGAGAAAAAAGGTCTGGAGGTCGTTCTGTAGTCGCCTTTTGGAAAAGTGAGGCGGGCACGTGACTTGTTTTACCATCTCCAATCTCCAGGTCAGTTTCGAATTGCCCGCCCTTTCCCGGCGAACCGCGATATGCTCCGATCATAATTCTTTTACGACCTTGTCCATCCACAACTCCCTGCCATAAAATCAACTTCGGTCTTCGCTTACGTTCCACTGGCTCAATTCCCGCTTTGTCTGGGCACCGTTTACCGACGCGGCCCACCGCTTAAGCTCTGGCCAAGGACCCGCCGGGCCTGCCGAGATCATTCGCCTCCTGTAGCTTGCTAACCCAACCGCGCTTCGGTTATAATTTATTCATGAGTAACAAAACCGCAGCGAAAATTGTCACCACGGACCGGGAGATAGAATCCGCCTTAGCGCTTGGTGCCAAAAGTGCTCGTGCGCCACACGCGGTTCACGTCGCCTATAAAGCTGGGGCCAACCAACTGGCCGTAGAGCTATCCAACGGGGCGGTGTTATTGCTGCCTCCGCAATTATTGCAGGGCCTTGAACATGCCACGGTGGAACAGTTAAGCGCTGTTCAAATTACCGGGCCGGGTACCGGGCTGCACTGGCCGATGCTCAATGTTGATCATGAAGTTTCCGGACTGCTGACCGGGATTTTCGGTACGGTAAAATGGATGGCAAAAATCGGCCGCAAGGGCGGGCGTTCACGCAGTAGCGCAAAAATCGCCGCCGCCCGCCGCAACGGAAAAAGCGGCGGTCGCCCCGCGCACACTGCGGCAGCGCGGTAACCGGATTATAAACCTTGACCGAGCGCGGGGTTTTGTCAAATTTCCGAAATCGGCGGCGTGAGGCAAAAACCTACCATGGTCATGTTCTTTGGGCCGGCAATATTTCCGGGCGTGGTCAATATCGTTGTTTAATGGGTGGGATCGCGCCGAGGATATCCGGAACTGTCGGCTGCGGCGGGCACCCTTTCCGCGACGCGGCGGCACATAAATGTGCCGGCTAACATCACAGATGAGGTCGCCCGGAAATATTGCCACACCCATGTTTTTTGGGTGTGGCCGTGCTACTTGTAATTTTACGGGGTTTTTATATACTTATGGGTCTGGAATGAACCTGAATTGGAGTTTAGATTATGCCTCATGTTTGTCATTATACCGGTCGGAAAACACGTATTGGCCGTCAGTGCACCTATCGCGGTAAAGCCAAATATCTCGGTGGAGTCGGTATTAAAATTACGGGCAGATCAGCTCGTAAATTCAAGCCAAATCTGCAGAAGGTCCGCGTGCTTATTGATGGCAAACCGGCACGCGTCTGGGCATCGGCGAAGGCGTTGAAAACCGGCCTGGTGACCAAGCGGGTGGCGCGGCGGTTTGTGTATCGCAAGCCATCAGAAGCGGCAGCCGCCTGAGGTGGCTTCGACCATTTTTGGTGCGGTGAAGCGATTGGATGCGCCCCGCCAAATTTAGAAAAGCCCCATAAAACAAATATTATCCGTATAATACGAGGCCTGTGGAAGGCCTCGTATTTGTTTGGATGGTGTAACAATGGCTGATACGCTCGATGAAACGCAGGTTCGCCACGTCGCACAATTGGCCCGATTGAAACTGGCCGACAGCGACGTGCCGCGGCTAAGCAAACAGATTTCCTCCATATTGGATTATGTAGGGCAATTGCAGGAAACGAATGTCCAAGGCCTTGAGCCTATGGCCCACCCGTTGCCGCTGCATTCGGTGCTGCGCGAAGATGAGATTCGCCCGTCGCTGACGGTTGAGCAGGTGCTGGCGAACGCCCCCGGCAAAGCCGGCGCATTTTTTACCGTACCGAAAGTTTTGGATACCGGTATGGGCGGCGGTTAAGGGCGTGCCTGTAATCTAGCGCCCGGTCCGAGTAATGGCCGGGATTGCGGACAACGTATTGTGTCGTAAAATAGAAGAGTGTTATTGGGGTCCTGTCTATGTATGCGGTTCGTTATGCGGCATGTCTTTCAGCAGCGGTTGCCGTGCTGCTCTTGGCTGGATGCGCGGGATACAATCCGCTGGCGCATCCGCAAAACAGCTATCGTGCGAATTTAACCGATCGTGTTCTATCGGTTCACGAATTTTCCACGCAGTCACAGGAAGCCGGGCAGTCGGGTATAACCACCCAATCAGTCATGCCCGGTCAGTTGCCACCCGCGGCTGTTACCGGCACCTATAGCTTCACCGTTCCTTATTCGATAACAAGTTTCAAAAAATCGACCGCCACGTATCGGCAGTATCTGCTTTATAACGGACGACCAACTCCGAACCAGAAGCCGTTCTGCGTTTTAACTGTGGCCGCAAAGGTAGCCCGGAATTGCCGCAACGGTCTAAAATTTAACGTCAGCGCCAAACGGACGTTCATCCTCAACGGCTTGGCCGCACAGGAGTGGAGCGGCTATACCAATTCGGGCAATCCCTTTGCGGAATTAATTGTTTCCCATTTGGGCGGCGGCGATAAACTTGACGCGTTGGCCATTGCGCCAAATGATCAGGTTCGAGCCATGGCGCTAAAAATCTTAAGTTCCATTCATTGGACACCGGATACCAGTGGGGATTAAACGGGCCGTGGCACAACGTGCTCCGCAGCGGCAGGTAAAAACAACCGTTCGCGGGAATATTTTCAGGGAACTATAAGTCCCTTGGTTTATGGATGCTCTCAATGATCAATGAGTTAAGCGCTGTGGAAGTCCGCGATAAAATCGCTGCCGGCGAAGTAACCGCAGTAGCCGCTGCGCAAGCCTCTTTATCCGCCATTGCACACGGCGATGGGCAACTGCACGCCTACAATGCGGTGTTTGCGGATCGGGCCTTGCAGCGGGCTAACGCCATTGACCAAGCCCGGGCCGCCGGCAAACCGCTGGGGCTGCTGGCGGGCGTGCCCATTGCGTTAAAAGACAATCTCTGCACGACGTTTGGGGCCACCACCTGCTCGTCCAAGATGCTGAAAAATTTCCATAGCCCCTATGACGCTACGGTGGTAAAAAAGCTCGAACAGGCCGGCGCGGTGATTTTAGGCAAAACCAACCTTGATGAATTTGCCATGGGAAGCTCCACGGAGAATTCCGCCTTTGGCCCCACGCGCAATCCATGGAAAACCCAGTGCGTACCCGGCGGTTCATCCGGTGGATCAGCCGCCGCCACCGCCGCACGGATGTGTGCCGCATCACTGGGGTCGGATACCGGCGGATCCATCCGGCAGCCCGCATCTTTGTGCGGCATTGTCGGCTTGAAACCTACCTATGGCCTGGTATCGCGTTATGGTCTTGTGGCGTTTGCCAGTTCGCTGGATCAGATCGGGCCGATGACGCGCTGCGTGGAAGATGCGGCTTTATTACTGCAAGTTATTGCGGGCCATGATCCTCTGGATAGCACCAGTTGGCCCGAGCCGGTGCCGGATTATCTTTCCGATTTGGATAAGCCGCTGGAGGGCGTGCGCATCGGCCTGCCGGCGGAATTCAGCGGTGAAGGCATTGAGCCGGAAGTCAGCAGCGCCATTGCCCAAGCAGTTGATTTTTATCGCAGCCAGGGGGCGACGGTGGTAGACGTTCATTTACCGCACACGAAATACGGGATCGCCGCCTATTATGTCATTGCGCCGGCGGAGGCCTCGAGCAATCTTTCCCGCTATGACGGCGTACATTACGGCCATCGCACAGGCAGGCCGGAGAATTTATTTGATCTGTATGCGGCCAGCCGGGCGGAAGGCTTCGGCCCGGAAGTGCAGCGTCGCATTATGCTGGGTACATATGCGTTATCTTCGGGCTATTATGACGCGTATTATTTGCGGGCGTTGCGGGTGCGGCAATTGATCAAACAGGATTTTGACCGGGCGTTTGAAAAGTGCGATTTCATTGCGTGCCCCACCTCCCCCACCGTGGCCTTTGAATTGGGAGCCAAAAGCGGCGATCCTTTGCAGATGTATTTGTGCGATGTATTTACAGTAACGTGTAACATTGCCGGTATTCCGGGCATGAATATTCCCTGCGGCTTTTCCAATTCCGGCCTGCCGATCGGCCTGCAGATACTGGGTCCGACATTCAGCGAACAACGCATGTTACGCCTGGCCCGCATGTACGAAAAGCATCACAACTGGCACACGCGCAAGCCGAAAATTTCAGAGTCGCAGGCTGTGTGATGAGAAACTCGCTGCCGCAGGGTGCGCGGGAAGGGTGCCTGGCAATCAAAAGTAAGGATTCATGAATGTCCACTACCGCTGTTGAACCGCAATATAAAGTGCTTATTGGCATGGAAATCCATGTGCAGTTGGCGACTAAATCCAAAATGTTTACCGGAGCCGCCAACGGGTTTGGCGGTGAACCGAATTCGCAGGTGGACCCGGTGATTCTGGGGTTGCCCGGAGTGTTGCCCGTCATTAACAAGCGGGCGGTGGAAATGGCGATGATGGTGGGGTTGGCCTTGAACTGCGACATTGCCGCGCAGACCAAGTGGGACCGGAAAAGCTATTACTACCCGGATTTACCCAAAAATTATCAGATCAGCCAATACGATCAACCGCTGTGCGGTCCCGGCAGCATGGAATTGCCGTTATCCGACGGCAGCAGCAAAACCGTTCGTATCCGCCGGGCGCATCTGGAAGAGGATGCGGGCAAATTGATGCATGAAGCCGGTATGACGGAATCACTGGTGGATTTGAATCGTGCGGGAACGCCGCTTCTGGAAATTGTCACCGAGCCGGACCTGAACAGCCCGGAAGAGGCCCGGCTTTTTGGGGAAGAACTCCGCAGAATTTGCCGATATCTGGCGGTTTCACACGGCATTATGCAGCAGGGGCATATGCGGTTTGAGCCGAATATCAATTTACATATCTATCACAATGGAAAAACCATTAAAACGGCCATCACCGAGGTTAAAAATCTCAACAGCTTCCGCTCGGTGGAACGCGCGTGCGGCTATGAAATTCAGAGGCAGTTGGCCGAATTTCTGGCCAATCCGGATGTTACGCCCAGTGCGGTAAAATCCACCCGCGGCTGGGATGATGACAAAGGCATGACGTTGCTGCAGAGAGAAAAAGAAGAAGCCCATGATTACCGCTATTTTCCCGATCCGGATCTGGTTCCGCTGCATGTGGCACCGCATTGGGTCAGCGACATTCGCGCCGGCGTGGTGGAACTGCCGATTGCCCGGAGGAAGCGCTATCAGGAACAATTCGGCATGTCCGCCAAGGAAGCTTTCTCGCTGACGGAAGAACGCGATGTAGCGGATTTATTTGATCGTGCCGCGTCGCTGGGAGCGCCGGTGCGCCGGCTGACCAATCTGTTTTTAGGCCCGGCGGCGAAAATGGCCAATGAAGCGGCTTCTGCCGAGGCCGCCACTGTGTTGATCAGCGATCTACCGGTAACGGCCCAGCAATACGCCAAGCTGGCGGAACTTATTGAATCCGGCGGCATCAGCGCGACATCCGCAGTTCCGATTTTTGAATATCTGGTCAAGAATCTCGACGCTGATCCAGCCGAGGCGGCACGGGAACTCGGCCTGGTGCAGGTACGCGACCAAAACCAGACGGAAGCCTGGGTGATGCAGGCCATGGCGGCCAATCCGCAGGCGATCAGCGATTTTAAAAATAATCCGAAGAAAAAGCAGGCATCGCTGGGCTTTTTACGCGGTGCGGTTATGAAGGCCAGCCAAGGCAAAGCGGATCCCAAACTCGTGGGGGAAATTCTGGAAGCGAAACTCAATGCCGCATCGCAGGAATCCTGACAGGGACGATGGATTAATGAATCTACAACGCTGTTACAAATGGATCATGGGATTTGTTGCAGTTGTTGGCATTGCATCAGCAGGCCCCCGCGCTGAAGGCTATCCCAAAAACAACCTTGGCTCCATACATCTGAAAGTGTATAACGCGCCGGGCTTTTATACCTTTCACACGGATGTGAGTCTGAAAAAGTTGCGGCAAATCTGGCTGCGGATGAATTTTGTTGCCGAGGCGTATGAAAAGCGGCTCCATGCGATTTTTGGCGGAGCGGTGACCCAAAAGCTGCCATTTTATATTTTTAAAAATGCCCATGAGTATTACAAGGACGGCGGAATGCCGGGCAGCGCCGGCGTATTTTATTACAGCTATGAGGGTCAGTGGCTGATGGCCATTGGCGGTGGTCGGCTGGATCATCAGGTCTGGCATATCATTCAGCATGAAGGGTTTCACCAATTCACGTTCGCGTTTATTCATCGGTTTCTTCCCGCATGGGCCAATGAGGGAACGGCGGAGTTTTTCGGGGAGGGATTATTTACCGGTTCAAGTTTTGTCACCGGCTGGCTACCTCCGTATCGTGAAGCACGGATCAAATATGAAATCAAACACAATAAATTCAAAACCATTCACGCCATGCGCGAAATGAGCTACAGCAAATGGAATGATGTGCTGATGGGCACGAATTATGATGAAGCATGGTCGATGATTTATTTTCTCGCCTACGCCAACCATGGACGTTATGGCGTGCCGTTTACAGAATACCTGCGGCTATATCGGCACGGATTTGACGCGGAAACGGCATGGGATCGGGTATTTGGCGATAATGATCTGGCCTTTCAGCGACTGTACGTAAAATACTGGATGAACCTGCCGCCGAATGCCACCGCGGAACTTTACGCCCGCGTGCAGACGCAGACTTTAACTAATTTTCTGGCTCGGGCAGTCACGCTTAAGCAACGATTCTATTCCGCCAAACGGTTTTTTGCCGCCGCGAAAGATGGCGGTTTGAAGGTTTATGCGTTTCCAAATCGACTTTGGCTGCCGCCAAGTCTTCTGAACCACGCGCTGCATGAATCCACCCGTGTCGGCACATGGTCGATAGATTCGGCATCGCACTGGCCAAAGCTTATCTGCCTGATGCCGGACGGCACCAAACTTATCGGCAGTTTTCAAATCAGCGATGGCCGGCCGGACGATGTTCGCGTTAAAGTAATCTGGGATAAAAAAAACCGACCGCCGACCAAAGGCCTGGAAACGGTGGCTCAGTGATAAGAAACAGAACCCAAATAAATTCCCGATTTGGCCTGCCGTCGAACACGGTACCACGGGCAGTACCGGCGGCTATGGAGGAGTCGACGAGCCGCGGATGGGGTATTTTTTCGCAGGTTCATGAGGGGCAAAAATGTTGCCATTTTGGGATGTCTTGCGTTGGATAGCCAAGCCGGACGCGGCGGGGTAGAATTATTGCCATGAACATAACACATGAAATATTCGGCCATACCAAAGAAGCGCAACCGGTGGATATTTTTACCCTGACCAGCCCCGCCGGGTTGACGCTTAAGATTTGCTCGTACGGGGCGACGATCACCGAATTGCACACGCCGGACCGCAAGGGTGATTCGGCGGATATTACACTGGGGTTTGATAAGCTGGGGCCTTATCTTGGTGAGCACCCGTCGCTGGGTTGCGTGGTGGGCCGCGTGGCCAATCGCATTGCCAATGCCCGCTTCCGGTTGAATAAAAAAGATTATGTATTGTATGCCAATAACGGCACCCACAGCCTGCATGGCGGGAAAGTCGGCTTGGCCCGCAGGGTATGGAAATCGCAGCAGACCAAATTGAATGGCGTGCCGGCTGTGGAATTTTCCTATCATAGTCCGGATATGGAAGAGGGTTACCCCGGAACGGTGGATTTCAAAGCCATCTATCTGATGCCTGATAATCACTGCATTCGCCTGATCATGGAAGCCCGGACAGATTACCCCACACCGGTAAATCTCACGAATCACGCCTATTTTAATTTTCACGGCGCTGGTAATGGCAATATTCTGGACCATGAACTGACTATTCATGCGGATCATTACACGCCGGTGGATGCCTCCTTAATTCCCACCGGCGAAATTTATTCGGTCCACGGCACACCGCTGGACTTTACCCACCCCACCACAATTGGTTCCCGCATTGCCCAGGTTCCTGGCGGTTATGACCATAACTTTGTCCTGCGAACCGGGGATGACGCCTTGCATCCCGCGGCGCGGCTGACGGAAGCAACCACGGGCCGAGCCATGGAAGTTTGGACAACGCAACCGGGCGTGCAGCTTTATACCGGCAATTTTCTTGATGGTCGCGTCAGCGGAATCGGTGGGCCGTATCAGAAGCACGGCGGTTTGTGCTTGGAAACACAGCATTTTCCAAATGCCGTACATCATGGCCATTTTCCTTCGATTATTCTGCACCCGGGCCAGCACTATCACCATATTGCGGAGTATCGGTTTCCAAAACCGGTGTGACAGATGCAACAAGCCAAGTCGATTGGCACGTGGAATATTGGGCAATGTGATTGGAGAAATAAGATGAAGACCTTGGCCGTGAAACAAATGGCGACCGCAATCACGGTGGCTATTTTAGTGATAGCGGGCATAGCAGGAATTCAGGCACGATTGCAGGCGGCAGCGGTGAATTCCACGGTATGTCCGGTGCTTTCGTTTACCATGGCGTCGCTGGCGGGAAGAAAAGTTCATTTAGGGCGGTACCAAGGCAAAGTGATTCTAATGGTGAACACCGCCAGCAAGTGCGGTTTTACACCGCAATACGCCGGGCTTGAAGCACTTTATAAGCGGTTTAAATCCAGGGGGTTTGTCATTCTGGGCTTTCCATCCAATGATTTCGGCCATCAGGAACCGGGAACCGATAAACAAATCAGCACCTTTTGCACCGAGCACTACGGCGTGACATTTCCCATGTTTTCCAAGATTGATGTGAAAGGCCCGCACCAGTGCCCGCTGTATCATTACCTCACAGGCCGCAAGACCGACCCGCGGTTTGCCGGGGTGGTGAAATGGAATTTTGAGAAATTCCTGATTTCCCGCAGTGGCAAAATCGTGGCAAGATTTCGCTCGCCCATTACGCCGGAATCAGCCATACTTGTGAATGCCGTGAAGACACAATTAGCACAATAATCGGGTATGATGCCCCCGCGATGATCCAACTGCTTTTTGCACACTGGTATATATCTTTCCTGCTGCTGCTTTGGGGCGCGGCTTTGCTGATTGCCGGATGGGCGGCGCGGGTGGCCCAGTTCTTCAACCTGCGCATGCCGCGCGTGGTTGAACAGCCGCTGGCCAACAAGTTTCCCATGGTCGCGGTCATAGCACCCATAAAATCGGTGGACGCCAATACCCGTGAAAACATTGCCGCGCTGTTAAATCAGGACTATCCCAACTATCGCGTTATTTTTGCGGTGCAATCCGCGGATGATCCGGTATGCGATCTGATTCGCGCGGCCCGGGAAGAACATGGACTGAAAAAACGCATTGACCTTGTGGTAGCCGGGCCGGCCGCTTCACGCGGGCAGAAGGTTCATAACCAGCTCGCGGCGGTGGAGATCACGACCGATCAGGACATTTTTCTGGCGTTCATGGATGCTGACGCGCATCCCGCCGCCAACTGGCTTCACGCTCTGGTTTCCATGCTCAATTCACATCATATCGGTGCGACAACCGGATACCGGTTTTATGTGCCCAGTACCGGCCATGCCGCCAATGCGGTTATCTGTGTGCTCAATGCCATGGTGGGAACCTTATTAGGCCCCTACCGGCGCACGGTGGCATGGGGCGGTTCGATGGCCATTCGACGCAGGGATTTCTTCGCATTTGGCGTCCATGACGCATGGCAAGGCGCGTTAAGCGATGATTACGTGTTGACCCGATGCGTAAAGAAAAATGCGCGTACAAAGATCCATTTTGTGCCGCAGTGCATCGTGGCGTCCCAGGCGGCCTTTGATTGGCCTAAAGCATGGGAGTTTGCGGTGCGGCAATATCGAATTACGCGCGTATGCGCGTGGCGATTCTGGTTCACGGGCCTGGCGGGCGCGGGGCTGTATATTTCCGCGCTGGTAACAGCCCCGATAGCGGCCATTATTCTGGCGGCGGAAGGATCCAACTGGTGGATCATTCCGACGATGGCGGCTGGGGGTTTGTACGGACTGTCAATATATCGTGGGTGGATGGTGCTTAAAGCGGCGAGACGGTTATTGCCGGGGCATACACCAGCGATTAATCAAGCGCAGTTCTGGTTCACGTGGGGCATGCCCGCTGTGCATTGCATCAATGCGCTATTTCTGCTGGCAGCGGCGTTCGGCAGGGATATCACCTGGCGCGGCATACGCTATAAAATGAAATCCCGCACCCAGACCATCGTGCTTTCACCCTCCAACAGCAACGAAGCCCCGTAGCTCAATGCGGCAGCGTTGAGTTGGCCGCGGAACAGGGTCTTAACAACACGACACCTGGCAATTCGCCAGGATGGGCCCGGCGCGTGCCAACTTGCGACGCAAATATTTTACATGGCACCAGCCCGCATCAAACCGTGACGCTGCCGCGTCAGGACGGGCTTTGCCTGGATCGGGAATTGTGCTTGCCGGGGTGGGCGTATGCGTATTCTTGGATATTATCGCGCATCAAACCGTGACGCTGCCGCGTCAGGCTACGGCGGTGGTCGAAGGATTGTGCATCAATGTTTTGGCAGGGGCAAATTCAGTGATGAATTTACCTTTTCTGCGGCCATGGCACTGGCGGCGGCGGCTTTCAGCGCGGCGGCCCGAACGGATGGATTATTAGAAATACCCGCTACGGATAAATCCACATTATACATCATCGCCGGGACAATCCAGGGCAGCGGCGAAGCCTGAATCGGATAAGAAGATTGAGCTTGTTTAAGCGCTCCGGCGGCATGGACATTAAATTCCACCATCGCCTGCTTGCGGAAATTTTCCACCACACCGGCTGAAGGTTCTTGCAACGGTGACTTTTCACTTACCAGAGAAAAAATCTGTTTGCCGGCCTTAGCGGCCCCAGCCTGCAGTTGCGCCGCGTACATTCGCATGGCGGCAATCTGTCCCGCTTTTAGGGCAGCGGCCGCACGGTATACTTCCAGCACGCACTCCGGAGCGCGGCTCTGATTGGCGACCACCAGTGGATCGGCCGGCTTAAATCCCGCGGTGACCAGACTTTGGGCGTACGCGCTGGAGCGGCGCTGTTCATTCAGGGCGTTCATAAGATCACTTGAAGCCGCGGCCGTGTATTTCGCCGCGACCGCCGCCTGTTTATTAATGGTTTTAATTAGCGCGTTAATGCCGGCAGCCCGTCCGGCGGCGGACGTTGGAGAACTGCCGTCGGCACCGTCAATGAGAATGGTAACGCCCGCCTTAAGCGCGCTAATTTGGGCCGTATCGCTTTGAGCTAATTCCGCCGCAGACTTTTGCGCCTGCCGCAGGGCGGCAACCTGATCAGCCCAACGGATTTGTTGAAGTTTCGCCGAATGAAAAGCCAGCGTTGCAAGCTGATATTGAGCTTGCAGCACATTGGCCTTCTGATTGGCTGCCGCAGCCCGATCCAGATATCCCGCTCCCCGCTTAAAATCCACCAGGGTAGCGGGTGTAACGGTCACTTCGCCCCTGGTCTGCAAGGCCATACCGCGAATATCCAAACGTTTGGCAATTCCCTGGTAGTGCGTTAAGACCCCGCGAATAGATTTTGCTTTCTTTTGAGCCGCAGCTACCGCAAGTTTCGCGGATTTTTCCATATGCCGGGCTTTGCGCAAGGCCTTATCATACAGGTGCAGATACAGATCATGCTGCTTTTTTAAAAATGCCATTTTCGCGGCGAAATGTCCTACCTCGGTTGCTCCGGAATCCAGGGATAACACCTGATCCTGCAAGGCCATTAACGCTACGGATAATTGGTCCGCATGCACTTGCGCCGCGGCCAAGTTGACCAGCCCGCGTTGCATTTCAAGTAAACCCTTAACTTGGAAATTCAGATCAGAATTGCCCAGGGCGCTGGAAAGCGTAGCGTAGGCATGACGCAAATCACGGCTGACCGAGGGCGGTTCGAGATAAGCACCGGGATTACTTTTGGCAGCGTCCCGTGCGGAGACCAACTGGGCCGAGCTTAACGGCGCGCTGATTGATACCGGAAAATGCGCCTTGGCGTGATACCGGCCCGCCTCCGCTAACAGCGCGGACGCCTTGGCTGAGGCCGCCTGTGCCTGCACGTCAGCCTGATGAGATGGCGAAGCGCCGCAACCAGTTAAGGCGGAAGTTACCGCAAACGCGGCCGCTAAACCAATGGCCCGCACTACGCCGGTCCATCGCCCCGCACCGACAATATCAGTAGTACCTGCCTGAGAAATCATAAGAACGGGCCGTTGTGTTGTAGAAATCACGTCAACTCCTGCCATAGCTCAACCGCCACCCTGTCGAAAATCACACGTTTTTGTACCACCACTACGCCCCGCCGTCAACTGAAAACCGTAAAAATAATGGCACTGGACGCACGGGGATATCAGCTTAGATGCCCTGAGAGACTTAATAGGGGTTCGATGCGATCTTGACAACAGGCCTATGCCGGCCACCGGAACGTGGCTGCCCCGAAGACCGATCCAGGAATGGCCACGCGCGTAAGCCATCCAATGATGGGGGCGTGTTGGAATGTCACGTCCTGGAAATCCCCTTACTTGCGGAGCACCTTCACAGGGACCATTTACCGCGGTTCAAGGCATCGTAAACAACGCTGCCCGCAGCGGCCCGTGGCGTTCGTGACATAAATCAGACGTAGCGCTTTTTTGATGGTGCTATTGTCGATAATGGTGGATGACAACAACGTGCGGTAACCCGTCTTGGCGAAGAGTGTTCAACTGTCAAGCTCGGCGACAGGATCGTCGGAATCGATAATTGCCCTTACCTTGCCGAGGACCTCATCAAGAATCTCTTCGGTGGCTTTGGCGACAAATTCGCATTCGCGCTCTCGGAAATCAATACTTTTGACCTGATCAGTCAGGACGACGCCGTTAATATTTTTTCCCGCCTTTGCTGGAAGGATTCCCGCTGGAACCGCAACGTCAAAGGGCCATGGTGCCGTGTTTGAGCTGACAGGACAAACCAGGGCGAAGTCTGTTTTTTTGGAAAAGGATGCCGTGGATAAGACCAGGGCGTAATGCCGATCCGCCAACTCTCGTCGAGCTGATGGAGAAAAGTTAAGATGTACAAAATCCCCGCGTTCAGGAAAATAGATGTGTCTGGCCATAGCGCATCGTCTCTTAGAGAATCTCTCGCCCGACGCTCCCGGTGATATGCTGGCGATGGGGATTAGCGGTGGTACAACGTCGGAGTAATGAGGAGAGTTTGTAAACCCGCCGGTGACGCTTTTTCTGAATGATCAACCCCTTGGGACCGGGCGTAAGCGTAACCCGAGAACCAAGCTCCAAGCCCATTTGATCGGCTACGGATTTTGGAATCCGCAGTGAACGGCTGTTTCCCCATTTTTTTATTGTCGCTGTGATCGCCATACGTAATCCTCCGATAAGCAATTACCCATCGCAATGTCGATACATTGAGTATACCCTTGCCTGCCCGGTCCGGCAACTGGGCGACGATCCACAGGAGCCGCTTGCGCTGTTAAGTTCATATTGAATTGAAGCATATAGGATTGAGTGCGGAAAACAGCGTTACCCCAGATTCTGCGGAGGGCACTGGCCTTGGCATTGCGGCAAGGCCCTTCGGAGAA
>JAKAEZ010000022.1 GCA_021819825.1 Planctomycetota bacterium
TGGCATCGGCACTTCAAACCCTGAATTTCTCAACCTGTCGCCGCATGGGTTCTGGTTGATGGTGAATGGTGCGGAATATTTCCTTGCATTCGATAATTTTCCCTGGTTCCGCTCGGCTACCGTGGAACAAATTTTCGCTGTGGAATTGTATCACGGCACACACTTGCATTGACCGGCCCTTGATGTTGACCTGTCACTGGATCAGATTCTGCACCCGAAACAATATCCACTGATCGCTAAGTAGCTTAGCCTGGTCACAGTAACAAATTGGCGTTCAGCGAGCGGCCGTGCGGTGAATCAACAATTCCGCCAGAGCGGCTTGAAGCTACGAAGTCGTTGGCATCATGCCGGTGAATCCGGGGAATCCCGAAAATCTGTGGATTGTTGCCTCCAACGGCTACGCGCTATCACCGGCGGGCCAGGCAGTGGGCGATGGCTTCGGGGTAGGCGATGCATTCTTGTTCAAACACGCGGTGGGCCAGCAGTTCCGCAGTGTCGCCGGGCAGGACGGGACAGGTGCGTTGGAGAAGAATTGGGCCGTGGTCGTATTGATTATCCGCGTAATGCACGGTGCAGCCGGAGGTAGTTTCGCCGGCGTCAATTACCGCCTGATGGACCTTCAGGCCGTGCATGCCGCGACCGCCATATTTCGGCAACAGGGCGGGGTGGATATTCAGGACGCGGTTTTCAAAGGTTGGTGGAATGCGCAGCAGCGATAAAAATCCGGCCATGATGACTAAATCAACCTGGTGTTTGCCAATCGCGGTGAAGACCGCATCGGAAAATGCGGCAGTATCAGTAAAGCTGCGGCGCGCAACAACCTCATGCGGCAAACCCAGCTTTTGCGCCCGGACCAGGCCGTAGACATCAGGCCGACTGGAAATCACGCAGGCGATGGCCGCGGATAATTTTCCCTGGGCAATATAATCGGCCAGGTTTTCCAGCGTGGTGCCGGAACCGGAAATGAGAATTGCCAGTCGCTTGGCCGGTGGTGAGAATTGTTGCTTCATGTTGATGTGCTTGCATCCTGCTTAATATCCACGCCATCCGCCGCCGCTCCTAACCCTTTTGCCCGGCGTGCCATCATGGCCATCACGCCGCCACCGATGGTCAAAATAACAAACATGGCAATCGCCTTGGGGGTGACCGAATCCGGTGATCCGGAGATGGCAGCCACGCCCGGCCCCAGCACCGTGCCGATCCCGATCAGCCCTTCATGAATCCCCGCGTTGGCCCCGGATCCATGGCTAAGGTGCATGGCATAATAAAGCGATCCGGAATAAAGCATGGCAACCGCAACGCCAAAAATCGCTTGGGATACTACCAGCACCAGTACCGATTGACTTAACAGCAGCGCAACGGTTCCCAGCAGCAGGCCCGCAAAGGAAATCATCATCCAATGCACGCGGTAATGCCAGCCCGTCCAGAAACTGGTAAGTAAAAAGCCGCCGATGCGGGTCAAGGCCCACACCGACGCCAAGGCCGTGGCCAAGGCATAGGATTTTATTCCCAGTGCGATGGTAATGGTGGGCAAAACAGCCACAACCGTATTGGCCGCCACATAAGAAAGCATGTTGGAAAGCCAGGCCATGTGCAGCAATGTTTTAGATTTTGGCGAAGCGAGAATCGCCTGGCTGCGGGCCAGTTCCTCCGGGGAATCTTCAACATGGCCGGCATGGATTTGCGATTGTGGAACCGAAAGTATCGCAATAATAATCCAGACCACCAGGCTGAGGATCGCCGCGACAATAAAAACCCCGGCCCAGGAGAGCCAGAGGGCCAGCGAACCCACAATGCCGCCTGCGATAAAACCCGTGGTGGACCAGTTAAGATTATAAATGGTAATACGTTTGGTTAAACGCAATTTGCCCGATACGCACGTCAGCGCGGATTCAATAGCCGGCCACAGCGGAGCGGAGAAAAAATTGATCATCAGCAGAAAAATAAACACGCCCGCCAGGCTGCGCTGCATCACCGCCCATGCTCCAAACGTGCACACGGGAATACATATCAACGCCATATAACTTCCCAAGCGGCGTTGCCCCAACCGATCCACCAAGCGGCCGCCGTAAAATGCCCCGATCGTGTAAACCAGTCCACCGGCGGCAACCATACCGAGTTGCACCTCAGCCGGTTGATGCAGTTCATAAGCGGCAAAGAAAAAAACCGCATTGGAAGTTAAGGCTGTCATAAACGACGCCAGCCAATGGGCGATATACCAAGGCAGCAGCGGCGCTCGCCAATACATCGCCCAAGGACGCGTGGAGGTTGATGTAAATGGAAGCTGGCTCACGGAAAAATACCCCGCTGCTTATAGGCGCGTGTAACATGTTCCACCGCCACACAAAAGGCCGCCGTGGAAAGGTCTGTATCATATTGATGAGCGGCCAATCGCACCCGCCGTGCCGCCAGGACAATGGTTTGTTGCAGTTCACGGTCCACGCGGCTAAGTTCCCAATGTACGCCCGCCTTGTTCTGTACCCATTCCAGATAACTTACGGTTACCCCGCCGGCATTGCACAGTATCGCCGGCAAGAGCGCAATGTCGCGCTGCCGCAAAACTTCCGCCCCCGCGGGCGTCACCGGGCCATTGCCGCCTTCGGCAATCACGCGGGCGTTGATCCACTTTGCTTCCGCTTCATCAATCATACGTTCCAGCGCCGCGGGGATAAACACGTCCACTTCCGTACGATAAAATGATTCACGATCAATAACCTCCAAGCCTGAAGCGGTGAAGCCCGCCAAGGCTCCGGTCTGCTGCACATGCCGCCGCAATTCCGGTATCGGCAGGCCATGGATGTTGCGCAAAGCACAGGTATGATCCATCACCGAAATCAGTTTGGCACCATGTGCGGCAAGCGCTTGCGCGGTGTGGCTGCCCACATTGCCAAAGCCCAAAATGCCCAGCCGCAATCCGGCGGGTTTCAGGCGAAATTCCGGCAGCAGTTCCAGAAGTACATAACATAGTCCCTGCCCGGTGGCCTTTTCACGTCCTTCACTGCCGCCGCAGCCTACGGATTTCCCGGTTACCACATGGAGCATCCCCTGCTGCCGACCTTCCTGATGGGTGTTGAGATATGTATCCATCATCCAGTCCATAATCTGGGCATTGGTTCCGACATCAGGAGCGGGGATATCAATTTCCGGGCCGATGTTCCCACCCAGCGCGGACGTAAACCGACGGGTCATGCGCATGAGTTCTGTTGGAGAAAGTTGCCGAGGATCCACTTTAATTCCCCCCTTGGCCCCGCCGAAAGGCAGCCGCATGACCGCACATTTCATGGTCATCCAGACCGACAAAGCCTTGACATCATCCAAGCTCACATCCGGATGGTATCGTATACCGCCCTTATACGGCCCCAGGATGTTGTTATGCTGGATGCGATAGCCCTTAAACAGGCGATAATGCCCATCGTCCATCATCACCGGGAAATGAACCATCAATTCATTTTTCGGTTGCGATACGATAGCTTTGACAAAATCAGGGGCTTGGATAACTCCGCAAGCACTGTTAACCGACTCCACAGCCATGGCAAAAAGCGAATTGGGATCCGTAGGCTCCATGGGTTGAGCGTGCGGCAACGGCGTTGAAATGTTCTGTATGGGCATAGCTTGTCTCCGTCGGGTCAGGGCACCTTTTTTCGGCGAAGCGGCATCATACCCGTGAAGGGTAAGGTGTGGCTACCAGGTTACAGGGGGCGATAGGAGTCAGGAGTTAGAAGTTAGAAGGCTTTGGTGTCGCTGGTGTGGCTGAATGCGAGATGCTAAATTCCAGATTCCAGGTTCCATCTCCCACGCGCTCAAGCGGATCGGTATTCTGCCTTTTTGACAACTGGATGATTGAAACGCTTGTACTGCCCCTGCCAGCGCGGCAGAAAAGTGGTAGAAATGTCCTAAGCTATTCAACGAATAAAAATAGTTAAGTTGTTGTAATAATGGGGTTTATGGCTTTATCATCCACCTAGGTGCGGTGCTGGCATAGAAGTTGCATAGTCGGTTGGTTGTCGCCCGCAGTGCGGGTCGGTATTGATTAGCGGCAACTGCGGTCGGATATCGGCGCAGTGCCCCATACGTGGTAGCGGTAGCATTCCGCGATATTTTTCGAAGGAGTCTTTCATGGCAGTTAAGCAGATCTCGTTTGATGAATCAGCGCGTAAAAGTTTACTTGAGGGCGTAACCAAACTGGCTTCGGCCGTTAAAAGCACGCTGGGGCCTCGGGGCCGTAACGCGGTGCTGGATAAGGGGTGGGGCGCGCCGACTGTAACGAAAGACGGCGTGTCGGTAGCGGAAGAAATTGAGCTGGGCAATAAATTTGAAAATGTCGGCGCGCAGTTGGTAAAAGAAGCCGCCACCAAAACCAGTGACATCGCCGGTGACGGCACCACCACTGCCACGGTGCTGGCCGAAGCAATTTTTAAGGAAGGGTACCGTAACTTGGCCGCCGGTGCCGATGCCATGGCTCTGGCTCGCGGCATTAACAAAGCGGTTGAAGCAGTCATTGAAAACCTCAAAAAACTTTCCAAGCCCCTGAACGTGGCGGATAAAAATGAAATCGCGGATGTAGCCGCCGTCAGCGCGAACAATGATAAAGAAATCGGCAACATAATGGCCGATGCGTTTCAGCGCGTGGGTAAAGACGGCGTCATTACTGTTGAAGAGGGGAAATCGCTGGAAACCTACGTGGATGTCGTGGAAGGCATGCAGTTTGATCGCGGTTACATTTCCCCGAACTTTATCACCAATCAGGATGACATGACGGTCGTGCTTGAAAAGCCCTACATTCTGATTTTTGAAGACAAAATTTCCAGCGCCACCAAGCTGGTTCCCATTCTGGAAAAAATTCAGGCGGCCAAACGCCCATTACTGATTATCGCCGAAGACATCGAAAGCGAAGCCCTGGCCACGCTGGTGGTCAACAAATTGCGGGGGATTTTGAATGTCGCCGCGGTTAAAGCTCCGGGTTACGGAGATCGCCGCAAGGCTATGCTGGAAGACATCGCGGTGCTTACCGGCGGCCGGTGCATTATGAAGGACCTGGGCATAGAACTTGATAAAGTGACCGTGCAGGACCTGGGGCAGGCTCGTAAGGTGGAAATTGATAACGACAATACCACCATCATTGAAGGCGTGGGCAAGACCGAAGCGATCAAGGGTCGTATTGAGCAAATTCGCCGCGAAATCAGCACCACCACTTCTGATTATGACCGTGAAAAACTCCAGGAACGTCTGGCCAAGCTGGCCGGAGGTGTGGCGCAAATTAACGTGGGTGCCGCGACTGAATCTGAAATGAAGGAAAAGAAGGCACGCGTGGAAGATGCGCTTCATGCCACACGGGCGGCGGTTGAAGAAGGCGTGTTGCCGGGCGGCGGAACCGCTTTGATTCGCAGCCTTTCCGTGTTGGATGGCATTAAGACCAACACGGATGATGAAGCCACCGGCGTGGCAATTGTCCGCCGGGCGTTGCAGGAGCCAACGCGCTGCATTTCGCATAATTCCGGCGAAGATGGCGCGGTGGTGGTCAAAAAGGTGTTGGCCGGCAAGGGTAACTTCGGCTTTAACGCATTAACGCTGGATTATGAACCGGACATGATCAAAGCCGGCATTATCACGCCGACCAAAGTTGAACGTAGTGCGCTGCAGAACGCGGCCAGTGTGGCGTCCCTGCTGCTGACTACTGATGCCATTATCGTTGAAAAGCCCAAGGCTAAAGACGCCGGCGGCCCTCCGGGTGGCATGGGCGGCGGCGGTATGGGTGGAATGGGCGGTATGGGAGGCATGGGTGGAATGGACATGATGTAATCCGGGTGTGTGGCCCGGATGCGGTAAGGTCTGGAATAATGCGGCGTTAAGCCGCCAAAGATAACTAACCAACGAACAGGAGAAAACAAACATGAAGCTTAGTCCCTTGGATGATCGGCTTGTCATTAAACCTGCGGAAGCGGAAACCAAAACAGCTACCGGCATTGTTTTGCCCGAGACGGCTAAAGAAAAGCCCACACGCGGCAAGGTGCTTCACACCGGACCGGGGCGAATGCTGGACAGCGGAGCGCGTGCCAAGATGTGTGTGAATGTTGGCGACGAAGTTTACTACGGCAAGTACGCCGGCACGGAAATCAAAATCAATGACGAGGCCTTCGTGATTGTCCGCGAAAGCGACCTGTTGGGCGTTGTTGAGAAATAATGTAACCGGTGTGCGTCAGGTCGGGCAGCCAACCTATGCCCGGCGGATGCAGGCGTTGAATATACAGAAGTAAAATTTACTAGAGGTGCATAACCATGGCAGCTAAACAATTAATGTTCGATCAGACGGCGCGTCAGAAGGTTCAAGAAGGCCTTTCCAAACTCGCCCGTGCCGTAAAAGTCACGCTCGGGCCTTCCGGCCGTAATGTGGTCATTTCCAAAAGTTGGGGCTCGCCCCAGGTGACCCGTGACGGCGTCACGGTGGCCAAGGAAGTTGAACTTCCGGAACCCTTTGAAAATATGGGTGCCAAGCTGGTTAACGAAGTGGCCAGTAAGACCAACGATATTGCCGGTGACGGCACCACAACCGCCACCGTACTGGCGGAAGCCATTTACTCATCTGGCCTGCGGCATGTTACCACGGGCATGAATCCTGTGGTCGTCAAGCGCGGGATTGATAAGGCCGTGGAAGCCGCAACTGAAGCCATAAAAGCCTCCGCCCGCAAGGTGAGCGGCAAAGATGATCTGCGCAAGGTTGCGACCATCTCAGCGAATTCAGATGTGGCGATCGGCAACCTGATAGCCGATGCTCTGGATCGCGTGGGGAAAGATGGCGTGGTAACCATTGAAGAGGGCAAAAGCACGGAAACCACCATGGATGTGGTGGAAGGCATGGCCTTTGATAAAGGCTATTTATCTCCCTATTTCATGACCAATCCCGGCACGCTGGAGTGTGTTCTGGAAGATGCATACATTGTGCTGTTTGAAAAGAAAATCAGCACCATCAGCGAAATTCTTCCGCTGTTAAACAAAATTGTCACCGCGGCCAAGCCGCTGCTGATTATCGCCGAAGATGTGGAAGCTGAGGCCCTGGCCACGCTGGTGGTCAACCGTCTGCGAAGCATCCTGCAGGTTTGTGCGGTCAAGGCACCGGGCTTCGGTGACCGCCGCAAGGCCATTATGGGTGATCTGGCGGTTGTGACCGGCGGCAAATTTATCAGTGAAGATTTGGGTGCCAAACTCGATTCTCTGGAATTATCTGATCTGGGCCGCGCTAAACGCGTCGTGATTGATAAAGACAACACGACAATTATCGAAGGTGCCGGCAAGAAAAAAGATATTGAATCACGGGTATCGCAAATTCGACTGCAGATTGAGAAAACCACCAGCGACTATGACCGTGAAAAACTCCAGGAACGCCTGGCGAAACTCACCGGTGGCGTGGCGGTATTGCGTGTCGGCGGCGCTACGGAAACAGCCATGAAGGAAGCCAAATTCCGCGTGGAAGACGCCCTTCATGCCACACGGGCCGCAGCCGAGGAAGGCATCGTGGCCGGTGGCGGTGTGGCGTTTCTGCGGGCTATGTCAGCCGTGGAAGCCGCGAAGTCCAAGGCACGCGGTGATGAAAAAGTCGGCTTTGATATTGTCCTGTCGGCGTTACGTGCGCCGACGATTCAGATTTGCGAGAATGCCGGCGAAGACGGCACCGTGGTCGTGGACGGCATTCTTGAAAAAGAAGGTGCCTATGGCTACAACGCCGCTTCGGGTGAATATGGTGACATGTTCAAACTCGGCATTGTGGACCCCGCCAAGGTGGCACGCACCGCCCTGCAAAATGCGGCATCCGTTGCCGGGCTTTTGCTGACCACCGATGTGCTGGTCACGGAAGTTAAGGACGAAAAGGAAAGCATCGCCGGATCTGTGCGATAAACCTTCCTGTGCGTGGTCAGCCGCGGCGGAAGCGGTATAATCGCATAGCATAATAAAATTGGAGCCCAGAGATCGCCACGGTCTTTGGGCTTCAATTTGTAAAGCCCGGAGCGAAATCCATACAATGGCCACAAAACGTGATTACTATGAAATTCTGGAAGTGCAGCGCACAGCTTCGGTCGAGGAGGTCAAGAAAGCCTACCGCAAGGCCGCGTTGAAATTTCATCCGGATAAAAATCCGGGTGATAAAGAAGCGGAAATCCGCTTCAAGGAATGTTCCGAAGCCTACGAAGTATTATCCGATTCTGAAAAGCGCTCACGTTATGACCAGTACGGTCATGATGGTTTGCGCGGCTCGGCGGTGCATGATTACCAGAACATGCAGTATGACGATATATTCTCCATGTTCAATGATATATTCAGCGGCGTGGGCGGCGGAAGAGCATCGCAGGCCCGACGGCCCAACCGCGGCTATGATCTTGAAACGTTGACGGAAATCACGCTTCAGGATGTCGCCCGCGGGTGTGAACGTGAGGTGGAATTCACCCGGCAGGATTTGTGCAAAACGTGTGAGGGCACCGGTGCCAAGGTGGGGACGAAGCGGAAAATCTGTTCCACCTGCGGAGGTCGCGGGCAAGTGGTGCAGCGCGGTTTTGGCGGAATGTTTCAGATGGTGGGCACGTGTCCGGCGTGTATGGGGCAAGGTTCCACGGTGGATAAGCCCTGCCCGGATTGTGACGGCAGCGGGCGATCACCGCTGAATCGGAAAATCGTGGTAAAAATTCCCGCCGGCATCCATGATGGGCAGGCCGTGCGCGTGCGGGGTGAAGGTGAACCCGGAGAGGGCGGAAATAATCGCGGTGATCTGCACGTGTATGTGAAGGTCAAGGAACACCCATTTTTTCAGCGTCAGGACGATCACCTGCTGATGGAAGTGCCCATCAGCATGGCGCAGGCGGCCCTGGGGGCGGATGTGGAAATTCCCACGCTTTTTGGAAAATCATCGCTGCATGTGGCACCGGGCACGCAGCCTGGGCAGGTGCTGAAGGTCAAAGGGCTGGGCCTGCCGGATTTGCGCGGTGGTCGCACCGGCGATCTCATTGCGGCGATTACCGTGGAAGTACCGCGAAAATTAAATAAAAAGCAGGAGCAGTTGCTGCGCGAGTTTGCCGCCACGGAGGAACGCGGCGTCCTGCCGGCGCAGACAAGCTTTTTTGAAAAACTCAAAGAGTATCTGGTGGGGACGCAGGAACCCAACGAGGCTCCAACCGACAAAAAATAATTCCTGATGAATATCGGCACATAGTTAATTCAGAGGTGAACGCATGACCCATAAACGTCAACATCCCGAATCAGACCCGACTGATGAATCGTCGTCGGCCAATCCAGAGCAGCAGTCCGCATCCGACGAAGAATCGCGACAGAACGACGCTCTGACCGCCGCAATTGCCGAAGCCAACGATTTACGTGAACGGCTTTTGCGATGGCAGGCGGATTTTGAAAATCTGCGAAGGCGCAGCAGCGGCGAAATTCTCGAAACCCGCCGCAACGCGGAAGGAGCCTTTGCCAAGGATATGCTTGACGTGCTGGATCATTTTGAAACGGCGTTAGCAGTTGATCCGGCCAAAACCGATGCGGCCACATTGTTGCAGGGCGTTCGGATAACCTACGATGAATTAAAGAAAGTGCTCCAGCGGCGCGGCATTGAAAGTTTTGATCCCACCGGCCAGACCTTTGATCCAAATTTACATGAGGCCATCGCGCGGGAGGTCAACGCCGAAGTGGCACCTATGACCATCGTGCAGTGTTTCCAGCGCGGCTACATGATGGGCGACAAAATTCTGCGGCCTGCGAAAGTAAAAGTCAGCACAAAGGATTAACATTTCCATCATGGAAGTATCCGGCGCAGAACTGGCCCGGGTGGAGGCCTAAGCCGCCGTGGCTGAACCGCTAAGTAAATGTTTCGCGGCAACTGCCCCGGAATTCTTGGAGATAAAGCTATGCCAACTTATGAATATCGCTGTGAAAAGTGCGGCCATGAGTTTGAAGAATTTCAGTCCATCACAGCCCGGCCGATAAAAAAATGCCCGAAGTGCGGTAAACTTGCGGTCAAGCGGCTGATCTCGGCGGGGGTGGGAATTATATTCCGCGGCAGCGGTTTTTATGAAACGGATTATCGATCGGATCAATATAAGCAGGCCGCCAAAAAGGAATCGGAAGCCGGTAAACCGGAAACCACCGCCGCGGATGCGAAAGTTGACAGCAAAGCCGGCGCGAAATCAGACGCTAAACCCCAGGCCAAGCCCGATTCCCAGTCCGGTGAAAAAACTGAATCGAAAGCGCCGGCTGCCACCGCTGGCGCGCCGGTGGTGGAAAAAAAGGCCGCATCGGTACCCAAGGCGTCAAAATCAGCGAAAAAATAACGGATTTCCTATGAACCGCACGCGAGGAACGCTTGGCAAATGACTGATTTACAACATCCCGCTCCGCAACGCGTGTGCCCGATATGTAAAGCACCCACGGAACTAAACAACGAGGCGTTTCCCTTTTGCGGTCCGCGCTGCCGACTCATTGATCTGAACCAGTGGATGGAGGGGCGCTACACGGTTACGCGGCCCCTGGACCCGCAGGATATTGATGAAGGTCAAACCGGCGACGCCAACGCCGCCGCAAGACCCTGAGCAACTATCCCGCCGCCGCACCATCCAGCCATGACTCGGACAGGCTCCTTGGCGAAAAATCAGACCGGTCACACTCGCTATCGGATTTAAATTAAGGTAGACTTTCGCACCATGAAACTGGAAAAAAATAAATCGCTGACGTATAAGCAAGCGGGTGTGGACATCGATGCCGGAGATGTCATGGTCGATCAGATCAAGCATCTCTGTGCGCGCACCTATGGTCCGCGCGTGCTGGGCAAGTGGGGGGCTTTCGCGGGGCTTTTTCGCCTGGATTTCAATGAAAAAATATTCGCGCGCAATTATAAGGAACCGGTGCTCATTGCCTGTACCGATGGTGTGGGAACGAAAATTAAAGTTGCCGCGGAAATGAAAAAATACGACACCGTCGGCATTGATCTAGTGGCGATGAATGTCAATGACCTGATTGTGCAGGGCGGTGAGCCGCTGTTTTTTCTGGATTATCTTGCCGTTCACAAATTGGATCCCGCGATAACCACGCAAATGGTCAAAGGAATTTCCGACGGGTGCGTGGAATCCGGCGCGGCGTTGCTGGGCGGAGAAACCGCTGAAATGCCGGCGGTCTACGCACCTGGGGAATTTGATATGGCGGGATTTGCCGTGGGCGTGGTGGAACGCAAAGATATTCTGGATGGTTCCGCCGTGGCGTTGGGAGACAGCGTGATCGGCCTGGCCAGCAGCGGCATACATTCCAATGGTTATGCTCTGGTGCGGCACATCTGCTTTGACAAACTCGGCTTGACGCCCGATACATTTGTTCCGGAATTCAACTGCACGCTGGGCGAGGAACTTCTGCGGCCCACGCGAATTTATGTAAAATCTATCATGGGCGTGCTGCACAAATACAAACGCAGCCATGTGATCAAAGCCATGAGCCACATCACCGGCGGTGGCTTGCCGGGAAATCTTCCGCGCGTTCTCCCGGACGGCATGGCGGTAAAACTTAAACGGGACGCCTGGACGGTAGCGCCGATTTTCCAATATCTGCAAAAGCACGGACCGGTGGATCTCGATGAAATGTTTAATGTTTTTAACATGGGCATTGGCTACGTGATCGTGGCGAGTCCCAAATATACCCGCTCTATCATGACGCATCTGCGGGCCTCGGGAGAACAGCCATACTTTTTAGGTAAAATTAAAAAGGCGATGAATGGATCGCAGTTGGAATGGGCGTGAGACAATGAGGAGTTAGAAGCTAGAAGCTAGAAGTTAGAAGGCTTTGGAAGCGCTGCGCTGCTAATTTCCTTGACGAGTAAACTTATCCTTCGCTTTCTCCGTCTACTAACTTCTAACTTCTAGCTCCTAGCTTCTAACTCCTAACTCCTAGCCCCGCAGGGGCTATCACTATGACTATGCCGATGGTAGAATAAAATAATGTATCCGATGGATTTTCTTTACCTTTGAGGGTTGCTCATGTCAGGTGAATTTAATAGCTCGGGTTCCGTATCTTCCGGAACCCCTGGCGACGATATTAATCAGGCGGTTTCCGAAGCCATGGGCGGTTTGTCCATGGAAGAACTGCTTAAATCTGTATCCCAACCTGCCGCCGCTGTGGAAGATAACTTGGACCCGTCGCGTCCGATGCGCGGCGGGCGGCCCAAAGCCGCGGCTGAAGCGCCGGCCGCCGGCAGCCGGGATCGGCGTGGCCGCGTAATCGCCATTCGTGACCGAAGCATCTTTATTGATCTGGGCGGAAAATCACAGGGCGTGGTTCCTCTGGAACAATTCATGGAGCATGACGAAGAACCGATTATCGGCCAGGAATATGAATTCACATTCACGGGATATGACAATCGTGAAGGGTTGGTGATGTTGTCGCGGCGCGGCGCGGTCAACCATGGCTCATGGGACCAACTGCACGAAGGTGATGTCGTGGAAGGCGTGGTTGCCGCCGCCAACAAAGGCGGCTTGGAAGTTACGATTAACAATATCCGCGCCTTTATGCCCGCGGGGCAGGTGGATATTCGATTTAATTCTGATCTCAACGAGCTGGTGGGACAGAAAATAAAGTGCCAGATTATTGAAGTAAATCGCTCAGACCGCAAACTGGTGGTAAGCCGCAGGGAAATTCTGGAACAGCAGGCGGTCCTTGATCGGGCAAAAACATGGAGCGAACTGGCGACGGGTCAGATTCGTGAAGGAGTGGTCAGCAGCGTGCAGGCGTATGGTGCCTTTGTGGATATCGGCGGAGTGGATGGGCTGCTGCATGTTTCAGCGATGAGCCATACCCGCGTGGCGGACCCCACTAAAATTGTTAAACCCGGCGATCGTGTGCAGGTGATGGTTTTGGCGGTGGACCAGGAAAAACAGCGCGTCTCACTGGGCCTTAAGCAATTGCAGAAAGATCCCTGGACCAGTGCGGCAGAGGATTTTCCCGTCGGCATGGTCACGGAATCCACGATCACGCGCTTGATGGATTTCGGTGCCTTTGCGGAACTTTCGCCCGGCGTTGAAGGGTTGATTCATATTTCAGAACTTGCTACGCACCGCGTCGCCCATACCGGTCAGGTGGTTAAGCCCGGCGATAAAATCAAAGTAAAAGTTCTGGCCGTGGACCTGGAGAAAAAGCGCATCAGCCTTTCCGCGGCACAGGTGCAGCGTGAAGCCGCGCAGCAGAACGCCCAACCCGCCGACAGTTCCGCTGGAAGCAATGTCGGTTCTTCCCCCGCAACTTCACCCGCAGCGCCGGCAAAACCCGCCGGGAAGGCGGCGAAAAAAATCGTCTTGCGCGGCGGCCTGTAATAGCCTGGCACGCATGGGTGGACCTGAGTGGCAAAAAATATCGGCGTTATTCCTTGACTCTAACGGCAATCAAACTACCATACACAGTGTCTTATATTTTTGGCAGGTGATGCATGGCTCGCAAACGTAAAGATGTGACGGAAATTTTAGTGGAAATGGGTTCCATTAAACCGCCGGCCGCCGCCAAAGCCATGGAAGAAGCCCGAAAAACTTTTAAGCCCATTGAAGAAGTTTTGGTTGAATCCAAAGTCGCCACGGAGGAAGATGTCACCAAAGCCATGGCTATTCAGTACGATATGGAATATATCGATCTGGATAAAAATACGATGGCCGTCAGCGATTTTCGGCTCCTGCCGGCGGATCTGATTAAACGCCATCAGGTGCTGCCGCTGGGTGAAGAGGGGGGTAAACTCCGTATTGTCATCGGTGATCCCAATGATCTGGAAACCCTTGAAGCGCTGCGCTTCCGCCTGAATAAACCGCTGGAAACCTGTCTGGCGGTAAAAAGCAAAATTAAAAAGCACATTGAACGGCTTTTTTCCGAAGAGCAGAAATCCATTGATGAGATGATCCGCAAAATCAGCATGGATCGCGGAACATCCATTGATATGTCCTTAAAAGAGCAGACCAAAGACGGCGAAGAAGCGCCCATTATCCGGCTGGTTTCCGCCATCATCTCCGAAGCCGTTAAAGCGCGGGCCAGCGATATTCATATTGAACCGATGAAAGACCGCATCCGCGTGCGCTATCGTATTGACGGCGTATGCGTGCAGCGTGACAACCTCCGCAAACAAATGCAGAATTCCGTCATCGCCCGCATCAAAATCATGTCCGGTATGGACATCGCCGAACGTCGGCTGCCGCAGGACGGTCGCATTAAAATGGCGGTCGATGGTTCAGATATTGATTTCCGTGTCAGCACGCTGCCGGCCTATCATGGCGAATCAATCGTGTTGCGTATTCTGCGGCCGGATAATGTCAAAATCGGTATTCAACGCATGGGCTTTGAAGAGGACGATTACAACCGTTTCAAGCGCATTATTGCCCGGCCAAATGGCATATTTCTGGTCACAGGCCCGACCGGTTCGGGAAAAACTACCACACTGTACGGTGCTTTGGCGGAGCTTAACACGCCGGATCGCAAAATCATTACCGCCGAAGATCCGGTGGAATACAATTTCGCCGGTATTAATCAATGTCAGGTACGCGAAGCCATCGGCTTAACTTTTGCCAAAATTCTGCGATCCATGCTGCGTCAGGCACCCAATATTATTCTGGTGGGTGAAATCCGTGACCGTGAAGTTGCGGATGTGGCCGTGCAGGCCGCCCTGACCGGGCACCTGGTTTTCAGCACGCTACACACCAACGACGCGCCCTCCGCGATCACCCGCTTAATTGATATGGGCGTCAAACCCTTCCTGGTGGCGTCTTCCATTCAGGCCATTATGGCTCAGCGCCTCATTCGCACGCTCTGTGAGCAGTGTAAACAGGTTGATCCTGATCCGGATCGCAAACTTCTGGCACTGTTGGCCATGACGGATAAAGATCTGGCCGGTAAAAAAATATATAAAGCCGTCGGATGCAATGCCTGTAATAATACCGGCTACCGCGGGCGTATCGGCATATTTGAAATGATGATGATGAACGCGGAAGTTCGGGAACTGGCCTTTAAGCGGTCGAGTTCTTCGGCGATTCGTAAAGTGGCCATCGCCAACGGGATGAAAACCCTGCTGGAAGACGGGCGGATTAAAGTACTCAACGGCGTCACCACGCCCAGGGAAATCGCGCGTGTGACGCAGACCGAAGGTTTGGTGGCGGAATAATCGGTGCAGGAAATTGACGCCGAAAAAGGGTATACTTGGTAGCTGGGCGTGGATAATGTGTGGTATCGGTGAGCCGGGAACCGCCGATTTTAAGGGATAAAAACTCAATGGGACAAATTCTTATTGATCGTCTGCTGGAAACAGCCATTAAGAAAAATGCCTCCGATTTGCATTTGCATGTCGGGCGGCCGCCGGTGTTGCGTCTGCATGGGCACCTGCGGGATTTGGCCACCAAATCCCTGGAGCCGGATGATACGATGGCTTTGATGAAATCCATCACACCCGATCGTGGGCAGCAGGAATTGCAAGAAACCGGCAGCACCGACTTTGGCTTTGCCTTTTCCAGTTCCGACGGCCTGGCCAAAGCCCGTTTCCGTGTCGCAGTGTTTCGCCAGAAGGGGCATGTTTCCATTGTGCTGCGGAAAATCCCCTACAAACTTCTGACGTTTGATGAAATAGGCCTGCCGCCGATTTGTGCGGAACTTTGCCGCCGCCCGCGCGGCTTATTCCTGGTCACCGGGCCTACCGGTTCCGGTAAAACCACGTCGTTGGCTACGATGGTTAATTATGTCAATGAAAATTTTGAACGACACATTCAAACCGTTGAAGATCCGTTGGAATACTACCATGAGCATAAAAAAAGCATGGTCACCCAGCGTGAAGTCGGCCACGGCAGTGATGTGACAACCTTTTCCGAGGCCCTGCGGCGCGTGTTGCGTCAGGACCCCGATGTGATTCTCGTCGGTGAAATGCGCGATCTGGAAACCATCAGTTCCGCCATTACCGCCGCGGAAACCGGCCACTTGGTCTTCGCCACATTGCACACGTCCGGTGCCGCCAGCACCATTAACCGTGTGGTCGATGCGTTTCCCGTCAGCCAGCAGGAACAGATTCGCGTGCAGTTGTCCACCACGTTGCTGGCCATTCTCAGCCAGGCTCTGTTGCCACGCTCCGATACGGACAGCGTCGTGGCGGCGTATGAATTTCTGGTTATTACTCCCGCCATCGCCAACATGATCCGTGAAAATAAAACATTCCGTATTGACTCGGCCATTCAGACCGGGAAAAAATTTGGTATGCAGTTGCTTGATGACCATCTGCTGGAACTTTACCGCGCCGGCAAAGTCAGTGCCGAAGATGCCGTCGATAAGGCGCGCCATCCCGCCGACCTTGCCGAACGCATGGGTGCCCGGCTTGATCGACCGGATACGGAAAAAGACGACGCCCCGGCCACCAGCGGCGGATCGCGCCGCGCCGCGGGGTAATATGATAGGTTACAGGTTACAGGGGACAGGTTACAGGGGGAAAGGGGACGCAGAGTCAGAAGGGACGCCAAATAGCCCCCCGGCTTGCCGGTGGGCCAAGGACGGCGACGGAGGTTACGGAGGAACGGAGGTTACAGGGGACAGGGGATGGGACGAGGGGACTGATTGGAAGTTGAAATTTAGCCGGCGGCATGGAGCCGCCGGGACCGCCGAGAATGGTGAAATATGAAAAACAATGCACAGACATCAATGATCAATGATCACAGATCACGGATCAATAATAAGGGAATTCCCCAAATATTGATCACTAAGCGGCATCAGCCGCGCGCCCCTATAACCTGTAACCTGTCACTTGTAACCTCGTCGCCGCTACGCCGCGCTACTATGGAGTAATCATGGCTGAACAGCCCCCAGCACCAAAACCCGGAATGCCCAAGCCCATGCCCAACCCCGCAGAGGCCAAGCCCGGTTCCATGCCGCCGGTGGATCAACTTAAGGATCGTCCGCTGGGGCGCGTGCTGATAAAAATGGGCCGCCTCACGCGTGAACAGGTGCATCAGGCCTTGGCGGTGCAAACCCAGCAAAAAGCCCGGCATCTTAATACCCCCATCGGACAGGTGCTGGTGGAATTGGGAATGATTTCCCAAAAAGATCTCAATTTCGCCTTGGCGGCACAGCGTGGATTTGAAGTTGTGGACCTCGCGGGGCGCGATCTACCGCCGGATTTGGTCAAACAGATTCCCTCCCAGATGGCCAGCGTGTACCGTGTTGTCCCCATCGCGTTTGATGAAAAAACCAAAACCCTCACCATCGCTCTGGATTCGCCGGATAATTTTCGCGTCGTTGATGATCTGCAAACCCTCATGGGCTTTAAGGTTATTACCTGCATCGCCGATCCGGAGGAAGTCGCCAAAATCCTGGCCCGGTACTATGAAACCAAGCAGGATTCGCTTTCGGATTTAATGTCGGAAATCGGTTCGGATTCCACGCTGAAAGCCTTGGAAAATCGCGGCGATTCCATCGACCTTGACACTCTGAAGGAACTGGCTGAAGCCAACCCCGTTAAGCGCTTGCTTAACACCGTGCTCATGCAGGCCATTAAGGAACGCGCTTCGGATATTCACTTTGAGCCTTTTGAAACTGAATTCAAAATGCGCTACCGCATTGACGGTGTCCTGTATGAAATGGTCCCGCCCCCCAAATTTATCGCCATGGCGATCTCCAGTCGTATCAAGGTTATGGCCAATCTGGACATTGCCGAACGCCGCGTCCCGCAGGATGGCCGCATCCCCCTGATGGTGCAGGGCCACCCGGTGGATTTGCGTGTTGCGGTGTTGCCCACCATTTTTGGTGAAAGCATCGTGCTGCGTGTGCTGGACCGCTCGAACGTATCTCTGGACCTTGATAAGCTGGGCATGCGCGAAGACGACATGCGCGTCTTCCGCCAGCTCATTGATAAGCCCAACGGCATTGTTCTGGTCACCGGCCCGACCGGGTCCGGTAAAACCACCACGCTGTATGCGGCTCTTAATGAACTTAACAGCATTGAAGACAAACTCATCACCACCGAAGACCCGGTGGAATATGATATTGACGGCATTAATCAGGTGCAGATTCGCTCGGAAATCGACCTGACCTTCGCGCGGTGTCTGCGATCAATCCTGCGGCAAGACCCGGATATTATTCTCGTGGGCGAAATCCGTGATAAAGAGACCGCGGAAATCGCCACGCAGGCCTCGCTCACTGGACACTTGGTTTTTACCACCCTGCACACCAATGACGCGCCTTCTTCCATCGCCCGGTTACTGGACCTTGGCGTGGAACCCTTCCTGATCACCGCAACCATTGAAGGCGTTCTGGCCCAGCGGCTGTGTCGGCGAATTTGTCAGGTATGTAAAGAAGAGTATCAACCCACTGAAGAACATCTTATGGAACTGGAATTAACCCCCGAAGATGTGCGGGGCAAAGCGTTTTATCGGGGCCGAGGCTGCAATAGCTGCAACAATACCGGCTACCGGGGCCGATTGGCCATTTGCGAGATTATGACCCTGGACGATGAAATGCGCGAAATGATTATGGCCCACGCCTCCACCAACCTCCTCCGCAACGCCGCCCGCAAACGCGGCATGAGAACCCTCCGCGAATCCGGCCTCATCGGCATCTACGAAGGCGTCACCACCATCGAAGAAGTCGTCAAGCAGACGATCACAGAAGAGTAGGTTACAGGTTACGGGTTACAGGTTACAGGGGGAGGACAGTAATGAAAATTCAGTCGCACCGGGATTTGATTGTTTGGCAGCGAGCCATGGACTTGGCGGTGCAGGTATATCAGGTTAGCCGGGCATTTCCCCGCTCGGAAGTGTATGCGCTAACCAGCCAGTTAACACGATCCGTAACGTCCGTGGCTGCCAATATAGCCGAGGGGCACGCACGCGGAACCGCTCGGGATTACGCCCAGTTTTTAGCTGTTGCGCGTGGGTCGCTGATGGAAACGGAAACACTGTTGACCTTGGCGGTACGCTTGGATTACATCAGGCCTGAAACAGCACGCCCGGCTTTCGATCTCATCACGCAGCTTAGCAAAATGCTCACCAGTCTTCGCCACAAAATCCTCGACCGCATTCCCTGATACCCCCCTGTAACCTGTCCCCTGTCCCCTGTAACCTAGTCGTCCCCCGCTATCCGGCGGGCGGTTTCGCCGGTATATATAGTCAGCGGAAGCCGGGCTGGTGGCTCGGCGAACAAGGAGATTTCTCAATGCCTACGTATTCTTACAAAGCGCTGAACGCTTCCGGGCAAACGATTAAAGGCGATGTGGATGCCGCCAGTTCTGATGAAGCTATTTCTAAGCTTCGGGCCCAGGGCAACTTCCTCACTGAGCCGCCGCGGGAAAAGGGCGTTAAAAAAACCAAAGCCAAAGCCGGCGCAGTGCCTGCGCCGGAACAGCAAATGGCCAGCTTTGCCCCCAAGAAAAAGAAAAAAGGAATTAATGACATCACCTTTACCGTTGGTAAGGTTTCCCGCAAACACCTCACGCAATTCACCCGGCAGATGTCCACCCTGCAGGACGCCGGCCTGCCGATTCTCCGCAGCTTGAAAATTCTTCAGCAGCAGCAGAAGGCCGGTCTGCTTAAAAATACGCTTGAAGCCGTAGCCGCCGATGTCGAAGGCGGTATTACCCTTTCAGAATCCATGAATCGCCATCCGAAAGTGTTTGACCGTCTGTATGTCAACATGGTGCAGGCGGGTGAAACCGGCGGTGTATTGGATGTTATTCTCCAGCGTCTGGCCGATTTCATGGAAAAAGCCGAAAAGCTCAAACGCCGTATCAAGGGTGCCATGATTTATCCCATCGTGGTGGTGTCCTTCGCCATTCTGATGGTGACCGGCATTATGATTTTCGTTATTCCAAAATTCAAAAAATTGTTCGCGTCGTTTAAGACCGGCTTGCCGCAAATTACCATCATGCTCATGAACTTCTCGCACTGGGTGGCCAAGGAATATGGCTGGGCCTATATTCTGGGATCTCCCTTCGCGATCTGGTTCCTGCTGAAAATGATCGGTAAAACCGGCCCCGGCCGCACCGCCCTGGATTGGATCAAACTCCGCATCCCGGTGATGGGCAAAATTGTTTCCAAGGGAACTGTCGCCCGGTTTACCCGTACGCTGGGCACCCTGTTGGCCGCCGGCGTGCCGATTCTGGAAGCCATTAACATTACCCGCGACACCTGCGGCAACAAAATGTTTGAAAAAGCCATGCAAAGAGTCCATGACGCCATCCGTGAGGGTGAAGGCTTTGCCACGCCGTTGCGTAATTCCCGCGTCGTGGATTCCATTGTCGTCAACATGATTGACGTGGGTGAAGAAACCGGCGACATGGACAAAATGTTGACAAAAATCGCCGATAATTACGATGAAGAAGTGGACGTACTGGTCACCAGCCTGGTAAGCCTGTTGGAACCGATCATGATTGTGGTACTGGGTACCATCGTCGGCTTCATCGTGCTGGCCGTGTTCCTGCCGTACATCAAGCTGCTATCGACAGTAGGCGGCGGCGGGGGAGGATAAGCCCGCAGGGCCGTAGGGCCGTAGGTTACAGGTTACAGGGGACAGGTTACAGGGACGGCGACGGAGGTGACAGGGCGGGATACCAAATAGCCCCCGGCTTGCCGGTGGGCCACGAACGGCCACGAACGGCCAGGGACGGCGACGAAGGTTACAGGTTATAGGGAACAGGTTACAGGGACGGGACCGGGACGCAGGAGTTGGGAGTCGGAATTTAGCCGGCGGCATAGGGCCGCCGGGACCGCCGGGAATGCCGAGAATGGTGAAATATGAAAAACAATGAAAACATTACAATGACCACGGATCACGGAGCAGCATCACTGATCAATGATCTCGGATCACGGATCAACAAACAAGGAATTCCGCAAATATTGATCAGTCCCGGCGCGCCGGGTTTGATCACTGAGCGGCAACGCCGCGCCGCGTACCGCAGGCGTCCCGCCTGCCCCGAATGCAGGCAAGATGCCCGCCCCACAAATTACGCCCGCGCAGCGGTTCCCTATTCTTCTAACTCCTCGCGGCATCAGCCGCTCACCCCTGTAACCTGTCCCCTGTCCCCTGTCACCTCGCCGCCGCGGCGGCGTGCCGCGTTCTCCCTTATCGAGCTGCTGGTGGTGATCAGTATTATCGCCATTCTCATGGCTATTTTGCTGCCCGCGTTGTCCAAGATTCTCTCGGAAGCCCACGGCACCGCCACGCAGGAAGAAATGTCCGCCATCAGCTCCGCCTGCTTAAGCTACGAAGCCACCTTCAACGCCTACCCCGGCCCCTTCAGCGAAGCCGATATTTCGCAGCAGTTGGTAAAGGACAGCAGCGGCAACGTCATCACCGGAACACAAAACATGCTCATTGGTTTGATGGGCACGATGTATAACGTGCAGCCGAATAACGGAGTGGGTTCTCCCACATTACCATCCGGGGCGGATTACGTGCAGGTCAACAACACCGGATCGGACTCGACCGCGCTGCCGTCCGTTTACGTCACCAACCCCTTGGGCAGCGGCCCGATTGATTATGGCAACGGCGGCGTGCAGAAAGCATCTTTTTTTAATCCGCAATCGGTCGATTTGCTGCCGGAACCCCCCAGCTTGGCGACATCCGCCCCGGTAGTTGCACCAGGCGGTGGTGCAATGGCGAAGCCTTGGCTGCCCACGCTTTATGACGCCTACCCCGATGGCCTGCCCATTTTGTATTACCGCAAAAACCCCGGCATGCCGGGAGCAACGGGTGTCCCAGTCTGGCTTAGCGCGGGGAATGCCGGTGGTGCCGCTGGAACCGGCGCTGCATACTACCTCGGCGATAACCGTCCTTACACGGATAGCGGAGGCGGGACGTATCCCGCACTGGTCGTCAAGAACGGTGCTGGTACGACGTATCCGCAGGACAACACGGGTCAGGTTGTATCCTGCTATAGCACCGCATATTCCAACGATCTTAACTTTTTCGCCAACACCGTTGTGAATCAGTCACTTGTTACCGGCTACAACCCGCTTGCCGCCAATGGACAGGGTTATCCGGTCCAAGGCGATTTCGTGATGATCAGCGCCGGTGCCGATCACACCTACGGCTTTAACACGGTTGGCTACGCCGGTACCGTGCCCATACCAACATCCGACGACATCGTAGTGTTTGGAGGACAGTGAAGCGCTCCGCTTCAATGACCAATGATCACTGATCAATGATCAAAAATAAGCAATGCAATGAGTAGACAATCATGAATATGGATATGAACAAGAAGTTAGAAGTTAGAAGTGAGAAGCAAGAAGCAAATGGAAGCGTAGCGCGTCCAAATTCTTCTAACTCCTCGCGGCAACAGCCGCGCCCCCCCGTAACCTGTAACCTGTCCCCTGTCACCTCGTCCCGCGCAGCGGGATTTACGCTCATTGAGATTCTCGTTGTGCTTTCCATTATTGTTCTGCTGATCGCGATATTGGTTCCCGCAGCCATTTTGGCGGAACGGTACGCATACAGCAGCGCCACCCAGGGCGATCTGGCGGCCATTGGTCAGGCCTTAAGCGTCTATCATTCCGACTTTAATATGTACCCCGATTCAGATTTGTGCGCCAGCGCCACGAACCTGTATCCCACCGCGCCCAACGGGGGAATCCTATCCGGCCACGCCGACGACTACCTCGCCGAATGTTTGCTCGGCTACCTGCCCGGAATTGCGGATGGCTACCCCGCCTCAGGCCCCGGCTACACGGGCACGGGGACGGGCAGCAGCTTTCCCAATACCGCTGGCTTCGCCATGCAACCGTACAAAAAAGTCTATGGCCCCTACATGCCCACAAATGCCCAAAACATTACGCCCGATGGCACCGGCAACTATTACTTCTCCGGCGATTTCCCGCCCACCGCCGGCGTTCCCATGCCGATCCTCTATTTTTCGGCGACAACTTCGCCGTCCTCGAGCTTGATCTTCGGGCCTACGCCTGGTGTTGGCGTATTTTGCAGCGCCGACGATCCCGGCACTATCCCCGACGCCGCCACCACGATGCAGTCTCCGCCCACTGCTGCGAACTTATTTTTCCAACTTATCGGCGACAAAACCGGAATCAACGACGCATCCGGTGGAACTATCACTGGCCGCAACAGCTACCTGCTGGTAGCCCCCGGCCCATCGCAAGCCGCCTACGGCGGCGACAGCCTGGTTTATGGAGGACAGTGACAGCCAGTGACCAATGATCACTGATCAATGATCAATGATAAGGAGTTGGCGACGGAGGTTACAGGGGACAGGGGACAGGTTACAGGGGATGGGACGGGGAGTCGGAATTTAGCCGGCGGTCCCGGCGCGCCGGGACCGCCGGGACGCCGGGATCCTACCGGGAATGTTAGCTGGGACGGAACTCGATGGGTAATGAGTAATGAGTAAAAATGAGGATGGAAACAAAAAGCTTTTAATAATGAGTAATGAATAATGAATAACAACAAAACAATTTCACCACAAAGGCGCGAAGACACAACGAACGATCTTCGGCGTATAACTGGATCGCCGTTGCCCAGCAATTCCCCTCGCCCCTCTGTGTCCTCTGTGATCTCTGTGGCTAACAACAATGACCAAATACCAATGCCCAATGGTCAAAAACAAGGAACTCCAAAAAGATTGATCATTGAGCGGCAGCGCCGCGGGACCGGGCCACAGAGGACACAGAGACCACAGAGTCAAGGGCGGGTGGGGACACCCGCGCTCCCAGCCCGCGCCGCGTACCGCAGGCGTCCCGCCTGCCCCGAATGCAGGCAGGATGCCCGCCCCACAAATTACGCCCGCGCAGCGGTTCCCTATTCTTCTAACTCCTACCTCCTACCTCCTAACTCCTCGCGTAAATCCCGCGCAGCGGGATTTACCATGGTCGAGCTTCTCACCGTGCTGGCGATCATGGTCATTGTCGCGGCGATTTCCATTCCGGCGTTCGCCGCGCTATTTGCCGGTAACAACATGGTTCAGGCGCAGAATCAGCTCTCCGCGGCCGTGGCCGGTGCCCGCACGCTGGCCATTCAGAACCATACCGATGTGGCACTGATATTTTTTGAAGAGCCCGGCCACACCGCAGAAAGCGCGTATGCCTATGAAAAAATGTCGCCCGGCGGATATTTCGGCACGTACACCTACTTCCAGCCGATGCTGCAGGAATCGGTCCAATATCTACCCAAGGGCGTATATGTTGCCACATTAATCGGCGGGGTAACCGGCACGCCCATTTACGACTACAGCGGCTTGGCTCTCCCACCAACCGTGACCACGACCCCTTTTCCCAACAATAACGCTGATCGCGCCATCGTCTTTAACGCCAATGGCCACCTGACAATCGTCAACCAGCTTAACGTGATCTGGCCGGAAACTACCGCATTCCCGACCGGCTCGACAAACTGGGGAACCATCAACACTACCATTGTCGGTGGTGCCCCCGAGCCTAACGGCACCTACGCCCGGACCGCCGTCAACTTCGGCCCCAGTTCGCCCGGCTTTATCCTTTTTGAGCCGGCTAATTTGCCGGCCGCGGACACCGCCACACAGTCGGCCCTGGGCACGTACCTGGCCGCCAACAGCGATATCACGATGATCAGTACGTATACGGGGAACGTGATTCGATGACCACGATTGGTTACAGGTTACGGGGGACGGCGACGGAGGTTACAGGGGAGCGGGCGAGGGGACGGATTGGGAGTCAGAATTTAGCCGGCGGCATAGAGCCGCCGGGACGCCGGGACGCCGGGACGCCGGAGGATTTGGTGAAATATGACAAACAATGACAACATAACAATGACCACGGAACAAAGACCAACATCAATGATCACTGATCACGGATCACGGATCAATAAACAAGGAATTCTGCAAATATTGATCAGTCCCGGCGCGCCGGGTTTGATCACTGAGCGGCAACGCCGCGCCGCGTACCGCAGGCGTCCCGCCTGCCCCGAACGCAGGCAGGATGCCCGCCCCACAAATTACGCCCGTGCGCCGCTTCCCTATTCTCCTAACTCCTCGCGGCATCAGCCGCGCCCCCCTGTAACCTGTAACCTGTCCCCCGTAACCTCGTCGCGGCCCCGCCGCGCCGCCTTCAGCCTGGCCGAGATACTCATCGCCATTTTCGTATTAAGCATCGGCCTGATCATGATCGCCGCGGTATTTCCCGTGGCCGCCAAATGGACCGCCCAAGACGCCCAAACCTCCATCGCCCAAGTGATTGCCAAAAATGCTGTCGCGCAGATCCGAACGCAATTCCTTGCCGGGGCCGTGCTTCCGCTGAACACCACCGCCCAGCCCTTTACCGGTTACGGGCCGTTCGTCTACTCCTTCGGAAACTCACAGCCACTTCAGTTCGGCACACACCAGGCGTTTACCGCCACAAACTACGCCCCATTCCCGGTCGACCCGGCCCCAGCCGCCCCAACGCCTGCCCCAGTACCGCCGCCCGGTTCGTATTATTGGAGCGCCGTGATAGTCCCTGCCACCAGCGGGTATGCCGGGGTCGCACCATTCACAACTATGGACGCCAACTCTTACACCATCTACCTCTTCGTGTTCAATAAAGGTGAGCAATCCAACACCTTCGCGGCCACGGCACCCAATCCGTCATTCCCCGCAGGTAACACGCTCCTGCCTATGCTCCCGGACGCACAGAACTCGGTACCGAGTTTCCGCTCTTTTTACCCGCAGCTTTTCGAGGGGGAATACAAATACGCCGCCCCGGCTATGCCGGTTGACTCGCTGGGCGTCGATGTTAATACCGGAGGCGTGTTCCGGCTCATAACGGACCCCGCTACCAACGCCCTTGTGCCAACCGGACTGGCGGGCGGTTCGGTAATAAACAGGACCAGCGATTACGTCATTTTTGCTCCGCCCGCGATCGGCCAGACTTCCAGCCCTCTGATATATGTGTATGTGACGACGGTGAACCTGTAACAATGATCACGGATCAATGACTGATGATCAATGAATAATGAGTAATGAATAATGAGTAAAAATGAGGATGGAAACAAAAAGCTTTTAATAATGAGTAATGAATAATGAATAACAACAAAACAATTTCACCACAAAGGCACGAAGACACAACGAACGATCTTCAGCGCGTAGCTGTGGCTAGCATCAATGATCAAAGATCAATGACCAATGATCAAAAACAAGGAATTCCAAAAAAGTTGTTTCCCGGCACGCCGGGATTGATCATTGAGCGGCAGCGCCGCGCCACGTACCGCAGGCGTCCCGCCTGCCCCGAATGCAGGCAAGATGCCCGCCCCACAAATTGCGCCCGCGCAGCGCTTCCCTATTTTCCTAACTCCTATCTCCTAACTCCTCAATGCTCGGCCAACTCCTATCTCCTAACTCCTAACTCCTCGCGGCATCAGCCGCGCCCCCCTGTAACCTGTAACCTGTCCCCTGTCACCTCGTCCCGCCGCCGGGCGGGCTTCACGCTCGTCGAGATGCTTGTGGCCTTGAGTATTCTGATCATCCTCATGGCCGCGGTTGGCGAAATCTTCAGCCTGGCGGGTCGCACGGTGCGTGTGGGGCAGGCCACGCTCGCGGCGATGAGTTCCATCCGCGCGGTGGAATCGCAAATCGCCCGTGATATTCACCACTTGGACACCAATGGCTTTCTAATTATCCGTCAGCGCTATTACGCCCCCCAGTGGATGCCGGGCGTGCAATACGAGCCGGGCGACGAGGTTTATGATCTGGCTACCGCCCGCTACTTCTACTGCCAGCAGGCTAACACCACCGCACCCGGCGCGACGACCACCAGCGAACCGCCGACGAAGGCCCCCTACAGTAACAGCACTTGGCTGAACCTCACAGGTTTTCCCGGCCAGCCGCCGATCTGGAGGGCCGACCAATTGTCTTTCATGGAAACCGGCAACTTCTATGGACGCACCGGCAGCATCCAGGCCGGTAGGACGTCCATGATCGACAACCTTACTTCCAATAAAGCTATCGTCTGGTTCGGCCAGCTCACGGCCTCCTATGGCCCAGCCGCACTGAACTACAAAACCGGGCCTGCGACTTTCGCCCCCAACCCCACTAACCGCACCGAACTTGACGACGCCGAGCAGCCCTATTGGAGGCAGAATAGCTGGGTTCCCATGGGCATGCCGCCATCCGGCGAAACCAGCGGCCAATTTTACTTTGGCCGCCAAGCCATATTGCTGGAGCCCAACGGTCTTAGCCAGGTCCTCAACGGAACCCCGCCAAACGCGGCAAATTCCTACATCTACAACAATCCTTTCTTCAACTCCCAAAATTCCACGAATTCCGGGACGCTTGTCTACACATTCGCGCCGGCAGGTGAATCCCTGCGGCCCGTTATCACCTCCTCCCGCCTCGACGCGGCCTATGACGCCGTCCCAGCGGCAGCCGTACACGCGATCGGTGTTTCACCCGGTTCCACAATCAACTACGTTTCCCCGAGCGGTGTGGGGACCATTGAGGCGTACCTTAGCAGCCTACCGCTTAGCGCCACGGCGATCGGCTCAATTGCGGACTTCTTCTGCTACCGCTACTCCACGCTCATAACCCCCGCAGCATCAGAACAGCCCAAGGCACCACCGCTGAGTGCCGCACAGACTATCGTCCAGATGCTCAATGGGTACGCTCGCATGACCCCCATCATGCTTCAGGGTGTACCGAGTTTTTCAGTGGACTGGACGGATGGACTGACCAGCACCTATGCGACCGGAGCGGAAAACACCAAGGCCCTGAATTGGTACGGGCTCAACGGCAACACTGGTTCGCCAACCTCAAACGGCTACCCCACCCCCGCGAACACCAATGGGCCGTGGCTCCCCTCAACACTGAACAACGGGACGACGCCCATTCTCGTTCAGGGCAACAGTAACCCTGCTTCCCTGAATCCGGTATACGTGTTCTACGCCGGGAACAAGGCCGAGTGGCCTAAAGCCTTGAAAATAACCTACGCGGTGACCGACCCGAACAACCGCCTCCAAGGCGGACGGTTTGTCACGCAGGTGGTAGAGCTGCCGCAGTAGCGGCAGCAATGAGACGTCCCGGCGCGCGGGACTTAATGAGACATTCGCCCGATTGGCGAATTTAATGAGACGGCCTGATGGCCTTAATGAGACGGCCGCCTCTGCGGCCTTAATAAAAAATGAAGTGCCTCTAACTATGAGGAATAAACCATGAAAAACAATCGAAACACTGATCAAAGATTGATGACCAATGACCAACAAGCCATTGAGACTCCTGCTCTTTTAAGTGTAGCGCAGCGCAGCGTCTCATTAAGGCCGCAAGGCCATCTCATTACTCATTATTCATTGAGCGGCCGCGCCGCTCACCGCCGCGCCGGCATGATTCTGCTTCTCGTGATCGCCCTGCTGGTTCTGCTGGCGCTGATGGGCACCGTCTTTATTCTCATGGCCAGTACTGATCGCAAATCCGCCTACGCCAGCAATTCCTCCGCCAGCTTAAATATGGCCCAGCAGGGGGTGCTCAATACCGTGCGTGGATTGATGCTCAGTCAGACATTGGACCCGACACCCCGAACGCTTTCAATCGGCGGCGAATCCGGTGGCGTTTTCGCGCCCGACACGCAGATCGCCCGCTTCTGGGATACGCCCGAAGTAGGCGGCGCGACAACCTCCCCGCAGCAGTTTTTCCAATCGCCCCTGGTGGGCGGGGCGCTTCAATATGCCCCCAGCGAGCCTTGGTTGGTCAGCAACCAGCCCTACGAGCCGCGCTCCAATTACGCGCCTGGCGACGAGGTGTTCTACTTTGACCACATTACCGGTGCCTATGGTCGCGCGACGTACATCGGTGCCGCCAACAAGCTGAATCCGGGATTTCCCGATGCGGATGCCACCGATTGGGCCGGCACCGCAGTGCCGACTGCGGAGTACGCGACGGAAAGCGGCCAGACGACCACGGGTATCCCCGTTCTCAGCACGCTCTCGCCGTACCTCTATGATCCCAATACCGGGGCCTACGACATCGTATGGTATCTTCCGGGGACCGCGCCGACCGCCGTTGGCACCCCAATTCCGGGCGCAGGCTACTCCGTGCAGGGCGACGTCCCCGTCCCCAACGCCTCCGTGGTCGAGCCACGGTGGACGTACGACGCCGCCAACAACCCCCAGCTTTACCCCCTTGGCACGCCGGACGCCATGTGGAACCTGCTTCCCTACAGTGATCCCAACGGCACGCGATACCGCTTTGCCACGCGAATTATTGACACATCTTCACTTCTGAATCTCAACACCGGCTGGATTGCCAACGCGTACACCACCCCCGCCTACAATACCAATGAATCCGGCGATCCCTTTGGCATGTACGGTTCGTTTATCTCCTCCGCCCCCATCCTCAACTATCCCGGTCTGAATATCGATCCAACCGATTATACTAACGACCTCAAGTATGGCGCGCCGCCCCAGATCGGCAGCGGTACAACCCCAGGCCGAATCGGTAACTACGGCAGCGACGCGGCACAGCCGGAGTTTTCCAAGTTCTTGGCACCATCGCAGTTACTGCCCGGTTGGCAGAACGCTCTGAACGAGTACGAGATTCAATACCCGCAGCCATTTGGAGCATCGACGTACAAAACCGCCCTCTTCGGAACCAACAGCGCCATGGACCTGCTGACCGCCGGCGGCGCGGGTAACGCTGTGTTCAGCGAACCCGCCTATTCCCGCATTGCAACCCTCATTCCCAACACGCTCGGCCTGCCATTCGCCAATTCCCTCGACTATTTCGGCTCCGGCTACCGTAACGCCTACACCACGTACTCCTGGGGCCGCGACGTATCCCCGGTTGCGGTCGGCACCCTCGCCGCAGGCGACACCGCGCCAGCAAAAGTCGCCCTCAATGAGCCGTTGAGCACGGCGAACATTCAAACATTCTCGCAAAGCCTGTATAACACGCTCATCGACTGCGGCTACCAGCCAGCCCACGCCTGCGCCTTCTTGGTTAATTACCTCACATACCGTTACGGAATCGGCAGCGGGGGCCGCGGATTCCAGCCCGCCACACTCGCCGTTGCTGTCGGTGGTTCGGCAACTGTCACCGCGCCGCCATCCTCGTCGCTGGGAAGCGCCGTCATTACGGTCGCAGCCGGAACGGGCGGCGACACCTTCGTCGGCAACGCTGCCCAGCCATTTCTCAACGAGACGGAAATCGCGGTCGAAAACGAAAGCGCCAGCGGCGGATCAGCCCAAACAGTGGTGGGGTGGGGGATTGAACTCGACAACCCCTTCCCGGGGAGCGCGCCGATTAGCTTTGGAACCGGGGCCGGCACCCCCGCTTCGGGCGATTGGTATCTGGTCGTTCCCGGGTTGGCCAAGCCGATCGACCTCGGAGTCGCATTTCCCGCCGGTATCCCGGCCTACCAAGCGGGGGCCACGCCAACGTCAATTCAGGTGGTTATCGGCGGAACGCACGTCGCGGCCGCGTCTACCGCAAAGGGAACCGCCTACACCGCCGCCGGGACGATGGCAATCTCCGGCACAATTCTGCTCGAGAGGCCGGGGCCGGGTGGCACCGCTGTAGTTGTTGATACGATGCCCTACAATTTCAGCACTGTTGCCCCTCCGGCTGCGGCACCCGGCAACATATACCACGGCGATATTCAGCGCGATAACACTGCGGAATGGTCGTGCGATTCATCTCTGTCGGCATTAACCTCCCCGTCCCCGCTCATCATAACATCGGACCCTAACCCCAATCCGAACTTGGGCATTGCGAATGTGATCGCTTCGGGAACACCAGGCTACGCCGGCGGGAATACCGCTGTTCAACTCTTCGACCGCTTCTACAGCGGCTACGCCAACACCACATTCCTGTCAAACGCGTCAATAGACGCCAATTATGATCTGGCCAACGTCGATGATTTCAACAGTATTGCGCGCGAGGCAAGCTACTCGACCACCACGCCATCCTACCTCCCGATCAGTTCCCAAATTGGAACTAACATTGCCGCTACCCCCGCCGTGCCCACCGCCATCGCCACGGCTCCAGCAAACCTCGGAATGCTCTATGTGGCCGATGCCCAGGCCGCGGGCTACCCCGTGCTGCCCCCAGCGGCTCCGGCGGCCTCCGTCGAGGCCTCGGAGGCCGCGCTTTATTTCGACTTCGCCTACGACCCTCGCGCCGCATATACAGCCGCTGACGACACCGCCGTTGATCCAGTAATCCCTGCCGCCGACCAGCGGCCTGCTGGCACCCAGCAGATGGTCCCACCCACCATACTCTCGATGACCACGCTTACCGACCGGTCGCAATCCAACACCGCCGCCGCGTCGGCGCTGCCGGGCGGCGCTGCTGATTTGGTACGTCAGGCCGGAAAAATCAACATCAATACCGCCAGCCAGAGCGTACTCTTCTCGGCCTATTCGGCCGACGGCGCGTTGCTTACCGATACCGCCGCCCAGCGGCTCACGGACACCTCCCAGCTTGTTGCCGATACAATCGCCTTCCGCGATCGCCTCCCGTCTACCACAAAGGTTCCGCTGTTCACCGTGCCCACCGGGGCGACCACGCCGGGCTACCCCTCGGCGACCTACGCCGGCCTCGGATTCCGCTCCGCCGCCGACCTGCTCGTCGCCTTCATCCCGACCATTGAATCCGGTACCTTCCCATCGGCCGTCAAAACCCCACCAGCCACAATCCAGCAGCGCGACGCCGCTTGGGCGGATGTCGAAAACTTTATCTCCGTCCGCAGCGACACCTTCGCCGTTTACGGCCTCGTGCAGGCCCTGCGCCTGAATCCCAATTACATCAGCCAGGCAGGGGCCGTATACGCAGCAACAGATTGGTACAACGCCAGTCAGGGAGTTGCGATTAATCCGGCCGCCCCGTCACGGTATTCCATCTCCACCGACCCCACCAACCAGAATGCCGAATTCATTCTGGAAGGCAGCCGCCGGTTCATCGCCATCGTGGATCGGTCCTACTGTAACAACGGGGCGGTCGTTCAGCCGCACATTGTAGCCCTGAAGATTTTGCCACAATGACGCTTGCGCCAGGTGACTGGTTACAGGGATGGGGACGGCGGGGGCAAATGTTTAGCGGGCGAGGCGGCCTCGCCGCGTTACGCGGGCGTCGCACCTGGCCTGATTGCGGGAAGATGGCGGCGTTACCAATGGCGGGTAGTTCTACGGGTTCAACAGTTTCAGCGCTCGCGGCGGCATTCCAGCCTACGCCCCCCGGCAAGCCGGGGGCTGTGTGACAACATTTCCCTGTCCCCTGTAACCCGTCCCCTGTAACCTAAACTGCCCGGGCGCTTGGCATTTCTTTCCGCTCCGCTTACCTTAGCTTTTGTTCGTAACGGGAGAATTTTAATGCTGGCTAAGGTTCATAGCTTCGTGCTGCAGGGTATTGAAGCGGTCAAATGTGAAGTTGAAGTGAATATTGCCGCCAAAGAATATGGCGAACCATTGCTTGTGGGACTGCCGGATAACGCCGTCAAAGAAGCGTTGGATCGCATTCGCACGGCGATGATCAACAGTGGATTTCGTTTCCCGGATACACAATTGCTGGTGAACCTGGCCCCGGCGGATATCAAAAAAGAAGGTAGCGCCCTGGAACTGCCCATTGCGCTGGGAATTCTTCATGCCGGAAAACAGATCACATCCGATGGCCATAAAAAATTTCTGGTCGCCGGTGAATTAGCTCTGGACGGTTCCGTGCGGCCCATTAAAGGGGCACTTTCCATGGCCATGCTGGCGGCGGCGGGGGGCTATACCGGTTTGCTGTTGCCGCCGGCCAATGCGCGTGAGGCGGCGGTGGTACCAGATATTGACATATATGCCATTGATTCTCTGGCCACCCTGGCGGGATTTCTTAACGGGGCATTGGAACTGGCACCTGAACAGGTGGATGAAGTTGACACGCAGGTTTCACCGGATGTTTACGACCTGGATTTTGCCGACGTGCGGGGTCAGGAAATGGCCAAACGGGCGTTAATAATTGCGGCGGCGGGCCGGCATAATGTGCTGCTGCTGGGGCCGCCGGGGGCGGGCAAAACCATGTTGTGTCAGCGTCTGCCCACCATCTTGCCGCCATTGACGCGGCAGGAAGCTTTGGAAACATCGCGGATTTATTCCGCCTGCGGTTTATTACCCAAAGGCAGCAGCCTCATGCGCACGCGGCCCGTGCGTATGCCGCACCATTCGGCCAGCGCCCCCGCGCTGGTGGGGGGCGGAACAATCCCGCGGCCCGGTGAGGTATCCTTGGCGCATCATGGGGTATTGTTTCTTGACGAGTTGCCGGAATTCTCCCGTCATGTTTTGGAAATGCTGCGCCAGCCGCTGGAATCCGGTTCGGTTACCATTGCCCGAGCGCACGCCAGTGTCACTTTTCCGGCGCGCTTTATGCTTGTGGCCGCGATGAATCCCACCGCCAGCGGCAAGGGCACGGTGGATCGGCGAAAGGCCAAATCCACCGAATTGGAGGCGATGGACAAATACATGAGCAAACTTTCCGGCCCCTTGCTGGACCGCATTGATATTCATCTGGAAGTGCCGGCGGTGACTTACCGCGATTTAACCAGCAAGGTGGTGGGTACAAGCTCCGCGGTAATGCGCAAGGATGTCGAAAAGGCCCGGGCGATTCAAGCGCAACGATTTGGTGCCAATTCCACCGTCACCAACGCCAGCATGAACACGCAACAACTAAAAAATTTCTGCCCCTTGGATGATACCAGCATGTTGCTGATGAAACAGGCCATGGAAGAACTGGGCTTAAGCGCCCGAGCCTTCGATAAAGTCCGCCGCCTGGCCCGCACCATTGCCGATCTCGAAGGCACAGAAAAAATCACCCCCACGCACGTAACCGAAGCAATCGGCTACCGCCTGCTGGACCGGAAGTATTAGGTAACAGGTGACAGGTGTTACAGGTCACAGCAACACTGTCTCCTGTCCCCTGTCCCCTGTAACCTGTAACCTCGCGGCCGCAGCCGCGCGCTACAGCTTCCGCGTGATCAGGGCCGGGTCCGAGGCGGGGCGGACTTTTAGTTTCATATTTTCCATGGTCTCCATGATCGTTTTCGCTATTAACGCGCGGCCGACCCATTTATGGTCCATGGGGATAATGTGCCACGGCGCTGTGGCTGTGCCGGTGTTGGCCAGCATCTGCTCATAGGAGCCTGTCCGAGTAATGGCCGGGATTGCGATGGGTCTGAAATGTCCCGTATGCGCGGCGGAGGATCGAGCTGACTCTGGATAATGAGTCTGCGAGATCCGACAACAAAGCAGACGGGGCATTTCAGGCCCACCCCGCGGGGCGGCGTGCTTTTTGGCTCCCCTCTGCGGCGCGGCTCCTCGGAGTACCATCCGTGTCAGGTACGCCATCGTCGCCGCTTCTTGATGGAAGCCAAAAATCACGCCGTCGCAACCCGGCCATTACTCGGACAGGCTCCTGGGCATTTTGGTATTCGTGCCAGAATTTGCGCTCCGCAAAATCATCTTCGCTTAATTTCCAGTGTTTGTCCGGACTTTTTTGCCTTTTCATGAGACGCGATGTCTGCTCCTCCTGGGAAATATGCAAAAAGAATTTCAACACGCAGATCCCCGCCTCCGTCAGATGCCGCTCAAAAGCATTAATAGAGGCATAGCGATTGGCCCATAAATGTTTTTCCCGCTGCAAATATTCCGGCAGAAGTTTGCCGGCGTGAACCCGCACAATCAGCACATCTTCATAATGCGAACGGTTAAATACGCCGATCTGCCCACGCGCCGGAACGGCGGGGTAAATGCGCCATAAAAAATCATGTGCTTGCTCCGCGCTGCTGGGTTTGCCGAAACTTGTCACCCGTACTCCCGCGGGATTTACATGGTCAAAGACATGCCGGATTGTGCCGTCTTTCCCGGCTGTGTCCATTCCCTGCAGGATCACCAGCACGCCCCGGCGGCCATCGGTAAAAAGCAGTTCCTGCAAGGCTCCGATGCGTTGGGTATATTTTTCCGTGAGCGCTTCGGTTTTTGGTTTTCCGGGCAGGCCGCAGGTCGCATTGGTTTTAATTTTCGACAAATCAAGCCGCGGCAGCGATTTATTTATAATCACTACTGAGTCATCAGACATGGGCCGGTCTCCTGTAATCATCCATTTTTGCATCAGTGCCTGCGGCCCTTGGTTGGCGCAGCGGGCGTTTGCGGAATTTGGGTGCTTAACCAATAATTTGTAACCGCCGCGTGCGCCGTGTTCACGCTTTGCCGCTCAATGCGCGCCTGATGTTGCAGAGCCATCAAGTGGTTATCAAGCTCGGCCAACTGCGTGGCGATGTTATTATAAACCGGTGAAACTTTTTTCATGGCCTGCAAATTTTGCCGCAGGCGCAATTCATCGCTCTGTGCTTGCGCAATGCGTGCGGCTGTGCCGTTGACAACACTTTGCCGCTGCTGGACCACCTTCATCAGCGCCACGGCTTTCCGGATCGCCGCGACAATATTTTTTGGCAGGCCCCTGGTTTGTAATATGGACCGCAGGCCGGCAATATCCTGGCCTGACAGATCAAGAATCTGCGTTTGATTCTGTCGCTGTTGGATGTGCAACACCGATTCTCCGGCGGGCGCGATTTTCAGCGTGTATTGATATTGCCCTTTATGCAATGTCACACCGTGCGCGGGTAAAAGGATCTTCCAATCTTCTTTAACGGAACTTCTTGCCACAATAGTGCGCTGATGGGATGCGGTGTTATGCACGTCGTACAAATTATTGACGGTAATCTGGTTTTTCAAATGCAGCGTCGCGTGTTTCAGGGCTGCCGCTATAAGGGTCGTGTGCTGGGAAAAGTGTTTGAACCGCACGGTGACGGACTGATCCACCGCATAGCTATATACATGGTGCCGCCCCTGGGGCAAGGCATGCAATGCGGTTTGGCCGTCAAAAATGGATCCGGTATAAAACGTCAACATTCCGGAGGGGAGGAATTTATGCGTATCATTGGTGATGCGGGCCGCCAAAAAGGGATGCGGGGAGGATTGCCCGATCGTATATAAATCAAGCCGTTGGGCCTCAATGGGTGTTACCAGCACAGGTACCACCGCGGATTGCCGGCGCGGAACTGTGATGTGGCTTACATGATAATCAAACGCCGGATGCACCACCCCGGCGGATGCCATGGCGTTGACCCCTTGCAGCGGATTGAAAGCTGTCTGCGCACTTGGCATGAACGCAGTATTTGGCCGTGCCATAGCGGCCTTTAAGGCGCGGAATTGTGGCATTTGTACCGGCTGGGATGCGAACGCGCCTCCTCCGCCGATGGCACCCTGGCTGGTCATCGCATGTGCATTGTACGCACTGGTGATGGCACCCTGTGAATATGTTTGCGGCACCCGGCGGGTACCCGCTGGGGCCGGGGCGATGGGCCGCCACATGTAGAGCGGTTGATATAAATTTTTAATAAATGACAGCGGCTCTCCACCGCGAATATCCAGTTGCACGTTGTTCCAGTTCATATCCGTCTGATTGGCGACAATGGCCAGTCCTTGCAGCACGGGCTTGTTTGGCATGGCGGATTTTCCCTGCGGCGGCAGAATCAGGCGGTATGTCATACGCCACAAAGGGGTTTCCAGCAGGTAAGCAAAGCGCACCAGCCGGGTGCCATGCCCCTTAAACCATAGTGTAATGGGCCGGCGGTGTTTACTGGGTTGATCAGCAACCGCTTGAAGGGCCTTATTGAGACTTCTCCGCAACTGGCGATTGTTAATGCGGATGGACCTCACATTGTTTAGCGCAATTTGTTTCAGCTTGTTATGCGAAAAGATATTGATATACCAGCCAGCCCCACCGATGATCGCCGGGCCGGCCTTGTCCGGGACTACGGGGGAACCGGGGCGTATGGGGGGCATAAAAAATCCCCGGTGCAGCAAGTCGATGATTCGACCGGTCACTTTGCAATTGGCCGGATTTTTCAACGCCAGCGTTAGCGAAACGCCGCGCAATTGTTGCAGCAATTGGCGTCTTGACGGATTGTTGTTGATATCCAACCGGAAGCTCTGCAACGTGACGCTTAGCGGCGTGGCGGCGGGGAAGGTTACCTCACCGGCACTGCCGCCGCCGGTATCCTGAAATACCAGCGATCCCAGCACATCATTGATCTGCCCGGAGCGCAAGGATAGTGTTTGCGTCTGTGTGCCGTGTACCATTCCCTGATATTGAAACACGCCGACACCCTGGCTGAACAAATCCACACGCGCCAGCCGCGCGGGTTGAGCTGGGGAAGGTGTTGTTGATGCATGCATAGAGTCGCCCGGCAGGGCCATGCGCGACGTACACGATGCGCACAATGCGGATAACAGAATAAGACCGATCAATTTGCCAACGCGATTCATCATTTCTCCTTTTTTCGGGCGTTACTGGGTGGCGGGGGGGCTGGATTTTGGTCCGGCGAGCAATTTTGCCACGGGCATCGACCATTGAATGTGAATGGATTTGCCGATGGCCCCGACGTTTAATCGGTCCGCGATACCGGCGATAAATTGTTGCCGTGGATTGGCATGGGCATTCGTGGCACCAAGGTCCATTGCCGCCTGCCAGCCCTGAGCGATTTGAACAGTCTGGGCCGCGGTATCCGGACTTTTCATGTTAACACGCGCGGAAACGGTGAGGCGGCCCTTGGTTATCCAGGCCGCCAGCCAGCCGCGGGTGACTGATTTCATCCAGCTTGGTCCATGCCGTGGGCCTCGACCCTTGGGCAGGTTTGCCATATCGGTATCTGCCAAAAACAAGATGCCACCGGGATGCGCGCCGTTCAATAAGGGGTTGCCGGCCGCCATGCCGGCTGAGGTGCCGGCAAGAACCCGCAATTCATGCCGCAGCGATGATAGCGAGCGGGACGCCACAAAGGTGTCAGCGGTCGGCGATGCTTCATAAAATGTGTGGCTCTTTTTATCCACAATTTTATCTATGCCGTCAGTTAACTTCGTTACGGTAATGGCCGCGTGTTGCGTTTGGAACCATTTTTCAAGGTGCCTTTGATCGCTGGTCGCATGAATCACCACCACGCCATGATTGGGTCCGACGTTTCTTCCCACCAGCAGCACATCATGAAAATCCTGGGGAAATTTCAGGCCCATGGCTTTCAGGCTGGCAAGCCCTTTTCGGGCTTGCGGGTGCCTGTGCAGAAAATTTTCCAACAATTTTCCCGCAGCGGGGCTTTTCATGGCCTGATCCATATTGAGATAGATAATCCATGTGGCCTTGGCGGGCACGGCGGAGGCGTTGAGTTCTACCGGAACCGGCGTCGCGGTAACGGCGGCGGCCGGTAAAGCCGAAGCGAAAGCTGGAGCAGAGGCTAAAACTGCCGTGAGAAGCAGGCCAAAGGCACTTGTTATCTTACGCACCATAAAATTCTCCAACTATTGATACAGGTAGTATAATCGATAACGCCCGGCGGTTACAGACGATTAGCTAGGGCGAGCCGGCTCAGCCGTGACGAATCACTTTTTCTTCGCACCTTAGGGCCGATCCAATAGCCCGGCCCGCCTGCCGAAATGACAGGGCGACAGGAGGGCGGGGGATATTTGTTTATATTTTTTTCTCGCACCACTTG
>JAKAEZ010000023.1 GCA_021819825.1 Planctomycetota bacterium
CGTTCCGTAAAAGCAAAGCCACGAACATGTTTGAACGCCAATGGCTGCAAAAGCTCGGCGGCTGCCCGATCAACAAGAACTTTCAGCAGACTATTACGCATAACAGCAAGGGCGAAGCGGAATATGTATACACCTTCCCGGCCACCAGCACGGCACCGCTGACGTGGGAGGAGCATTACGTGCTGCGGCGGGGCAATCATGGCTTTTATGTCTATTTTCTGCTGAAGAATATGACCGGCAAAGCGATGCCGCAGAGTATATATCCGGGCAATGCGCAAAGCATTGCGTTGGAATTTAACTTTTTAGTGGCAGCCACACGCAGTTTATTTAAGACCAAGATGCTTAATGATAATTTACGCGGCCCCATCAGCCTGGGCTTCCCGCGGCAAAATTATCTGCAATATCACGATATTTATCAGGCCACCTGGCGATTGCCCAATGGTGAAGTGGATGCCAAGCATGAATGGATGAATTATGAACGCATGAGTCATGTCATTGGTTTGGCGGGCCCCCGCTACGGACTTTGGCTGATTTTTCCCAGCCATTCGTTTCTGGATGGAACCGAGCCATTATTACAGATGACCTCATTTGTCGGCCCACTATTCATTATTGGCATGGATAAAAAATATTACGTGCCCGCGTGCACGTATGTGGGCGCACATTGGCAAAAGCTTTACGGCCCGATGTATTTTTATCTCAATACCGGTGCCAATACCGATGCCATGTGGATTGCCGCCAAACGCAAAGCCCTGCAAAAGGAGGCACAATGGCCCTTTGCCTGGCTGCATAACAAGGCCTATCACCAGCGCGGCAGTGTAACCGGAAAAGTTGCCATCGCCCATGGCGGATCACCTCGCAAGGCTTGGGTTATCTTGAGCCTGCCGCCCAAAAAGGTTCCGGCAAATTTGTATGGATCTTGGCTACGCAATGTCAATTCCTACATGTACTGGACCCGTGCAAAAGCGGATGGTTCCTATGCCATAAAAAATGTTGCCCCCGGCCATTATGATCTGTTTGTTTGGAAAAGCGGCATTCTGGGTGAAGCCCGCAGAAACGGAATTGTGGTAAAAAACGGCAAAACGGATGTCGAGAAACTCCTGACACTTACGCCGCTATCCTTTGGTAAAACCCTCTGGCAAATTGGCGTAGCCAACCGGACCGTCACTGAATTCCGCAATGGCGGCAACTTTCATATCTGGGAAAATTACCTGCGCTACGGCAAAGACTTTCCGCATGGGGTCAATTACACCATCGGCAAAAGCACGCCGGCTCGCGACTGGAACTACCTGCAACCTGCAATCGTTCAGGGCCACCGCACACCGACTACCTGGAACATCCACTTTAAGCTCCAGAAAGTTCCCGCCGGTTCGCCGGTGCTGACGATGGTCTGCGGCGGACGTAATGCGCGATTAACCATATTAGCCAACGGCCAGCGCATCGGGCAAATTCACACGAGCATCGGGCTGCAATATGTGCGAACAGCCCCCTACGGCGAATTAATTATCGAGAACTTCCATGTTGCACGGGGCGTATTGCACACGGGATGGAATGATATTGCCCTGACTTTTGCAAATTCCGCCGACAATGCAGGGCGACATATTCGGCAAGCGCGACAGAACTGGACCAGCTTTATGGCGTATGACTGCATCCGGTTATCCGTGCGTTGATCACATTACCCCGATAGGTTTTGCGGCTGTGCATTGTTTTAAACCGATGATTGGGCGACGGGGCATAAATATTGATTTTCTTCGCAAGCACTTCGCACGATAAGGCCGATAATATAGTATGGTATATGTACGCACAGCTAACGGGAGCTGTGCCGGCGAGCTGGAACTCCGGTGGTTATGCGTAAAGAATCAATTGCTCAACTTATTGCGGTGGCGGTGCTGGTCATCGGATTATCACCCACGCCCCATGGCGTGTGGGCACAAAATGCAAAAACAAATTCTCCGTTGACACGCAAAGAAGTGATTGCGGCGATCAATCGCGGAGTCGCCTATCTGCTGAAAAAAGAAAAGCCCGGCACATTTTGGGAGACTCTGCCGGCCCACTCCCAAAATTCCGGGGGCCAAACGTCCCTGGCTCTTTACGCTCTGCTGCAGGTTGGCAACACGCTGGATCGGACAGATTTAACGGTCAATTCCCCTAAAATTAAACCGGCATTGAAATGGCTGGAAGAACTAACCCCCAAAAGCACCTATGTGGCATCCCTGCAAATCAGCGCTATTACCGAAAGTCCAACCAATTCGCCGCTCTATTTTAAAGCGTTGCATCGGGCGGATAAATATCTCATAGACTCGCAGCATTCGGATGGGGCCTATCATTATGTCTGGGATGGCGTTAAGAAACATGAAGTGCTGCCGGGCAACTGGGATAATTCTAACAGTCAATACGGATTGCTGGGCGTATGGGCGGCTAAGCTTATGGGCTTTTCGCCTTCAGAAAAGTACTGGATACGTTGTGAAAAGCACTGGCGCAAGTGGCAAAATACCGATGGCGGATGGAGCTACCAGGGCCATGGCACATCCACCAGGTCCATGACAGCGGCTGGACTTGCCAGCTTGTATGTGGTCGATCAATATCGCCATACCGGTGTGCACTTAAATCCTCATGCTGATAAGGGTATTCAAGACGGATTGCATTGGCTGGCGGCGAATATTCAAACCCAGTCTAACTTGTATTATCTCTACGGATTGGAGCGCGTGGGTCTGGCCAGCGGCCTTAGGCATATCGGAAAATGGAATTGGTACACAATGGGGGCGCGTACCATCTTAAAAAATCAAGACCCCACAACTGGGGCATGGAGCAATTATGTGCTGGGCGCACCGAGCAATGTGGTTCCAACGGCTTACGCCCTGCTATTTCTTACTCGCGGACTCAACCCCATTATTTTCAACAAACTCCAGTATAACGGCCCCTGGAATGCCCGCCCCCGCGACGACTATAACGTTACGCAGTGGCTTAGCACCACCTTTGAGCAACAGATTAACTGGCAAAGTGTCAATATTAACTCTGATCCACGCACTTGGCTCGATGCGCCGGTTTTGCTGATTACCGGCCACGGCAATCCCCATTTCACTGCGGAAGACATTGCAAAATTAAAATGGTATATGAACCATGGCGGATTCATTTTCTCCAATGCGGACGGCAACAGCAAATCGTTTACCCGCGCCATTCAAAGAACTGCTTTCGCCGCTACGGACGATACGCTGAGAATGCGGAAGCTTTCTGCCGATAACTGGATTTATCACGTCCAGTACCAACTGCCTTCCAGCATGGATTTGATGGGGCTTTCCAACGGCATCCGTGTCAGTTGGGTGCACAGCCCCCTGGATGTCGGATCGCGATGGGAAAGCCTGAACACAGATTTTCACAAAAATGCCTTCCGTCTGGCGGCCAACATCTATTTCTACGCCACCAGCAAACATCGACTGGTGCGACATTTGAATCCCAAAGTTCCTAAACTGAAAATCAGCGCCAAGCTTGGCATCTTAGATCTCTCCTTTATCCGGCACAAAGGACAATGGAATCCGGAACCGGAAGCCTTCAAGGCCTTTTCAGATTATGCGGCGGCCCACAAAATCAAGCTGTCTATTGGCACTGCTACACTTAAAAATATGGGGGAGAAAAAGCCGCTGATCGCCTATATGGCCGCGCTGCAACCCTTTGACCCGTCGTGGAGAACCGAGCATGACATTAGGGATTTCCTGGACGCGGGCGGAACACTGATTATTGAAACGCCCAATGCGGATAAAACAGTCACCCATTCCGTCCGATCCATGATTGCCCAGTTATATCCGCTGGCCACAATGGGCCAAATTCCTCAATCCAGCCGGATTTTTAATGGGGCCATACCCAACTCTGTGCCGCTGCCTAAAGTAAAATACCGTGCTTTTTTCCTGCGGCACCATGGCTTTCTGGATAAACCCCTGCTTTACGGACTGCATCGGCATGGCCGATGGATGATTATTTACAGCCCATACAATATCGCCACGGGTCTGACCGGTTCCCATGCCTGGGGTGTTATGGGTTACAGCCCGGCATCCGCCCGGCCGCTGATGCTCAATATGTTGCTCTATGCCGCACAAAAACATAACCCATAGCGTGCCAACCCCGCTTCGCGTTACACTTGTTATGTATGGATTCGCCCAAACAACATCTTGATCTACTCCTGACTCCCGGCAATCGTCGGGCCTTTTCATTGCATGGTCGGCACTGGCAGACTAATCGGTATGTCTATCCGGTGGTTTCCCGCCGCAGCGGCGGCATCAGCATTGGGGTGAATCTGAATCCCGACAAAGTCTGTAATTTTGATTGTGTATATTGTTGCGTGGATCGCAATATCGCCGGTGGACCGCCGGAAGTTGATTTACCGATATTGCAATCCGAGCTTGTCGCCATGCTGAAAATGGTTCAACTCGGAGACATTTATGATTTTGATCCATTTTCCGGTGTTGCGCCGGCGTTGCGGCGAATTAATGATATTGCCTTTTCCGGTGATGGCGAACCGACCACCTGCCCACAATTCTTTCCAGTTTGCCAATTAGCGGCGGAAATTCTCCAGACGTTCCAACTGCCGGAAGTAAAACTTGTGGTCATTACCAACGCCACCATGCTGCACCGCCCCACCATTAAAAAGGCCTTGTCATTTCTGGATCACCACAACGGCGAAATCTGGTTAAAACTCGATGCGGGAACGGAATCGTATTACCGGCAAGTGGACCGTTCCACAATTCCCTTCCAACGCATCTTGGACAACATCACCGCCTGCGCAATTCAACGCCCGGTGGTTATTCAGACGCTTTTAATGGCCCTGCATGGCGCAGGCCCCACGCCAGCGGAAATAGCGGCTTATATTCAGCGTATTATGGAAATTTGTGCGGCCGGCGGTCAGATTAAATTAATCCAGATTTACTCGATCGCCCGCCGGACCACCGAAGCTTATGCGACAGCCTTACCGCCGGAAGCTTTAACTCAGTTCGGAGAACAAATTGCCACAGCGCTTCCCAACATAGCCGTAAGCGTATTTCCATAAGGGAAGGTTCCCGCGCGGAACATCCATTATTTAAAAGATCGCGATTTTGCACGATTCTGCGGCGGCATGCGCTGCCGCAATATTTCTTCCATATCGATAGCGCTAATATCTATTCCATCCGGATTATCTGGTGTTGCCGAAGCCTTGGTTTGGAGAGCATGGGATTCAGCTTTCCGGGCAATGGTTGCAAAGCCGAACTCATGCAGCCAAAAATCGGTATCCGAACTTCGGCCGATTGTTTTCCGTTGCGGCTCGGCCGTCTTCCACCGCAGGCGCATGGCGGCTTTTCGCCGCAGTATTCCGGCGAGATATTTTTCACAGGCCATGGTCCGCGCCCCACCGCGCTGGGCACCGGCTTTCACGGCCCGATCATTGCTTACGACGGTTATATGCCGGGCACCGGTACTCTGATCCACCATGGAAATAATAACTGAATCCGCGGAAACACCGCGGCCTGAATATTTCAACGTTACGTCGGGAAATTCCGCATTTGTCGGCTCATCGGGTTTGGGTGAACCATCCATGACCAGTACAATCTTTTTATCCAGCCGTTCCACAAGGCGGCACAATTCCCGCAATGAAAAGCCATGCCATGGCCCCGACATGGAGCTTCCGGCGTGCAGGCAGTTGTAGGCATCAATGATGATCATCCGAACAATCCTTAATTCGTTGCAGTATAACTCATAACAGGCCAATTTTTATCAATTAGAGAGAAATATCTTCCGTGCGGTTGAAAACCTGCGACTTCCAAGGATAATGGCACATCCTCGCCCGGGTGGCGGAATGGCAGACGCTCAGGACTTAAAATCCTGTGACCGTTTTCGGTCGTGCGGGTTCGAGTCCCGCCCCGGGCAATCAGTAAGTTTTAGCATTTACCCAACCACGCGGCCAAAATTTGCGCAGCGCTGCCCCCAAACGTCGCAGAGGTGTCGCGTTGAGTTTGTTGCGGAAACACCGTTTAATGACATGGCGCACTATTCTCGTCGCAATTGGCATCATGCGCGGAGCACCAGTGCGCAGAATTTTTCCACTCCCCCGGACCTATTTCGCGCCAATTATTGACACTGCACCATGCGTACGCGCTATTACACGGTATACTAAAGTTGACAATTTTCCGATAACCTATTAAACTGATCGGAATAGTAGTAATTGGAATCTGAGATCAGGACTTTAAACAATGACACTTAAACTTACGCACCTGAAGGAATTGGAAGCGGAAAGCATTTATATTATCCGGGAAGTCGTGGCGGAATTTCAGAATCCGGTGATGCTTTTTTCCAGCGGCAAGGATTCTTCGGTGATGTTGCACCTGGCGCGCAAAGCGTTTTATCCCGCCCGCGTTCCGTTTGCCTTTATGCACATTGACACTACCTGGGACTTTAAGGAAGTCTACGCCTTTCGTGATAAGCTCGTGAAAGAATATGACCTGAAGCTCATTGTCAGCACGAATTTTGAGGCGATCAAGGCCGGCATAAACCCCTTTGACTCCGGGAGCGTCAAATACACCCACAATATGAATCTGCAGGGATTGCTGATGGGATTAAAAAAATACCAGTTTGACGCCGCCTTTGGAGGAGCGCGACGGGAAGAGGAAAAATCCCGCGCAAAGGAACGCATTTTTTCCTTCCGTGATAAACATTATCAATGGGATCCCAAAAATCAGCGGCCGGAAATGTGGAATTTGTATAACGCCCGCATCAACAAAGGCGAAAGCATCCGCGTATTTCCCCTGTCCAACTGGACGGAATTGGATATATGGCAATACATTCATCTGGAAAACATTCCCATCTGTCCGTTGTATTTCGCGGCCCCGCGGCCGGTGGTGCAGCGCGATCCTCAATTAATTTACGTAAATGATCATCGCTATCCCTTGAAGGAAGGGGAAACGCCTGTGGTCAAAAACGTACGGTTTCGCACGCTGGGCTGTTATCCGCTGACCGGAGCCATTGAATCGCAGGCGGATACCTTGCCCAAAATCATTGAAGAAATGCTGCTGTTCAGACAGTCGGAACGTTCCGGTCGGGCGATTGATCATGACGAGCAAGGTTCCATGGAACAGAAAAAACGCGAAGGTTATTTTTAATCGCTGCGCCCGGCGTTGCCATCGCCGCCGCAACGCTTGCGGTAATGGCCCATGAAAGCATGAAATTTAATACGTTACCATCATCCGCCCGCCTAATGGCGGAAGAAAGAAATAAATAGCCAGGAGTTTATTCCCATGACCGCCATCGAATCCGCCTTGCATGAAGACATTAACACCTATCTGGAGCGCAATCAGGCCAAGGAAATGTTGAGATTCCTGACCTGCGGCAGCGTGGATGACGGCAAAAGTACGCTGATTGGGCGTTTGCTGCATGACACGAAAATGATTTATGAAGATCAACTCGCCGCCATACGCCGCGACAGCGTCCGCCACGGCACCACCGGCGGTGACCTTGACTTAGCCCTGTTAACCGACGGGCTGAAAGCGGAACGTGAACAGGGCATTACCATTGATGTGGCGTACCGGTATTTTTCCACGGATAAACGCAAATTTATCATCGCCGACACTCCCGGCCATGAGCAATACACGCGCAATATGGCCACTGGCGCATCAACCTGTCAGTTGGCCATTATTCTGGTCGATGCGCGGCACGGAGTTGTGGCGCAAACCAAGCGCCACAGCTTTATATGCTCCCTGCTGGGAATTCAGCACGTTGTTGTAACCATCAACAAAATGGATCTTGTGGACTGGTCGCAGGAGCGGTTTAACCAGATCAAGGCCCAGTACAGCGAATTTGCCGCGAAGCTGGACATTAAAGATGTACACTTTATCCCCATCAGCGCTTTAAAAGGGGACAACGTGGTGGAAGCGAGCGCGAATATGCCCTGGCATAAAAGCGGCCCCCTGCTGAATCACCTGGAGACGGTCCATATTGCCTCGGATCGCAACCTGCAGGATTTCCGATTCCCGGTTCAGATGGTGCTGCGGCCCAACCTGGATTTTCGGGGCTTCGCCGGCACAATTGCCTCGGGCCGGGTGCGGCAGGGTGATGAGGTCATGGTATTGCCATCAGGGCGTAAAAGCACGATCCGATCCATTGTCACCCTGGACGGCAATCTGGCCGAAGCGCACTGCCCCATGGCCGTTACGCTGACGCTGGAAGATGAAGTCGATATCAGTCGGGGCGATATGCTGGTGCATTCGCGAACGCCGCCGCAGTTCGGACAGGATTTTCCGGCGCGGATCGTGTGGCTAAGTGAAAAGCCTCTGGATTTAACCGCCGGCTATTTAATTAAGCAGACCACGCGCACCACGCCGGGTGAAATTACGCTGCTTAACGGAATTGATATTAATACCTTGGATGACAAACCTCTGGATACGCTGCATCTTAATGAAGTTGGGCGATGCAGCATTTCCGTAACCCAGCCGCTGGCTTTTGATGCCTACCGCCGCAACCGGGCGACAGGATCCTTTATTGTTATTGACCGTCAGAGCTTTAACACCGTTGGCGCAGGCATGATTCTGGAGCATGAACAGCCGAAGTCCGCAGTTGATCCTTGGGGTACCACCGCGGTGCCACGCAACCGCCCGCAAAGCCGTATTTCACCTGTGCAGCGCCAGCAGCGGCTAAGCCAAAAACCGGCCACCCTTTTACTGACCGGATTAACCGGTTCAGGTAAGGCCACGATTGCCTATGCGTTGGAGGAGAAACTTTTTGAGCAGGGAAAAATCGCAACGGTCTTGCATGGGCAGGACCTGCGGCGCGGTATGACCAATGATCTTGGATTTTCCGCGGACGATCGCTCGGAAAACCTCCGCCGCGCGGCAGAAGTAGCTCGCATATTTAATGACAACGGGCTGATCTGCATTTGCGCCATGCTGGCCCCCCACGCCGCGGTGCGTGAAAAAGTCCGGAAACTCATTGGGGAAGCCCGATTTCTGGAAGTCCATTTATCCGCGCCGCTGGAAATCTGCAAACAGCGGGATCAAAGCGGCATGTACAAACTTGCCGAAGCCGGGCAGATTAAATCATTCCCCGGCGTAAGCGCCGCGTATGAAACACCGACCGCACCAGATCTTATCGTGCCCACCCACCAGTGGACCATTGACCAAAGCGTGGATTCAATTTTGAACCTGATGAAAAACAAAGGCCTGCTCACCGGCGACAGCGAGTGGGAAATATAACGGCTCCAAGACCATGCAATACTTGAAATGCATGCAGTAATGGCGGTGGGCTTAGTAGAAGAGATCTTGATCGCCCGGCTTACACCAGCCGATCAAAACCGATCTCCACTGCTGCCCTATACCGCAATTACTGCTTAATACTGCCCAATGCTGTTACCACTTTCCGTTTCCGCGGCAGCATGAACATCGCCAGGCCAATGGCGAACGTGGCCAAAGCAGCTGGTTCCGGCACGGTTGTGGGATCAACAAAATTCCACGCCAGGGCGTATGTGTCGCTGGTGGAAATGGCGTTCACACCACCCAACATTTCGACCGCGAGATCATACTGCCCGGGCGCTAAGGAATTTATGCCTAATGCGGGATTAATATTAATTTGCTGCACGTTATCCAACATGCTGGTGCTGCTGGCCACCTGTTGGCCTGACGAATTCAGCAAAAACAGCATCAGATGATTAATGCCGCTGGCATTGTAGTCTTTATTCCAGGTGAGCGTGGCGGTCAGGTCCCAGCTATTTGCCGAGGTTCCAGTTAAATTAAAATCGTAATTTTCGACGGCGTTGCTGGTACTGGTCGCGGCGATGGTCGCAAGATTCCAGCCGGTAACGGTGGCGGGATTCGTAGTGGAGGCCGCCTCGGACACAGAACCGGAAAAATTGGCGGTGGGGCTACTGGTAACACTGGGCAAAGCCGCAATGGATTGGCTTGTAGCGGAGGAGTAATTATGTTCACCACCGGCCAGATTTTCGTAGGAGTTATAGGCGTTGACCACGCCGGAACCATATCGCGGATCCAAGGGCGTGACAGCGTTGGTGCTTACAGCGTTATAGGTGTAGGTGCCATTATTAACGCTGTAGGAATTCGTCCAGCCGACGGGTTTAACGGCACCGTTAAGCAGTAAAGCTTTCACCGTGCGAATATCCGTGGCGGCCGTGGTGTAGTCGGTCACGCTGCCGTTGGCGATGGAGGAATCGCTGGCGCTAAGGCCGACCGGGGCGGATAAATCTTTACCACTGGCGGCCTGAACCATAAGGGTGGCTACGCCGGAGACAACGGGTGTGCTGTAGCTGGTGTAACTGCCAGGCGCGGTTATATCCGGTTTGGACCTTCCGTCATAGGTCGGTCCGACGCCGGTGCCGCCGCCGTAAGCCGCTACCGCAATGCCATTGTAGGAATCGGCGGGTTCATTAATTGAACTTGGCGTGGTGGTGTTGGTTGTCTGGGAGCCGCCGTCACCAACTGCAGTCACAAACAAGGTGTTGTTTGCTGCGGCGTAGTTATCCCAAGCGTTGTCGATATAAGTGATTTGATCGAGCGGCTGATTTACATAGGCGAAACTCTGATTGACAACCTCTGGATTACTGCCGGCAGCAATCCCGTTAGCCCCAGTCAGTGACCTCATGGCGAATACGAACATGTTCGCGAAATCACCCGTCTCATAAACGTACACGCTTGAAACCCCCGATGCAACGCCCGATGCGTCCCCATAGAAAATGTTCGCGACGTTGTCCGCGTGCCAAGAGTAACTTGACGAGCTGTAGACGGTGCTTGCTCCGTCGTCGCTCCGAAATGTAAAGCTTGCCGAAGGATTGGTACTCTGCGGGTTCGGCTCGTATTCGAAGGAAGTGTAGGAGGGGCCCCCCACCGAGGACTCCACCTGCGCCACGCTCATGCCCTCTCCGGTAAGCAACGGATTAAGCTGCTGCAACTGCGTAACGCCAACCTGTTGCAAAATGGTATCAGCGCCAGCCGTGCCGGTTCCCACAGCGAAGCCCGCGGCAAGGAACATCGCGCAGCCCAAGGCGGCGGGGCCGGCCCGGAGTGTGCTCACCGGTTGCCCGACCAAGTTAAGTATAATATTATTTTCATGTACATGGTTCCTATTATCGGAAGCTGAAAACTCTGAATTTTGTACTTTAGCGCTCATAGGGAAGGCTCCTTACCGCAGGAATAAATCGGCGACGGCCACAAAGGTCAAGGCCATCGGCGAGTAACAACACATTTATTTTCGGCTCAACTCCCACGGACGATTACTTATACCACCGAACTAAATATTATGGGAGCCTGCGGTAACAGTATTGTCAATAATATCAGTATTATCAGAATGATCAGTGTTGGTAATCTCCCCGGATTATGCGGGCGGAAAGGGTGGCAGAATGCAGCGGAATGCGCCGCACGCTTCCCCACGCAATACCACACACATATCATAATACATATGTCCATACGTTGCTATAACTATATTGTAGCACCATTGGCCAACCAGAAAATGCAATCAGCCCCCGGGGAGCGGCCAGGCCAGAAGGCTGCCGCAGACCCGACCATCGTCTTTCCGTATAAAATGCCCACTAATTACAGGCCATTCCCCCCATTCCAGCTCCCAACTTCCAACTTCTAGCTTCTAACTTCTAGCTCCTAACTCCTTTCAACACACCCACTTACCTCCCTTGTGAAAAAAATCTTAAAGTTTTCCTTGACATGCGTGCCAATATGTCGTAAACTCATCTGCGGCTAATGGAGTGGCCGAGAGAGCCTCACAAACCTCGAGAGAGTGCGGCATCTCTGATGAGCAGGACTTTTAGCTTAGGTTAGCTTAACTGGCTTGACGCTGGTGCTGATTAATTTCGGCAATCGGTATCTGCTGTGGTTGTTCTGTGGTGCACCGGAACAGCGAATTAGCAGTTGCCATGTTGTTGAATTTTATCAATTGCCAATGTCAAGCTTGGGAACATTTTGGATTTCTTTCCGATTCTACGGTTGAATTGTTTCAACTGTGCGTGCTGGAAATCCACAAGGGATTGATTTGGGGCAGGTTGCGGAAGCTGTTGAGAGCAACTAAATCCCAAAATACAGAAAGGAAAATTACATGAAATACACATTTGGTAAAATTGGCCTTGGTGTCGCGGGTGCAGTCGCCGCCATGGGGCTGATGTCCGCAGGTGTGCAGACAGCGCAGGCGGAATTTACGTTACTGATTCCTCCGTCCCCGGTAATTACGGTCGATTCAGCCTCCACATCATCAAATATGTTATACGATTGGACCTACTCACTGACTCTGGGCGGAGCCAGTAATGCATCCTCGGGTTCCTACTTCGAGTTTGCGCTCTCTTCCAACTCAGGTTATGAGGGCTACAAGTCCAACCTCGTTAATCCAAGTGACTGGACTCTAACATCCAGCGATACGGGGTTCTACGGGAAGGACGTCTACGGGGGACCGGCGTTGAGCGCTGGCTCCTCGTTGGGGAGCTTTACCATTGTCACCACCGATGGGTTCAGAGGAACTTACACTACACCTACCTCTTTTACCGTGAGCTCAACAGGTGGAGATCCGTCGTCCTATAAGGTTAATCCGGTGACGGACGGGTCAGGAACAGATTTTGCAAGCCTGATCAATCCTGGAACTTCGACCGCTGACTACAGCACTCAGGGTGTTGTAGTCCCGGATATCTCCGGCAACATCCCCGAAAGCCCCCTTCCCCTCCCCACTGCCTTCTGGCCCGGCCTTTTTACCTTGGGCGGAATGGCTGTGGTTGGTGGACTTCGGTTGCGTCGCCGGGCGCTCTGATTGATCTGATTTCGTGCACTTGAATCAGTGATATCAAAATAAAAATAATCAAGCCGGGCCTATCGCGTAAGCGGTAGCCCGGCTTTTTCTGTATCAGCAGTTTCAGGGTTATCAGTATTATCAGTAATGTCAGTATTGGTCAGTATTGGTCAGTATTGATCAGTATTGATCAGTATTGGTCAGTATTATCAGTATTGATTACGACTGAAGTATTTGCCGGTACCAAATCCTGCTACGGCTTGGTTGAATTTGTAGCTGCGGCCACATCGTCAAGAAGGTTTCGCAGGTGCAGTCGCTCCACCAGTGATCGCAACAGTACATCGGATTCGTATTGCTGCGGTGTGATGTCCGGGGCAAATTGCAGGATCGCCGCGCCGGCGTGCCGGATATCGGCCAACAGCTTGAGTGTTTCAGGCTGCATACAGCGTCCTGCGGCTGCGGTCAACAACCTGGCGAAAGTATGGATTACGGATGGCACGCGCCATCACAACATCGACTTCCCGGCCAAGTAGATCATGTAACGCCGCAATCAGATCGAGATAAAGCTCCGCAATGTGGCTTTCTGCCTCCGGGGCGAACTCGACCAGAAAGTCCAAATCACTACGGTTGGAATCAAAGCGATCAGCGGCTGCCGCAGAGTCGAACACCTCCAAGCGATGCACCTGGAATTGTCGACACAAGTCCTCAATTTGGCCCCGCCTCTGCTCGATAAGGTCAATCATTGCGGATCACTCCTCACCTCATAGTTTATGCTGACAGGAAGGAAATGACAATACTGATGATATTCGGTGATATTCGGAACGTGGAGCTTGGAATCTGGAACATCGAAGACGTTTAATTCACAAGGCAGCAGTGGCAAGGGAGAGTGGTTTATTCGTCGCCAACAATCCAAGGCACGAAGCCCCCAAGTATTCGCCATGAAATACTAAGGCTAACCAATACCCCCGCGTCGTGTCCTCCATTACCTCCCCTACCTCTGTGGTGAATCCTGTCCCTGTCCCCCGTAACCTGTCACCTGTAACCTTCGCCGGCTTCTGGTTATTTTGCCGCTTCCTGCTTATGATCTATTCATGAAAATCAGTACCAATACCGGTGGCCTCGCTGCTACCAATGCTTATCTGATTGCCGATGAAACAACTGGCGATGCCGCCATGATTGATGCGCCGCAGGATACCGTCTTGCCGCTGCTCAACGTGGCGAAACATCACCGATGGAATGTGCGTTATCTTCTGCTGACCCACGGCCATTGGGATCATATCAGTGATCACAAGGTGGTAACGGATGCGTATCCGAATGCGAAAGTGCTGATTCATGCCCTGGATGAACCTAAGCTTATCACGCCCGGCAGTCTGATTTTTTCTCTGCCGTATACAATTCCACCACGCAGAGCTGATGGATATTTGGAAGACGGCAAAACGATCAGCATTGGTAAGTTGGAATTTCAGATCATCTTTACGCCGGGTCATTCGCCGGGGCATGTGGTGCTTTACAGCCCCACCGAATCACTGCTGATCGCCGGCGACTTGCTATTTGCCGGAGCGATTGGCCGAACCGATCTGCCTGATTCCGATCCCGCCGCTATGGAAATATCCCTGCAGCGCGTAGCACAACTGCCGGACCATACAAGCGTGCGCCCCGGCCACGGCCCGCCGACCACCATCGGCAAAGAGAAACGGTCCAATCCATTTTTGCAAAGCAAATAAATTCTGTTCACCTGCTCAACTTTCCCCTGCTCTAATCGGGCGGCAGCCCGATTACTAGCTCACACGCCCGGTTTCGTTTAATCTTTTAGTGTGCCGGGGCGGATAAGTTTCGGCGGATGATTTTCGGAGAATGTTTATGAGTCGGGAAAGTACGCTTTCGATGTTATCTTCCTGTGGCGTGGTTGCGGTGATCCGGGCACCGGAACCCGCTAAAGTTGAGCCATTGGTGGAGGCCCTTGCCGAAGGCGGCGTGACGGGCATTGAAATTACGATGAGTACGCCTAAGGCCATAAGCGTGATTGAACATATTGCCGATACGTTCGGCACAAAAATCTGTCTGGGTGCGGGCACCATTCTGGATCCCGCCACCTGCGCTGATGCCATTCATGCCGGCGCACAGTTTGTGGTGTCGCCGATTTTTGATCCCGCCATTGTTGAATGCACGCGGCGGCTCGGCGGGGTCAGCATTCCCGGTGCCTACACGCCTACAGAAATTTTCCGCGCCTGGAACGCCGGTGCTGATGTGGTAAAAGTATTTCCCGCCACCACGCTGGGGCCTGCGTACTTTAAAGATTTGCTGGCGGTCATGCCGTACTTAAAACTTACCCCAACCGGCGGCGTGGATGCAAAAACTGCGGGAGCTTTTATTGCGGCCGGTGCTGTGGCCGTGGGTGCGGGATCGTCATTAGTAAGTAAAGCAGCCTTGGCCGCGGGTGATTATGCGACCATTCGTCAGGCGGCAGTGGAGCTGGTGCAAGTGGTCAAGACGGCGCGGGGGGCCAGGAGCCTGTCCGAGTAATGGCCGGGATTGCGATGGGTCTGAAATGTTCCGTATGCGCGGCGGAGGATCGAGCCGACTCTGAATACGAGTCTGCGAGATCCGACAACAAAGCTGACGGGGCATTTCAGGCCCACCCCGCGAGGCGGCGTGCTTTTTGGCTCCCCTCTGCGGCGCGGCTCCTCGGAGTACCATCCATGTCAGGTACGCCATCGTCGCCGCTTCTTGATGAAAGCCAAAAATCATGCCGTCGCAACCCGGCGATTACTCGGACAGGCTCCTAGGTGACGGGGGACAGGTTACAGGGGACAGCGACGGGGTTCACCACGGAGGTAGGGGAGGTAGTGGAGGACACGACGCGGGGGCGGAAGTTGAGGCGAAAGGATTTGCTCGTCGGTCCCCCGTTTTCCTCCCTTGCCTCTGCCGCCTCCTGTGAATTAAATGTCTTCCAGATTCTAGGTTCAAGATTCTAGGTTCCAGGTTCTAACGAACTTCTGACCGCAACTCCTCCCGGCCATTACTCGGACAGGCTCCTAACGCAATTTGACGGTCGCCAGCGCGATGGCGGCAAACAGCGCGGAAAGCAGCCAGAAGCGTACCACGATCTGCGGTTCGCTCCATCCTTTGAGGTGAAAGTGATGGTGAATGGGACTGCATAAAAATACTTTTTTTCCGTGCGTGGCTTTGAAGTAGCCCACCTGAATCATCACACTTAGCGCCTCAATGACAAATATTCCCCCCACCACCAGCAGCATGGGTTCCTGCCGAATGACAATTGCGACGTACCCCACCACCCCGCCCAAGGCCAGCGAGCCGGTATCTCCCATGAATACCTGTGCCGGATTGCAGTTAAACCAGAGAAATCCCAGGCACGAACCGGTGATTGAACCGCAGATAATGGCCAATTCGCCGGCGTCGCGAATGTGGTTGAAGTGTAAATTCGCGGCCCAACGGGCATCGCCTGTGACATAGGCCAAAATCATAAATGCAAAAGCGACAATGGCCATGCAGCCGCTGGCCAGACCATCCATGCCATCGGTTAAATTAACCGCATTGCTGGTCCCGGTGATCACCACAACAGAAATAATGGCAAACAACCACGTGGGTAAAACGATGTCGCGCGGCAAAAACGGCCAGTTGAGGTAATGGGCCTGATCATATTTCCCATGGTAATAAATAAACAACGCCAGCAGTACCCCCAGGCCGATCTGAAAAACCATTTTCTCCCACCATAACAGTCCGTCGCGGCTGCCGGGAATTCGCCGCTTGGCGGTAAGCTTAAGCCAGTCATCCACGCCGCCCAGCGTGCCGAGATAAACCAGACACAGCAACCCCATCCGCACATAAAAATTATCCAATCGCGCAAAAATTAATGTGGTAAGAAAAATACTTAAGATTATCAGCATACCCCCCATCGTGGGCGTGTTGGCTTTGGAACTGGTCAAGGCGTTGATCTGGGCATGGTTAAACTCCGGCTGATCGCCGAGCTTTTGTTTGCGCAGCCATTCTATGGTGCGCCCCCCCGCGGCCAGAACAATCAGAAAACTGAATATAATGGCCAGGGCCGAGCGGAAAATCACCACGTCAATGGGCCAATGCGCCGGCAGCCAATGGTGTCCCGCCATCCATGTATATATGAGATACAACAAAAGTAATAATCCTCCGGATCGTAAATTACACCGTGGCTGCCGGCGCGTTCTCCGCCGCACGTATGATGTCCAAAAGTTTTTCCAGTCGTGTGCCACGGGACGCTTTAAGCAATATGACATCCGATGGCGCAAGCAGTTTGGGCAGTTGCGCTGCCGCAGCTTCAACATCGGCAAAATGATGGACCTCCATACCCATCCTTCGCGCTTCATGGGCGGCATGAAGCATCAGCGGCCCGACAAATATCAGCAGATCAATGGGACTTTCCGCGGCAAGCCGGCCGATTTGCCGGTGCAATTCCTCTGACTGTATCCCCAGTTCCAGCATATCGCCCAGCAGAGCCACGCGGCGCGGGCGTTGCCCCTCCGCGTCGGGCAGTGCTAAAGTTGCAAACATTTTAATGGCCGCCGCCATACTGGTTGGGTTCGCATTATACGCATCATTGATAATCAGATGGCCCGCAATCCGTAACGGTTCGAGGCGCATGGACACAGGTTTTACCGCGACTAACCCGGTTTGAATTTCCTCATCCGTCAGGCCCATACGCCGCGCTACGCCAATCGCCAGCATCGCGTTAAATACATTATGCCGCCCCAGCAACGGCAGGTGATATGCCACGCGGCCGTTGACGACAAAATCTGTGCCGGCCACCGCCTCATGAATTTCCGTCGCCTCCATATCCGCACCAGAACCGCCTTGGCCAACTGTGAAGCGCGGTCCGCGGGTCAAACGCAATGCGTGAAGCAACTCGGGCGATTCATTGGTTAATAATAAAATGCCATCCGGCGCAACAAACCTTGCCAGCGATGCCTCTTCGTGCGCCACATGAACAATATCTGTAAGAAATTCCAGATGCTCCAAACCCACCCCGGTTATAACCACAATGTCCGGTGCCGCCACCTGCCCCAGCGCCTCTACCTCGCCAGGCGCGTTGGTGCCCACTTCCAGCACCACATATTCATGCTGCGGTTGCACGGAAAGCAGGGTTATTGGTAGACCGATATTATTATTGAAGCTCTTGGGGCTGGCTACCCCGGAAAAGCGTTGGGACAAAAGCGTATGAATCATTTGCTTGGTGGTGGTTTTTCCATTGGACCCACCCACCGCTATGACCTTCGCCCGTAATTCCCGACGATAGGCGGCCGCCAACCGGTTTAAGCCGCGAACGGTGTTATCACATTGCAAAATGGTTACTGACGCGGAAGTTGCGGCCGCTATGATTGTGTCCTCTGGCGTGCGGGAAACCAGGATACCGGCCGCCCCAGAGTCCATCACCGCGGAAATAAAATGATGGCCGTCAAAATTCGGTCCGCTGATGGCGATAAATAGATCACCTGGTTGCAGGTCCCGGCTATCGGTGCTGATGCGGCCCGTAAATTCACGCGTGCCGCGGGCCAGCCAGCGGCTTAGCGTTACTCGGCGAATTTGCTGAAATGGCCATGGCTTCATGTCGTACCGTTCGTTTGTAAACCCAACCGCTCTGTTAGCGCTTTTTGCGCATGCTCAACATCATCAAAATGATACCGGCTTGTGCCGATGATCTGGTAATTCTCATGTCCCTTCCCGGCCAGCAGCACCACATCGCCCGGCTGCGCCGCATCAACCGCGGCACGTATGGCGTCGGCTCGATCGGGAATTACTGCAACGCGACCGCCCAGATTTCCGGAAAAGCCGGTGAGAATCTGGTCTATGATAACCGATGATCCTTCGGTGCGCGGATTATCATCGGTGACGATAATGGTATCCGCCAGACGCTGGGCCACTGCGGCCATTTTCGGGCGTTTTGTGGCATCACGATCGCCACCGCAACCAAATACACAGATAATTTTTCCACGGGTAAAGCCGCGCACAGCGGTCAACACATTTTCCAGCGCATCATGCGTATGGGCGTAGTCCACCAACACGGAAAAGGGCAATTCATTACGACGCAAACCCGCGGGAATTACCGGCTGCAATCGCCCGGGAACAGTATCTCCGCGTTGCAGGCCGGAAATAATATCATCCCACGCAACGCCCACCGCCCGACACGCGGCCATCGCACAGAGAATATTCTGCACATTATGCCGCCCCACCAGGGCGGTTTGCAGGTTCAATGTCTCCCCGGTGCAGACAGAAATGGTCAACTCCATACCAGTTGCATTCATGGTGCCGATAGTGCATGAATAATCCGCTTCACACTCAATGCCATACGATATTTTTCTTGCCCGGCAATCCCGGACCATCCGATGGCTCCACGAATCCTGGGCGTTGATAATCGCAAAGGCCTGCGGGGCCAGAGATTCAAACAGCCGCGCTTTGGCGTCCGCATAGTTTTCCATGGTGCCGTGATAATCCAGATGATCGCCGGTGAGATTGCTGAACATCGCGACCTGCACATCCAGGCCGGCAAGCCGATTTTGGGCTAAGGCATGGCTGCTGGCCTCCAGCGCCACCGCCTGCACGCCATGATCACGCATGCGCGCTAAAAGTGCGGCAAGTTCCACCGGGCCTGGCGTGGTCATTGGACTTTCCACCACCGTTTTACCGTCATCCAGTTGCACGGTACCAATTAATCCGCACGGGATGGAGGCCTTGCGCATGATGCTGCGGATAAGATAGGTTGTGGTCGTTTTGCCGTTAGTTCCGGTGACCGCCATGACTTTCATGTCACGCGCCGGAAAGTTGTAAATCGCCTGCGCTAAAAACCCCAGGGCTTGGGTCGGAGAATCACATGCGATGATTGCGGCTTTGTCCTGCGGCGGCACGCCCTGCGGCTGATCGGTGACAATCGCCACGGCTCCGCGCGCAATAGCCTCAGAGATAAACCCCTGGCCGCTATTTTTGCTGCCGGCTTTTGCCACAAATAAATCCCCCGGCTGCACCGTGCGTGAATCTTCCACCACACGGGAAATGACCGCATCAACAGTGGCAGCATCGCTTGGTATTCGCCGAAGCGGAATGATTGCAGATTCCATGAGGTCACTAAGTTTCATCATCAGTGGCTCAATCCTTTGAGTCGCTTTAACAAGGATTCTTTACCCCACCACGGATCCGTTTTGGGTCCTTGATCCGGCGGCACCTGCAAATACTGCAAGGATCTGGTCAGAATTTTGGAACACGCCGGCCCGGCGACCGTTCCACCAAAATGCCCCAGATGCGGATCAGGCTCATGCACACACACAACGCAAATCAGCCGCGGATTGGGCCGCGGGCCGCCGGCAATAAACGTGGCATTGTATTGATGGGCGTGATAACCATCCTGCCCGGCGATGGCCAGATTGGCGGTGCCGGTCTTGCCAAACAACCGATACAGCGGTGAGATGGCATATTGCCCGGTACCTCTCACCATCACCTGTTCCATCGCCCGGCGGACAAGTTTTTCTGTATGACGCGGAACGATTTTCTTCCACGGCTGCGGACCGGCAATTTGCGACCAGGTTTCCAGTTTGCCGGGGCTGACTTCCACGGCTTTAACAATTTGCGGCGTGGGCAACCAGCCGCCGTTGGCAATGGCGCATAAACCGCGTGCTAATTGCAACGGCGTTACCGCAATGCCGTATCCGAACGACACACTGGTTTCCATACCTTTGGTCCATTGCGATTCCGGGCGGACCATTCCGGGGGACTCGCCGGGTAGAATGCAACCGGTCATTTGTCCGAATCCAAATGCATGGATCGCCTGATATTCCATGGGAATACCCATTTTCCAGCCGATCTGCGTCATACCGATGTTACTGGAGTATACTAGAATGTTTTCCACCGTAAGATGCGGCCAGCCGCCTACATCTTCAATCAGCCGCCCCGTCGGGTCACGATAGCGGCCATTGTACGTATCAAAAACCGTATTAAGCGTCACCACATGATTCTTCAGCGCCCAGGACAAATTGTACGGCTTAAAGACAGACCCCGGTTCATAAGGATCGGTTACCGCACGATTGCGCCAGAAATTCGGTGGCGTTTTCTCGTAGTCATTGGGATTGAGTGCCGGATAATTGGCCATTGCCAGAATATCGCCGTTCCATGGATTCATCACAATAGCTACCGCACTGCGCGGCTTAAATTGTTTTCCGGCTTTATCAAGTTCGTGTTGCGCTATTTGCTGAATTGTTGTATCTAATGTCAGCCACACGCGCATGCCATCACTGGGCAGGCGGTATCCTTTTTTCTTGATCCATAACGCCCGCGCGGCGGCATCTTTTACGTAAACCGCCTGCCCGCTGCGGCCCACGAGTAGAGAATTCAGTTGTTCTTCCAGGCCATTAAGGCCGGTTTCGGAATTGGCAAAACCGATGACCTGTCCGGCAAAATCTCCCAAAGGATAAACGCGACGGGTAGAGAGTATAAAACCGATTCCGTCCAGAGCATGGAAATATTCCTGCGCCAGGACCGGATGATGATCGCGAAGCGCGATGCGGGACTGTGCGATCAAAGAGCGTTTGACGGTTTCAAAATGATGGTAAAAGGCATAATTGGCCCCGCGTTTAAGCCAGACAAATCGCCGTAATTTGCCGTTGGTGTAATAGAGCCGACTTTTTAGCCACGGAAGAAAATCGGCCGAATTTTCATCCAGTACGCGAGCCATAGCATGGGCCATGATTTTACGCGATGCGACCAGTTGCGCTCCGGCAAGAGCGTTAAGTACACCCTTGGGATCAAAAATATATCCTGGATCGGCAAACATGTTGTAAACGCGAACGCTGCCGGCAATGAGGGTGGAATCCGAGGTGTAGATGGAAGCGCGACGCGCCATAAGTGTAACGCGCACATCATGCTGCGAGTGCAGGCTGCCGGCATCCGCGCGGGTTACATGGGTTTGAATCCACATCACCCGAGCGGCCAAGCCAATTAACAGCACCGCAGAAAAAAACAGCACCACTGTGGAAAGCCGATCGGCTCTCCGCAATGCGTTGACTTGATTGTTGCCCTGTTCCACCATGGTATTCTTACCTGTCATTGTAGCGACTGTAACGATTTTCTATCCGGGATACAAAGCGCGTGCCTTTTCCATGACTTACCGATCACTGCGGAGATTTAAACACCGGCGTTGCGTAGACCATAACACCACTGGATGGAGCAGCGGGTTGCGTTCCGGCATCCTGTGCCCGCAGTACGGTAAGTCGCGCGGAGATGGCCTGCGGATTGGTATCGGCGGCAATTTTTGTCTGTTGATCCCAAAGAATTTGTTTACGTCGGGCGATTTGCGCGGAGATTTGCGCGGATTGGCTTGTTAAATCTAAGCGCATCTGCCGAATTCCAAACAACACCGCCGCTGTGAGGAAAAAAGCGATTAAACAGGTAACAATCTTGAACATGTCCGAGCTGCCATCCCTGGCTGTTGAGATGGATTAAATCCATCACCCCAATTTTACGCACACAACTGCCCCGCTGGGCAACAACATCACAAATTAATTATAACCCAGCGGGCATACGCAAGGAAAGCGCGCAGTCAGCGCCGGGCACAATGGCCCTGGCAATTTTTCCGGGCATCCCTGGGACCGCGGGTGTCCTCACCCGCTTTTGCTTTGTGGAGACCGAGACTCAGCCCTGAATTTAGGCCTCCATTAGCAAATTTCTGCCCCTGCCCGGAAAAATTGCCACGCCCGGCACAATGGCCCTGGCAATATTTTCCGGCAACATTGCCGCGCGGAGCAACGTCATTTAGCAGCCGACTTTGGCAGTGGTGAGGCGCACCAGAAAAGCACCTTCCTGCCGCACGACTGGTACATACCCGCTTGGCGATACGTGAAGTTTTTGCATGCGGCAACCAAGCCAGCCAGCTACTCCTGAGGCACGGCGGCCTCGCCTGGCTGGGATGCATGAGGTTCTCCACGGAGTTCCAGAATTTTCACGCGCACTGCCTGCGCGGACTGCCGTATTTCCTGCATCACCTTCCGGACCCGCGTGCCGGCATTTTTATTGCCGCCTTCCGCCTTGGCAATATCTTCTGCAACCTGTTCGATTAACTGTTTGAGTGTCTCGTATTCCTGCATGGGATCGCGCTCCTTCACGTTGAAGCTAACACCTCGTCCCGGCAATTTACATCTGAGCCGGATGACATAAACGGGCGTCTTTTAGGGTTATCGGATGTATACGCCCAATAATATCAGTGAAAAGCTCGAAATTTTGTATTTATTCGCATATATGTATATTCGCCAGCAGGTTTCGCGGCCGGGTTCAGTTATATTTATCGGCCATCAGTGGGACAAATTAGGCGATGCAATGCATTGTACCGCAGGCATCTTGCCTGCATCCGAAACACAACAAAAGCAGGCGGGATCCCGGCACCCCCGGACGATACAGGTACTTTTCCTGCCTTTGTGACCAAGTATCAGCAATGGCCTCGCGGATTAGAGTGGCCGTATTCTCAAGTGCCTCGGCACTCGGGCCGGTTGCCTCGTAACCTGTCCGAATGCATGTACCCGCATGAAATCCTTGTACAATCGCAGGCCATAAAAGAAACCGCAAATCGCGCGGATAACCACCAAGCGCCCCCCAAACATAAGGCGGTGCTTCGCCAAGGCGACAGCCGCCCTCCTGTTCACCTGTCTAAATTCCCCTGCTCCAATCAGCCCGCCGCGATCAGGGGAACAGGTGATCAGGTGACCGCAAAAGGAGCCTCATGTTCCGGCGACAGCCACATTTATGTTTCAACCTTATTTGTTCTACTGCTCACCTGTCTAAATTCACCTGCTCCAATCGGGCCGCCGCCCGATTCCGCCCGATTAGACTTGAGCTTCTGGCAAGTTTATGGCAATATGATCAAAGAACGCCCGGGTGGCGAAATTGGCAGACGCGCCAGCTTGAGGTGCTGGTGGGCGCAAGCTCTTGCAGGTTCGAATCCTGTCCCGGGCATAATATTTTTACGTGATCAGCCATTGACTATTTACCGTCTCTCGGCGGATTTCCGCTATAATACTTTCGGGTATTGGCTTCGTGTACGAATTATGCCTGATGGGCGGCCCAAGGGACGGTAGATGTAATGAGGTTAGATTCTTCCCAACACATGCGAATGGAACAGCGAATGAAGCTGGCACCGCGCATGATTCAGTCGATGGAAATCCTGCAATTAGCCACCATGGCGCTGGAAGAACGCATTGATCAGGAACTCTCCGCCAACCCAGTCTTGGAACGCGAGGAATCATCTTTTGACCAAGGCCCGGATTTGATGACGCCCGTTGCCGGGATGCCGCCGGAAGCAGTTACACCGGCCCCGTCGGAGACATCTTCTTCCACAAGTCCGGCAGAGGGAACGCAAAATCAGCGCGACTTTGATGATTATATTCCCGGCTCACGAGTTTCTTCAGCCAAGAGCGGCGACCGCGATCCCAAAATGGAAGCGATGGCCAACACCGCAGCGCGCGGGGCTTCCCTGCAGGAAGAACTGCATCAGCAATGGGCAATGATTGATGATATCGACCCGACTATTCGGCAGGCTGGCTCCGTACTGATTGACTGGGTTGATGAAGACGGATACATACGCGACAGCTTTGATACAATTTGTCGGGAGCTTCCGCCGGGCGTGCGGCGTGAGGACTTGGAAAACGCGCTGCCGATTCTCCAGCAACGCATGGAACCCGCCGGTGTCTGTGCCCGAGATCTCAAAGAATCCCTGTTGCTGCAAATTGACGCCATCAGCCGCGATCAGGGACTGGACCTTTCCGCGGCTCGGATGCTGATAAGCCGCTATCTGGAGGATCTGGAACTTAACCGGTTGCCGCAGATTGCGGCCAAAAGCGGTTGGACGCTCGAGCGGATAAACGAAGCAAAATCATTTATGGCCCGCCACCTTCACCCCCGCCCCGGACGGCTGCTTGTGGACCGGCAGGTTCCTATTGTTGCTCCGGATGCCATTATTGAGCTTGACGATGAAACCGGGGAATACCGCATCCGCCTGACCGATGACCGACTGCCGAGATTATGTATTAATTCCATGTATAGCCGCATGGCCCGCGCCCGATCCGTGGACAGCGCAACGCGGCAGTTTATTTCCAACAACATCCGCAATGGCCGCTGGCTTATTGAGGCCATTGAACAGCGCCGCAACACGCTACTGCGTGTTTTGCGTGTGGTGGTCGATGCGCAAAAAGAATTTATTGATATGGGGCCGGAATACCTTAAGCCGCTGCCCATGACCTCGGTAGCGGATCAGTTGGGCATCCACGTTGCCACGGTCAGCCGGGCAGTGGCGGAAAAATATGTGCAGACGCCGCGCGGTATATTTCCGCTGCGGGCCTTTTTCAGCGGTGGCATGGAAAATTCCGCCGGTGAATCCGTCAGCTTCGATGCCATTAAAGCAAAGCTTATGGAAGTCATTGCCGAAGAGGACAAGCGTAATCCGCTTAACGATGATGAGATCGTTGAAAAACTCAAAGCCAAGGGCCTGACGCTGGCGCGGCGCACGGTGGCCAAATATCGGAAAATCTGCAAAATCGCCCCGGCTCGTCAACGGCGGCAATTCGGGGCGTGAGCTTAACGTAATACGTGCTCCGTCGATGCCGTTACGTTTCCGAATCCGTAATTTCACGTAGCTCAATACCGCTGTGCTAAATGTGAAATTACGGATACGGGTATTGTGCGCACAAAATGGAATATTCACGATTACTTGGAAAGGCTCCCAGGCAAGGGCGGTTGGCGGGGGCTTCACTATAAAAACTCTGAAACAGCTATAGCGACACGAGCCATTCCGGCGATTATAATAATAACAGGCCCTGCCGGAAGGCGGACGGATCACACGTGGTCATGGCAAGACTTCTTGTGATATCGGCAGGAATCGATATGAAGATACGTGGAGCAAACTTACACTGTCCGCTGCGGGTTGCTTTTTGACCCGGAGGAGCTAACGGTATGGCGCTGCAAGTGCTGGTAATTGATGATGAACGCGAGGTCAATGAGACCTTGGGGCAGTTATTGACCATGGAGGGGTTTGACTACCATTACGCCGCCACCGGCGAAGACGGCCTTAAGCTGGCGCGGAATCTGCATCCTGATGTGATTGTTCTCGACGCCATGATGCCTGATAAAACTGGCTTTGATGTATGTCGCACACTTAAAAGCGCCCGGCTGACATGCGGCATTCCCGTATTGTTTTTCACCTGCCTGTGCGGTGCGAACCACGTATTGCGCTGTGCGGCTGCCGGTGGGCAAGCTCACGTGGCTAAGCCCTTTGATTTTGACACAATTCTGAAATTGATTCGGGAAGCAGACCAGTGGCATCGGGATACGGCCAAAATGCCGGCGACCGGTGGCTTCCGCATTGCCGCCGAACTGGCGGAGACTACCAGCAAGGGTATCAATCAGATGCTCTGCTCACTGATTGCCCAAACCGCCATTGATGATGCAGCCCTGGCCCACACCGGGGAGGCTTTTTTTCGACTGTTAGCAGCCACCGGGTCGTTGGACAGCAATGATATTTCCGCAGCCCGCCTGCCTCCGCTTGATGTGCAATATACCATTGAACCGGCTTCGAGCATCACGGCCATGAAGCCCAGCGGGGGCGGCATCTGGTGGACAATTTCCGAGCCGGCGGAGGGACTGGTTCACGCCGTGCAAAGCGCGGATAGTAATTCAGCATCGGCATCCAGAGCGCAGACCAATCGTTTGCTAAGTATATGGAATGACTTTATTACCTCCAGCGGCGTAAAGGTTGAACCGCACCCATCCGGTGCCTTACGTATGGTGCGGCGATTTCAAGCCGGTGCCATGATCCCCCCTACCGATGGAAACGTCGTGCCATTCAATGCTTTTAACAATCCCAAATGCCATAAAAGTTGATCTAGGATTCCGTCCGCATTGACCCTACTGTACAACGCTCTGCGGTCTGCGGCTCCAATCAGGCGGCAGCCCGGGCCGTCCAGCCTCAATATTCGCTAAAACCATTCCAAATTACAATAATTTCAAGATTTATTGGACGAAAACGGGCCAAACGCACGAATATACATAACAGGCCGGGTGATTACCGGCCCACGTTTCGGCATTAGTCCGGGAATATCTTTGCCCGAACTTGGCCGATTGGCAACGGAGTGCTGATAAACATGATTATTGAATCGCAACGTTTTGGCACAATAGAACTGCTGGCGACGGAAGTTTTTACGCTGCACCACGGTCTACCCGGCCGGCCGGCATTCCGCCATTTTGCCTGGATACCAGACGCGGCCGATGAATCCCGTGCGTGGCTGCAAAGCGCTGATGCCCCAACACTGGCGCTGCGGTTGATGTCCCCCCTGCTGTGCATACCCGGATATCAACTGACGATCCCACAGGAAGCCCTGCCCATCTTGGCGGCCGATAGCCCACAGGCAATTGAAGCCTATATTCGCCTGGAGAACACCGATCATGGCTTAACGGCACAATTTGACTATCCGATATTAATTCATCGGGCGGCACGCCGCGGTATAAGCGTCTCGCTTCCGGAAATGCCTGAACTTACCGCACCGGATCCCCTGCTTTTGGAACAGCGATTTCAGCAACGGGAACTGCTCGCAGCGACATGGGAAACTCCGCGCAAGCTATCCGGTGGTTTTCAATTAGTGGCCATGAGCAGGGCAATAGGAATACAATGAACAGACAGAGGAACACACAATGACATGACGCACCGGCCGGAGAATGTAAACCCGGATTCGAAAATATATGGAGTCATGCTCACAGATCAAGGAGTTGATGTATGCTGGTACTCTCACGGCAGCGCGATGAAAGCATCATGATTGGCGATAATATTGAAATTACAATCGTGGACATTCGCGGCGATAAAGTACGCTTGGGCATCAATGCGCCCAACACCGTGCCGGTACACCGCAAGGAAGTTTATCAAGCGATTCAACGCGAGCGATCCGCTCCTCCCAAGGCCGCCGCGGGAACCGCGGCGGAGAATCCCGCACCGCCTAACGTCCACGCCGCACAAGCTTCCTCGCTGCCAGGCGCAACATTACCAGCACCGGCTGACTGATCCCATTTGGCAACACGTTTCCCACTGTCCCCCTCCAGCGGCCGGCAAAGCGACTGTTCGCCATGCCGCCGCCGGTAAACACTTGCCGCTTGCGCGGCTTACACTCCTACTACACCAGGCCGAGATTCTTGATTTGCGGGTTCCTTAACGTCACGCCGCACTACACCCGCCGCCGGCACCTTGGCCGGCGTTTGCGCGTGCGCCTGCAGCGGCGGTTCATACGTGATGTAATCATCCTCGCCGACGCGCGCAATCATCAATAACGCTTCAGGCGATCCGTGGCCGTCACTGCGCGCGTGAATGCGAATGGCGCGCGGGAGCAGGCCGCGGGTAACGGTTTCAACCGTGATCAAACTCTCATGACCCAGCGCCTCATGTCGTAACGCCATGCGCAGAATCCGGGCGGTAACCCGGCACAGTTCATCGCGCGTGTGCAGCCGATGCGATTCACGGGAAAGGTCTGTCGCCCCCACCGCCAGAATCGCGTCATGCTGGGAAAGATGCGGCGCGGAATCAAGGGCCTGATTCAGAGCTTCGCGAAAGCGGCTTACGCAGGCGGCAAATGTCTCGGCCATTACCTGGGCATCGGTGAGGCGTACTTGGGTTCCACAGGATGGACATTTAATGGTTTTGCAGAAAATGCTTTTTAACGCGCCACCCACGCCCGAACCAATCTGCAGGGGTGCGATACACTGCACACAACGCGGAAAATGATTTTCCATGTGCAATCTCCTTAATTCAACCGTCCCAATCACCCGGCCGCTGAATAAAACTGGCATTCAGGGCACGTTATTTTACAGAACTGCCGACGGAGCTAAATACCGTCGTTACTAATATTCTAAGCCTTTCGCGCACCAGTTTGCAAGCGAAACTTGAATATTTTTCACTTTTTCTTATTTATCGGCATAAGTCCGGGAAAACATGACTTTTTTTCAGGGATTTATAGCGTTTCAGCAACCCTATGGAAAAAAACGAGTGCTTTCTACAGCACGCGCAATAGCGCCTGGGACTGGCTGACCAAGCCGGAAATTTCCTCGTCATCCATCTGATAACTTTGGATAAAATGCTGATAACAGGTGATGGCTTCCGCACGACGGCGTTGCTTGCGGAGCAATTCCGCTTTTTGAAATAATGCTAAACCGGCACACGCCCGTAAGGGTGGTTCTGTGGCATCGGTGAATTGGCTGATGGCGGCATCATAGCCGGCTAAAGCTTCAGGAACTTTCCCCAGTTCGGCCAGAGCCATAGCGCGGTTACACTGGGAGCGCGCGGCTTGCTGCCGCAAAAATAGTGCGTCGGAATTCGTAAATCGGGAAATAATGAGATCGCAAACGGCAATTTGTTCGTGCCGCTTGCCGCGATCGCCCTGCGTAAGGGCTTTTCGCATCATGGCGCGGACCACCACAAATAAGATGGCGGTATCATCCGATTTTTCAAAGCGGTCAATAATCGAATCATAAATCGCCAGCTCATCAAGCTTGCGGTCCAGTTTGTGAAAGGCCAGAGCCGTACTGAGCATCGCCGTAGCCACCTGCCTTTGTACTTCTATCTCCGTCACCTTGCCAAATTTATTTACCAGTTTCTGGTAGCATCGCACTTCGTCTCCGATTCGCGACTGCTGTCCGGCGATGGCCGCCTGACGCAGCAGCGTTTCAATAATACAGGGACGCAGAACCGCATCACTGGATTTCTCAAAACGCAGCATCAGGGCATCGTACGCAGCCAACTCATGCCCTACGCGGTCCATCTGGCCAAATACCCGCCCGCGATCCAGCATCGTAAGACATAGCATGGGCGCAAACACCGCTTCTGTCTCCCGACCGAATTTGAGCATAAATGCGTTGCACGCCCGCAGTTCATCTTCCAACGATCCACTTTTTTTGATGGCCTCTATTTTCATGCGGAACGCCTCCGCCACATCCCGCCGCACTGCTAACGATTCAGACTCGCCGTAATGCTTAATAAACTCGTCACATCCGGCGATAAGCTCGGTTTCTTGCCCGCTCCACTTGAGCTGGCGCAAATGCACCAGTTGGTCGTCGGGCGAATTCACATCCAGCGAAATCGGTGCCGGGCCGGTGTCGATGGCGGCTGGAGAACCAGTGGCCGGTGGTACCGGAGCTGATGCCGGAGATAAATCGGTGCGTTCTACAGCGATAGTCGGTGATTCGCTGCCAATGGATGCCGTTTCCATGTTGGAGGCAACCGGGGTACTTGATGCCGCATCCTCGAGGGCTGTCGCACCTTCGCTGACGGCTTCTTGTGTCTCCTTGGTTATGGACGCCTCCGGGATAATAGGTGCCTCAGCCGGCGTTTGAACATATGTGTTGCCATGATCGGACTGATTTTCGATTGCGGCAGTCTGCTTACTATCTTGTAAATCTTCCGGCGCATCAGAAACACTTGCCCCCTGATAACCCGGTACAGCTTCCTGAGTTTTAGCGCACTGTTGTAAAAATTCAGCCTTCTTTAGCAACGCCTGCTGTACCAATCCACTAATGACCGAATCTTGGACTAGGCTGAAGGTGGTGACCACCTGCTGATAGGCCGCCAATGCGGCATCGGCATTCTCCAAGTTCTCGAGGATCCCCGCCCGATTCAACATGCTTTGCGCCAGAAGCCGGGAAGGAATTAAATCCGGCTCGCCACGTGCCCGATCCAGCAGGGTATCGAGAACGGCGATAGCCTGCTCATGCTGCTGGGATTTCTCCAGCAAAGCCGCCTGGTTAAATAAGGCCACGGGAATACATTTGCGTGCTTCGGTTTCTCCGTTAAAGTCAAACCGACCCGCCAGGCAGCCATACGCCTTTGCCGCCTCATCATCTTGGCCGAGCTTTTCCAGCAGTTCGCCGCGTAAAAACATGGCCCGTGCCAAAGGCACAATCATGGCGGCGGGTGTGGAACGCTCAACCGTCGCAATAAATTGCCCGCATGACGCCAGAGCGAGTTCTAATTTTCCATCCTCCCGCAACATAAACGCCCGCGCCAGCAAAGCCGGTGCTACCACCGTTCTGATTCCGGGAGAAGCATTATCTCCATAGGCGGAAATTAATTCATCATACGCTTCAAGCTGAGCCGTGCGCCGCCCCATCCGTGACAGGCATGCCGCCTTGCCTGCCATGATTGTGGCTACCGGTAACGCGGGAAGGGACAGGGTCCTGGATGCTTTGATCGCGGCATCATACGCTTGAATCGCATCGGCATCCTGATTTTGCGAATCCAAGAGTGCGGCTTTTCGGCTCCACGCATGGAACAGCATTTCACAAATAACCGGATGGGTGCTATATCGAAAACGATCAATAAATGCGTCACAGGCCGGCATGACATCATCGCCGTTACCCATAAATGCCTTGAGTGCGATTTTATTGAACATCGCCCGTGCCGCAACAGCGGCTAAATCCGGATCATCCGCCGGTTTGAAGCGTTGGACAATCTGATCGCTGATTTTATCGGCGGCGGCATATTCCCTCCGGGCCGCCAATTCTGTGCTTTGATCCAGCAGCATAGTTGCAACTTCCCTGCGTGTGGTCGCGTCAAGCATATCCGCATATTGTTCCACGACCGCATCATACGCCGCGATACACGGTTCAGTCCGTCGGAGACGACACAAGGCCACCAAGCGCGTTTTGCCCGCCGTCTGCGCCACATCAAACCAGGGAGGATCAACAAACGTACCAAAGACTTCCAGCGCCTTTTCGGCCAAGCCCAGCGCTTCAATCATCCGGTTCAGATTCAGATGTTCTTTGAGTTTTTTTACCAGATAACCCGCAGTCTGTGTCCCGATGACGTCTTCCGCCACCGGACCGAATTTTCCTTCCGCATCCTGATAGGCGCTGATAACTTCCGGACCGCGATCCAGCGTAATTAAGAGATTTACCCGTTCAAGCATAATCTCGCAGAGCCGGTTTTGATCCACAATGTCTTTTTTATCCGCAAACAACTCCATGATCCGCTGGCAGGTCGCCAGGGATTCGTTATCCCGTCCCAAGTCTTCCAGAAGTTCAAGTTTCATCCATAATGCTTTGGCCAACAGCCGATCGGGCAATTTAATCTGACCGTCATCAAGGCAAGCATTCAGCGCGGCCAGCGCTTCAGGACCGCGATTCAGTCGCGTTAGCAGCGATGCCTTGTTAAACATAGCCGACGCCACATAAGCCCGGGCGGCCTCATTAGTTGCATCGCCGAATTGCTCAACAACACGGGCATAACCAGCCAGTGCATCGTCGCGACGGCCCAGAATATCCAGCACCGCCGCCCGATCTAACAGTGTTTTGGCAATTTGCGGTTGGATGGAGGCGTCTTTATTGTCCTGAAAAGTTTGCAGCAGTAAATCGAACGCGGCCAGAGCGGGCTCAAACTGGCGTATCTGAAGCAGCAACGCCCCTTTTGTAAAAATAGTTCGTGCCAGCTTTAATTGGCGTTCCGGATTACTGGAACCGCTGTAACGGGCAATAAGTTTGTCCGCATTCCGTAGTTTTGCTTCGACATCCATTGTCTGTTGCATAGCCGAGTTCTTCATTACGTGCTGTTCCATCATTATCCGGACATTCTATCGGTTCTGTCACGTTCGTGCGTTGAACTTTCATCCAGCGCTGTGATACCATCGCCGGACCAGTATTAAGTGTAACGAATATCGCCAAAAACTTCGCGTCTGTGCAATCAGGTATGCACAATCGGGGACCGCCGGCTGGCAACGGGCCAGACACGACCTCCTCAAAACCCGGCCCAGGAGCCTGTCCGAGCAATCGCCGCTGGCTTGGGCGGTGGTGCCGCGTTGGCGCGCTGGCGGAGCGCCGGTTTATGAAGTATCGTCCAGGATCAAGGTCGAAGCGGGCGTTTTGTGGTGCGCTGAAAATTGGCGATTCAGCAGGTTTGGCTGATTAATCCGATAGCGCCGGCAGCGGCCATTAAAATCGCCATGATTACCGTGCGTAAATGGGCGTTCGCCAGGTGACTGGCACCGGTGCGCGAATTTACTTTCAATATCTTGAAGATCGATTCCAGATGTTTTTGTACCGTGCGAACACTGATGTGCAGCCGACGGGCAATTTCTTCATTACCGCCGCCTTGGGCCACATGAAGTAGAATCTCCGCTTGGCGCGGCGTTAAGCCTAACGCCTCCAACGGCTTGGCGGACGTTAGCGGGCGGGATTCCGACATGACCAGCATTCGACCGAACGGCTCGGATTGAATCAGACGTAGTTGCAGTTGGTCTTCACCGAGCAACTTCGTGAAAACCGGTTCCGGATTCGCCAATTCGCCATTCACAGAATTCCGCTGGCGCAACCATTCGGCAACTCACTGTGGCAATGCGCCTGGGTTGCGGGCGGTTCCGGGGAAATATTTCCCCATCCACAGTCGGGCCTTTTGGGTCCAAAAATCGACGCGGCTTACCCCATATTCAATACGCGGGGTGAAAGGTTGCATTCGCACGCCCAGTGTCAACTCATTGACGCTGCGCCGGTAATGCGATTGGACAAGTCCCGGACCACAGCGTGGTCATCCCGGCTTTATCGCAAATACCTTTACGCTCGCGGCGTACTTATTGACATCATATTGTCGCAATAGTTCCGCGATATCCTGATGTAAGGCTTTGACAGGCACTCGGGATTCACAACAGCCGGGAGATACAACATTTAATCGCGTGGAACTTTTTTCCACGGGCAGCGCTTCTTCGCTGGTATTCATAGGGGCGGAACAGCAACCGGATTGCCCATCGGCTTGGGCGTAGGCGTTGAGATCGGTTTGGCTGTCAATGACCGCAACACTGGAAAAGCCCGCATCTACCAGCAGGCGGCGGTATTCCTCAATCATCACCGCGCCGGCAATACAACCTACATACGCACCGATATTATTGGCTAGCTCGGATGGCAGTATCTGCTTTAATGCAATGTCGCTGACCGCTAACCGGCCCCCCGGTTTCAGGATGCGGAACATCTCCCGCATGACGGCGGATTTATCCGGTGCCAGGTTGATAACACAATTGGATATCACGCAGTCGGCAATTCCGACAGGAAGTGTGGTCTGATCAATTGTGGCAAGTATAAAATCAACGTTGGTGTAGGGCGTACCATCCGGGCCATGGGCGGCATTTTTCTTAGCGCGTTCAATCATGCTGGGCGTCATATCAATACCGATGGCCCGGCCGGTGGGACCCACTTTTGCCGCCGCCAAGAATACATCCAGCCCCCCGCCACACCCCAGATCAACCACCGTTTCTCCCGGACGTAACGCCCCCATGGCGGTGGGATTGCCACAGGAAAGTCCCATGTTTGCTTCCGCCGGTATGGCCGCCAATTCCGCCGCTGAATAGCCGAAGGCTTCCGCGACCGCCTTGATCCCGGCATCGGAACTGGAAAGACTGGATTCCGCTACCGCGGCATAACGTGTTTCAACTTCCTTGAGAATGTTCGTGGGCATAGTAAAGGCTCCATTTAAGCTGTCAGGTTCACGAAGTTACATCGACTGGCATACGACATCCGTCGGGGAATTCGGACAACATTGTTCCTGCGGTACGACGCCTTTTCGCCGCTCATACCATGAACGCGTGCGATTGACGAGAGCCACCGCGGACAGCATCACGGGCACTTCCACCAGCACTCCCACGACGGTAGCCAGCGCAGCGCCGGAGCTAAAACCGAATAATGCAATGGCCGTCGCAACCGCCAATTCGAAGAAATTACTTGCGCCAATGAGTGCGGATGGCCCGGCGACACAATGAGCGGAACGCGCCGCCCGATTCAGCAGGTACGCCAGTGCGGAATTAAAATATACTTGGATGATTATGGGAATAGCCAGCAATACGATGACCAGTGGCTGTGCGACAATCCGGCCCCCCTGAAAACCAAAGAGCAACACCAGCATGGCCAACAGCGCCAGCAGCGCCACGGGATGAAGTATCTGGGTAAATCGTTGAAGTTTCAATTCCCCCGCGGATTGACGCAGTATAAGGCGACGCACGGTGTTGGCGATAATCAGCGGCACCACGATGTATAGCAGCACAGACAGCAATAGTGTGGACCATGGGACGGAAATGGAAGTCAGGCCGAGCAGCAATCCAACGATCGGCGCAAACGCCACGATCATGATCAGATCATTGAGCGCTACCTGCGAAAGCGTAAAGGTCGGTTCACCGCGAGCCAGCAGGCTCCACACAAATACCATCGCCGTGCACGGTGCGGTAGCCAGGATTATCAATCCGGCAATGTAGCTGTTAATTTGATCGGCGGGCAGCCAGGGCTTAAAAAGAATCCCGATAAACACCCATGCCAACAGTGCCATTGAAAAGGGCTTGACCGCCCAGTTTACAAACAGCGTTACCAGCATGCCGCGCCAGTGATGCCCCACGGATTTGATGGCCCGGAGGTCTATTTTCAGCAGCATTGGAATGATCATAATCCAGATCAGTACCGCCACCGGCAAATTTACCTGCGCAATTTCCATGCCACCAACGGCGTGAAATGCTCCCGGTAATATCCTCCCGCAAATGATTCCCGCCACAATGCATAGAAATACCCATAAAGTCAGGTAACGCTCGAAGAAACCCATGGGTGATCCGGCAGACCGTTTAGCAATCGTTTCACATTGCACAGACATAACCAACTCCTGTCAGCGTCTCAAACATCAGTAATCGCATCATTCATTCACGGTGGCAGCCGATTCCATAATCGCTTCCGGCAACGACTCCACAAACGCTTTGATCTCATCGCGAACACGCCGGTAATGGCTCAATGCCTCTTCCTCCGTGACAGCGGTTTTTGCCAGTTTAGGCGGATCATCAAACCCGACATGCACGATGCGGGTCTTTTTCCCCAGCCAAGCCGGGCAGGTTTCATTGGCATGGCCGCAGACTGTGACCACTGCGTCAAATGGCACGTCGCTAAGATCGTTTACGTTTTTGGACGTTTGGCGGCTGATGTCCACCCCTGCTTCAGCCATTACTTGTACCGCCCTGGGATTCAGGCCATGGGTTTGAATACCGGCCGAGTAAGCGTCAATCAGGTCGCTTTTCAAATGCCGCGCCCACCCCTCGGCCATTTGACTGCGGCACGAGTTGCCAGTGCAGAGGAATAAAATTTTCAACTTCTGATTCATGTGTGTCAAAACCTTATATATATGCCTAAACCAATATAATAGCCGAATAAAAAAGCCGATTTCCTCTCTGATCTGCTAATCACAACACTTCGGGCCGAGGCGTTTATGGTCGCGCTGCAATTCCGGAACCGCCTTGAAGCAGTGCCGCAGGCAATTCATTAAACTCTGATGAAAATCATCATCCGCGGGAACAAGCTTATAATGCATCCATAAACCATCTTTACGGGCCTGCACCAAACCGGATTTTCGCAGGTAGGCCAGATGCCGCGATATTTTCGGCTGCGACATTTCCAGCACCCGGACAATATCACACACGCACAGTTCGCCATTCAAAAGCAGATGCAGGATGCGTAACCGTGTACGGTCCGAGAACGCCCGGAACATCCGATCCGCCGAACCACCCGCAACAGATTGTTTTTTTGCCTTCACCATATATGTTGAAGCATATACGCTCGGCTTCTGTAAGTCAAATCATTTTACGCTTGCCCGCGAAAATGGGGCCTGTAACAGCTTCTGCCAGGTCTCTCGGGGCCAAATCCTTAACTTTTTAGCGCAGTTGCGCATTATCTCTCTTTCCGCAATCCTATAGCCGTCCCGAGGAAGTGTGTGGCAATATATCCGAACCAGCGTACCCAGACACCCCGTCCCCTTTTTGCCGCGTGTGCCTGTACCGCGAGTTTTTCGTGAAAATCCACGGGTGCCCGGAAATATTGCCACACCTCCGACGAATAGTTCAGACCCGCTGAACAACCTCATTGACAAGTAAATAATATGCCTGCATCAATGGCCCCGCCTTAGCCATGAGGATCGCCCTATACCCGGCAGAAATTCGGCATCCGCGCCCACTCCGCGCAATTCTGAAACTACTGACCAATACTGACCAATACTGCGCAATACTGACCAATACTGTAAAAGCACTCCTAACTCCTCAATGCCAAATACTGGCCCCCTATGGGGGGCCAAAACATCTTGAGCATTTAGAGCAACTTGAACCAAGCCCGCTAAAATCAACGCTCCTATCCACATGCTCAACTTGAGCACCTTGCCTTGCTAACTTGGGCAACTTGAAATTCGCAAAGCCTTCTAACTCCTAACTTCTAACTCCTGAATGCTGGCGGACACAGCCGCCCAAAAAACATCTTGAGCACCGGCAGCCCGAAAACTGGCCTATAACCTGAAACCTCAGCCGCGGCAGCCCCTCCTGATTATGACTGAAACTACTGAACAATTCTGATAAATACTGTAACGGCCTTTTCGATTCCGAAGTCTGGATTGTTCGTCGCCCCTCGCCATATTGTTCCGTGATCCGTGAAATCTTGAAACCTTAACCTCCCCATTATCGAATCGCCGCTACCTTGAAGAAGCGGTCACAGGCCCTTCGCTAATGGCTGCCTTGCCGGCTGCTTTTCACAGCATGATTCTTCGAGTATAATTTCAGCCACTGAATCGCCGGAGTGGCGGAACTGGCAGACGCGCCGGACTCAAAATCCGGTTCTCGCAAGAGAGTGTGGGTTCGATTCCCTCCTCCGGCATCCGCAGTAAAATCGAAGCTTTCCCGCACCCATCGCGGATTCCCTTAACGCAGCAAAGTCCAAGCGATCGCCCGGGAGAACCGCAGTACAAGAAAACCAATGATTGTTAGTATCGCTATCACCTTGGTTCTCGTATTGTAATCTTCCGTGAATGCGGTACGTTCCGCGTTCCTTGCGACGACCGCGAGGAACAGACCCATTACCCCGAGTATAGGAAGCAGTAGGCCAAACCACGCCAAGGTTCGTGCTGCCACCATCAGGCCTGTCGGGACACCCCGTGAATACGTTTCAGCCCTATGGTTGACGTCCTGCGCTGGTTCTACCGCGACCAACCAAGCCAAAGAATCGCTATCATGGGGCACGATTTTCGGCTCGGGAGGTGCCTGGTCGCAACGCGTGGAGGCCAGACGTTTATGGCATCGCTCGCATACGATCTTGTCTCCGCATACAAACGAAGGTTCAAGGTTCCCGATTTTCTCATTGCAATTGGCGCATTTCTGCGACATGATAACGCCTCCTGGTTCGCCCCCCCTCCTATTCAATTATAATCGCCAGAAAGGATATTGGCGCGACCCAAACGCTACAACCGGCTACACCGGGATCAACGGCTTCTCAACCAGTACATTATCCATTGCCACGCTCCGCCAAGCAACAAGTTCAGCACTGCCCCCCCTCCCGCAACGGGGGGAAGTGGCAGGCCGGTGACAATCCGCATTGATTTTGCTGGACAAAACGGTAGCGATTTCGGGGCCGGATTTATCCGAATATAAATATTTTTCGAGATTCAATCCTTGGACGACCCGCGAAACGGAGGCACGCGCCGCCGCTGATATTGGCGGGCCAGATAAATGGGGATTAGCTTACGGTTTGATCTGCGCGGGTCGCTGTGAGACCTCACGGGGGATCGCTAGCCCGGATATTTCATCAATTTTATCCAGCGGCGACTTGCGCGCAGGCCCTGCACCTTGTAAAATCAAGGTGTTGGTACAACTTATCGAATTTGCAAGGAGGCAAAGCCATGTTGACAGACT
>JAKAEZ010000049.1 GCA_021819825.1 Planctomycetota bacterium
CCCTGGAAGCCGTGGCGCGACAATTTGCGCGGCATAACGTTCCATTGGCATATATGGAATTGGACAGTTGGTGGTACCGCAAAAGCAATCGATATGTCAATGGGGCATTACTTAAAACCATGGCCGGTAAATTTCCTCCCGGTCGCTGGAATCTTTACGGAGGCACCTGGCAGTATCGCGCTTCGCACCAATTGTTCCCGCAAGGCTTGGCTGCGTTTGAAAAGAAGCTTGATGTGCCGCTGGTGTGCCATGGCCGATGGATTGATCCACAAAGTCCATACCATAAAAAATACGCCATTTCAGGTGTTGCCCCGATTGATCCCGCCTGGTGGAAATCCACGGCGAATTACTTCGCGCGATCCGGTGTAATCGGCTATGAACAGGATTGGCTGAATTACATTTATCAGTATTCCCCCGCGATGCAGGTGTCGCGCCGGGTTGGCAATAGCTTCACCGGCAATATGGCCGCTTCGCTGGCGCGGCATAATATGAGTTTGATCTACTGCATGCCGCTGCCGCGATTTTTTCTACAAAGCGCTCGGACCCCCACGGTATCCATGATTCGCTGTTCAGACGATTATTTCATCCAGCAGCGCTGGCGGCATTTCATATACACGTCAAGCCTCGCCCATGCCATGGGCCTCTGGCCATGGACCGATACATTGATGAGCCGCAATACCGGCGACATTTTATTAGCAACGCTTTCCGCAGGGCCCGTTGGAGTCGGGGACCAGATGGGCCATGAGTCGTGGCGTAACATCAAACGGGTCATTCGTTCGGATGGGCGGATCGTAAAACCCGATGCGCCGCTGATGCCCACGGATCAAACCATTATGGCACAAGCCGCAGGCAAGCATCGACCCTTTGTTGCACGGACATACTCCAATGCGGGAATTAAAACCACGTATGTGTTTATCTGGCGGCAAAAAGGGGACCGGGCATCGGTGCATATTGCCCCGGCCGAGCTCGGCTTATCGGCCAAGGGTCGTTACGTGGTGTACAATTATTTTACCCACGCCGTCAGCCATTTAAGTGCCGGTCAATCGTTGGACGCTAGCCTGCATTCCAACCAATGGCAATATGATATTGTGGCACCCGAACAGACAAATCGCGTGGCCATTTTCGGTGATCTGAAACAATTTGTTCCCATGGGGCGCCAGCGAATTGCCGATGCCGCCGTAACTGGCACCGGTATAAAGCTCACCGTGGTCATTGCGAAGGGGGAATCTTCTGTCACGGTCACCGGCTACAGCAAGCACGGCATTTCCGCGACCGTGCATAATGCCTCAATTTCCACCAGCGCAGACGGGAGAACCGGCCTGTTTACAGTGACGGTAAGTCCGGGTGTTCTCACGCCGACGGTGAAAGACTTTCATAAAACGCTGCAAGACATAACGGTTAAGTTGTCGAGCCGATAAGGCATTTCGGGAAATACTGCGACAAAACACCGCGTGCACGGCCGGTGGCACAATGGCCATAGATTCTGCCGCGGCTTTCAATGCTCACCGCGAATGCGACTCTGGAACGATGCGCAGCAGTTTGGTTTGATAACGTCGCATTGGAAATACAAAGCTCTTAACATCGGAGGCAAGTCGCTTGCCGTTAATGAGATTATAGACCGTGCTTGGATGGGGCAATGTGAGTGTACGGTTCCCGGCGATGCCGTCGCTGCTGATCATTGCAAGATTGCCGTCCGTTTCAAATGCGTCATTGGTGTTGAGGTAAACCGGCACGCCAAGGTGTGGAAAAAGCGACCTCCAGAATGCGGCGGACGGCCGTGGATCACCAATAAAAACGGAGTTGTAGTGTTTGCGCCGCAGCAGGGCAGCTGAGACGGAACGGGAATGGTCGTAAGTCGCGAGAGCAATGGCGGAGGGGTCCACCACCGCGAAGCTGGGTGTATCCGCGGCGTGGCTGAAGATACCAAACTTGGCAACTGTGGTATTGAGTCCGGAAAGGTGTTGGGGTGGAAGCCCAAGTGCGTTTCCGGCGATGACATGGCTGCCGGGGACGGAGCTAGGCGGCAGTAACCGCAATTTCATGCCGACAAGCCGACTGGCGGCGGCTGCGTCGATTTTACCGTGCGTGAGAAAGCCCGCGCCATAAAGCCAAATGAGGGTTCTCCCCCGTGATTCCAGTCGGGCCTTGATTTCCCTGCGCTCGGTGGCATTTATGTGCCAAGCGTTGAGGAAAATAATAACCCTAGCGGGTGGGAAGTGGCGGTTGGCGATATCGGAAAGGAGGTAGCATCCGACACTGGTCCCGCATCGGAAGAACTGACCTGGGTTGAATGTGAGGGATCCCAAAAGTGGCATGTCCACAGGCACAACGCGCGCATAATAGGAAGACCGCTCATCAAGAATAACCGCCACGTCGGGCTTGTATTGGGATTTCCCCCCAAATTTACTGTATATCCTCCGCAAAGAGCCAATATTTTTCCATATTCCGCTGCTGTTTAACCATCCTTTGCCCTGCAGGTCCATCCACCACATGCCCATGCGGTGGATCAGCACCTGGCCGAAATTCCGGCGGTGAACATCAATCGTTTGATTGAGATTAGCACATCGGGCGTAAAATCCGGGGCCGGAATGTTCTGTCGTATCCAGAAACGTGCTGGTGTCGTCCTCCATCATCCACAATTTGCCATGCAGGGCAGCGCTATCCTGTGCTCCCTCCAGCGGCGGTGCTCCACCGGGCTGGCGAAAGGCGTAATCCACAGGACACGCGATGGCGTTAACGTAGGGGCTCCGTAGCAGCTTACCCAGTGCGTCATCCGAGCTGTTGGGAGTTGGGAGTGAGAAGCCATAGCCGTAAAAGGTGACCACCAGTGAGCGTCCATCCGTTTCCCGCTTGATGACCCTGGCGAACTGGGATATCCGGTGAACCGCCATGTCACTTTGATATCTCATATAATCGACGTAGCGGCGCTCATCCGGGTGATAAAACGGATAGGTTTTAGATTTCTGCGCGGCGGGGACTGTGGCGGCCGCAAACCGAATAGATGGATCATGCCAAGCGGCCTGCAGTGCAACATCGGTGTGATACCGCTGTCTTAGCCACCGCCTGAAACCTGCCTGGTTCGGGCGCGAGTAATCAAATCCTGGCCGCACCGGACCCCAATAATTTGGGGTAAACCACTCGCCAGTATTTCCGTGGCAGATATGGTAGCCAATTACGCGGCTTGCGAGAGTTGGCGAAGCCTTGACGTGGTTGATAAATAATCTTATATCGCCTGCAACCGCGTGATACCAAAGACGAGACGCCGGCGAACACTGCGGGCGTTGTCCGTCGGCGTACTTAACCAACTGGGATGGGTTCTTGGCGTCAAACCCCGGCACGCCGCACCAGATACGGGGAAGCAGCCATGCTTTGGGATTGTTCTTTAATATGAACGCGCAAAGACGGTCGATGGAATGATGAATAAACGGGTGCATCGGGTTGGGCAGACCCACCGGAAAGGTGACGATGTTGATTCCGTGATGGGCGGCAAGCCGGATTTCCGCGGCTGATTCCTTAACGCTTAGTGGATATTGAAAATTGATGTACACGTAAAGTGCCAGTGGGGGAACCCGTCGCCCGGCGATGAATAGATTTGGGCATTTATCAATGGTCTTCACGCGAGCGTCGACCACGGGACGCGCCGTCGCAACTGCACCTAATGTCCCTGTGGACGCGATAAGGAACGTCGCGATCCTGAAAGTGCGATTGAACAACCGTATTCTCCTGTAGGGCGTCGAAAATGGTGCCTGAGCGTAATAGCCACGGACAATTTTCATCATGCCACAAAGTGGGCAGTTGGTAAATAAGCCAGCCCTCTGTGCAGCCCGCCTACTTCGCTGCATGAGGGCTGGCTATCAGTCACTGGGATTCCGAAGCGTTGGGGCCATTACCTGATTGTAATGTTGTAGTAACGTAACGTGTTAGCCTGCACCGGAGCGGCGTGGCCGTCACAGAAGACCGCATTGGCATACCCGGTATCCGAGTTTCCCGACCCCAAAGCGGCCCCCAGCCCGGGAACATTAACCGCCTTCAGCCCGTGCCGATACCGCAATCCGCAGGTATTCCAGTCCTCGGCATCGGTATTACTCTGGCCCTCCGGCCAGCCCGCCGGGATCACTTCCGTCGTGGACGTGGTGGTCGGCAACCAACCGGGAGTTGTCCAATTAAATATGGCCTCGCTGGTACCCTGCGGGGCATCCTGATTGGCATCTCCCATCATGATGACGTGTGACGGGGCTTTGATTTCAGCATCTCGGACCATGCTCGGTTCCGGGCCGCCGCCAAACCACCAAGCTGGCTCATTGACGTACACGAATATATTGGGGTTTGCACCATATTCAACTGCCTGCAGCAGCGTTGGCGTTATATCGGCCGACGGACAGTAAAACAGGCCCTGCCATTTTTTGATGACGGGCGGCGTGTAGTTGTTCGGAAGATTCCACCACCCGACATACGGCACATCGCCAACGTAATAGTCGTTCAGCATATCAAACCAACTGCTACCGGCAGCCAAGTCGCCCGCGCCAGATCCTGCATCGTAACCATAGGGATACAGCCCGCGGCTGGTCGCAACGTATTCCTGCGTCAGTTGCCCTAGCGACCGCAGCTTTGCCAGGCATTGAATTGACTGTGCGTCCTTCTTTGCCGCAGCGAGGGCCGGGAGCAGCAGGGCGATAAGCAGTGAAATAATCGAAATCACGACGAGAAGTTCGATAAGCGTGAAACCACGCCTGATTTGTCTAGAAAAAGATGTCATGGGTGTATCTCCTTAAAAATGAACATTCATAATTGTGGCACCGCCGCAAAAAAGCGACAACCATGCGAATCAGAGGTATGGCCGTTGTGTCGGAATATGCTTCGGCCACACCTCCGCAGGCATCAAACTTCTCTCCGTAATGCTCGTCTGCGGGTAATCAGGAACAGGGAACCGGCGACAGCTAACAAGCTGAGCGGTACTGGTTCCGGTACTGCCGTGACGGTGACCCCCTGAATTCCGATGTTGGCAAATGAGCCGGTACTGACCCCGGTGTCCGTGAACGTCAGCGTATCTCCGGGCGATCCGGTGATACTCAGGGTCAACACGCCAGCGATGCCGCTTTGGGGTAGCGTGGCATCCGCATTTGTGTAGCTCCCGCCGGAACTCAGGCTGGCGGAGATATCGTGATTCGCATTGTAGTCGTTAAGGTATACATTCATGGTTTCCGATGTCCCCAAGAGCGTCTGGGTAAAGGAGAAAGAAGACGGCGTAAAACTGGAATAAGCGTAGATATTGGAGGTATCCGAAGAAACCGTCGTTCCGCCACTGAACGACAGGAAGTTCAGTCCGGTGGCTGGCTGTATGGTGGTACTTGAAGAGAAATACCCATCCACAAGGTCATTACCCGTTAACGCCCCAAAGGAGTTCGGACCGCCGGACATTGTAGCTGGAGTAATTGGTGAAACCGTGCCGGATGCGGAAAGGCCATAGTAGACCCAATCCGAGGCGCCGGTGCTGATGTCAATGGGGCCAGCCGCAGAGCTCGAAGGAGCCGCGGCCAATGTACCGGTAATGGTTCCGGCGCTGGCGCTCGGTGCGGCCATCGCAAGACCGGCAATTGTGGCACCGACTACCGCGGATACGTTTGCCGCTGTAAAAAATTTGTGTGAGAATTTTGAAAACATGGTCATTTCTCCAAAAAGGTGTTTGAACTTGTGCTCCCTCCTAACCACGCGGTCAGAAATCATGGAGCTTATATCCCGTAGCCGCGTGGCCCTACTGGAATGCAAGGCCACAGAAACGGGGTTAAACTTTCCGCATGAGAAACAGGGTATACTCCACGCGGCTATTAATGGTACATCTAATCCAGCGTGTTTGCCGCACAAATCAGTCTTTTGCCGCACCTTTCGCCCGCGAATATGTACCACCAGACACCGAGTTGAGCATAACTACCCTAGGTGGATTGCGGTGACCACCATTTAAGTTCGAGGTCTCCGGAATATTTCAGGCCTCCTTTCTTATTTAACCGCCCCTTCGCCGATTACCATTCTGTCGGATTACGTCGGCGATAACGGACTCTAACAATCGCTTGGCGAACAGATTCGTCAACGCCAATGGAATTACTATAACCAGGCAAATTGGCGTAACGCGGCAAAACCATGTGCATTTTGCGCAAATCATCAATCCGCGTTCATTTGCTGATATTCCCTTTTACCGACCTGTGTTTTAGCAGTTATCTCGACCTCGTATTAATGTGCGACAAACTACCTGTTCGTCGCACATGCACATACTTTTGCCCGTGTTAAAATCGCTCAACGCCATGATGCTCCATTGGCCACCGACAGCGCCGCGCAGTAAGCTGTACGAATAAGAATTTTGGAGAAATCAATGGCAGTCAAGCGTATCGCTATTGTAATAGAACTCGCGGTTGGATATCGGGAGGATGTCATTCGCGGTATTTTGCGGTACATGACAACGCGCCCGGATTGGATATATCAAGGATGCGAATTAAGGAAGGAGGAACTGCATGCCCTTCGAAAATGGCGCCCGGATGGAATTATCGCAGGCTACCATGACCAGAGTGTCCAGCGACTGCTGAGTGGATTCTCGTTGCCGACAATAGATGTGTTCAACTGGTTTGATCTTCCTAATTCGACGCGAGTAGGAATCGACGATGTCGGGGTCGGAAAACTCGCCGCTGAATTTTTTTTACAACGGGGCTTCAAGCACGTGGCCATGATAGGAGAAACCTCCGCTATCTTTGCGACGCAACGGCGAGATGGTTTTATTGCGGCACTTAACGCGGCGGGCTTGTGCTGCCATAGGATTGGGGAAGTGGCGAGGCCGACAGTGTCTTGGTCGGTTGCCTTTCGTACAACGCCGGATAAGACGCTGCGCAAATGGCTGCGCGGACTGCCCAAGCCGGTGGGAATATTCGCTACTGACGACGACTGGGCATTGGCCCTTTCTGAATTGTGCAATCAGGAGGGGCTTCAAGTACCAGACCAAGTGGCCATTCTCGGCGTTGACGACGAGGAACTTCTCTGCCAGATGTCGCGGCCGCCGCTGTCGAGCATTGATACGGGGGCCGAACGGGTCGGGTGGGAGGCCGCTGACGCTCTTGCAAGCATATTTGATGGCCAAACAAAGCCTACTCCGCTTCTGTTGCCGCCGCTGCGCGTGGTGGAGCGTCAATCCACAGATGTTTTCGCGATCGACGACCAGGAAATATTAAACGCAGTTCGGTACATTCAGGCCAATGCGCACCGTGGCATCGACGTCAGCGAAGTCCTGCGAACGGTACCTACCCGGCGGCGCACGCTTGAACATCGTTTCCGCGCGCTCCTGGGGCGCAGCATTCTCGATGAAATTCAGCGATGTCGCATCGCACGGGCGAAGAGCCTGCTTGCCACAACAGACATAAAACTTTCTGTCATTGCACAGCGCAGTGGATTTTCCAGTGCTGGACGGCTTTGCCGGGTGTTTCGTCAAGTTACCGCAGAAACGCCGGCCCAGTTTCGCCGCCGTCAGGCTTTGGAATAATTGAAGGGACAGCCCCATCCCGCTTTCACGGAATAAAAGCTTGCTGAATCAATCCTTTACAACGAGTTGTTGTCGTGGTGTCGAGATATTGATTTTCCGAGGTATTTGAAAAATATCGGCATAGCGCGTCCATGCGCGGGAAAATCACCACTGATGCGAGCCATAATGGTGTTGCATTCTGAGTTGTCCTCCAGGTCGTATTTTCCGCCATCCGATGAATTGGAAATATTCTCTGATTTGCCTTTCCCGCGCAATAGGTGTAAAAGGATAGATGACCTCTGCCTTGTTCGTGCTAGAGCGGCCTAATGCTTCGGACCGATGAGCATTGTACAGGACCCCGGGTGTCGGAACGATGGACAAGCCTGGTCTCGATTTATCGAGACAGTTGTGGAAGTCTT
>JAKAEZ010000024.1 GCA_021819825.1 Planctomycetota bacterium
ACACGAAGACGATCCCGATCCCGCTGACTTGTCATCAGTAATTCCTCTTGGCACATAACATCCTCTTTTTCTAAAAGAGGACATTTTAACTTTGGCCAAACAGGACATTACAACTTTGGTATGACAGGCGTTTGCGGCCAACCCCGCGGGGCGGGGGCCAGGGGGCCGTGGGCTTTGGCGCTCGTCGTCAATGTATGTTCCCATACACAATCCTCCTCGCTTCGCGCCCACAGCCCCCTGGCCCTCCGTCAATCCTAATATTTAGGCGTGACAGAGCACTAGGTACTGGGCATTGTCCGTAAATCGGGCAGTCAGAATGACGGCGGCCAGCGTCAGCGACGACCAGAGTACGACATCCACCGTGTCAATGTAATGGCGGCCATTGGGGCCTAATACTCTGGCAAATTCTGACGTCCAAAGCATGAGAAACGCGGTCAGACTTAGCGCTATCCAGGCAAATTTGCGGCTCGATCGGACCGCAAACGTGTCCTCGGCAATCATCCCCACCGCCATGAGCGCAAAAATGAGCGTGACATAATGCGGTACCCAGGTACGCTCCGAAGCCCAGAGCATGAACATGCCAACACACGCAATTTCCATGGCGTAGCGGCGGGTGCGCAGGCTGGGTAATTTTTTCCGTGCCCACCAGATGCCGCCAAACGCGATGATGAGCACAATAATCCGGCCGATCAGATGGGCGGTTTTTTGCGGCAGGCGAATCAGCGTTAAATAATGATTGTGCACCACGCCGTTGTGCATGGTTTTCCATGCGGGAACATGGGCAAATAGTCGCAGAATAAACTCCGGAATCGACTCGCCATTACCAAATTTAATTTTGTCATGCAGAATATAGGGAGCAATCATGATATGGCCCCATTGGCCCAGCCAGGTGATGTTCTGACTCCAGCCGAAAAAAATCGCGGGAACCAGGAATATCCATATCCCGATGCCCCCAACAATCGCTGCGCCGATGATCCAGCGCCGGCGATAAAGAAAATAGGCGAGAAACGCCAGCGGTGTCACCTTGATGCATATTGCCATGGCAACCAGAAGGCCGGCAGCTACGTCGCCTCCCAGAGATTCTTCCTGCGCCATCCACAATCCGGCCGCCAGGGGCAGGAGCATCAGTAAATTCATCTGCCCTTCCTGGATATCCCCGATGACCGGAAAAAACCACCCCGCCCCAATCAGCAGCAGCGCGCCGGGCAGCACGTTACCTCCGCCTCGGCGAATAATAGATAGTGCCAGAAGAAAAATCGGGACAAAGAAAAACGGTTTGCAGATAACCCATGCCGCCTGCGCGTCGGGGCGGGATAAAAGCGTAAAAGGGGCCACGAACAACATCGCAAATGGCGGCAATGGAAAGCGATCACTGCGATAAGGCTTATGATCATGAATAAACAGCGGGACGGTTTTCATGTAGGAATCAAAGGCGTCAATATGCTTTTGACGAGTCATTTCGTGGGCGATTTTATGATGGGCCTGTACCGCCAGAACAATCGTGGCTATGGCAATAACTACCAGGGTAATAGTTAGAATCATTCGTCGGGTCATAGAGTTCCAATAGTTGTTTTTGAGGTGTCAAACCAGGGTTTTTCCCATGATTCCTTCCAATACCCGCAGTGGTGATTTTTCCGGATTTTTCATCGCTTGGACCGGAAGCAGGTAGGTTTGCTCCAATAAATACTGCCCGGCATCCACCGCGTGCAGTACTTCATCCGTAAAGCAGGTCCACGTACAGTGAGGTGGAAAAACAAACGGGGTTTGGGGGGCGGTTTTTTGATACTGCTCATCCATTTTCCCCTGATCATGGAGTTGCAGCATGAAGTGGTCGTACGCGGTTCGGGGGCTGCGGGTAATGCGCAACAGGTACATCAACTCCCGGGATCCGGGGATCGGCGCTTTGAGGCGGGGAACGAACTTTTTGGCGAAATCCGCGAAAGGTTCACCAATGCGCCAATCGCGACCTTTGCCTTCGGGATTGACGTTGCAGAATATCCGGATAATGCGTTTCCCGCCGACGGGCCGGGCCGGGAATTGATCCGGGTGCAGTCGCGTATCATCTTTGGTTACTTTGCTGGCCCGGCCCTTGATTTCCACGGGGCGGTAGCTGGTGCGCATACGCAGCAGAGCTGATTTGTATTGGGGAAACAACCCCTGCATGAGCGTGAGGGTGCTTTCTGAATAGCGCTTTAGCAATGCCGCTAATTCCCGTTGTGCCGCATCATCGCCTTCCATGCCTTGAATGCGGCCGCTGCGATGGTCATAACTGATGTTTTTGGCCCCTCCATTGCTCCACACCGGGGTAAGAAACTTTTGTTCTTCCGGCGTGAACGCAAAATCCAGCCTGGGCAGATAAACCACATTACCCGATTCCATCGCCGCGGTGGCCCCATTCTGCTGGTCTGCGGAAAATGGCCCGCTCCAATGGGTTAAGTCAACGTTATAAATTCGATCCGTCATAATTCGCTCCGCGTTATCAGTAACCTAATCCGGGTCATCGCAGCCCCGGCCATGAGTCGGACAGCCTCCTGGGGGCCGCAACTTTGCCGGTAGCATACCGCAGAAGTGGCGGAACATTCCACTGGCACAAGGAACCTGTCCGAGTAATCGCCGGGTCGCATTCCCGGCCATTACTCGGACAGGCTTCAAGGATTCTTTCCCGACACTGCGAAGTGAAGCATGGGTAAAACGGTTTTGCGCTGATAGTAAAAAGATTTGCGCTGTACGTAGTGGCCGGGGAGCGAGGACGTCATTTAAAATGTTGTCTAAATTTACGCGCCCGCGATTCCGTTATGTGGCTGTGGCGGCCGGAGGGATGTCGCGATCTTCAAGAGCGCAGATTGCGGCGGAAGCTGAGATTGTTTCTCGCTCCCGCGGACCGCGTGAATTTTTCAGATGCCTCACCGCCCGCTGCGCTACACATTAATATTCATAAACGCAATTTAGCCTGACGCGGCAGCGTCATGGTTCGAGGCGGAATGCGGTGACAAAAGATATTCGTGATCCAATGCGGCCAGGAAGATACCAAGTCTACCCACGGCCAACTGACGCGGCAGCGTCATGGTTCGAGGCGGAAAGCGGCCACGGAAAAAATTGGATTCCCGTTGCGGCAGGGAAGATACCACGAACACCCACGGCAAACACCCCCGGCCAAATAACATGCCGGCCCGGATGAATGACGCGGATCGCAACGCGGAACAAATGGTTCCTTACCACAGCGCCCAATGTGCCAATCGCGCCGATAAGGAATATTTCAGGAAATCAGGTCGCTTCTCGACTCCAGCTCAACGCTTCCGCGTTGAGCTAATGGCGCATCCCGGTTGGAGTAGGGGGGGCGTCAGGGCAGACATGGTTTGGCATGGCTGCCGCCCGGGCACTGCGACGCTGCCTTAATTAACGCCATTCCTTTGAAGCTCATTGCCGGAATCCATGGCGAACCTTTGGCCGGGAGCCGCACGAGCCGACCTGCGGCTGCCGCCAGCCTTAACTGCGGGATTTCTGCCGCGTGTTGGCTCTTTTCCATGGGAGTGGCATTCGCAGGTAATGCTTGGGATTCTGCGGTTATTGCGGCCCTTGCCTCTTGGTTATATTTGATGAGGTATGCCACTTTTTTATCGCCACAGGTTGTACAAGTCAGCATAAATGCGCGCACCAGTGTATCTTGGCCTGTGGCCCCTTTTAATGGTGGAATCGCACTGGCCGGCTCGGTTGTAATGCTGCCATTCGAGGTGTCATAGAAATAATAACTCGTTGGTGCGGCCACAACGCTCGCCGGTTTTAACTCCCACGCAAGCAGTCCAACCGCCACGCAGACCAGAACGATGCCGCCGATGACAAATGGTTTCTGGTTCTGGTTGATCTTTTCCCGAATGCTCTGGAATAACATAATGAAAATCCTTTCAGAAAAGATGATTTTACCAACAGGGTATCAGAACGATATTGCCTGTCCGCTGTTATTACGTCGATAAGCGGATGGGGTCACTCCCGCAATCCGTTTGAACATGACATTAAATACTGTTTCACTGCGAAATCCTGATTCTTCGGCAATTTTCCACATGGGCTTATCAGATTCGATAATCAGTTGTCGGGCGCGATCCACGTGGGCCCGCCATATCTCATCCTGAAGCGTGGAACGCGTTAATGCCTTAAAGCGCATTTCCAGGCTGCGGCGTGATACCAGCACCTTGGCCAGCACATCATCAATATGGATCGGCTCATGGGCATGAGTGCGGATAAATCTGTATGCCTCGGCCACATCCGAATCCTCATAGGCGGTAACATCCGTGGATTCGCGCTGCACCACGGGCAGCGGAGCAACAAAAATCGGTTTTTGAGGTGCGGCTTTTCCTAACATGATATTGTTTAATGTCTGGGCCGCCTGGCGGGCCACCAATCGACCGTTAAGCGGAATGCTGGTGAGGCGCGGTACACTCATCATGCACACCCATAAGCAGTTGTCCACACCGCACACCGCAATGTCATTGGGAACCGCAAAGCCGTCCTCGCCGGCTATGCGTATGGCTTCATAGGCAAAGCGATCCATACAGGTAAATAGTGCGATGGGCTTGGGGAGATTTTTTAGCCAGTTTCGCAATTCAATCTGCTGTTCATCATTTTGAAACCGCCACCAGTCCGGCACAGTATTTTCATATACATGGACCTGAAACCCCAGTGCTTTGAGTGTGGCCAGGTAACCGGCCCGGCGGAGAATTTCCCAGGGAAAGGTTGTTGCTTCACACATGCCGTAGTAACCAAACGTTCGAAATCCCTTGCTCGCCAAGTGCTCTGCCGCCTGCACACCCACCGCGTAATCATCCGGAATCACCTGAACGAACGGGGTTTTTTCCTGAAAGTGGGGGGTGGCAACCACTGGAATGTTTGCCTGCTCCAGGGCGATGAGCGTCTCGGGGTCATCCCAGTGGCCGATGATGGCTCCGTCAATGCGCCCCGCCGCAATATCCTGCGGGCCAACTTCGCCCAAAGTGGCAATCAGCGTGCGCCAATTCCCTGCTTCAGCCGCGAAGCTGGCAATTTCCATCGCCGCCTGCTCGCTATAAACTCCAATTTCACGGGACAAATATGCTATGCGCAGTTTCTCCCGTAATTTACCGGCGTGCCCCAGTACCTTACCGGTTTGCTTTTTTTTGCGTCCACTATTTTTCATGTGGGGCATTGTATAGGGAGAATCCATTGGCGGCGCAGTTTTGCGCTAACGATAAACATTTTTGCGCTAACCATTCTTGTATTGGATTTTTTGGCGGGTTATAGTATTCAATAATCGAAGAGTGGCTGATGCGGTCGCCCGCAAAATAAGTTCGCCATTTTCGCTAGAGATTGAGGATGACGAGGTGAGCCTTAAATTAACCAATGTTTCCACGGTCTTTTTTTTAAAGGGATGACGTTATGTTAGTTCCAGCAAGCTATTGTCATAAGAAGAAAGGATTCACGCTCATTGAGCTTCTGGTGGTTATCTCCATCATTGCACTCCTGATCGCCTTGTTGCTTCCAGCGCTGGCAAGAGCGAAAGCGGAGGCGAATTCGGTGGCGTGCCTGTCAAATCTAAGACAAATTGGACTGTTGGCCGTAATGTACGCGCAGGAAAACGAGGGTGTACTTCCTATTGGGCAAATGGCTCCTCCTAGTTTCTCCTTTCCCGCAGGACATCGGGGAAATCCCGCGAATACGCTTTATCCCAGCGGTAATTTCTACGACGCGGGCGATGCATACGCAACTTGGTGGACTATATTGAACACCTACGTCGAGTCTAATGTCTCAATCGCCCAAGAGTATAACGAATACCTTTTTCCGCAGGTATATTCCGCCGGGCAGCTTGGTGGGGGATCGGATGACCCAATTACCTCTCCGATATTCCGTGACCCTGCCGCAGCGTCCGGTGCCACTTGGCCTGTACAGGGACAATGTCACTACCAAGCCAACGAGATGTTATTTCCTCTGGAAATCAGCATGAGGGATGCAGCCGTCGGCGATAATAATTGGCCGTACGAGCAATATTACCGGCTCGCCGATCTGGGTGGCCGCGGATCGGATGTAATTATGTTTACAGACGGTCTACGCGATCCATCATTCGGTTCGTGCCAGCCGACTGACATGTGGGGTGTCTTTGACGGAAATAATATGTACCCCAACCCATCAGGCACCACCGCCCCTTATTTCGGAACCAACCCGGCAATCAATGCTAATCAAGGGATCATCCCCGGCCCCGACTACATGGGAGCCAATGTGGAATACAATGGGATGGGAACTTGGTCCAATACTTATTGGTGCAGGTGGCGACATGGGTATGGCAATGAGCATCAAATGAATGTAGTTTTTGGCGATGGCCACTGTGGATCATTCCAATATACCTCGAACGGTGCGGCTGCGGATCTTGCGACTCCGCCGGTTAGCAACTGCCCCAAGGGAGATTGGCTTCCGACTGCTCCCGGGGGTGGAAACTAAGGACGAATTATTGGCGAGCATTTGATGGCTCGGAATGGACTGGCTTTAGGGTGTTGAGAAACGGAGGTGAGGTTTGTACACACCGTACATACACTAGGATCGTATTGGGGTGGAATGAAGGAATCTGATTTTACTCTCTCCTTGACGGTGCTGCGTAGTGCCGAAGAAGAGGGAAGAAAAGTACCATAAGTTATGGTAACTTTTTAGGAGTGAATTTTATGCTAAAGAAGATGTCAAATATTCTCATGTTATCTACTGGGGCGTCACTGGTTGGCCTAGTGGGATTTGGCGTGCAGGCTGCCCAAGCAACCGTTTTGGTTGATTCGCCATTTAATTATACCGTCGGATCTCCGCTTGACGGCCAGAGTAACAGCAGTGATATCGGTTTTGGAAGTGGTACCTACGGCGGTGGCATATGGTTGGGGTACCCGGGGACTCCGTCCAATCCATCAAATATTAATACCATCGGTCAACAGCTTACCTATACAGATGCCAACGGCCATTCGCTGGCGGTATCAGGCAATTCCGCGTCTATAAATGTAACCACCACCCGCAGTGGCAGCACCAACGAAGCGTCGTACCGGGACTTGTCTGGAGAAATTGGCAATAGCGGAGCCTCGTCGGCAAGTGGATATGCGGTTACACCACCACAAACCCTTTGGATCAGCTTTATCGCCCAAGTGCCGTCATCTGAAGCCACTTCCGGCTATAATTTTGGCGGAGTTGAATTCGTTGATCAAGCCAACGGCAACAAGCAGGGGTTGTTCATGGGCCAAACCGGAACGGTCCCAGTTTGGGGAATCTCAAATGATAATGGAAGTATCTCCACAAAAGTGACTGACCAGCCATTTACAGACAAGGCGTTTCTTGTCGCTGAAGTTATTCTTGGCGGTGCGCCCTACAATAGTGTCGCTGGCGGCAGTGCGGTAATTAACCTATGGCAAAATCCCTTGCTGGGACCATCGGCACCGGCGACACCGGATGCTACCATTAATGATGGTGTGAACTTTCAATTTAATCAAATAGCGATGAACGCTGGCGCAACCATATCATTTGGTGAAATTCGCGTAGGCACAACTTGGGCCGACGTGGCACCAATTTCAACTCCGGAGCCAACTCCCGTGGCGCTCCTCGGAATTGCTGGTGTTGCCAGCCTGCTTTTATGTCGCAGGAAGCGGTCATCAATCCACGCAATTAATTCCTGATTTCAGATAGCCTTCCCAAAGCCGGCCGCCCCTGTGCAAAGGTGGGGCGGCTGGCTTGTTTTATTACCTGATTTATTCAATCACACGCTGAGTTGCCTCTAAATGAACATCATGCTACGCAATTACGATGGGCTAGCGGCTGGCTGTCGAATCGACTCGCATGGAAATTGTCTTCCTCCATGCACACGGTATCAGAGACGAGCACGTTGCAGTGTCGGAAACCCAAAAGGTATTATTGTCCCCTTGGTGTTGCTGTTGGGCCTCACAATTCTTGGCATTGCAGAGAGACCCCTTGAAGCGGCTCAATTGAATTCCGAAAGCGCCACTGGCTCCATTGTTGACAATCATGCCCGATTCACGGTGATAACCTCTACCCTAATTCGATTGGAATATAACCAAGACAAGAAGTTCGTCAATGATCGTTCCTACTTTGCGTGGCACCGTCAAATAAAACCACCTGAATTTTCGGTTAAAAAGCGTGGTGGACAACTGATTATTAACACAGCACGGATGAAATTGAGGTATCGTAGTGGCGCAAGCGGGTTCACCGCAAAAAATCTTTCGATTCAATTTCGCTATGGAGAGAATAAATGGAGAACTTGGACTCCCGGGTTGATGCAATCCGGAAACCTTGGCGGAACCCTTGGTTCATTGGATGGCTGCAACGGCCCCGAGCCATTATCGAATGGGGTGTTATCCATCGATGGATGGTACTTGCTTCGCGATCATACCCTGCTGGTAACCGATGGGCCGCATCCGTGGATTAAGCCGCGTCCGACATCGGAGACGGCGGACTGGTATTTTTTTGGTTATGGAAGAGGTCACTACCACACTGCGCTAAGGGATCTAACTACCGTCAGCGGACGTGTGCCCATTCCCCCGCGTTACATGCTGGGATCTTGGCGATCTCGTTACCACAGCTTTACCGCTAAGCAATTCAAACAATTGGTGCTGGAGTATGATTCCCACCACATTCCGCTGGATGTCATGGTCATGGATATGGGGTGGCATACCACACCGCATTGGGGATCTTATAACTGGAATCGGAAACTAATTCCGCATCCTCGTCAATTACTGGCGTGGTTGCACAAACACGGTCTGCATGTAACCCTGAATCTGCATCCGCAGAGCGGAATCGGGCCTTGGGACAGCCAATTCAAGGAATTCTGCCAGGCGATGGGGCTTGACGCGGCCACTACCAAGCGGATTGGATTTGAGCCTGCCAGCCAAGGATCCATGCGCAACTTTTATAAGCTGTTGCTGGATCCGTTGGAAAAGCAAGGCGTGGACTTCTGGTGGTTGGATTGGGGCGACCAGTATCTGGGCTGGGTGAATGCCCTGGATTTCTGGAACATCGGTCGGTCTACTACAGGCCACCGGGGTGCCTCATTCAGCCGCTGGGGCGGCTGGGGAAACCAGCGTTATCCCATATCATTTTCTGGGGATACGAGGTCTCGATGGAGAGTGCTGCGGTTCGAGGTGCCGTTTGTGGCGACCGGCGGCAATGTCGGTGCGGACTATTGGTCAAATGACATCGGTGGGTTTGCGGTTTTCCTGCCACGGCCCGAGTTGTATGCCCGGTGGATACAATTTGGAGCGCTAAGTCCGATATTTCGAACACATAGTGAGGGGGGATTCGGAGAGCACCGCGTACCGTGGTACTATGGCCGACGAACATTGGCGGCGGCCCGAGTCGGATATGACCTCAGATCTCGCCTTTTCCCTTATATCTATACTTGTGCTTATGATTGCTGGAAACATTCATTACCACTGATACGACCGCTATATCTGTCCTACCCCGCTGCGCCGCAAGCGTATTCACATCCGGGGGAATACATGTTCGGCCCCTCACTTCTTGTGTCACCGGTGGTCAGCCGCGGTGTGGGAAAGGCTTGGCTTGGTGCGACGGATATGTGGTTTCCGCGCGGAACTTGGTGGAATATTCTGACCCATGAGAGCGTAGAACATACTGGAGATCGACCTGTACTCGCTTCTGCGAATGAAATTCCCGTTTTTGCTCGCGGCGGCGTACCGATTTCCATGCAGCGGTTAGCCCTTCGAATGGCCGAGAAACCGGTTGATCCGTTAGTCGTCTGTGTATATCCCGGCCCCAATGGAAAATCGATACTTTATGAAGATGATGGTATATCGCCAGATTATCTGCGTGGGGCGTATGCGTTGACGCCTCTGCATTATCAGCACCTCGGCACCGGGAGTATTCGTGTCACAGTCGGACCAACGTTGGGAAATTATTTGGGCCAGCCGCATAAGCGAAAAGTTATCATCAGGCTGCCAGTGACAACAGTTCCCAAAGAGGTTTTTGCCAACGGCAAGCCCGTCGCCGAATCGGCTGGCGGCATTCCTGGATACTCCTACAATCCCGTAGCCGTTACCACGGAAGTGCGACTGCCGGACATATCCATACACAGGCAAGCTGTTGTCACGGTGCAGTTTTCCGGATCACCGGCGGTTCGAGCGTTGTTGCCAAAAGTGCTAAATCGGATTGCGTTGGTGCATAGGGCGTTGGCGGGTGCCGGCCAGGAACGGATCGGATGGAAGTTCAAACTTGATCGGTTACTGTTTCATCTCCAGACGCTGCGCTCGGTAGCGGCGCAAGTATTTGGGCCGGCGTCGGCTGCAACAATTCGTTCCGGTCTTGGTCGCGCTAACGGAGAACTTGTCGGAATTCAGGGCAGTCTCGCACAACACCACAGTGCGCAGTCGCTGGCCGGAGAATTTGCGCTTTCCAACATATTTCTAAGCGCGGCTAGGAAGTTGCGGGATGCGGGGGTCGGGGTATTGCCATACAACCAGCACCGTTATTACAAGACCTACAGCGGTGTTAACAATATTGAACATTATCAGGTCGGCCTGCTATTTCACGCCCTTGTTCCAGCTTCGGCAGGGCAGGTTCATCTTTCCGTCGATATTCCGAGCCTTGCACATCGTAATTTCACCTTTTCCAAGATACGGCGATCTCATTTTGTGTTTCTCCCTGTTTTGGCTGCAAATGACCATCCGCTTTATAGTTTCTCAGGAAGGGCGGTACTGAGGATAAGTCCGGAGATATCCGCGAATCGGCGAGTTCGATTTTGTCGCCGGACACTGGATCAGTGGCGGATTGTCGGTCCGTTTACCCCCGGAAAGGTACCCCAATTAGGCGACGCGTGGATTACTCCAGCCGTTCTGGATAAAAGTTTTACCGGTAAGAGCGGAAAGTCCATATATTGGATATCGGCCCAGCGGGCCGTCAGGCATCTAACGCAGTACAGTCGGAGGAGGTGGATAAACGTCCGCCGATTGTACTCGGTAAACAACGCGAGCGCGGTGGCGGTAACTTGGATTAAAGCATCAGTTCCTGTTACCTGCCAATTGAGCGTGCGCCACGAGGATGGAATAACTTTGTGGGTGAACCAACGGAGGTATTTGAACAAGCCGGGAGCCTATGACATGTCTGATCCAGCTGATATTGTCCGGGTTCGTCTCAATGCGGGATGGAATCAGTTTGTGGTGCAAACGGATCGGATCAAATGGGCATGGGGGTTTTCCGTGCGGCTGAAAGGGCCAAATGGCGTTGTCTTTTCGCAGTCTACCCAACCGCCCGAACCAGGAAGTGTGGTTGGCAGGATCATTGCGCCGCCGCATTCCTCGGCGGAGCATCCCATTGACCTCAGCAAAGGTACCTCCGACTGGGCGTATTTTGATTATTTTTCCCACCACCGCAGTACCTTTGAACATAAGGCGAAAGGCGTGTATTCTATCGATCCCGCGAAGCTCGGATCAGGGCAACCGCCGAGTACCAGTACTGACAGTCGCAATTATATTGGCTTTTCCAATGGGGCACCGAATAAGGCGCTGCGTTCTCTGCAGAGCTTCGCCTACGCAGGTGGCAACCACCAAGCCATTGAATTTAAGCATGTGATGCTGGCCCAGTACGAATCGGTGAGGGTTTATCTGACGAGCTTTGACGCCAAGACGGATTTATCGGTCAAGTTGGGTTCCAAGGTTCTGTTCCGAAAGCGTGCTGTGGTTCTTGGGAAATACTACGATCCGCAGAAGGATGGCGACGGTACAGGCAGCGGTCACGGCTATGCGGTACTGGAACTGGAGGTCCACGGTGCGGTCGGCGATTTACTGACCGTTCAAGCGAGTGTTGACCTTCACGGTGTGAAGCACCAAAAGTACGGCAGTGTCGGTTTTCAGGCAGTTGCGGTGATGGTGGAGGGTAAATAGGTGCCAGGTCTCAGTCGGCGGAAGTTTATTGGAGGTTCCATTGCTGCGACAGCCTTGGCGATGGACGCAACTTTGCGAGCATTGCCAACTGTGTCCGGCGTAACAGGTCATGCGCTAGATATTGATCCTGGCGGATTGGGAAACGTAACTGGCTGCCGGATCGATGGCAATATGCTGCTTCTCTCGATCGGTAAAAGTCAGTTGACATATCGCATTCTTTCCCCTCACTTGATCAGAGTTGATTATAATCACGATGGTAAGGTGGATCCGCCGACGCCCGTTCTGGACCCCGCTGCAGAATGGCCGTCCATGATTGGGAATTTTGTTCGAAATGACGGAAAAGCCATCACCATCGAAACATCCGGGTTTCGTATAAAAATTTCCCAGACCCCATGCCGTATGACTGTATACGATGCTAAAGGAAAATCGCTTTTGGAAGAAGGGGTTGGTGGTGGAATCTATATTGATTCGGCAAATCCGCGCTTGGGCGGGCTGCGATTCTCCCATGCATCCGGACAACCCTTCTATGGAATTAAAGCATATCCATCCGTAGGGCCCCAGAGCCACGATACGTCGTTGCTGAGAGGTGGGGCAGGAAATCATTCAGAGGTCTACCAATGTGACGCAAGCTGGGGAGGGGGCGGAGGTGCGCCTTTCGTATGGACTACCGACGGCTATGGAATACTGATCGATTCGGACGGCGGATTTTTTGCTATGAGCGAAACTGACCTGAATTTCTCTTATGGCCATCCGGGAATTCCGATGCACGCGGGAATGAACACGACTAGTGCGACCACTCCCACGGCGGGATATGCCTGGCGAAGCAAAACCATTATCCCGTGTATTTATCCCCGTCCAAATAGTGTGACCTGTTTTTTAATGATCGGCACGCCCGATGATATCTTTAATTCCCTGGCCGAGGTTACAGGACGGGCAAAGATGTTTCCTCGCTGGGCGACGGGGTTCACCAACAGTCAATGGGGGATTAATCAGGACGAATTGATCGATATTTTGGATGGCTACCGTGCTCGTAACATCCCAATTGATAATTTTGCCATTGATTTTGACTGGAAGGCCTGGGGTGAAAATAATTTTGGGGAGTTCAGGTGGAATGAGAAAAAGTTTCCCGCAGCATTGCTGCCGCCGACACATTTTGACAATCTGAAGAACATAATGGATCGTCGGCAAATTAGGCTCACGGGAATTATGAAGCCTCGCATTATCCGCTGTACCACACCGGGTAAGCTGAAACCCATGACATCACAGGCATTATCCGCGTTAAAGGCGGGCGTATGGTATCCGGGGCAGACGCGGATGGTCGACTACGTACACCAGCAGTACGCGGTGCTGATCAATTTCAACTTGCCGGACGGACGCCGATGGTATTGGCAACAAACCCGCCGCCACGGGGCTATGAATGGTGGCCTAAGCGGATTTTGGAACGACGAAGCCGACGGATTCAATAATTTTTTCTTTATGCACATGCAACAATCGCTCTATGAAGGCGAGCGGAGCCGATCCGATTTGCGGGTATGGTCCATTAATCGAAATTTTTATCTTGGATCGCAGCGTTACGCCTATGGCACCTGGTCGGGCGATATTGCGCCGGGTTTTAAGTCCATGGCGCATCAGGCACTGCGTATGCTGTCGATGATTTCGTTGGGGCAAGCCAGATGGAGTATGGATGCGGGAAACTGGGGGCCGCCTACGCCTGAAGCCTATACCCGCTGGCTTCAATTTGCTGCGTTTATTCCCATTTTCCGTGTTCACGCCCCTCACGAGAACAGTAGGCTCCAGCCCTGGCTCTATGGCTTTCGGGCTCAGGAAATCGCGGTGCATGCGATCCGACTTCGGTATACTCTCTCGCCATACATCTACGCACTGGATCGTGGCCTTCATGATAGCGGGATCGGACTGGTTCGACCGATGATGATGGCTTTTCCGGATGATCCACAATGTGCGGATATCGTCGATCAATGGATGTTCGGCCCATCGCTGTTGGCAGCCCCGGTCTTGGCACCCACCGGTGTGGGAAAGGAAAAATCCTCCACTCGCAACGTGTATTTACCAAAGGGGCGATGGATCGATTTCTTTCGCGGCCACCAATATTCGGGAAACCAGAGCATCCGCTATCGCCTCAACACCGACGCGTGGACGGATGTGCCTCTGTTCGTCCGAGAAGGTGCCATTATCCCGACAATGGCACCAGTTGCGTCCCTCGATAATAATCCGCCGGAGCTTGTTTACCTTGATGTGTTCCCGGCCATCGAACAGGCAACTGCCACGGTTTATGATGACGACGGGCGGACTTACGCCTACGAACGTGGCGTTTTTTGCCGCCAGGAAATAACAGTCCGCGAAGGTACGGGCCGTTGCGACGTACACATTGGTGGCACAACTGGGAGTTATGATTCGACAATTCAACATTTCATTATCCGACTGCACGGTCGCGCTGGGACGAGTACAACGCTTAACGGTGAGGCACTGCGGTTTGAAAAGAATCCGAACGATATCCCGCGGCTGCAACGTGATATCGGATGGAGCCTATCCCGTGACGTATTTGGCACCACGACGCTGGTGCGGGTGCCGGCACGGCTAAAGACGACGCAACATCTAGTCATAAATCTGCTGGGCCAGAGTGCCGCCCCTCCAGAGGAGGAAGTTTTCTGTGCCCAGAATCTCATTTTATGGGGAACGTCTTTGGCGGAAAGGCCGAGATTCAGCACCAGTTATCCGGGCTACAGAGGCCAAGGCTTTGTCGCCGGTCTTGACAAGCTTGGCGCCGCAGTTACATGCTATGTGCGGCGGCCTAAATCTGGGACATATCGGATGCGTGTTCTTGCCGTTTCTGGTGCGCGGACTGCAAGTAGCGCTAGCGTGTACGTTAATGGCCGGCACCAAGGGCAGCTATCTGTGCCGGCCCAAAATGAAGATGGTCAGTGGGTGAACGTATCCAAAACCATCCCCTTGTTGGCGGGAAATAACATTCTTAGCATCCTTCGCGACCAAGACAACTCGGGAAGCATGTACGTTGATCGAGTAGCGGTGGCGTATACACCGTGAGTTTGCGTGATGGGTTCTGTGCTTGGGCATGTAATGGCCAGTTTGTTTGCGGCCGACGTTTAAGGAGAAAAAATGAGGCTTGTCGTTGCCGTGATCGCAGCAGTTTTGACTATGGGAGCGGTGGTGCATGCCGATACCCCAGTTGTAATTCCTGTTTTTCCAAACCTGAAGCTTACTGCTTCCCAAAAACATGACCGAGTAAAGGAGAATCCATGGGCCGGGGTGGGCCAAGTTGTTTATGGGCCGGTACGCTGGCCGACGTTGACGGAATTTATGCCTAAAGCGGGAAAGAGAAATGGTTGTGCCATGATCATATGCCCCGGCGGAGCATATATTTTTGAGTCCATGTCGTCTGAGGGTTATCGGGAAGCACGCTATTTCAGCCACCTTGGAGTGAGCTGTTTTGTGCTCAAATATCGAATCCCGGAAGGTAAACTCCCTCCGGGCGGTGTGCCCTTGCCACTGCTAGATGTGCGGCGAGCGGTGCAGATTGTACGAGCCCAAGCCAAGCAATGGCATATTAACCCGCATCGCGTTGGCATAATGGGATTCTCTGCGGGTGGATCGGTCGCTTCACTGGCCGGTGTGCATTGGCTACCGGGCGATCCGGAAGCCAAAAATCCATTAAATCGTTTCAGCACAAGTCCCGATTTCCTCGTTCTAGGTTACCCGCTGATTTCTTTACTACCCATCGGTAAGCAGCACGACGCATTCTTGCTACTGGGGAGGGGATCTCCGATGGATGTTCAGAAGTATTTCTCCAGCCAACTCAATGTTAATGCACTAACACCGCCCGCGCTAATCTTCTACGCGAGGAATGATAAGATCGTGCCGCACGAAAATGAAAAAAGTTTTTACCGTGCTCTCCGCCGCAACAATGTTGCGGCCAAGCTGATCGTCTTTCGGAAAGGTGGCCATGGATTTGGGATGGGAATAAAAGGTACGGACTCAACTCAATGGCCAAAGGACTGCGCTAATTGGCTCGAAAAAATGGGGTTCTTTGGCAGACGCTCGGCTGGGGAGTAAACGTGTGGCTCTTTATCGAGCGGGTGTATTGTGGAGATTTTTATGAAGGCGTATTGGTGTCCAATCATTGTCGCTTCCGCGATCATGACCGTGGCTTTACCGGCCATGGCCGAAAAGCGGAAGTTTTTTCTTAAGAGCGGTGACCGCGTTTGTTTTTATGGGGACAGCATCACAGAGCAGCGCTTCTACCCGACAGATGTTGAGACATACGTGCTCACGCGATTTCCAAATATGCGAGTACGCTTCATGGATTCTGGGGTAGGGGGTGACCGCGTTACCGGCGGTTGGGCCGGCCCAATTAACCTCCGCTTACGCCGCGATGTCTTCCCGTTCAAGCCCAACGTCGTAACCATCATGCTGGGAATGAACGATGCCGGCTATCAGCCGCTGAACCCGAGGCTTTTTAGCATTTACCGCCAAGGTTATGAGCATATTATTAACTCGCTGCAGCGTCATCTGCCGGGCGTACGGATTGTTCTGCTTGAGACCTCCCCTTACGACGACGTAACCCACAAACTAAAGTTCCCGGGCGGTTACAATTCCGTTCTCATTCATTATAACCAGTTCGTTGATCACTTAGCTAAGCGGCACCACCTTCTCTGCGTTAATTTTAATAAGCCTTTGGTCAAGGTACTTAAACTGGCTTGGAGAATAAAACCCAAGCTGGCTAGGCAGATTATTCCAGGACGAATTCATCCCAGCGTCGCTGGACAGTTGGTAATGGCGCAAGCGCTTCTTAAGGCATGGGGTGCTCCATCAATTGTTTCCACTGTCGCCATCAATGGTGCGGTCGCCAAGTTGATAAATGTTGCCAACGCTCAAGTCAGTGATCTAAAGCGGCAACCGGGAGTGTTGAGTTGGACACAAAGGGATGACTCGCTCCCGATGCCGGTTATCGGCTTACATGAAAACTGGCCGCTCTTTCCGCCATGGAACATATTTCTGCCGCCACAGCCGAACCCCAAATTTACCAATTCCGTTGCCGCTTTAGTGAATAAACTTTCGGGCTTTACGCATGAACTCGACCGCGAAATGTTAACCGTGAAGGGGCTCCCCGCACCTGATTACAAGTTACTCATTGATGGCCAGCGAGTTGCCGATTTTAGTTCCAAAGATTTAGCCGACGGAATCAATTTATCGAATTATTTTACTCCCATGCTGCGGCAAGCCTACCACGTCAGTAATATTGTATGGGAGCAGACACAAATCCGATTTGTTGCTTGGCATGGGGTGCAGACAACAATGCAGAATTTTAATTTTAATTGGAGTCCACCGACCCTGAATTTACCGGTGACGACGGAAAATGACGTGGCAGAAGCTAGATCGGTGTCAAAAGTGGTTCGAGCCATGAATAGGTTGCAGGACGCGGTCATTGCGCAAGAATATGTTGCTAATCAACCGAAACTGCACCATTACGCTCTCGTGGCGATTGGTAGATAAACAAAATGAATGCGGCGTTTATAGTGTATTGGTTAGATCCCGATTCCCCCCAACTGCTACCTGTGGGGCTGGGACTGCATTACGAACCATTTGGAAGTTTGAATCTTTGTCTGTTGTTTTCGAAGGTATCGGTGTGCCGATGACTTTGGCATTACCCATGGCTACGCTATCGCAGGAAAAAATATTGTGTATGATTGTCATGTATATCCATGGAAGCCGCGATGGAAGCACAGTTTTGAACTGGCGGCGAAAAGTGTCCCGGTGATTTTTGACGAATTTGGCGGCACGGGTTCACAGTTGGCGTTTGGCAGAAAGGTTATTGCGTATGCGGCGGCGCATCATATCAGTTGGTGTGCCTGGTCGTTTCACCCGCAGGCCGGCCCGGTGCTGATAAAGAATTGGAACTATCAGCCCAGCGCGTTTGGCGCACTGATTAAAAAGGCGTTAACGATAACCAATGACCAATGACCACTGATCACTGATCACTGATCAATGATCAATAAAAAGGAACGTCCTTAGATTTTGATCGTTGATCATTGTTCATTGTAGATATTGCAATACAGGGGTATGCACATGGTAGAAAACATGATGGACGCGAAACAACTGACACGGCGGCAAATGTTGCAGGCGGCGGCGGGAGCCGGCGTTGTATTGGCACTAAGCGGATGCAGCACGCCCAGTGGGCAGCAGGCGACTACCGCCCCGGCCGAAGTTCCCATGCCATCGATGGCAGTGGACCTAGCGGGCGACACCTGGACCATGCACGAAGATGGCCAATCGGACAAAATCCCCGCTGTTGTGCCCGGTGCCACCTATACGGATTTGATGCGCGCTAAGAAAATTCCCAACCCCTATTACCGTGAAGACAATGGTAAAGTTCAGTGGGTCGCGGAGAAGAATTGGATCTATGAACGCAGTTTTGATATTCCCGAGGAAATGCTGGCCAAGCCGCACGTGGAACTGAAATGCCACGGATTGGATACGCTGGCTACCATCTGGATCAATGACAAGCAGGTCGGTTATGCCGACAACATGTTCCGGTCCTGGAGTTTTGATGTCCGGCAGCACCTCAAGGTGGGCAGTAACACCATTCGCATCCGCTTTGATACCCTGACGCCCTATGTTGAAAAAAATCGCGCGGCCTACAAGAGTGATTACGGCATTGATTTAAGTGACGCCCGCTGCTGGGTGCGTAAAGCGCCTTATATGTGGGGCTGGGATTGGTGCCGGGCGGTGCTGACGCAGGGTGTCTGGAAAGGCATTGAAATTCTCGGCTATGACGCCCGAATCACCGATCTGGGTATATTGCAGCATCATGATGCGTCCGGTACGGTGCATCTGGATATCCAAACCACTGTTTCCGGCAGCAATTCGGACGCCCACGTTTCCACGCGGGTTTTATTTGATAATCAGGTGGTGGCGAACGCAGCGGCTCCGGTAAACGGCGGAATGGCACGCTGTCAGGTTGAAATTACGTCACCCAAACTCTGGTGGCCCAACGGTATGGGGGATCATCCGCTGTATGTGGTGGAGTCCCAACTGCGCGAATCCGCCGGCAGCGTGGTGGATGTGCTGGCAGCGGGGACACCCTCCTCGGCCAAGGTTATTGATACCGCGCAACGCCGCATCGGTCTGCGAAAAATTGATGTTGTAGCGCCTCAAGACGGCGTGGCCATGCACGTAAAAGTCAACGGTGTGCCGGTGTTTGTAAAAGGCGCAGATTGGATTCCCGCCGATAATATCCCGACGCGCGTTACACCGGAAACCATCCGCTGGTATATGAAAAAAGCTATTGAATGCAACTTTAATTTTATCCGGCTCTGGGGTGGCGGCTACTATGAACAGGATGAATTATTTGACTTGTGCGATGAGCTGGGCATCATGCTGCAATTTGAATTCAAATTCGCCAATGATACGTACCCCGTCAATGACAAAAAGTGGATGGACAATTTACAGACAGAGCTGGATCAACAGGTACTGCGTTGCCGTAATCACCCGTCCATTGTGATCTGGAGCGGCAACAATGAAATTCAGGACTTCAAGGGGTATTACCATCTGTTCCGTGATGTCATCGGCGGCACCGTGCATCGCCTTTTGCCGGGAGCATTTTATGAAGTCGGCAGCGGTGCCGCGGGCAGCGGCGATATCCATACTTGGGAAGTCTGGCATGCCATGGCACCATTTGAACAATTCCGCACGGTGGAAGGCTTTGTCACGGAATTTGGCATGCAAAGCTTTCCGGTGCCCATGACGGTCGATTCTTATACCGATGCCGCCGATCGTAAAAGTGTGCATTCCCCGGTGATGCGTTACCATGAACTCGATGGCAGCGGCCACGGCATTGGCATTATCATGCACTACACCAATATGTATTTTGGCAAAGCGCCGGATAGTTTTGACGACACGCTTTGGTTGACGCAAATTAATCAGGCGTATGGAATCCGTTATGGCGTGGAACACTGGCGACGTGATATGCCCCGATCCATGGCCGCAACCATCTGGCAGTACAATGACTGTTGGCCCGGTCCAACCTGGTCCATGACGGATTATTATCGTCGATTTAAGGCCATTCAATATCAAAGCAAGCATTTCTTCGCGCCGATTCTCGTCAGCGGTATACCCGATCCGAAAACCGGCAAAGCGGAACTGCATATCAGCAGCGATCGGCAGACTGATGTTTCCGGTGATTTGCGATGGTTTGTAACCGATATGACCGGTGCAGTGCTTATGCATGGTGAAATGGCGGTTCACATTCCCGCGCGCACCAGCCGTCTGGCGCACACCTTAGACTTGGTGGATCTGATCAGCAGCCACGGGACTAAGAATTTAATCATCTGGCCGGAAGTGCGGGTGGGCAGCCGAACCGTGGCGGATAATGCCCTGTTCTTCGGGCGGCCCTTGGATCTTAAATTTAACAAGCCGCAGTTGGCTGTGCATGTCAGTGGTAACGGGCAGCATTATGACCTGCGCATTGACGCCAATGCACCAGCTCTTTGGGCTTTTGCCAACGTGAAAGATGCCTCCGCCACTTATTCAGATAACTTTGTCGCCATTCGCCCGGGGCGTACGGCAGTGATTCATGTCACGCTCGATGAGCCAATGGCACCCGCTGATTTCCGCCGCAAGCTTGAAGTCCGGAGCATTTATGATCTGGCTCCGGATATGCGGGCGTAATATCCGCACGTAGCAAACAGGCGGCGGAAGTTGTAATGCAGGCATCGGCCCTGCATCGTAAGTACAACCAAGCAGGCCCGACGCGTGCGGTACGTCCGCTTTTGCAACATACCTGCGCCAGGTATCGGAAATCGCGTGGCCAATGACGTGGCACCGGCCAACCCGCCCTTCAGGATTCCAGTGCGGCCAATGCTGCGCATACTTCCGCATGATGGTCCTGCACCTTTACTTTGGGAAAAATTTTGGCGATTTTGCCCTTGCCGTCGATGATAAACGTGGTGCGTTCAATGCCCATGTATTTTTTGCCGTACATGGATTTTTCCTTCCAGACCCCATACGCTTCGGCCACCGCATGATCGGTATCGGCCAGTAGGGCAAACGGCAGGCTGAATTTTTTACGGAATTTCTCGTGGCTGGCCATAGAATCCGGGCTTACACCCAGAACCACTGCCCCGGCCCGTTCCAATTCCGCAATACCGTCGCGAAAATTGCACGCTTCGGTCGTGCAGCCGGGCGTGTCATCCTTGGGGTAAAAATAGAGGACGATTTTTTTACCTTTCAAGTCCTTCAAACCAATATTTTTGCCTGTGGTACTGGGAAGCGAAAATGTCGGAGCCGGGTCTTTTTCCGAAAGAGCCATAATAAAAGTCCTTGTACGTAAAGCCACTTCTAACTTAAGTATGCAATAGTAGGCGCGGGCTCGCGAAAAGGCCAGCCAACAACGAGCAATCGACGAAGAATGGTTCGGTTATAAGTTCCATGTACTCGTGGATGTAAGGCATGAAGTGATTCTGGCCTGGCATATTACCGCGGCCACGGAATCCGATGCCGGGCAGATACCGGAGCTGGTTAAACAAGCCCAAGATAATCTTCCCGAGGCGTATCGACAATTGACTTTTTGGAAGCTTGGCTTTTCGATGGGATTCTAATATCTGCCACCTACGTTTATATTTATTGTCTGGTTCATTAAGAGCGAGGTGGCTCTATCTAATGGCCGTGAACGGTAACAAGATTAATACAAAGGAAAAAGCATGCGGCAATGTCCAGTCTGGAAGATGGTAGCCATGGTGGGTGGCTTGGTGTTAATGGCTGCAAGAAGCGTGCAGGCTCAGCCGCTGAAAGTGTTCATCCTGGCCGGGCAGTCAAATATGCAAGGCCATGTGAACGTATCGACTTTCCCCTATATGGCGGATGATCCAAAGACGGCACCGATTCTCAAAGAAATGCTAAATGCCCGGGGCAAGCCAAAAGTGCTGCAGAATGTCTGGATAGCGTCTATCGGGTGTGCCGGCAATGATACGACTGAGCAAAAAGGCAAATTGACGACCGGCTTTGGTGCCGGGCCTGGCGAGATAGGCCCGGAATTCACTTTTGGCATTTACATTGAAAAACTTCTGGGCGGTCCTGTTCTTCTCATTAAGACCTCTTGGGGTGGCAAGAGTCTTAATACCGATTTCCGCCCACCCAGCGCCGGGCCGTATGTGTGGAATCACTACGCATTGGAGCAACTCAAGCTGCGGCATGAGAACGTGGCACAGGCTAAGGCCGCTAAAATAAAAGCCACGGGCGTTTATTACCGCCTGATGATCAAGTATGTGCGAAAGGTGCTGGCCAACATCAAGCGTGTGGATCCGCAATACAATCCAAAACAGGGTTACGAACTCGCCGGATTTATCTGGTTCCAAGGGTGGAACGATTATGTGGATAACTGGACCTATCCCAATAATCATAAGCCCGGCGGCTACGATCAGTATTCGCGGCTAATGGCCATGTTAATCAACGATGTACGCAAAGATTTGTCTGCGCCTCATATGCCCTTTGTGATTGGCGCTTTGGGAGTTGACGGTGTGCACCATGCCAATAAGCCTATGCTCTATTTCCGCCAGGCCGAGGCAGCGCCTGCTTTGCTTCCACAGTTTAAGGGCAACGTGGCAGTTGTTAAGACCGCGCCCTATTGGGACGACAAGTTAGAAGCCCTGTTCACCCGTTATCAGGGATACTGGCCCAAGGTAAACGCGGAGGCGGCCGCGGAAAAGAACACATCTTGGAATAACAAACTAAGGCTTATGAGAGAGAATTTTACGCCGGAAGAATTAAAGCAACTAAAGGGCATGTCGGCTTTTGACTTCCATTATCTCGGTGCCGCCAAGATTATGGCTCCAATCGGCAAAGCGTTTGCCGAGGCGGCGGCGAAGCTCGATAAGAAAACCCAACTGCCTGTGGTAACCCGAACGTCCCTCAAACCAATCGTGATGAGACCCATCCATCTGAATCATGCTCCCAAAGCTGGCACGCCGAGCACGCCGCAACCGATGCTTACCGCGCCGCCGACGCGGTTGCCATAAGTGCCGCTCCTTTAACAGAGGAAATCTGTGAAACGGGAAAAATCTTCGGCGGTTTGGTATACTTTCATGGTTGCAAGGAACCGCAATGCCATGGATGGGCCGGACTCGCGATGTATTGCCCGCCTGCTGTGGTTGATGGTGTATAGGGAAATCGCGTCGAAAGGGTGGACAATGCTGGCATTAAGCCGTGGTGAAGGACAGAGCATCATTATTGACGGAAAAATCGAAGTAAAAGTGGTGAAGTGGTCACGCGGCAGCGTTCGCCTGGCGATTCAGGCTCCGCGTGAAGTATCCGTAGACCGCGATGAAATCTGGCGGCGCATGCACCCTAATGATAAAACTCCGCTGGAAAAGGCCGAGACGGATCGCCAACTTCGATTCGACGCCGGTGCGGATACCGCGCGGGATACCCCGCCAACCGCCCCAATCGGCGAACCGCCGGATGAAAAAATCGCGTAACATAAGAATTTTCCCCACGTTGCCCGTGTGATGGCCCACATCTATCGCCGCAGTGCCACGGATGCAGCCCATGCAATAGTCGTCGAACATTCTCACCAAACCTCGGACCAGATAAGCACGTATATAGGCTTTGGATCGCCTTTCAGGGCCGGCCTACCCCATTGCAGTAGTTATGGTCCGGCTGCGTATTGGTATATCCGACGGTGAACGGGATATTTTGGAAATGTGGATTACTCGGACAGAGCACTAGGTGAAAATCCTAATTTTTGATTTGTGATTAATTTCACAAGACTTGCGGGCGGCATTTCGCTACAATCCACTCTTTCGGGTTTTGCGCGATAGAATAGCGTTAAGACCTCGCGGTAGAGGAACAAGATGACCCAAACGCTTGATGCACCAACTCCCGGCGCTATGCCGCCCGGCACTGCACCCAAGGCCGCACCGCCCTTGTGGCTTGCTGAACGGGTCGTCTTGCGCATCGGTCGCGGTCCGGCGGCGGTTGGACGGTTGCTTGATCGGCTGGCCGCCTATAACGGCCCGGTCGGGCGGCTGGTGCGATTTTTCAGTTCCGTAAAGCTGGGTTTGGTGTGGCTTTTTTTAACCACTGCTTATATCGCCGTTGGTTCCGGCCTGCCAAGTGTGCGCAGCTATTTTGATGTATCGACCATGGGCTTTTTTAACGCCCCGCCCATGGTGATACTCATGGCTCTTCTGGCGACAACCCTGATTACCGTAACGCTGCGGAAAATTCCTTTAACGCTTTATAAGCTCGGCGTATGGACGGTGCATACCGGTATTATCACGCTGCTGGTGGGGCTGTTTTTCTATTTTGGCCTGAAGAAAGAGGGCATGGTCCGGATTTTCCTGCATCAGACCGTGCATCATTATTATGATAATTCTGAACGGGCACTATTTATGCAGGCCGCTGGAGCGAATGGCAAATCCGCCATGTTGCCGTTGCCTTCTTTGCCTTTGTTCAGAGAGCGTTCAAGCAAAAATCATCATCCGATGGATGTCACCGCCCCCGCAAAAATGGTAGCCCGGCTTTCGCCCCAATTAAAGGGGCTGAAAGTACGCGTGGTGGGATATTATCCTTATACGCGACTGGAAGCGCTGGCCGTGCAGCGACAGCCCGGGCAGCCGGCGCGAAAGCCCGCGTTGGAATTTAATTTAAGTGCCACGGGCATGGCCAGCGGCGGCCAATGGTTGCTGGCCAAAACGCCGCGCTTGCGCGTGGCGGATTCCGGGCTGCCTTGCGGCATTGAATATCTGTATCACCCCAGTGCCCGTCGGCTGCGTGATATCACAACGAGCTTTAAAGGCAATAACGCGCTAATTGTCAGTATTCCAGCGGATCATTTCCGCAAGGTGCTGGTCATAAAACCCAATGAAAAAATTTCTCTGCCCGGCACACCGTACACACTTATTCCACGGCGGGAAATAAAAATGCCCCTGCTGTCAAAAGGGTATCAGGGGGCCGTGAGTCAGGCGTATATGGTGGATGTGTATCGTGCACAACCCGCCAAGAAGCCGTTTCATTTTCAGCGCGTGGCACTATTCCGGTATCCGACGAAAACTGTGGATTTTGTTTTTGACCATGGGCAACGGAAACTCATTGCCGATAAAATCGATCATCAAATTCATATTCGCTATGAGGATGCCAGGCGATATCAGTTCTGGATTGTCGAGCATAAATCAGGAAAACTAAGTGTTATCCAGCGCGCCGCCGGTGGGGCGGTAACCCAATATCCCATCGCCATTGACCATCCCGTGGCGACGGCAGTCGCGGGAATCCCATTCAGTATTTCTGTGCAGGAACTGGCCAATGTGGTTTATCGCCCTGAATTGATTCCCGCAGCCCAGCGGCGGCCGCAGTTGGAACAGACCATGGGGCACTGCGTATTGCAGCTTGCGGTCTCACGGGGAAAATGGACGGATAATCAAATATTTATCCCATTTCAGCAATTCGGCCTGCATGGCGATCTGGCTCCGACAACTGTGCGCGTGCCCGGGGCGGGAAAAGTCAGTTTTGTATTCTCGACATTGGAATGGAAGCTTCCCGCTGCGTTGACGCTACTTTCATGTAAGGAATTATTTTACCCCGGCGGCAACAGCTTTCCCCGTGATTTTATCAGTAAAGTTCGCTTTACTAATCTGAAAACCCATCAATCGAAAGTGGCCGTGATTCATTTGAACCATCCCGAAACGCTGGATGGGCAGCATTTTTTCCAGGCGCGATTTGGAAAGCAGGCCAATGGTACGCCGTTTACCGTCCTGGGGGTGGGCAATACCAACGGCTTATATCCGATGATTGTCGGCGTGATCATGATTATTTTTGGAATTGGTTATGCCTTTTATGTTAAGCCCGTTTTGCTTAATATAAAAAAGCAGCAGTTGGCCCGGTTCGCCGCCGCGCAAAAGCGCCCTCCTGAATCCTCCCCTGGCACAGCCGGGGCGGCCGGATAGCCCGAATTTGTAAGAGGTGTTTTCATGAAGCTTAAGCACATTGTTTCTCTGTTGGTTTTGCTGACAGCCGGCGCTATTCCTGCGTTGGCGGTAATCAACGCCCGCGCGTCCATGCCCATTGAGCAGGGTTCGGCCGCGGATATGCCGGCTGGTCATCCGGAAATTGGGCCGGGTTCGCCGCAGGTTAATCCCATTCCCAGCATGAAGCTTATGCGTCGTACCGCGGAAATTCAGCATCAGAATCGTACGGCCTTCAAAAAGGGGATTAACCTGGCTCCACTGCGTATTCTCGCGGTGCAGAACAATGATCAGGTAAAGACCATCGCCAGTTGGGCCGCTGAAACTGTGCAGACAATCTGCGGGTTTGACAGCATCAATGGGCAAGATCCGCTTTATACCGTTATGGATATGGCTTTCCGCCCGCAGGCATGGGACACGCGAAACTGCATATTTGTGGAAACGGTTCCCATTCGCGAACAACTGGGAAGGTTGGTTTCCAAAGCCGAGGCAAAGCGTATTTTGCAACAGGGCACCGTCAGCCCTGATTTCATGGCCCGTGCGGATGTGCATCACCTGCTGGTAAAAATCAGCTCCACCGCGGCCCTGAGTTCCGGTGTTGCCGAAGTCAGCCGGGCGCTGGAGACGTTTCAAAATCTTTCCTCGGAAATGAAGTTTGTGCCGCCGGCACCTGGGGCTAAATCCAAGGATTGGCTGGTCCCGTTGGCTTTGCTGCCGAACACCGGATCGGTCGTGCGAAAAATGTTGAAGATGAATGCCGACATTAAACCTGTCCCCGGTTACACCCGGCAGCAATCACTAAGCATTGTTCTGGGTTTGATTTCACTGGGGCAGGGGTGGCAGGATAATAGTGCTTCAGAGGCTAATGAAGGGATTAAAACGCTGGCCAAAGTGCTACCGGCGATTAATCCCGCGGTGTATCCGTCGCATCTGAAGCGGTTGGTGGAATTGTGGTACGACCGACTTTTTGACGGCACCATCGTGGGCGTGTTCCTTTACTTTATCGCGCTGACGCTCTTTGTGATTGCCGCGGTTGGGGCGGTGCCGGCCGTACGTAAGCCGGCGCTGATATTCTTTACCGCAGCCGTGCTGGTGCATGCATTATTTATGGGTGTGCGCTGGTGGTTGGCCGGACGGATTCCGATTCAAAATGAATTTGAAAGTGTTCTGGGATCAGCCTTTGTGGGCTGCGTGATCGGTTTAATTTTAGAATATTGGAAGAAGAACAATCTTTTCGGCCTGGCCATGAGCTTTGTTGGCTTCCTGGCAATGACCGCATGCTTTGTGGTGCCGTTTGTGCTGGGTGCCAACATCGGTGCCAACATCGGCCGCGTCGATGGCGTTCTTAATACCTACTGGCTTTATATTCACGTGAACACGGTTATCAGCAGCTATGCGCTTATTGCCGCGAGTTTCTGCCTGGGTGTGCTGTATTTACTGGTGAAGTTGTATTACCGCATGAATCCCGGCAATGGCCCCGGGACCGGCGGCGGCCCGGGAATCGCCATGGCCAGTGGTATCGGTTCATCTCTGGTGGCGGGTCACATGGGTGATTTTTCACAAGCGCGCTCGGCGCAGGCTTCCACGCCGGAGGCGGCCGCGGATTTGGCGGTACGTCGCAATAAATTCCTGCTGCAACTTGATGCCGCTAATATTGTCATTTTGCAGATGGGCTTCTGGTTCCTGGGTTCCGGCATTATTTTTGGAGCCGTCTGGGCTGATTTCAGTTGGGGGCGGCCATGGGAATGGGACCCCAAGGAAACCTTCGCACTGGTCACCTGGCTGGTGTATCTGATCATCGTGCATTTGCGATTTGTCACACCCAAATACCGGCCCGATTGGACGGCGTGGCTATCGGTGGTTGGCTTTGCGGTGATGATGTTTAACTGGATTGGTGTCAACTTTTTTTACGTGGGATTGCACAGCTACGCGACCTGATCCGCGATAAAATTTTCCTGCCGGCGGGGCGGCGACCAAAGTAAAACATGGTTCCGCCGGCGGCAGCCTGAAAACAGGAGATTATCATGACCAGCTTTACACTCAAACAGACCGGGCCATTTGCTATTGATATTGATGGCGGTCCATGGAAATTGCGACTGGATTTACCTCCTAAAAGCGGTGGGGGCGACACGGGGCCAGGCCCCACAGATTTAGTGCCCATTGCCGTTGCGGCGTGTGAAATGATGTTGGCGTTAATCAGCGCCAATAAGCATGGTCACCCGCTGACCGGCGTGGAAGCCACGGTGGACAAGCACTATCTTGCTAATCCGTCGCGCCTTGGTGACATGCACGTGGTACTGAAAAATGTGCTTAGCCAGTTGCCGCCGGAACTTCATGATCGCGTGAAGGCGGCCGTAGCGACCTGCCCTGTGGTGCAGACACTGGAGCATCCGCCAAAGGTGTTTTCCGAAATCAGTTGAATTTTATGTTCCAACGCATCACAATGCGTTAGAAATGTGAGGATACCTCGATGGACACGATGGAAAATAACGACCCCAATCCGGAACTGCATGTGGATGCGGATTGGAAAACACAGGCCCAGGCGGAAAAAGAAAAGCTCGCCGCCAAAGTCGGAGATAATACCCAACCAACCCCCGCCCAAGCCGCACCAGGTGCTTCCACACCCACCATCACTCCGAGTTTTGAAATGATTGTGGAGCAGTTTGCCGCGCAGGCTCTCATGGCGATGGGGGCCATTCCTCAACCCGGCGGCCAGAAAAAAACCGATATTGGCCTTGCGCGATTTTTTATTGATTCGCTGGCGGTGCTGGAAGATAAAACCAAAGGTAATCTGACTTCAGGTGAGCAGCGGACGTTGTTGTCGGCGCTGACCGATTTACGCATGACGTATGTCAATGTGTTGAAAAATCCAAAAAAATAGTGTGACTTTTCCCTGCAATCCTGCCGCGAGAGCATTATGTTTGCAATGTGCCGATAATGTCCTGCACCCGTTTATGGCCTTTGCGCCGCAGATAATCCCGCAGGCCGTCACAGATTTTATTGGGAATCGCCGGATCGATAAACAGAGCCGTTCCCACTGCCAGGCCCGTCGCACCGGCCAGCAGAAATTCCACCGCATCCTGCCAGGTTTGAATGCCGCCCATGCCGATGATCGGGATCGCGTGGGCCTTGGTCACCTGGCTATATACGCGATGCACCATAAACACCGCAATGGGTTTTATCGCCGGGCCGCTTAAGCCGCCGGTGCCGTTGGCCAGCATGGGTCGGCCTTTTTCAATATCGATCACCATCGCTGTAAAGGTATTAATTAGCGATAGGCAATCCGCACCGGCCTCCACAGCGGCGCGAGCGGTAACGGCCACATCGGCAACATTGGGGGAAAGCTTCACAATGAGGGTCGTGCGCTTCACCCGTTTTCGCACGGCGGCTACCAGTTCCGCCAATCGCACAGGATCGGTTCCAAAACTCAGGCCGTTTTTTACATTGGGACAACTGACATTAAGTTCAATACCCCGCACGACCGGTAATTCCTGATCCAGCCGTTCCGCAACATCGGCATAATCTTCGACGCACCAGCCGGGAACATTCACAATCACGGGTATGCCCATTTTTTCCAAGATGGGTATTTTTTCACTGATGAATCGTTCCAACCCGATGTTGGCCAGGCCAATGGCATTCAGCATGCCGGCCCGTGTTTCAATAACGCGATAACTTTCATTGCCCTTGCGCGGCGCTTTGCTGATGGATTTTGTGACAAATGCCCCAAATTTGGATAAATCGGCAAAGTCGGCATATTCGTCGGCATACCCGCAGGTGCCCGAAGCCGTCATCATCGGATTGGCCAAGTGCATCTTGCCGATTTGCACCGATAAATCCGGCTCGACAGAGGTTTGCGTGCTGGAAGTCAAATTATTCATGCCGAAAGTGTCGCAAGGATTGTCGTCAACGTCAAATGCCGGAAAAAAGCGCCGGAAAAAGTGAAGAGCCCTCAAAGTTGCCCCCGAAACCATGACCGATCTTAGGGCTGGCGCACCGAGCCGGTTTTCCCGCGCGGGTACGATTTAAGGGCCTGCGACCGCCCGCAGATACAACAGCATGGTGCCGTATTGTCGCTTCCTCGCAGCTCGACACAGCGTTTTACCGTCGCAACGTCAGGCCGGCTGAAACTCGGCTAATGGAATGTCACAAGAATATTCCGGGGATTGCATCGCCGATGCATATCCCCGGCGACGGCCCATTGTAAATGGTTTTTCCTCATAGGCCGCTAATAACATGGCCGCAATTGATACGCTCTTAACTCGGCCGGATCCAATTTCGGAGCTTACGGAGAGGCCCTCCCAGCCGGACTTCTTTAGAATGGCGTGCACGCCTTTAATCTGGAATCCGATAATACGATCGCCTGTTAGGGATCTGTAAATGGTGAGCATATCATCAATGCGATGGGCAACAAATGCCTCGTCGGAAACCTGATAGATGATGCAGTCACCATCGGGGTTATACCACGGTTGTGGCCGAAACTCCTGCGGGCCATCATGCATGCCATTTAGGAAATGTTGGTCCATACGACACCTCCATATCGATTTTGCCAATCTAGCGGACGTTTCGGGTCATCATTGGCGGAAAACTCCGCCCGACATTCATATATTCTGTAGTTGGGATTCATATATACCGTAAATACCATATCTTGCGGGAAATCTTCAATCTTTCCTGGCCGGACATACCACTGCGGCGGGTGTCCGCAGTAGCACCAACCACCATCATTATACTCTCGCACTCCAGAGAAAATCACATCGACGTTCTCCAACACGAATTTTGCCGCCCGCAGATTTTCATAGCGAACGGGAAGATATTTGTAGTAGTGCAGAGTTAGGTCATGCGGAAAGATCGCATCAATGGCGGCATCGGCAGGATCCTTGGGGTTGACCGTCTTACAGTAAAAGTCTGACACTCTTAAATATTCCCGTCTACCCGTATTCAACTAACTGCGAGGATACACAGATTGGGAGTAAATTTCAATTTCCAATCTTAACTTGGAACTGACTCTGTAGCCAGTCTTCCAAGGGGCCCGGTTGCAACACGTCCGATATACACATTTGTGAGGCTTTCTGCTGGCGGGGCGGCCAAACTGTATTGGGAGCCTCATTGGCTTTAAGATTCTCAATGATGTGAAAACCCAGGGCGAGTGCGGCAACGTATAGAATAGAAGACCGGATTTTCGGAAGGAGATTTGCGGCGAATGGAATCCCGCTTAGCCAATACAGTAACAGGGGCAGGCAGTGAGGCGCTGGCTATTGTGCCGACGACACCGACGGAAGCTTTGCGCCTGTACGGGACGTGGTTGCGGGCCGTTGCTGTGGCCCGGCTGAAAACAACGCAGGGCGCGGATGATGTCATGCAGGAAGTGGCGGCTGCGGCTGTTAAGAATTGGTCCACGCTGCATTCCCAAAGCAATGCCAAGCCGTGGCTCTATCGCCTGACGGTTCGGGCGGCCCTGATGCACCGGCGATCTTTGGGTAGGGCACGCAAGCGGATTGCCCAGGCGTCGGAGGTGGCGGTGATGCGGTCCGATGCTTCCCGGCCGCTTGATCCGCTGGAAATCCTGTTAAGTTCAGAACGGGCCGCGATGTTGCGGCAGGCGATGACCAAATTGCCCTCACGGGATACGGAAATGCTGATGATGAAACATGTAGATGATTGCAGTTATAAGGAAATCGCCGCGCGTATGGGCGTAACGCCCGCGGTTGTGGAAATGCGGCTGTTTCGGGCGCGTCAGAAATTGCGACAGATACTGGCGGCCCAGAAAGTGGATTGACAAGGGAGATTGAAATGAATGAATATTGTTCCGACTGTGTAGAGACGGAGTAAAAACGAAATGGCACTTTTTTTCTCACACGCTGATGATACGCCCAGCCCCTTGGGGCGGCTAACAGGTCCGCAGGACCCGGACCTCGCTATGGATATGCTTGTCGATGACGAACTGCCTGAGGATCGACGACGGGCATTGCTTGAATCCATTGAGCGCCATCCGGAAGCCTGGCGCAGTTTATCGTTGCTCTTTTTAGCCCGGCAGGTGGAACGCCGCGCCGTGCGGGATATGCTTACCGTCCGACCGGCAGCCCGACCTGCGACCATTTACCGCATTGATTGGCTGCGTGTGGCCGCATTGGTGATGATCACAGCGGGGATTTTTGGAGCTGGCGGCTTGTATCTTGGCCGGGGCGGTCCGGGAATGGTGCGATCTGGCTCGGCAGGCGCGGGCAATCCACAGGTCGCGGTCGCGCCATCCGCCCCGCAAACTCCGCAACGCTCCATCCAATATATTACGCGGGGACTTCCGCCGGGCTTTGGCACGCAGGAATCCCCCTCTTTCAGCCCGTCGTTTGATCCCTCGAATGTTCGCACAACCGCCTATTCCGAAGCCAATCATATTGTGTTGGTGCCCGAAGGCCCCAATAACGTGATGGCCTATCCCGTGGTGCCGGTGAATGGTAAGAAACAGACGATTTATTAATGGCCGTAAATAGTGAAAATCTTATGGATAATGGCCCAACATTAAAACTTCTTGTCGCCATCGCGTTGGCCTCTGGGATCGCGACAGTAAGATGTCCAAATGCCGCGCGTGCGGCCGCCGGGGATACCTCCACCACGGCGGCCGCCGCTTCGGCGACAAGTACCATTTCCCCGCCGGCGCAGGCACCGCGCTGGCTGGGTGTGGCGATGGAAAAAATTCCCCCGGTATTCAGCCATTTACTGGGTCTTAAACCCCAACAGGGCCTTATGGTTCTGCAGGTAATTCCCAATAGTCCGGCGTTTAAGGCCCATGTGCAACCGGGTGATCTGCTTATTACGCTTAACGGGCGGGCGTTGGAGAGTCCTTTTGAACTTATCCGTGCGGAAAATCAGCGCGGCCCAACGGCACCGGCGCTGTATATCACACTGATTCACGCCGGTGTACGGAAAGCTATCACGCTTACGCCGGTGGATCGCCCGCATCATCTGGTATTTTTTTTCAACCGGCGTCTGGGGCCTGTCGGTGCGTCACCGCCAGGCACCGGATCGCCTGATGGCATCCAAGCCACCAGCCTTATGACGGTTGGACCGGGCGTTAAACTCCATATTCCCGCTGCCGGGATTCCTCAATCGGGTAACGGTCGACCGGATTTAGTTACCTTGCGCCAATGGATTGGCCCTCACGGCGGACGGCACCTGCAAATTCTTTGGCGATCCCGCGCTTACAACATTCAGCCCCACCGCCTGAATCGGCTTCCTCCTCCGGTTCGGGCGGTAGCGCGGCTGATATTACAAAGTCACAGCCAATCTATAACACCGGCCCCCTCACGGTACATGCTGATCCAGCGACGCCTGACAGAAGTAAAAGCGATGATCCACAATTTGCAATTGCAGGAGAAATCCTTGGAAACACAAGCGCTGAAATGTGCGCCACCAACTCCAGCCAAATAGTAATTATTCCCCGGCCCTTAAAGTTGCCTAAGGCTCTCAATTTCATCTTCCAGGACAACCCCTCATTGGTAATATGCGACGGCCAATGGTACCCGCAATTTTAATGACAGGTTGATATCCTAGGGATTTGGCGTGCCGCCAGCTTGAAACTAATAACTTTATATCGTAAAGTAATGGATAGATAATGCCGATCCCATACATGGGCATAACCTGCAATTTGCTGCAGCGGTGGAACGCCCAGTGGATCGGCTCTTAAAGATAGTGATTTATGGAACTGCGTGACGCGCTATCACAAATTGATGAAATCCGTTCGCATGTGGCGTTAAGTCAGGTGTTTCGCGGATATCGCAGTTTCAGTGCGGTGATTTCCGGAATTATTGCCGTTGTGGCGGCAGCGGTTCAACAGCGTTATGTCGAACATCCCGCAACGCACCCCGGCGCTTATTTATGGATTTGGGTGGGCGCGGCGGCGGTGAGTTTAACGCTTATCGGTGTGGAAATGACGTGGCGCTGCCGCCGCATGAATTCACCCATGCAGACCCGCCTGACGCTTCTGGCCGTGGAAAGCTTCATGCCCAGTTTAATTGCCGGCGGATTATTAACTGGTGTTGTCTACACCATGGTGCCAGGGATATTTCATTTACTTCCGGCATTGTGGATGCTCTTTTTTTCAATGGGTGTTTTTGCAACCAGCCGCATTTTGCCCCGCCCGACATTCTGGTGCGGAGCGTATTATCTTGTGGCCGGGATTATCACGCTGGCTTTATCCGCCAATGGGCGCACTTTGGACCCGTGGATGATGGGAGCGGTGTTTGCGGTGGGCCAGTTTATTACCGCAGGAATGTTATATTGGACACTGGAGCGGCGGCATGGACAATCCACCGATGACAACACGTAAAGAACCCGGACGCTACGCGTATGACGGACTTGATCGCGTTATTCACGAAAAAGCGCGATTAAGCATTGTATCTTCCCTGGCGGGCCAGGCTGACGGTCTGCTCTTTAATGAACTCAAAGAAGTGTGCGCGTTAACGGATGGTAATTTAAGTCGGCATATTTCAATTTTACAGGATGCGGCGGTCGTTGAAGTGCGGAAGCGCCTGCGCAACAACAGATCGCAGACGCTGGTTCGGCTGACTCCGGATGGGCGTAGACGTTTCCTGGAATACCTGGAGCAGTTGGAACAGGTTATTGCCGACGCCAATAAGGCTGTGCCGGCCGGTTTGCAGCCAGGGAGACTCAAAGCCGATCCGACGGCGTAAATTTTTTTGCACTTTAAGCTTTGCAATACAAAGTGAAAGCGAGGTTAGTATGCGAGTTATTCGAGCTTCAGCCATGGGCGTTTGTTTTGGTGTGCGTGACGCATTAAAAGTCGCTGACACTGTCGCACAACCGGTGCAGGTAACGGTTTATGGCGAACTGGTGCACAATCCGCTGGTGCAGCAGCGGATGCAGCGGCGTGGATTCCAGCAGTTCGGCGAAGGGGAACATCGGGATGCCATTCCCGATACGCCGCATGTACTGATTACCGCGCATGGAATAAGTCAGCGCCGCGCGGCGACCCTGCGGGATGCTGGAAAAACCCTCTTGGATACCACCTGCCCGCTTGTAAAAAAAGCCCATGCCGCCGCCATTGGCCTGCGGGATCAAGGGTATCATGTGCTGCTGATCGGGCGGCCCGGCCATGTCGAAGTTCAGGGAATTACCGAAGATCTATACAGTTATGATGTACTACCGGATAGCGCGGCGGTCAAAACCTATCACCACCATAAACTCGGCATCATCTGCCAGACCACCACACCCTCCGCACGGGCGCTGGAAATTCGCGCGGCCGTAGAGCGCAAGAATCCGCACGCCGAAATAAAGTATATAGATACGATATGCCAACCCACCAAGGATCGGCAATTGGCGGTTGAAGATTTATTAAATCAGGTCAATACGGTGGTGGTGGTAGGCGGGAAAAACTCCAACAATACGCGACAGTTGGTTCATCGGTGCCAGGATCGCGGAGCCGTGGTATATCATGTGCAAAGCGCGGCCGAACTCGATCCTCAATGGTTTGAATCCATAGAAGCCGTCGGCCTGACCGCCGGTACCAGCACACTGCCAGAAACCATTGAAGATGTTTACACTGCGATTAGCTCTATGGGCGGCGTTTCTAGATTTGCCACGGATAACAGCCCGTGCAATAAATATCCGCGAAAAATCAAAACAGGCGGGCAAGCTGATGCGGCATGAACAACGCGGATACTTCCTGGCCGCAGCGCGACGTGCCAATTGCGCCGCTGGGAAGAACCCCGTACAATCGAGTTTCATGCCGATTCCAACTCGACGCTCCCGCATCGAGCTAAACAGCGCAATCCACTCACTACGGCGGCGGGCGTGTCCGCCCACCGCCACTTTACTCCATCTCTACGACTCCTATTGCTTCGCTTTCCACGCCTCTTATGTACTGCCACAAGCCTGCGGGCTTTTGCGGTCTTAGCGCGTTACAGTATTGCCGCCACCCCGTTTTCGACGAACCAGCAATAACACCCCGCCGGCCACGGCGAACAATGCCAGCGATGCAGGTTTCGGGTTAGTGCGCACTTGCGAGACTTACGACATTGAGCAGCGGTGATTCGTGCGTACATAAAAAAACCTTTCCAATTTCAGGCCGGTTATGGAATCGATCATTCGTTGACAATCTGTCGGTTTGTCTTTGATCCTTAAAAGTTTTCCAAATTCGATCCGCATGGCACTCCACTCACACAGGGCCGACAGAATTTCCATCCTGCCCGCCCATAAGGCGGCGGTAAACAGTCACGCTCACCGCCACCGCGTTGCCCTATCTCTGCGGCTCCTCTTGCGTCAATCTCACCCACGCCAGTTTTTCTGTCGCGCCCTTGGCACTTTTTCCTTGGGCCTTTATTTGCCGGATACGGGTGCTTTTTCCGGAGCGTTGCCGTCGGCCAAGCGCTTAGCGTTCGGGCCGGACAATTAATTAGCGCCGCCGCGCCGCCGCCGAACCAGCAACATGGCCGCTCCGCCGATGCCCATCAGCGCCAGCGCCGCTGGTTCGGGCGCCGCGGCGGCTGGATTTAGAATGAAAGGCTGAAGCCAGTTGTACAATCCTGGCGTGATGGGAACTCCCTGACCGCCGTAGCCTCCGCCAACAAGTTTCAATTTTCCGCCGTTCAAACCGCTTCCCAGAACATGGATCGCGGAAATGCCATTGCTGAAGTCAATGGGTACGGTTTGTCCTTGCCGCCCGTCTGCGGTGCTTGTGATGGTGAGCGTGCCAGCGGCACCCCCGGTGAAATATGGGCTGCCGGAATCTCCAGCAAATGCCACGCCCTGCCCGAAGGCGTCCGGCGCTGAATATGTAAAGCTTACGAGCGGTTCAAAATAACCACTCTGTGTTGTCGGTGCCGTATAGCTAACAACGCCATTATTTTGAAAAAACCGCTGGCCAACAGCGCCTGTTGAAACGTACCCCGGAATGTTAGCTCCGCCCGCATTCGCACTGAACAGGCCTTGCAGGCCGTAGCCGACTTGTGTAAAGCCAACGGGATTTATGACTGAAGCGGCTGCAAACGGCCCATTGCCAGATCCCGGGTTGGTGACGGTGCCAACATTGGCGCTAAGTAAATTGAATATTTGCTGCGGTGCCCCAGCATTCACAGGTTGCGTGTCGATACCCTCCATTACGGAAACATCTTCGGGTAGATTGGTTGGATTATTTATCGGATCCACGAGTGTATAGGTTTGAAAACCCATGATATTAAAGGCCGCAGAGAATGGAGCCGTTGCGCCAATATCAAAAACGCCGTTAGTCGCGTCTTTGGCAACGTGATTGGCCGTCAGTATCGTAATCAACCCTTGATTGCCGCTGACTTTCGCTGAAATCACGGTTCCAGTACCTACCCCCGCAACGTAGCCCACAGAACCCAAGCTTCGCGGATTAGGCGCGTCTGGAAGAAATTGGTCGTTTGGGCCGATGGCCGCCGCGTGTTTGATTCCGCCGATCAGACCCCCCATAATCGCAGTGGATATTGCCATGGTCCAACATGACCTCATCCTTGATCGTGCGTTACGCATAGTTGATACTCCCAAAAAAATGTTTGCCAGCACAACGAATCGGCGGTTCCGAATCACCGGAGCCAGAACACCGGTTGGCGGCATTGCATTCATGTATAATCATCCGCATCCTTGCGAAACTGCACCATCCGTCCACTACGGCAGCGGGCGTGCCCGCCCGCCGCCGCTTCGCTCAATCTCTAGGAATCCTCGTGCTCCGCTCGGCACATCAAATTTATTGCCATCAGGCCGCAGGCTCTCCTTTTGTGAACTCAATCTGTTAAGGTTTCGCCTCCGCAGCGGCGTTTTCGGCGTAGCAAGGTCAACGCCCCTGCGGCAATACCCATTAGCGCTAGTGTTGCGGGCTCGGGGGTTGCGGCTGCGTCAGCCGTGTAACTAACCGAATCGTTGAGGTTAAAGTTTAGGGTACTGCCCGTGACCAGCCCGGTATTTGGCAAGACCATTACATTGAGTACCAGATTGTTGGTTAAGGAGTGCTGGCCGGCAATATCGGTCGAGTCGGACGCAAACTGGGAGTCCACCGAGGATATCTGCGTGGCTGTGAGAAAATTACTCGTAGCGGAAAAACTAGACGAGGTTGGTGCCGACGAAGTAGCGCTCCATAGAAGATCAATATAATCGGGCACTCCGCTGGATCCGCTTACGAGGTTGGTATCGATATTTACCCCAAGGGACGCGCTGCTCGTGTAGGCCCCGCCTCCGCTGCTGGCGAGCAAGCCTAGTCCTTGCCCAAAACTTATCTGCAGGTTAACTTGTCCGCCAGCTGGCCAGTTGCTGACTGTATATGAGTTCGGGTCGAACGGGCTCGCCAGTGCCGTAGCAAACTCTGCGTTTAAATTATTCGCGATTCTAGTAACTCTTGCGTAGCTGCCAGTTTGAGCCGGTTGCGTTGTAAGGATTCCAGAGAGGCATGATATTTAGAAGTGTTGATATGGCTATGAGTTTGTGGATGAATTTCCACCGCCTCCAGCCATATTGGCGTGCGGAAGGTCCAATATCG
>JAKAEZ010000050.1 GCA_021819825.1 Planctomycetota bacterium
GTTTCCTCAACCGATTGCCGGGCCTGCACGGTAACAACCCCATCAATGCCAGCGGCGGTAATGCGGGCGTGCAGATCCGCGGGCATAAAATTTCTTTGCAGAACCTCCATGCCGGAACCGATCCAGGCATATTCTTCCGGGCTGTATTGCCAGAAGTGGTGATGAGCATCAATTTTCAGCATAAATCTCCACAGAAGGTTTGGGGCATTCAGGATGCATGCGTGGCCGCTGGTCCCAGAAAGGGTGTAAGCGGGGAAATATCGGGATGCGGGCGGGCACCTTGTTCAATAAGATGTTCAACGGCAATTTTCGCCAGTGTCCGGGAAATGCGGTCCCACTGCGTTTTCGGATTATTCAAAAACCGATGATAATGCTGCAGCGACGCATAAAGTGTACGATCACGCAAAATTCCCCACGGCAAGGCCGATCCGGCATCATGCAGTAATTTGGCCACAGCAAAATCCGCATGCGGGTTAACCGGCGCGGAAGCCAGAAGCTTTTGAATTTGCGCCGGTACGCTTTTCGGCCAGCGGCGGACAAGTTCCCGGCGCACCAGCGGCTCATTCTGAATAACCAGGGCATAGAGATAAATCGGCGTTGCGGCGGAAACATCACCCTTAATAAGCAGATGATACTGCTGATCCAGATAATCCATCATCGCTACGCTCTGGCTGGTCAGAGCGCGGGTATTGCTGATCTGTGCCATCAGCACCGGATTGCGCCGCACGGGCAGTGTTTCTTCAATCACCAGCAGACGCACGGTGCGGGCGGCGGCGGCCACCTGGGCGCAGCGCAGAAGCCGGAGTGTCAGTTGCACATCGGCCCGTTCCGCCAGGGCGGCAAAGTGTTCGCGATCCTGGGGCGGGGTTGCCCCCAGATAAGCCAGAAGCTGGCTCATGGTCCAAATCGGGCCGATTTCGACAATATTATCCGGTGAAGCCAGCGTCATATACTGGGCCAGCGCCCGCTGGGCCACCGGTGAACCGGCACGGGAGCGGTAGGTCAGGGCGAAGGCTTTAATATCCAGCAGGCGGGCAAGACCATGATGCGGGGTTTGTCTGGCCTTATCCAATAACACATTGGCCAGCGCGATCTTATCGGAAAGCCGATGCCGCATGGCGGAAAGAATCTGCGGGGCGTATTTCTTTTCATAACGCCGCCAGTCATTGGCGGAATAAAGCGGCGGAAAGCGCCCGGGGGCGATCGATGGCACGCTCTGGTCGAGAGTTAGATCCGGCCACAGATTTGAAACGGGAATCGCCGGAGGCAATAGCGGATTATTCGCCAGCGAATCACCGGAAGCGGGCATTGGAGCAGCGGCCGCAGAAACGGTTCCGGCCCAGCCGAGGCAGGCCAACAGCACAAAAACGCCTACGCGAAAACAATATCTCATAAAGTCCTGATATTCGCACCAGCCGGACAATTCCCTGTTATTATGCGATTGCCGCCACGGATAGCAAGCCGCGCGGGGAACGGGATGGTCGGTAGCGTCAATATATTCAGTATTATCAGTATTATCAGTGTTATCAGTATTATCAGTAGAGTCAGAGGCTGGGTTGAGACATGGATGTCGAAATCCCGATGGTGATGGGATCACGTGATCGGGGAACCTGGAACCTGGAATCTGGAATCTGGAATCTTGGTGCGCGGGCTTGGGCGCTGTATAATTCGCTTTGGAATTGTTATTCGGGAATGAGCCATGACGGTTGATGAAATTGTTAAGCAGCACGTGAAAGCGTCGCAGAAGTATCGGAAGTCCATCAAGGGCTCGCCGGAGAAAGCCCGCAAATTTCTGATTAGCGCGGGCATTCTGGATAAAAACGGCAAACGACTGGCCAGGATTTACCGCTGAATCATGCCGCCGACACTCCCCGCATTTGTTCTCGGTTACCACGGATGTGATAAATCAGTGGCGGACGCCCTTCTTACTGGTGCAGCCAATCATCTACATTCAAGCCGCAACGAGTATGATTGGCTGGGCCACGGGATATATTTCTGGGAAGATAGTCCCCAGCGGGCGCTGGATTACGCCCGGCAGCAAATGTCGCGCGCGGGGAGCAAGTCTAATATCCGTGATCCTGCCGTCGTAGGAGCGGTAATCGATTTAGGGAATTGCCTAAATCTACTTGACGTACAATATATCCGGATTGTCCGCGCTGGCTTTATTGATCTACAAAGCTCGGTTCAAAACGCTGGCGGGGCCATGCCCGTTAACCGAACACCGGCGGGCAGCACTGAAAAATTACTCCGGGCCTTGGATTGTGCGGTCATTAACACCATTCATGCAAGGCGGGAGGAGGACAAGCTTCAACCATTTGATTCCGTCCGCGCGGCGTTTATTGAGGGGAATCCGATCTACGAAGGCGGCGGCTTCTATGAAAAAACGCACATCCAAGTGTGCGTGCGCGATACTCAAAAGATCAGGGGCTATTTCCGGCCAATCTAGGGTTCTCACAACTGCGTTCGGTACAACACGGGGGTGGCAAGCCCTCTGGTTTACGCTTCCGAGAAAACTCGGGACAACGTAAACAATGCGTGACCCATCTCAAGTGAATCCGATCTGGTCGAAATCGCCAGAGCGCCCCGTGTGTCGGCAGCACATTCAGCAGTGGCAGGATTCTCAATCTATCGAGCACGCCCCGCGCGCCGGGACCTTGGACGGTGGTGCGTGGCGCGATGCGCCGGAGCGATTGCGCAGCTAAACGCGTGCTGAGAGCTGCAGGTTGCTCGGTAACGAGAGCCTGGGGGCGCTCCTGGCCGACCAGTCCCATGCGGGAATCCCCGGTAAAACCGACTCCCCCACCCGCCCCGATTGTATCTTCTCAACGCTCGTGATTGGCTATCGCGTCATTGATCTTCTCCCAGAGACCACGGGACCGCGTTAAATTATTCTTTGTCACATACGGGCTCCGCGTCAACCTATTTCTTCACGCAGTGTTTCAATATATTCTTCCAGAAAATCACCGATTGCCTGACGCAGCACGGCCACATCGTCCGCACCGCGGGATAATGTTCCGTCCTCCCGCACCCAGAATGTCGTTTCCGGTGCCTGGGCAAGTTCGTTGTCGGTGTTGATAAAGCGGGGATCCTCCATGCCGACGCAATCCCAGTGAGCATCCCAAGCCAGTTCAAAGCCCAGCAACTTTTCCCCCGGAACGAGTTGCTGGGCCATCAGGCCCTCGATGTCGCAGTAAATGTTTTCTTCCGATGTTGCCAGAATCGCCGCCTTGTTCGCGACGACATATTCCAACAGAGCTTTTCCCGAAAGTGTCGTTGATACGGACATATCTATTCCTCCAGATGAGACAATCTCAAAATTGACACCGCTGCAGAAATCCCGATGCCTCATCACGGCAGCACGTAGCGGAAACAAATACCCACCGCACTGGCCAGGCCGGGCCTAAGGATGGAACTGGCCGTCGCCGACAATTTCCAGCCCCAAGGCATTGAGCAGGTGGTTTGCTTTATCCGTGGTCAATTCTTTCCGTCCACTGACGAAGTCGTATACGTGGCTTCGGTGCACTTTTCCCGCAACGAGTACTGCCAAGGCGTTCGTGCTCATATCTCTCCGCTCCAACTCCTCGATAATCGCCCGGCGGATATTGACCTTCATCGCATCGCTCGATGGTTGATCGCGGACGCAATTCCGCCCGACCTGATCCACTCGTCCACCGCCTCAATGACCGGATTTACCTGATCGCAAAACGAATTCCATGCGATTCTATGGCCTTCCTCGGTATCAGGAACCGCATCGTGCGCTGCGTCAAACAGGACCTCGGTGCCCCCGTAACAGTTTGCATCCACGTACTGGTGAAGGTCCACGTACCCGGCAACGCCCGCCGGAACGGTCCCGGTTGAAACATCTTCCAGAATCTCGCATTTCATCCGCTCGGCAATCTCGTCTGGTGTAATCATGTAATGGAGTATATCCACCACTAGTGGACGCGTCAAGCCGCTGGCCGGAATTTTTTCACGTAGGCTTTTTCGGCGAACGAAGTTCGCCAAGCGGCTTGCTTGGCGGTATAAATCTGAGGTGATAAAAGAAGCAGCGTGAGAAATCCAGACATGGCGAACCCGGGACGACGAAAAAAAAATACAGCTCCAGTCCCCGTGATTGACCTGTTCGCGGGCCCGGGCGGACTGGGAGAAGGTTTTTCCTCCCTGCCGGGACCAGGCGAGCAACAGGCGTTCAAAATTCACCTGTCGATTGAGAAGGACTCAATCGCCCATGAAACCCTGGAACTCAGGGCCTTCTTCCGGCAGTTCCCACCCGGCAAGGTCCCGGAGGACTACTATAGATTCCTGCGCCAAGAGATCAGCCGCGCCGAGTTGTTCAACTCCCACCGCGAGCAGGCGGAGGCCGCGAAAGCTGAGGCTTGGCGGTGCACGTTGGGGGTGGAAACTGCCGCCGCGGTTCGGGAAAAAATTTCTGCAGCGCTCGGCGGTGCCGATCGCTGGGTGCTCATTGGCGGCCCGCCCTGCCAAGCCTATTCGCTGGTGGGCCGCTCAAGAAATATGGGGATTAAAAATTATGACCTTGCCACTGATCCCCGGCAGAAACTCTACGTTGATTACCTGCAAGTCATTGCTGACCACGCGCCAGCGGTGTTTGTCATGGAGAACGTCAAGGGGCTGCTTTCCGCTAAAGTCAAGGACGCCCGGATATTTGAAAAAATCCTCTCGGATCTCAGGTCGCCGTGCGAGGCAATTCTCTCCGAGGGGCGTACAACATCATCGGCCAGCAAGGCCCCGAAGTATCGGCTGCACTCGTTGAACCCGAACAGCGACCATCTCACGCCCGGTATCCTTTCACCACAAGATTTTGTCGTTCGGGCCGAGAGGCACGGCGTCCCGCAAGCCAGGCACCGCCTGATTCTGGTCGGAATCAGGGAGGATATCGACGCTACGCCCGGCCACCTTCAGCTTTCCGAAAAGCCGACAACCCTAAGTACGGCCCTGGCGGGGCTGCCGCGACTGCGCAGCGGCCTTTCAGGCGAGCTAGACGGCGCCGTCGAGTGGAAAGATGCCCTGCGTAGCCTCATCACGGATCGGTGTCATGGGATTGGGAAAGATGGCCGCGAGAGCGGAGAAGTTTTTGCGAGGATCCATCAAGTTCTACAGAAATTAAGGGTGCCTGCGAACGGTCGGGGCGGCGAGTACATCCCCACAGAAAGACCAAATGACTTCGACGAGGGTGGCTGGTACATTGACCCGCGCATTGGTGGCGTCTGCAACCACAGCACCCGCTCGCACATGAGGAGCGATCTTTACCGGTACCTATTTGCCGCCTGCTTCGCCCAAGTGAATAAGCGCCCACCCTCGCTTTCCGATTTCCCGAACGGCTTGCTGCCCAAACATGAGAACGTGGACAGGGCAATTGCCACCGGCCACTTTTCCGACCGCTTCCGTGTGCAGTTGCCGGACCGCGCTTCGACCACAATAACCAGTCACATCTCCAAGGATGGCCATTATTACATCCATTACGACCCGGCGCAGTGTCGAAGTTTAACCGTGCGCGAGGCGGCTCGGCTGCAGACATTCCCCGACAACTATTTTTTCTGCGGCGGCAGGACGGCCCAGTATACCCAGGTCGGAAACGCCGTTCCGCCTCTGCTGGCTCGTGGAATTGCGGAGGTTGTGTATAATGCCCTGAAAGAATAGGGACCGCGAACAATGGACAGAATCTCAAAGGAGCGACGCAGTTGGAATATGTCCCGCATCCGCAGCCGGGACACCAAGCCGGAACTTCTGGTCCGCTCCCTGCTGCACAGGAACGGATTCCGTTTCCGCCTGCACCGCAGGGACCTGCCGGGAACGCCGGATATCGTGTTGCCAAAATACAAAACCGTTATACTCGTCCACGGCTGCTTCTGGCACCGACATGCCAAGTGCAGGTACAGCTACACCCCGAAATCAAGGGTGGCTTTTTGGAGAAACAGATTTTCCGCCAACGTGGCCCGTGACAAGCTTATCCGACCAAAGTCGCGTCGGCTGGGGTGGCGAGTGCTCATCGCATGGGAATGCGAAACCCGGAGCCCAGAGAAATTGGCGTTGAGGCTGTCGCGGCAAATCCGGGCACAAAGCCACCGAAACCACGGGGGAATTCATGCTCGCTGATCGAAAGCATAGCAAGTTCACCCCGGGGCCGCGTACTTCCGGTAATCCCTCGGCGAGATCGCCGGGCGAACACGATGAAGATGTCGCTCCGCCACATGCTGCGGCATTGGCTGAGAGCCTCCGTGCGTTCGGGTACGACCCTGCAACAGCCCTCGCCGACCTGGCGGACAACAGTCTCTTCCATCATTCGCGCGAGGTACGCATAAAGTTCCACTGGGCCGGCGAACAATCCGCAATCGCCATTTCGGACGATGGCGACGGGATGGACGAGATGACGCTGATCAACGCAATGCGAGTGGGGAGTCGAAACCCGCGAGAGAAGCGTGACCCCGCCGATCTGGGGCGCTTTGGGCTTGGCCTGAAGACGGCATCGTTTTCTCAGGGACGCCGAGTGACCGTTATCACCAGGCGTAGCCGGGGCAGTGAGATCGTCCGCTGCTGGGACTTGGATCACATTGCCGACACAGATGAGTGGCGGTTGTTGCGGGAGCCAACTCCCTTGGCCGCACAGCTCGCCAAGCAACTGGCTGGGTCGCCGCACGGCACCGTTGTGATATGGGAGAAACTCGATCGACTGACAGCTGGGACAGCGGTAGACGATGATTCGGACGAGGATGCCTTTCTTCGGCAAGCCGAGTATGTCAAGCAGCACTTCGCTGCCGTGTTTCATCGTCTCATGACCGGCCGCGGAGCGGTCCGCTTTCTGCTCAATGGTGCTGTGATCACACCGTGGGACCCATTTCTAAGCGACGAAGCGGCCACCCAGCGCCTGCCCGTTGAGCGGCTAAAGTTCCAAGGGCACACGATTGAAGTCGAGCCCTTCGTTCTACCGCACCTTTCAAAACTGGATGCCGATGCACATCGAGGAGCGGCCGGACTTCGCGGATGGAACGCGCACCAGGGCTTTTACATCTACCGCAATCTGCGATTGCTCGTGCGGGGCGATTGGCTCGGCATCAAGGGATGGCGTCAGGAAGAGCATTATAAGCTTGCGCGTATCCGCGTCGATCTTCCGAACTCACTGGACCAAGAGTGGGAGATCGATGTGACGAAGTCGCGAGCCCGCCCGCCGGAGAAGCTGCACCGGGAGCTATCACGGATTGGCGAACGCACACGAAGTGTCGCCAAACGGGTCTATTCGCACCGGGGGGCGAAGCTGCTGCCTGCCGCCGGCCAGGAACGCGTATTCCTGTGGGAGCAGACGGCAAAGCACAACCATGTGTTCTACCGCCTTAATCGGGATCATCCGCTGGTGAAGCAGGTGCGTCTAGCATGCAGCGATGCCCCTAAGTTGAGCGCCTTGCTTCGGCTAATCGAAGAGACGATCCCCGTGCCATTGATCATGACCACCGACCGGGAAATGCCGGACCGCACCGTGGGCCCTTTCGAGACCACCAAGGACTCCGAAGTTCTCGAGGTGATGCGCCAGGTGTTTGCCTCTTTGAAAGCCGGCGGTCTCTCACAGGATGACGCATTGCTGAGGGTCGCGCACATTGAACCGTTTGGCCGTTTTCCCGAGCTCCTGCAGCTGCTCAGAGAGGAGAGATACTATTAAAAGTTGTGGACGGCGTAAAGGAGGCGGCGTAACCTAAAGGGTGTCTTTTATCTTTTTTTAGGAGTACGCCACCATGGGTAACAGTATGACAGAAACGGTGAAATTTCCAAGTGG
>JAKAEZ010000051.1 GCA_021819825.1 Planctomycetota bacterium
TTGGCGTGGGATTGACCGGGAGCATTCATAAGGACTATTTCTTGGTACGGCAAGAACAAGCAGGAATTGCAATAAATGAAAGCGATATTTCCGGCAAGCGGTTTGTCTACCGTGCCGCCGGCCGGCGTTCCATGCGCTTGATCTTACGCGCGGATCATCGGCTTGAAGGGGCACCATCGATCAACGAACACAGTTGGGAAATTGAGAATGGGAAATTGGTGCTCCGGCATCGCGCCGGCCATCCAACGGTAGAGTTGACCACATCAGACGGCGAACATTTTACCGGAACGGACCTTACTACCTCCCCACCGGAAAAAGCCCGGCTGTCACCGGATTGGCGAAAGATTTTCGGGCCGCTGAATACGCTGGTGCGCGAAGTGCGCTATACGCTCCGGGCTGATAAACGCCCTGCGCCGCTGCTTCTGTCACAGGCGGTGCTGATGCAAAACAGCGTGGCGGTGCGCATCGGAAGCAAAACCATCCGCTGGATATTTCCCTTCGCGGGGGTTAAGCGATTTATGGCACAGACGATCCTGCCGTGGGCGCTGCCGGGGTGCGCAGTGCTTACCGGCGAGACTCCGACCGATTTTGTCATCGGCGTATATCTTAATGAAGCGACAACAACGACGAGCTTTGCAGATCTGCCCGGACAAAAATTTCTGCTTTCCGTTGAAAAAGAGACGCGGCATCCCAAAATAGCGAATTGCCACAGCTTTGTTCAAAATCCCCAGCCCGGCGATGATGCAACGTACATTCGATATTCGCCGACATTGTGCTGCTGGGTCCCACCGCGGAATACCGCCAAAACGCGCAAGTGCTCGGTGGTGGATAACGGGCAATACGCCTGGCGTGTTGAGATGATTCGCGATCTGGCGAGACACGTTGGCGAGGTGGATATTTTCGGCAAGCTTTCCGGAAGACCCCTGGGCGGTTATCACCGCAGCAGCGACAGCACGTTCGGCAACGATAAATATCTGGGCATTGAGAATCATTGCTTTTATCTGGCCCTGGAGCGGGCCGTGGCGGATGATTATATTACCGAAAAATTTACGGACGCTGTTTTATGTGATGCTGTGCCGATTTATGACGGAGCCGGGAATATCGAAGTTTATTCTTATCCCGAGGCTTATATACGGGCATCGGATGTCGGCAACATTGATTGGAATAACTGGCGGTCTGAATATGACAGACGACGGCCCGCGGTGCAGGCACAAAAAGAGTTGATGCGCACGCGGCTGAATGTTTTTTCCTATTTTCATCTGCTGACAGAGGATTTGTCGTTGCTCGATAAAATCAGGCCGATAACGCGATAAGCGGCAGAATCTTCTTACGGCGCATAGTGCTCAACCTGACAATACGCCTGATGATAATTAAAACCCAGCTGACCAAAATAATGCACCTTATTTTGCATCAGGTGAAGATGAAGGCCAGTTTCGGCAAGCTCATGAGCGATCAGTTGGTTGGCGGAGCGACCCGCCGAGGCATCTTTCGGCAGCCAGAAGTTAAGAATCCATAAGCTGGCATGGGCATTTTCCAGCGGGCGTTTCCGCAGCCGCAATGTGGCATTGCACACAGTGCATTGGGTGCTCAAATACCAATAAATCTCCGGTTCCATTTGTCGTGCCGTGCGCCAGGCCGGGCCAATGGCCATTACTTCGGTATGACCACCGGAATTCTTAAACGCTTGGTGGACAATTCGCCGCAATGTCATCATGCTGCGAAAGCCATGGCCATAAGGAGAATGAATATCCATGGGCATTTGTACGAAGGTGTAACCTACCAGAGCGGCCGCTGCGCCGATGATCACGCCCCGGGCGATTCTGCGATCCAATGGCTTATGAAATAGGACCCTCAGAACCGTTCGCAGGCCCCAGGCGGAGAGTATGGCGATGGAAGGCAGCAAGTGCTGTTGCAGGCGAATGGCACCACCAAACGGATAATGACCGAAAAGCGATGCCAGAAACGTCAATACGAATGGGCCGGCCAACAAAATACCCCACGCGTTGCCCCGGGAACGTGCCAGCCGGAAGACCCCGATCAGACATAACGGAGTCAAGAGCAATCCGAACCCATAGTTCCTGCCAAACGGATACGACATCATTTCTGATACGCTGGCTTTGATCAGCCACCAGAATATTCCGAGATTATGTGGCGGGAACTGATGTTTCCAGAAACTGGCCATATAGGATCGCGTTTTCAACGCCTGCGGATGGATAATCCAAAGATAGTTCATGACAAAGGCCAGGACAGCCACGCCAATAAGCACGATCCACACCGGCAGAACGCGGAATTTTCCATTGCGCCACAGTTGCCAGCCCGCGGCAAGACTTGCGGCAACAATAACGAAGATGCACGGAAAGGAAAATCCCACGGCTACGGGCGCAAGCAAGCAAAGGACAACAAGCCACCGCAAACGCGCCGGGGCCATGAGATAACGTATCGTCGCCCCGACAAAAATCAAACTGAAGAAGAGATCAATTGAATAAGGCTTGGCATCGCAGGCCAGGCGTACCGGCGTGAGAGAGCAGGAGATCAATGCGGTTGCCATCAGTGCCGAGCGCGGTCCGAATGCGGGGCGATATACCAGCCAGGCCAGCGGGACGCATGCCACAGCAGCGGCAAACGGCAGCAGACGGATACTTAATGCCGAGGTTCCGAATTGGTTCATAATACATTTTTGGGTCCAGAGAAAAAACAACGGTGCCACCTGATGGAAATTCAATGGATGCAACAATCCGGCATAGGAGCGATGGATGATATTTAAGCATAGCGACGCTTCATCCGCCCAAACGGGATAGCGCAATATATAATCCAGAACCCTCCAGGCGATGCCGGCGGCGATCACTGCGCAAAGCCAGAAGGGCCATCGCGCCAGGATGTGCGCCAGCCGCGATCTTGCACTCAAATGGCTGGCACAATTTCCGCGTGGGTGGTGAAGCAGCCGCTGATTTCCAATGCGCAAGGACGCCCCCATTGTTTTAAGCAAGACTATTTTAATGTATTTACCAACCTTACGGAATATGGACTTGCAATATCTGTATTGGCAAGGTGCGTGACGCGTTACGCGGGCAATGAAAATAAGGGTCCCGAGCACCGGATGATAATCCGGTGGTTGATCTTATGCCGCGAAAGGACCACCGGATTATCACCACGGTACTCTGTGCCACCGAAATACGTTCCGTAACGGTATGGTTCAATTGCGGATTACGGGCCATTGCCCGCGGGATCTGTCCCGCACCCGTATTCGCAAGGTCTTGGCGGCGAAATCAAGCACCTCATGGGGTGACACTTCTATTGAAACGAGTACCCGTGACATTTCTATTGAAACAGTACAAAATTCTCCCAGCCACTGGCGACGAAAAGTGCCTTAGGTTAATCTACGCCGTGTCTTAATTCTGGGCTTGGTCAATGGGGAAACTGCGTGCCGCAGGTGGTCATAGAAAACCCGGTCATCAACTCGCCCTTTGACGAGCCATCGCGCCATTTCAAATTTGATGAAACCGGCATTACCATCCGTGATCGCCTGCGCGTGCAGCTGCCATCCGATCCGGAAAGCTATTACCGTACGATGGATAACCACGTTGTTGAGGATACTAAATGAAGGCGGACCAAAAAACGTTCGAGGATCTCCAAAAAACAATTGTCGACTTTGGGGAACGCCACACCGGTTATGCTAGGGATAACCTCTTTGTACTGTGGTTTGTGCGAGCCTACTTGGTCGAAACTGACGAGCTGGCGGCAGGCGCGGTTTGCGGGAAGGCCAAGGATAAAGGAGTCGACGCTTTATTGACCGTGCCAGAGGCCAAGACTATCTTTATTGTGCAGGGAAAATATCGTGAAAGCCTTGGTGCTTGCACGGAGAAGAGGGCTGATGTGGTGGCTTTCGCGGAGATCGCCAACCGAATCTGTGAAGGGGACGATGAAGCTTATCGGCAATTCAGCGAGAATCTCGCCGAGCCTGTCGCGAGCAAGCTTCGGCAGGCTCGGCAGGAAATCACTAAGAAAAAGTTCAAACTCGTGCTTTTCTACGTAACACTGGGCGTATGTAGTCACTCGGTCATTAACGACGCCCGACAAACCATAAAAAGGGACAAATGCGACGCCCGACTTGAGATCATCGACGGCCGCCGAGTATTGCAGATATATAGGGATTACCTGGACGGCATCGCCCCCCCCGTCCCGACGCTTGATTTGGAGATGGAGAGCGGCGCCAATGTAAAAGTAAATGGGATTCTGCAGCGATACGACAGTAAGGAGGAAATTGAGTCTTGGGTATTTACCATGCAGGGAAGCGCTGTCGCTGACCTTTTTAAGATCGGCGGCCTACGATTGTTCGCGCGTAACATTAGAGGATTCCTTGGTCGCACGCCCGTTAACGCGGGAATGGTCAGCACGTTGCGGCGTGAATCGCATCGTTTTTTCTACTACAATAATGGCGTTACGATCGTCTGCGACCATGCTGAGAAGCGAAGTCACCAGGGAACGGACATTCTCCAAGTCAGCAACCCTCAAGTGATCAACGGGCAACAGACAACCCGCACGCTCGCTGAAAACCCCAGTTATGCTGCGACGGCGACTGTTCTCGTTAAGGTCATTCAGGTTCCACGAGATTCAGGCGAATCCCCAGCAAATTTTGAAGCCCTGATATCCAGCATCGTGCAGGGTACGAATTGGCAAAACGCTATCAAGGCCTCTGACCTAATGGCAAATGACCGAACTCAGATCGGGATTGAGCGGGAATTGCGCAAATATGGCTACACGTATGCTAGGAAACGGCAGACCAAGGGTGAAACCGCACAAATGGATGGCTCGCGATCGTACCACGTCATTACGAAGGAGGAGCTTGCGCAGGCTGTCGCTGCATGTGAATTGGGAGGCGTCACGGCGAGAACGCAGAAAGAAAAATTGTTTGAGGAGGAAACCTACGACCGAATTTTTCAAAAGGTACGACCTTCTTTTTATCTACCACGCTATTGGCTGATGGTGCGCACAAAATCGGTTGCCCACGGCAACGCACTTAGAAACGAGTCTAGGTGGCTCGTTTTGGCATTTTCGTGGAAGAAGATTAACCACCTTTTAGGCAAAGTCAGCCCTGCAATGGCTTTCGTGGAGGGAACCAGGCGGCGGAGAGTGGAGTTAACACGGCCGCTTGATCGCATGCTAAAGGAGGTATTTGTCGCGGCCGGAAAGTTTTATCGTCATAGCTCTAGGGAGAGTTCGCCGAAGGTGGAACTGGCTAAATTTTTTAAGTCAACGCGGGCATCGGACGATGCATTCGCGGCCTATTGGGACAAAGAGGTCCCCCTTAGCCGGAAAAAGAAAATTGAGGAATACATCGACCGCATTCGGCAGTTCATCGAGTCCTCCGATGGCTGGTGATTCAGGAGCGTCGGCGGTTTTGGGGACCACCAAGCACCTTTTGAAGGAGATTTAGTACGGCCGCTGGATCTGGTATCGAATGGACTCAATCCACTTGGAACCCCGTTACGGGCTGCACGAAAGTAAGCCCCGGCTGCAAGCATTGCTACGCCGAGCGAATGGCGCTGCGCCTGCAGGCCATGGGCGAATCCAACTACACCAACGGCTTCAAGCTCACTCTTCAAGCCCAGGCGGTGGATTTGCCCTTGCGCTCGAAAAAGCCGCAACGGATTTTCGTTAATTCCATGAGTGATCTGTTCCACAAGGATGTGCCGCTGGCTTTTATCCAACAAATTTTTGATGTCGTGAGCCGCGCCCATTGGCACCAGTTCCAGATTCTCACCAAGCGTGCCGAGCGGCTTTCAGAAATCGCGCCCCAGTTACAATGGCGGCCAAATATTTGGATGGGCGTCAGCGTGGAGCGGCAGGATTACACGTTCCGTATCGATCACCTCCGACAAACCCCGGCCCAAGTAACATTTCTCTCGCTTGAACCCCTGCTTGGCCCGCTGCCCGGATTGAATCTGGCCGGTATTGACTGGGCCATCGTCGGCGGTGAATCCGGGGCCGGCGCCCGTCCAATGAATCCCGATTGGGTAACGGACATACGCGATCAATGCCAAAATGCGGGCGTAGCCTTCTTCTTCAAACAATGGGGCGGCATAAATAAAAAACGCGCCGGCCGGGAATTGGATGGCCGGACATGGGATGAAATGCCGGAGGCAACCGCCGCGACAAGTGTCAACCTGGGGCTTTCCTTGGAGGACATCCATGCCTGAAAATCCAACTGCGGAAAAGGTTTCTGAACCGGTCCCCGACGCCCCGGCAATCGCCGTTGGGGATCCCGCCGATTATGTCGTGCTGTTCCTAGACTTTATGGGGCAGAAGGACCACCTCCGGCGTTGGCGCGACCTGACCGAATGGGGATACCATTGCGGACAGAACCACTGGCAGTCTGGTGATCCGCATGGCTTGGCCGAGGCGGTCAGGAAATCCGCAGGCGTAATCGCCATGCTCTATAGGGCAACACGCGACCACCTGCTCGGAAGTTTGGTCTATGACAGATTCGGTACTCCGCCCGACTTCCAGCTCACGGGTATCCAGTTTTCCGATACGGTGGTGTTTTACGGAAAAATGGAGGCGAAGGAACAGGTCGGGCCCCAAGGCTTGTTTCGTATCTTCAGCGCCCTGATCGCGGCGAGTAGCGTCACGTTCAATTCGCTCCTGCTGGACACCCCAGTTCGCGGAGCAATCACAATCGGCCAAGCGGTTGAGGGGATAACTGGGGCCGTCAGTTGCAGAGATGCCGACGGAGCCGCAAAAAAATCCGAAACCACGGTGTCCGACAGTTTCTTTTACGGCCCGGTGTTGGAGCGAGCCCATGCCTTGGAAAATCGCGTTGCCGACTACCCTCGGATTCTCGTGGATTGGAGCGTGGTGGACTACCTGAATCGCCTCCAACTCGTATCGCCCAATTGGCCAGAATTCGACGGAAACTACCGCGACATATTAGGCAAATCCCTCGGCCTTGTCCCCGGGGGAGTCGATGGTGACGAATCGCCAGGGCTGGGCGGCTTTCGCGTGCTGGATTGGGCGGGAAAAAATTTCTTCGACGGTGCCACGCCCGACCAACGAAAGTGGTTTGCCGACAAGTTACCCGTTTTTCTTCGGTTCGCTAAGGAAGCCCAAGCCAACGCCATGCAACTATACTCCAAAACGGGCGACCAGGAACAACTGCGCGTGGCCGGAAAGCACGCCAGGCTGGCGCACTATATCGAGACCCGCCTGCCAATTTGGGCTGGTTGCCAGGCGTCCGGTGATCACTGATAATAGGAATATCGGGCGACACGGCGTCGCCCGCAGGAAAACATTATGCCCAAAAAGAAAACATCCACCTCCGCCCCCACGCCCATCGCGTCCGTCAAACATAAAGACACGCGCAAAAATATCCCCACCGAAGAACTGCGCGATTTTCGTTTGACCATCGCAAAGGGCTGCAATACCATGATCGCGTGATAAAAATCCGCATGATTCAGTGCATTTGTTCGGGTGCTCAATGAGGTTGCCACAGTTGCAGGCCCTGCTCTTGGATAATCAAAAGGAACTCCGTGCACTGCAATCGCGTTTTACCGTTGGCCAATTTCTTGTGCCTCTGTTGAGTCGCAAGGGAATCCGTACCAATAGTACGCGGCTTTTCAAGCTCCTGAGTAAGAGCAAACCTTATTTTCGCGGCCTGAGTTGGGGCGGAACATACTATGTGGGCAATGCGTTTGATCACACGAGTTTGTCATTATCGCTCTGGCCGGAGGTCCAGGGAGCCAACCTGCTGGTGCTGCAGA
>JAKAEZ010000052.1 GCA_021819825.1 Planctomycetota bacterium
ACGACTGTCTTCATAACGTCCACAGTTGCGTTAGCCAATAGCTTTTTCGACGATTAACATGGACAAATCGCCGGACGTTAATTCGTCATTCTCCCGACGAGAACGGAAAATTCCTGTAAAAACAGAGGCGGAAAAACAACAACGCGGGAACCGCGTGCGAATCGTCCGCCAGGCACTGGTTCTTCCACCACGCCGCTGAATTCATGGCCCATGACCAGCGGGTAATGGTAGGCCTTCCCCGCAAAGGCACGGGGGATATCCGATCCACAGATCCCACACGCCGCAATGCGGATCAACGCGGCGGGACGATCATCCGGCGGCAACACTTGGAATTTGATCACGTTGCTGACCATGCCCATGCCCGCCAATTGCGCTTCATATTTTCCGAGAACACTGAGATCAAAAATGTGCGAAAGGTCCAACAACCCCTCCCGCATCGGCCGCCAGGTGGAACGCTTTCTTCAATGCGCGCGAACAGGGCGTGCGGCACGCGGTATCCGCCGCCTGCCTCGCGCAGGAACTTGGTCGGGCGGAATGTGCCGGGGCCCCAGCACCAAGTCCCTGGAAACTTCAGCCAAATGGGATCTCCCTCTGAGAGGGATAGAACAGGTTCCCATGGTTGATCACCGTGACTCGAAAGTTCACGGGACCCAACAATGCGGCCCTGTACGGTCCCGAAATACCCAAGCTGACGCCATGCGCGGCCCGGGCTTTCATTGGTGCCGGTGCATACCGTGGTGCAGCCTATGGCGTTGCTGCCGCCAACCCCGTGCAGCAAACCCCAGCTACAATTAGTGCGACCGCGAGGGCAACCGCTGATTCATGAGATCGCTTGACAGTAAGCCCTGATAGCCTATCCTGAGTTCACGTTATTCAAGGATACGACGATGAAAATTATTACCTGCAACACGCGCAAAGAGCTCGGGAAAAAGGCTGCTGAAGCGGGTGCCGCTCTCATTCGACAGGCTATCAGAAAAGATGGCTGCGCGAATATCATCGTAGCCACCGGGACCTCCCAATTTGAAATGCTGGACGCCCTTGTTACCCTGCCTCATATCGCGTGGGAAAAAGTCGTTGGCTTCCACCTTGACGAATACATCGGTCTTTCCGTTACGCACCGGGCCTCTTTTCGTCATTACCTATGGCAGCGATTTGTCCGTCGGCTTCCTGTTCCTCCCGCAGCGTTCCATTTTATTGACGGTGAAAGTGATCCGGAGATGCAGTGCCTTCGCCTCAACAGAATAATCGCAAATAAAACAATCCATGTGGGTTTTGTGGGTATCGGCGAAAATGCGCATCTCGCATTCAACGATCCACCGGCCGACTTCAAGACCAACAAGCCTTATCATGTAGTCGCACTTGATCGAGCCTGTCGCAGCCAGCAGGTGGGGGAAGGATGGTTTGCAACTCTAAATGCCGTTCCTTCGCGGGCGATTTCCATGTCCTGCCGCCAGATTCTCAAGGCTCAAACTCTGATTGTAAGCGTACCGGGAAAACAAAAAGCCCGCGCCGTTAAGGCGAGTGTTGAAGGCCCTGTGACGCCGGGTGTACCTGCCTCGATTCTGCAAACCCATAAGAATATCCGACTGTTTCTCGACAAACAGTCCGCATCGTTGCTGGAGTGCGCGAATCCGTGACCGCAACGAACGAAGGATTTATTGATCTGCAGGTTAATGGTTACGGAGGTGTGGACTTCAATCAGGACCATTTGACCGCGGAACAACTTCATGCTGCCTGTGAACGTTTAGCCGCTGATGGGACAACCGGCATTCTGGCTACCATTATCACGGAAAAATTGGAAACGATGTGCCAGCGGCTCAAAAGGCTGGTAGAGTTGCGGGCTGCTGATCCGCTGGCGACGAAAATCATCCTGGGATTTCATGTCGAGGGACCGTTCTTGAATCCCAACCCGGGTTTTTGTGGTGCCCACCCGGTCGATGCCATCTGCCTCGCCGACGAAGGTGCGGCTCGGCATTTACTGGATGCCGGCAGAGGACTTATTCGTCTTATCACCCTCGCGCCGGAGCAGGACCCGGATTGCCGGGTAACGCGTATGCTCGTCCGCCACGGAATTATGGTGTCTGCCGGACATAGTGATGCAAGTCTGGACCAACTTAAGGCAGCCTGTGATGCCGGGGTAAGCATGTTTACACACGTAGGTAACGGCTGTCCTAAGCAGTTGCTACGGCATGACAACATCGTGCAAAGGGCGTTGAGCTTGTATGACCGGCTCTGGCTTTGTTTCATTGTGGATGGCCATCATGTACCGTTTCCGGCTTTGGGCAACTATCTGCGAGCGGCCTCATTGAGTCGCTGCATTGTGGTCACCGACGCGATTGCGCCGGCGGGACTGGGGCCCGGTCGCTATACGCTGGGACGCTGGGAAGTGCGGGTCGATGCCGATATGGTCGCCCGATCGCCTGACGGCGAGCACTTCCTGGGTGCCGCGATCACCATGCGTCAAAGTCAATCCAACCTGAAAACGGCCTTGGGATTTTCAGATGAGCAATGTCGAACCTTGCTGGTGGACAATCCACAACGGGCATTGGCGAGCATGGTGCCCGACGGGCAGCTGTAAATGGCCCTCCGCATTTGTTTTTATTTTCTCATTTGCACTGACTTATCGGCTCAACAGGAAAAATCAAAGAGGGCCTCAACGGTTCCGTAATAAGTGACATGAGGCGGCAGCGGAGCGGTTATTGAAAACGAAGGTTCATTGCCTTCCGGAAACATCCGGCTGGTGCGGTTTTGTGTCGGGCGTTTGCCTGAAATAACGCTCCGGTAAAAGCCACCAAGCCAGCAGCATCGCCGTGGGATGCAGTATGCCGGCGCAGATAAAAATTGGCAGATAGGAGAAGTGTGCAACAATTGAACCGGTGAACCAGTTGGCTAACGCACTGCCGACGGCCCCACCCATCCCGGAGAGCCCGGCGACTGCGGCCACCTGGTTGGAGGAAAATAAATCAGTGGGCAGAGTCATGAGATTAGTCACCCAGATTGCATGGCCAAGAACCACGACGCACATGGCCGCGATGGCCAGCGCCGGAGACGGAACCAGAGGTGCGAGTATTGCGCTGGGCAGCAACAGAGCGCCAACTGTCATGGCGGTCTTCCGTGATTTGCCGATGTTCCATCCATTGCGCATCAGCCTGCCGGACAGCCACCCGCCAAAGGTATAGCCCAAGCCGCCGACCGCCCAGGGTACCCAGGCATATTCGCCGATCATTGTGAGGTCAAAACCGCGCGCTTTTTCGAGATAAAACGGCAGCCAGAACATGACAAAATAAATCACTGGATCGGTCAAAAACCGCAGCAGGATCAGCATAATACCAGGACGAGTCCTCAATATCGCGGACCAGCGTGGCTTCTCTTCGGCAACCAGAGCCTCCCCGGCGACTGTTTCGGTAATGACACCTTCGCGGCGCAGTTCCGCCTCCTCCGTCGTGCATAACCAGCGACTGTTTTGTGGGCGCTGATAAAAAATAAGCCAGGCGACCAGCCAGATAAATCCCAGAATGCCGGTCACCACAAACGCGGTGCGCCAGCCGAAGTGAAGTGTCACAAATGCCACCAGGGGTGATGCCACGGCAGCGCCGATGATCGAGCCGGTGTTGAAAATCCCAACTCCCAATGCTCGCTGGCGTGCCGGAAACCATTCATCAACCGCCTTCGTGGCGGCCGGGAAACTCCCGGGTTCCGCCAGACCCAGGCCAATCCGGCACGCGGCAAACGACCATTTGCCAATCGTAAATCCCTGAAGCACCTGGCAAACAGACCAGAAGCCAACGAAAAGCGCCATGCCCAGTCTTGTTCCCAGCTTATCCACGATGTATCCCGATCCGACATACATCAACGCATAGGCGATCATAAATAATGCCACAATTTGACCGTAGTCGTTGGTCGTGATGTGGAAATCTCCCATGAATCTGTTGGCAATCACGGAAATCGCCATTCGATCCACGTAATTAATCAGGGTTACTACCAGCAGCAGGCCCGCAATGATCCAGCGGAGTTTAGGAATCGTAAAACGTCGACTCATATTGATCTCCCAGGCTCACTGCTCTCAAGGACCTCCAGAGAAAGAATCAATGCACGGGGCAGATGGAATGGATCTTTAACAGGCAGAGCGACAACAGTGGTTATCGGATTGCCTGCCCGATCCAACCGCTGCCGCCATTCGCCGACTTCCGGCATGGAGAAATGGCCAAAGCTCCATTTGAACACCCGGTCAAACCATGCTTCGCACCACTTTTCGCCTGTCAAATCATGCGCCAGCAACAAGGCATAAAGTGCCTCGGTGTGCGGCCACCATACCTTGGTTTCAGAATTGGCCAACATCGGCTGGTGCCCTTCTGCGTCCAAGCCCAGAAAAATGCCGCCATACTGCCGGTCCCAGCCCAGTTCCAGATGCCAGCGCAATACTTCCATCGCATCATGGATATGCTTGCGATCGTTCCGCTGCAGCGCACGGTGCATCTGGAACCACATGGATTCAATGGCGTGGCCCGGCATGATGAACGTACCCTCCGGCGGCGGTACTTCATGATATTCAAGGTCAAGATATTCCAGTAGACAACGCCGGGCCGGCCGCACAAAATAGTTCATCACGTTGTAGGCATAACCATCCGCCGCACGGGCAATGCCGGGGTTGCCGGTGGTGAGTGCCAGTTCGCCGGCAACTTCGGTGAGGATCATCGGAATGCCGTGGTTGCGTCTATTCGGCGGTAGTCGGTAGGGTGCCGTTTCGGCGAACTCGGGTGACTCAACACGCTGCTGGATATCGGAAAAAATGCTTTTGGCCAAAGTCAGCAGATCTGGTTCCGGCACGGCCCGGCAGTATTCGCTCAAAGCGTAAACCACAAAGCAGTCGGCATAAATACTGATCGCGCCTTCGATGACCTTACCTTCGCGCGTTGTATGATAGACCCAACGGCCTTTATCATCGCGTCCATGTCGGAGCAGGAAATCAATGGTGGATCGCGCCCAGGTCAAAAACTCCGGACGCTTTTCAATCCGGTTGTAGAGAGCAGAACAGGTCCAAACCCATCGTGCCTGCGACCAGAGGTATTTATCACCGCTGACAACAGTGCCATCTTCTTCCATACATGACAGCACACCGCCATGCTGCCAGTCCACACCGTGGTGTGACCAGAACGGCACGATGCCATCCAGCAGTAATTCCCAATAAGTCCGGCGCAGCTGGCTCTTGTTCATGTGATATCACTCTTTCGTTGATATTGTCGTTCGGTCTTGGCGGAGGCACCAGTCACGCCCTGCGGGGTGACGGTCGCATTCCCACTGCACGACTACGTATAGTAGTAGCTGAAAAGCGCCGGTGCCGATGGAATGGGGGATCAGGAAATGTGGCGCTGGTATCGCTTCCTGGGTTGAGGGCTGCCACCATCGCCGTGCTATTCCCACTCCCAAGGATATAGCCGTTGATTGCCTTCGCCCCATTTCCCCCAGCACCGTCTATCGTCCAAGTAAACGTCGTTGCCAAATCTACGGGTGCCAGCTTCGCCCCAAGCTCAATCGGCCAGCCGACGTGGACGTCGGTCGTTTTGTTGGTGACCACGGTACCGCTGTCCGGATTGCCCCCCGCCACCGACCCGGTATAGGTAATGTCAAGCTTACAACTCGTCAAATCCTGTGGCCCCGCGTTAGCGCTGCCGGTCCAATACGGCCTGGTTTTGGTGTCGGTAGCGGTCACGGTGCAACTCACTGAAACTGCCCAATACCCCGCGATCAGCGGCGTGAACGCCAGCGTAGCACTCAAACGGCAACCAAGTTTATCCCGATGTATCGGGAGGCTTATGGAATCAGTATAGCTACCAGACGGCGCGGAGCCAAAAATGTTGGTTTGCAGATCAATGCCCATAAAACCTCCTATCATTTTCGGTTGCAGCGCTTCGCCGCAGAATCCGCCTTTTTCATCTGCGATGCCGGACCTCTCGCGGGAGGCCCCGATTTTCGGTATCTATCACGCTATTTGTTCTCCCGCTGGAGTGTTGTTTATCATGGTTAAAATGCCGGAGGTACCACCGAATCTGTTGAGCCTCGAGGCCTCGATAAGTGTTTGGACCTTCCAACTGGTCTAGTTGCAAGGGTTTGACAATTCTCCATAGCCCTTTTTCGATTTGCCTGGAAGTGAGCATGTCGCGTGATTTTTCGACATCCTCCCAGCCGTGGAATAAATCCAGTTCGTAGTAGCATCTTTCAGCGACTGCCGCCGCTTCTGAATTTTTCGGAATTATCCCGAATTGCGCTACGCACCACCGCAGAACCAGGCTATATGCCAATTGCTGGTTGGCCGCCCAGACGGCGGGATCGCGATATTCCAGCAAATCAAGGATTTGTAAAATATCCTGCGATCGTGACAGGTCCGTGCTGCGCTTTGTAGCATCCGCTGGATGCTGCTGCCACAAAGCATGACCAAGTTGCAAGGTAGAGGCCAGTCGAACGCGGAACGCTTTCTGCTGCTCTTCATGGGCCTGCCATGCAGTGTGCCCGTAGTAATACGGTGCAGGGTGTTCACTTAACCGGTCCAGCATCGCCGCCTCGATAATGGCGTTAATTGAATAGTTCCTTGCAACACGGATGGCCAATTTCGTCGGTCCACGCACCAGAAACCGCTTCCACACGCCGTAATAGAAATTCACCACTCTGCTACGGGCCTCCGAAGTCATTTCCGCTAACGGGGCCGTATTGGGCCGAACTTCGTTGCCGAAATGGTAGGCAGCGAGCAATCGAATCGGGGAAACGACGTAGTCGCGGGCATAATTTTTTCTGGCGTGCCCACCCTCATTAACAAAATAAAGTGATAGAGCGAATTCACCTGCCGGAACCCGCAGGTACACGTATAAATCCGGCCCCTGCCATACCGCAGGATAGACCTCGCCATTATCGTTGACCGATGCCTCCCGCCGATCAAGTCTCCAAGTTGCCGCATGGTCGGCCATGCACGAATTGAGGTAGATTGCTGGTAATTCCAACGATTTCGGGGCGGCGGTGGATCGGCTTTGCGTCCAATACCGGATGGTATCTGCTTTTACGTGATGCGGGCCGATTTCTTCATTATGATCCAGCGCGATGGAAGCCGGCGACCAAACAAAATCCGGAGGGCTGGAGCAACATGCGTATAGGCACGCCCACGCCCTGCCGTACCTTCCCAGCCAACTACCTTGGGTTTTCCAGTCATCTGCAGTGGGCACGATGCTTGCCACAAGTTTGTCCGGTCTGTTTCTGAATTCGTCAGTAAGTAGCTCCGTCAGTGCCGCGAGCTGTTCTTGAGTGGGCGGCGCGGCAGATGTGGGTTCCTGCATGACACTCGGCGTTCTGGAGCGGACGGGACTACCATCGACATATCCAGTACCGGTGTGCAAATGGGGCGTTCCGGCGATGCCATCTGATGTCACTTTCCACGTATTACTGGAACCGGGCAGGGTGATGACCGATACACCGTGGCCATAGGTGCCCACGGCCATCGCACCGCCAGGTAATGGCAGCAGACAGGTTATGCAGCGGCCGATGATCGGCGAATCCATTTCAATGCGATTTGTGACCTTGCCTCGGCCATTGAATTGCCATACATCGATACCCCGCTGGCGATGGCCGAGCCATAAATAAGTGACCAATGAACGATGATCAATGAGCAGATTGGAGGCTGATTTTTTCCGAT
>JAKAEZ010000025.1 GCA_021819825.1 Planctomycetota bacterium
AAGTGGTGCGAGAAAAAAATATAAACAAATATCCCCCGCCCTCCTGTCGCCCTGTCATTTCGGCAGGCGGGCCGGGCTATTGGATCGGCCCTAAGGTGCGAAGAAAAAGTGATTCGTCACGGCTGATTCCGACATAAGTTCCGACCTTGTGAATACCCGGGCACCCCACCAAACCTGCCGGTTAAAATTAGCATCGAGGCGTGGGGGCGGTCACGTGGATCGCCCGTTCGCGTGGGATTACCGGCTCAAGCCCAGCTCATCAGCCCGCGAATTTCATCGCATGCCTGTTTGATAGCATCGTCGAGGCTCTGGCTTCCTGCCAGCCAGCAGCCGAAACATGTTGCCGTCGTAGGGGGCCACTGAATGCCGTGGCAAACGACGCCGTTGCTGGCTGCGCGATTGCAGAATTTTGTCGATTTACTCGAATCTTTTCCCTTATATGGCGTACGTGGCATCCAGCAGAGGTAGGGCGTGTTATCCTTTTGCAGGCGGTCGATCAGTGTGAAAACTTTTCCGGAGTCATCGATGGATGGTGGATCAATGAAGACAAAATTTAGTTTTCCGGCGTTCTGTACGCCCGCAAAACCGTCGCCATGGTTGATTTCCACAAGCTGTATCGGCGGCGGATTACTGCTAGCGTGTGCCGGCATCCATGGATGGTAATAGCGAATCAAATCCTCCACGGCAGGCAATGATTGTTCCCAGAGTTTCATAATAAATCGCTGGCCATGCTGGCGGAGCGGCGAATTCCCCCCGCGTAGCAGGCGAAAGGCGATTCCAGTTGAGCCGAGGTATTTCATGCCGGTTTTAAGCTCGCGGCCAATAAATATTTCGTCGAACTCGCCGAGGTTGCTGCTTGCCGCGCCGGCAATGCCCGTCCGAACAAATTCAGAAAACGCACCGATGCCGTTTTTCCAACCGCCCCCCTCTGGCAGCACATACTCGGCACGGCCCGCGTGGGATTCGGCATACACGAAGGGTGTGTCGGCGGGGTGTTTTTCGAACAATTTTTTTAAGCACAGATAAAGCGCGTAATGCTTTACCAAGTCGCCCTGATTTCCGATTTTGTCCGAGTGGTCATACGCCATCACCAGTTCTCCACGTTGAAAAGATATTACGGATGATACCCGATTTTTTCCAAGTTGGTGCCGGTGAATTTGGAAGGTGAAAATGTAATCTCCGGCAATCGCCATGGCAATTCACTGAAATCACTTCCTCCCTTACCCCGGTGTGGCAATTTTTTCGGGCGGGCGGCGAAATCGACGGCATAAATGCCAGCGCTAAGAGAGTGATCGGCCCTGGAAACTCGCACAGCCGGGGATTGGCCGGATTTATTGCCGCACCAATTGTTTGTGGTGTTGTCGTTTGCGGTCGTTTGCGGTTGGCCAGATTCTTAACGGTGTGTTATCATTCTGGTTCGCGCGTGCGCCCCGGCCATGGTCGGGCCCGATGCACGGGTTGACTGTGAACCTGGTCAGGTCCGGAAGGAAGCAGCCATAAGCATGTTCAGTCCGGTGCCGTCGGTAGCCCGACCTTGGGCGGGGCGACGAACCGCTGGGGGCCAACAGATGCCATTCCGTGTAAGCTTAAGCCTCATTTGGCTGATTTGATCCACAACAGTTTCACGGACATTAGTTTGATGTATTGCCACCTTGAAGCCGCTTTTAAGCTGCAAGTGGCCGGGCGATGGTCGCGTCATATTACAACATTTCACTGCTTTACCAGGCGCGGGATGTTGAGCCAAAGGATTCCATGATATTGGGGCTGTTTTCCATTTCGATGCCTTCATAGCAGGATTGTATGGCCACGCGACCGGGGCCTCTTAGCCGCAGCCATATATGTCGGCGTCGCAGCATTCCGGCGTGGCGGGGATATTCAAAATGCAGCCCAAGGTGGACCGAAACATCGGAATAAATCAATGAGCGCGGCTTTACCAGAAGCGTTTCATCCGGTGCCAGGGTCCGCTGAAAGCAATTTCCCGCACAATGCAGCAGCAACAGGCCGGGCTGCTTGTCGCAGCGGAATATATCGATATAACGCCCGATGGGATAGACATATTCTTGCTCGTCGGAATTATTGCCTTTGCGCACCAGGAAAAAAATTCCAAGGTCGGTCCAGTCATAACTCACCGATCCGGTGGCGGCCAGAAATTTGTGCTCCAGCACATGCACCGCCTGACCGGGATTTAACGGAACCGCCACGGTCTCCCCCGGCTCATCCCGTGATAACGCCAGGCGTCCGGGGCCATGCGCTTCGAGCATGAATACCGGCAGTCCGGCAAACAGGCGGGTAAAGCCCTGCCGCAAAGACATCTGCCCCATCAGCACCTGATCATCCCGCCACAAAAGATAATGATGCGAAAAATAAATATGTTGGCCCGCCGCCAAGTTAAAATCCGCCACCGGCACACAATGGCCTTCAATTTGTACGGAACCGGCCCCCAACTGTATACGGGCCATATCCGCAACCGGCGGCAATTCGGTCCATCCCGCATCATCACGGCGCGCCGCAACGCGCAGCGGTGCCCCGCAGCGCGGGCAATTGGTCAAAGGCGCGTCGGCGGCAAACGCATTGCCGCACCATTGGCAGCGGGCCGTGGTAGAAGGTGTCTGTGGCTGATCCATCGCGTTAACCCTTACTTCCGATCCTGATGATGGTGATGATACATTGATTGAATCCCGACGCGCCCGGGACCGCGCACCCGCGCCATCGCCATGGCTTTTCCGCCCAGGAATGAGCCGCCGATTTTCTGAAATTCCACATCCATGGCCACGGAAGAGTCTTTGTATAAAAATCCGCCCGGCTCAATAAGAATGCTTTCGCCCGGCTTAAGCGTGCGTTGAAAAACATTGCCGTAGCCATGCAGCATCAGCAAGCCGCGTGCGCCATGGGTGACGAAGCGGTCCATGAACATTCCCTCGCCGCCAAAAAATATATTCGCCAATCCCTTGACCCGCACAAATGAATATTCCAGGGAATGCGAGGCCAGCACAAAGGCATGTTCGCGCACATCCATTTCCATGCCCGGGTGCATGGGCAGGACCACAAGTTCTCCGGAAGCATCGCGGGAAAAGGCGATATGCCCCGGACCTTTGGCCATGGAAATGCTGAAGGGCATTCCCGCAAATAACCGGGTTACGCCGCCGCTTAATGACAGGTTCTCCAGCGGCACGGAATCATCTTTCCACAACATGACATGATGTTCAAAAAATACCGCATCACCGGCACCGAGTTGCAAATCCGCCACCGGTACCATGTGCCCTTCCACCTGACAGGTGCTGGTGCCAAATTCAATGCGGGTCATATCCCGTATGCGCGGAGCCGCCGTCCAGCCGGAATCGCTGACCACGTTGCGGCTATCCAGCGGCGCACCGCAACTTGGGCACGAGGGCGTGCCCAATGGGCTTTGGGTGGTACACCATTGGCATTGAACAAACGTCTGGGCGGTTGTCATCATGTCGCTCCTGCGGAAACTGAAGAACCAGCGTGTTGCTGTTTATACCTGCAAATTTCCGTTCGTCAAACTTCAATTTAATCCCCGTGCGGATACAATCCCCGGATGTTTAAGCTGCAAAAGGATACGGACGCATGAATCAATCGGAAAAAACCCCTGCCCGACTCTGGCTGGTTCGCCATGGCCAGACGGACTGGAATGCCCAACGTCGCATTCAAGGTCATACCCCCACGGAACTTAATGCCACAGGGCGGCAACAGGCCGAAATGTTAGCGCAGTGGTTTGCGGAGCGACATTTTTCCGCCATCTGGTCAAGTGATCTGCCGCGTGCCCTGCAAACGGCGCAGATTATCGCCGCCCGCCAAAGCTGTACCATGACGATCACTAAGCAGTTGCGCGAGCGCCATCTTGGTGCTTTTGAGGGGAAAACCTGGGACGAAGTGCGGGCCATGCGCACTGAACTGACCGGCAACAACGCCGGCAACGGTGATTTGGCGGACTGGACCGGTGTTCCCGGAGTCGAAAGCGACCAGCAGCTTTGGGATCGCGCGCGGGCGGTGTTGGATAAGATGTCAGAAGTGGAAAACGGCAAAGATGTCATGGCCGTCACGCATGGCGGCGTGTTGAAACATGTTCTATGGCATGTGTTGGGGCTAACCGCGGGGGCACCGCGCCGCTTCGGACTGTCCAATGGTCTGACCGCCGTGCTGGAAAAGCGCGGGAGCAATTATTATCTGGTAAGCCTGTTGGATATTGAAATGCTCATGGGGCGTGCACCCACGGCCGATACCGCCAATGCGCCATCCGCGTAATTGGAGGATTTTTTTCGCTTGTCGCGTTCTGAATCATCTGTGGTAAAATTAGGGTTGTCTATCAGGCATGTGAGATTTTGAGAAAAGGTGTACGTACGATGGGAAGCGGCAACAAATCCGGTAACAAACGCGGCAAAGCCGCATCGTTGGGTGAAGCCTCAAAAGTTGCCGGGCAAACTGCCGAGAGCCTTAAGGGGGCCGAGCCGGGCAATCGTACCTCCGGGGGAAATTACAAATCCAGTTTTGCGCCCCCATCCACCACGTCCAGTTCGTTTACCCAACCTGAGGGTCAAAATTATCATCGGCCAGACCAGCCGACTCCGGTAGTGCCCCGCACCACCGCCCGCGATTTTCCGCCGCCGCCGCTGCCTGTGCGAAAACCCGCACTCACGGATACGCCGGTTGCCGTCGGTGCGGCAGCGGATGATGATCCAACCCAGCCGCTGTTGTTTGAAATAGCCTGGGAAGTCTGCTGGCAGCTTGGCGGTATTTATACCGTCATGCGTACCAAGGCCGGCACGATGGTGGAATCCTGGGGTGATCGCTACTGCATGATCGGCCCGTATAATGCCGATACCGCCGGCGTTGAGTTTGAGCCGGCCGAGCCAAGCGGAGCCATCGCCGAGGCCATCCACCGATTGGAGGAAATGTCGATTCGCGCGCATTACGGGCACTGGCTTATCGAGGGCCGCCCCCGTGTGCTGCTGTTGGATTTTATGTCGGCGTTTGGGCGGCTTGGTGAGTTCAAATATACCCTGTGGAAAGACCACGGCATTGAGGCACCGGATAATGATGTTGATACCAACAACGTCGTGGTTTTCGGAATGATGGTGGGGTTGTTTTTTCAGGAACTGTGCCGCTTTAAACCCGAGAACCGCCCCATCATCGCGCATTTCCATGAGTGGATGGTAGCTCCGGGCCTGATGCGTATCAGTTTCCTCAAGCTTCCGGTAGCGACCGTATTTACCACCCACGCCACACTGCTGGGGCGGTATTTGTGTACGGATAATCCGGATTTTTATTCCAAGCTTGATTCCATTAATCCCGATCAAGCTGCCGGGCACTACGCCATTTATGCCCGTTATTGCCTGGAGCGTGGCGCGGCCAATTGCGCGGATGTATTTACCACGGTGTCCGATGTTACAGCGTTGGAGGCGGAAAAGCTTCTGCGCCGGAAACCGGATGTTATTACGCCTAACGGGCTGAACATACAACGCTTTGCCGCGCTGCATGAATTTCAGACACTGCACAAACAATACAAGGAAGCCATTCACACGTTTGTCGCGGGCCACTTTTTTCCATCCTATACGTTTGACCTGGATCGGACCATTTATGTATTTACCTCCGGCCGGTATGAATACACCAATAAGGGCATTAATCTGTTTATTGAATCGCTGGCGCGGCTGAATCACTGGCTGAAATCTGGAAATATTCCCATTACCGTGGTGGCTTTTATCATTACCCGCGCGCCGTATAAATCCATTAACGTGGATGTGTTAAAAAGCCAGGCCATGTTTGATGAACTCAAACTCACGTGCGAAAGAGTCTCCGAGGAAATCGGACACCGTCTGCTGCAGGATGTCAGTCAGGGAAAAATGCCGGACACGGCACATTTGATTACGGAAGGATCGATGGTTCGACTCAAGCGCGGCCTGCACGCGTGGCGTAGTTGGAAGCAACCGGCGATTGTCACGCACGACCTCTGGGATGACGCCAGAGATTCTGTTTTGGAGCAACTCCGGGCGTGTCAGCTCTTTAATGCGAAAGAGGACCCGGTGAAAGTGATTTTTCATCCCGATTTTCTCTCTGCCACCTCGCCGCTGATCGGTTTGGATTACGATCAGTTTGTCCGTGGATGCCACATGGGCGTATTTCCCAGTTACTATGAGCCATGGGGCTACACTCCCATGGAATGCGTAGCCAATGGCGTGGCGGCAGCCACCAGTGATCTGGCGGGGTTCGGAAGTTATGTGTTAAAACATATTCATGATCCAGCCAATAATGGTTTATTTGTCGTGGGTCGGCGGTATGCATCGTTTGACCAGTCCGCACATCAACTCACAGAAATACTCTTTAACTTTGCACTTAAAGATCGGCGCGGGCGCATTGAATTGCGCAACCGGGTAGAGCGGCTGTCGGAATATTTTGACTGGCACAATCTTATTTCTCATTATGCCCATGCGCATCGCCTGGCGCTGTCGCGTAAGGCGGGGACTGCGGGGGGCAACTGAAATTAGAAGTTAGGAGTTAGGAGCTAGAAGTTAGAAGGTTGCGATGCGCTTTGTGGAGGCGCAAGGACATTGCATGCAGTTATTGGAACGTAGGAAGAACGGTTATGAAGGCTATGACACTTTCCGCCAATGGCGGGCCTGAAGTTTTGGCTTTACAAGATGTACCCAAGCCGGAAATAAAGCCGGACCAGATTCTTGTGAAAGTTCAAGCGGTGGCCGTTAATCCCATTGATTGCAAAATTCGTAAAACCGGGGCCTTTGGCTATGGTGCTGGTTCGATTCTGGGCTTTGACGTTTCCGGCACGGTGGAACAAACCGGGTCGCTGGTGCGCAATGTTCAGGCTGGTGACGCAGTGTTTTACTGCCCCGACTTTTCCGGCCCCGGCGCTAATGCAGAGTATCATGCGGTGCGAGCGGACATCGTGGCAAAAAAACCGGCGCACCTGGGTTATATTGAAGCGGCAGCCGTGCCACTGACCGCCCTGACCGCATGGGCAGGCCTGCTGGAACAGGGAGATTTGCGGTTGGGGCAAACCGTTCTGATTATCGGGGCCTCGGGGGGCGTTGGCACTATGGCTGTGCAGCTTGCGCACGCGGCAGGGGCGTATGTCTTTGCGGTATGCTCAGCCGCGAACGCCGGTCTGGTGCGCTCGCTGGGAGCCGACCGTGTGATCGACCGCCAAAGTGAAGATTTTGTCTCTGTTGTGCAACAAGAAGCCGGAATGGTGGATCTGGTATTTGACTGCTTCGGGGACACCTACGCGGCACGCAGCATTCCAGTTGTTCGCCCCATGGGCCGCATCACGACGATTGTAGATCCCAAAGGCGATTTGTCACTGGGATACCGGCACAATATTGCCCTTCACTATGTAAGCCTCGCGCTTGATTCCATCCCCCGCCGGGTTGCCGGCATGGCCAGGCTTTCCGCGCTGCTGGAGCGCGAAGTTCTTAAACCCGTGATCAATAAGGTTTTACCACTGGAGAATCTTGCCGACGCACATCGCGCTTTGGAAGCCGGCGGCGGCTTCGGGAAAATTGTTCTCACGGTTTCCCATTAAATCGCGGTTGTTTCGCTATCAGTTGCAGGTGCTGCAATGACGGAAACATTGCCGATGATATTGCGATACCAAGAATTGAGCCTCGGATATCAAGCAATATAGAAGCGACAGCGCTTCCAAATTATTCTAACTCCTGACTCCCAACTCCCGCGTTCTGGTCCCACCGGCCTCACGGTAATCGCACATAAAATGTTCGCAGTTTATCGCCCGCCATATCGACGGTGAACGGTATGCTGTTTGCGCCACCGGCTGATACCTGAACGGTGCTGTTCCCTTGCGGCAATTTTGCCGGAATTACGTAGACGGTTCGCGGCAACATTTCCCAGTAACGGGTATCAGCCTGCGATGACGCCGCCAAAAGTGCTCCTACACCCGCAACGCCCAAGCCAATCAGCGCTTCGGTTCCATTATTGTTATAAGCTCCATTATCCACCGCCGCGGCACCGCCGACCATCATCCCGGTTCCAATTATGGCTTTGGCTTCACGGATGGTGTCCATAGTCAGCCACCGTTTATCCTGCGCTAGAGCCAGTGTATCAACCATATCGGAATTGGCGATGCCGGAAATGGGCTTGTTGTTATCCCATGCATAAACCGGGGGAATCGGGCCGGCCTGCCACGGGGTGGGCGTAAAGACGGACTGTTCACCATACCATCCAGCCGCCCGGCGTCGGGGGCCAAAACCCCAGTCCACAAATATTAAAGCGTTGATTCCCGGTTCGTACATTTTCTTGACCACCGCGTCAATCGCCGGATCTAATTGCTCGGCCCGTTGAAAATTGGCCGCCGCGAGCTTTGGATGCCCCAGTTTCATGTAGCAAACGCCCAACCCGAAATAACCTAAAACAAAATTGGAATCGACGCGGGCATATTGTTGCCCGGGCGGCAACTTGACATTCGGATTGGCGTATTTGCGCAAGCGAAAAAGACTGTTGGCAAAGGCCGCCCGAGCATTGTCATACTCGCCTTTAATCAGAAAAATCAGGCCCAGATAATAATGTGCCATGGCCCTTTCAAATGGCTGTCCCTTCCATACTTTCACTCCCTCATAAACCACCACCGCTCCCAGCACCCGGCTGCCGGTATTGGTGTTGACGCTGTCCATCACCCGGTACGCCCGCAGAAATGCCGCCTGGGCATTATCCAACTGCCCCGCCGCCAGGGCGCAAGAGCCGTAACGGCAATTATTCAATACAAAATTCTTGTTTGGCTTGTTAATTAATGGTGCCAATTCCTGCGCCGCCGGCGCATATTGGCCGGTGTAATAAAGCGTCACCGCGTCGCGCACGCGCGCCGAAGTTTCGCTGCATGCCGGTAAAAACAGCGTGCACGTCAGCAATATGACAATGCCTAAACGCCAAACTCTCGGAGGCACAATTTCCGGCTCGTCATTCATAAATCGGTGATCTCCATGCGGCGAGAATCCCTTGCAGCTATGCGGTTAATCCAGAAACCCGCTGTGTACCGCTTTTTTTGTTTCATATGTACCCTCCCAGATCATCTGCCCCGTGCGGATATTGGTAAGATAAAACGTACATAAATAATAGGCGCTCCGATATTCCGGGGAGACTTTGTTATCCGAGTAAAATGTTGCCTGCAGGGCATATTGCGGTTGCAGGCGATTCACATCCGGCCCCAGGGACCCGATACCCGGCTGCTCACCGGCCGCCAGCCGCTGATACGCGGCCTTGTTTAACACAAAGATAAATTCTCTGCGTAATGATTGATGCGCGGTCAGAAGCGCCCGCACGCGGTGCAGGAATATATCCCCCTGATTGCGCGGAATAATCTGATCCGTATTGTTTCTCAGCGGTGTTAATACGATGGTGATCGGGCCATGCGAAGTAAGTCGCGCAATAGCCGGATCGGAAGCAATCGCGGATGCCATTTTATCTGTCATGGCGACCAGATCATGCGAGTCTAAAAAAGTATTACGCATATCCGGGTTCAGCGCCGGCCCACCGCAGCCCGCCAATCCCAGCAGCAATATTGTCAACGCCAGCCCCATCCAAAGCCGCATTGGAATCGCCCCAGAGCACAATGAACTGCCAAGTCTCAACATTGTTTTGTTCCGCAGGTGGGCGTTGAACAGGGAATCCGGGCCGCGCTGATAATCAATACAGGTTCAGCGTGCGGGTTTCGTAATGTCCTTCCCATGTCACTTCCCCTGTTTGCAGATTCACCAATTGGAAAGTACACAGATAATAGGTCGTGGCGGAGTTTGGCAGGTCATAAAATACGCCCTTGAGCGCGTACTGGGGAATTAAGCGAGTATTCTGCGGCACTTGTCCCCGGCTGGATTGTTCAAACCCACCACCGGTAGAGCCTAGCTCCTGCTGCTGAAGCTGCTGTAATTTCTGTGGTTGAATAACAAACGCGATGCGATCACTGGCATACTGATTCAATAATGCGCGCATTCTGGCGAGATAAATCTGATCATTTTGCCAGGGTTGGCTGGTTTTATTGTCTATCCCCGTCATGACGATAATGACTTTATTGGGATTTTGCGCAATAGCCGGAATCTTAAGCAAATCCGCCGCCAAGCGATTGGTCATGTCCACCAGATCGCGCGACTGCAACCCCTGATCCGCCGGCTGAAAAGAAGAAATACCTGGCCGATACGCGCTGTAGCCGGGCTGTGAACATCCGCTTAACAGTAGACAGGCGGCAAGCGCGACGCCCGTACCGATCTTAAAACAGTTGCTGGTAATAACCTGATAACGCATGGAAAATTCGCCTCAAAAACAGTCATAGCGCCCGGCCCATAAGGTCCGCAACGCGTCAAAATTATCCGTCCGTTTAACTTAATGGTCAAATCGGCATATTATTGCCGGCCATCGTCGCCGCCATCGGACGGCAGCCATAAATCGCACCGTCGCCAAGCGGCCATTACTCCGGAAGGCTCCTGCGACAAGCGGTGGCTGCGGGGTACGCTGGATGGAACGGTTTCCCATAAAAACGAATATTGCGCTTATGCAACTTTTCAGGCCGCCAAGCGTAGGGCTTGGTGTCAGTTTGTGTTGTTTTACGCAGAGGAGTTTCCCATGAAGTCAGCTAATCATCGCGGCTTCACTCTTATTGAGTTGCTGGTAGTCATCAGTATCATTGCCTTATTAATCGGCTTATTGATGCCGGCCCTGCAACTCGCGCAGCAAGATGCCAAGCGAACGGCGTGCGCGGCTCAGTTGCACAGCATCGGCGAGTTATTTGCCGCGTATATGCAAAGTGAAAGTAATGAGATATTTCCGGCATGCCCGCAGATGCCAACCGTCAATTACACGATTCCGTGTGCTGATGGCACAACCGTAAGCTCCTCAACGTCCAATCCAGCGGGCTACGGCCCATCACCGATTCAGAGTGTGATTGGCGGCGTATTGCCCCCCAATACAATTCCTACGCCTAATTATGTGCCCACCGCCAATGATCGCGGTGCGGCCGCCGCATGGGATTGCCCGGCGGATGTGAATGGATTTACTGATTCCTTCACGGGTAAAACCTATCAATCGTATTTTCAGGGCGAAGGGACCAGCTATCAATACAACATGGGCTTGGCGGGTGATAGAGTCACCAATTATCAGATCGGGCCGCCCATGCACCGCATCAACCTGTATCAGTTATTGCAATCCAGCGGGGTTTGGGTACTTGCGGACATGACGACGTTTCACGGCCCATCTGGTAATCCCGACGCCGCTAACATTCTCTTTGCGGATTGGCATGTCGGGGACGCCCGCGATATTTCGGCCAATGCCGGCACACCTTTATGGCAACACTGATCCATCCATGCTTTACAGCTTAACGGAGATTTTATCATGACAGCTTCTAATCCAACCAAAAGCCGATGGACTTCGGCCCAGCGATTCATCAAGGACCGCAAGCAAATTGTGACGTTGGCGGCACTTGTTCTGGCACTTGTTGTCGTTTACGGCTGGATGTTTATGCGAACCCGGGCTGCGGCCCCGCGCGATAATGTCGCACCGCAGGTCGCAAAGGTGCTGGCCAGTTGGAAAGGTCAGATACCGCAATTCCCCATGTTTGGGCCGCCCGCCGGCTTTCATCGCGGTGATTGGCGGAAAATGACCCAAGCTCAACGCCACGCCATGTTTATGAAACGCCGCATTCAAATGCAGGCCTTTTTCCTGGCGTTTGCTCATGCCAATGCGGCGCAGCAGGCCGCTATCGTAGCCGCGGCCAAAGCTCGCTTTGCCGCGATGCGTGCCCGCTGGAAACAGAATCGCGCCGCTGGCGGCGGACCTGGCGGAGGCCCCGGCGGCCACCGCGGCGGCCCGGGCGGCCGTGGTAATTTCGCAACGCGACTGCCTCAAATGATGGCCAACCACCTTATCAGCGGAAATCCGCAGATGCACGCCGCCATGACGGGATTTTTTATGGCCATGCACAATGGCCACTGACTGACCTATCTAAAATAACTACTTCCTTAAAAAGTGGTGCAGGGCCTCGAACCTGCATCACTTTTTTTTGCCTTTACCGCGGAATCACTTTGACAAAACCCCCTTTGTGAGATTATTTTACACCACGTTAATATAATTCTCGGTGCGTAGTATTTGGTATTTCGCGGAATTTGGAGCGCCCATGACGGATCATCGCCCTGATGAATCGCTAAAACAAATGGCGGATGAAATTTTCAGCCTTACTAAAATGTCCTGGCGGCAGCGCCTGGCCACGCGGCACCTGGGAGAAGAGGAACTTTCAGAATCGCAATTTCTCACGCTTGATTGCATTGTCACCCAAGGAGAGCCGCAAACCGTCGGTGATTTACAACGGGCTATTCACGTGGTGCCTGCCCAGATGTCACGCATTATCCGATCTCTGGAAAATGATTTTGACGCCCCCCTCATCCGGTGTGAACTCAATCAGGATGATAAACGCAAAATTGATGTGCGCCTCACCCCTGATGGCCGAACGGCGCATTCAGACTTTATCAGTTCCCGCATTGGCCGCACGCTGGAACTTTTAAGCCGGTTAACGGAAAAAGATCGGTTGGATTTCATCCGCGTCTGCGGCCAAATGAGAAAACTTTATGATCGCTATGACGTTACCGAAGAGGGAGTTGCATAGCATTAATTGCAATTCCGGGTTGTCTGATTGTTCATAAATTCCCAACCGGGAAGTTATGATTTGGAGCAACACCATTATGGCCAGAGCTGTAACACTTTTCACCGGGCAATGGGCGGATGTTCCCTTGGAATCGCTGTGCAAAAAAGCCAAGGCGTTCGGCTATGAGGGTCTCGAGCTGGCGTGCTGGGGCGATCATTTTGATGTGCACCGGGCGCTGGAGCAGCGGAGTTATATTAAAAAGAAATGGGATACGCTTACGCGTTATGGCTTGAAATGCTTTGCCATAAGCAACCATCTGGTCGGGCAGGCGGTATGTGACAATATCGACCAGCGGCACAAAGCCATTTTGCCGGCCCATGTTTGGGGAAATGGTGATCCTTCGGGCGTGCGGCAACGCGCTGCGGAAGAAATGAAACTCACGGCTCAGGCGGCTCGGAAATTTTTTGATGCCGCACCGGCCACGGTAAAAAAACAATTGCACCGGGCCGTGGTCAACGGGTTTACCGGCAGCGGTATCTGGCATCTTGTATACAGCTTTCCACCGGTGCTGCCGCACCAGATTGAGAACGGCTTTTCTGATTTCGCCCATCAGTGGAATCCGATTCTGGATGTTTTTGATCAGTATGATGTGGTGTTCGCCCTGGAGGCCCATCCGACAGAAATTGCTTTTGATATTGCCAGCGCGAAAATGGCGGTGGATGCCCTGGGTGGTAGAAAAGCGTTTGGCTTTAATTTTGATCCATCCCATTTGATCTATCAATCGGTGGACTATGTTGAATTTATTCGGGAATTTCGTGACCGGATTTATCATGTCCACATGAAAGACGCATGGGTAAGCCCGGTGCCCCGACGCAGCGGCGTATTCGGGAGTCATCTGCCCTTCGGCCATCCGGAGAGGTTCTGGGAATTCCGATCATTGGGCCGGGGCAGCGTGAATTTTGAACAAATTATCCGAGCCTTAAATGAAATTCAGTATCAAGGCCCCCTGTCGGTGGAATGGGAAGACCAGAACATGGACCGTGAACACGGCGCTACCGAGGCGGCGGCATTTGTCCGGAAGCTGGATTTCGCGACCAGTGCCATTGTTTTTGATGCACAGTTTCACCGGAAGTGATTTGACGGTAAACTCTCTGCGGTTCGTTTGAGCGCCCGTAGCGCAATTGGATAGAGCGCGTGGCTTCGAACCACGAGGTTGCAGGTTCGAGTCCTGCCGGGCGCATTGGGCCGGAGGCCCAATAGAGCAGGGGAATTTTGAGCAGGGGAGCAGGAGAGCACATAGGGATGGAGCGTTAGAGTGGCTGCCGCCGAAAAGTAAGGCTCCACCCGCGGTCACCTGATCCCTTGATCTCCTGATCATTTTTTGCCCACAGGCAAAAAATAGAGCAGGGGAATTTTGAACAGGTGAACAGGAGAGCACATAAGGATGGAGCGTTAGATCGGCTGCCGCCGAAACGAAACACGTCCTGCGGTCTACTTTCATTGCTGGATAACCTATGGCGTTCATCTCTGGAAAACTTATCGTCTATCAAAACGCCATTTCCTTCGCTGGCAGTTTCTGTGCCCTCACTGAACAATTCCCACGCGGAGATGATGCAGCGGGACGACGACGACACAACGAAAATTCACAAGGAGGCGGAGGAGGTAATGGAGGACGGGAGGGGGATTTCAACGATTATCGGGCAATGTTGGATGCCACTTCAAGTAACGATCATCCCCAAACCGGGGAATACCGCTTTCTCCACGCATAAAAAGGGCGGAGCATTTATTGCGCTCCGCCCGGTGCCATGATTGTCGATCTTCCGGTACCGTCTCATATCCGATCACCGTGACCGGAAAAAACATCCCGGATGTGCTCACACACGGTGCTTCCTGCGTCGAACCATCAGCAATGCTAAACCACCCAGTGTCAGCAGGGCCAGCGTGGCGGGTTCAGGGGTTGGAGTGCCGCTGCTGGTACCCGTGAGTTCGTAGGTGAACTGTTGCCCCACATCTCCCAGCGGGGCACCTTGGTCAGTGGTAATGGTAAGGTAATCGGTAAAGCTGCCGTCGGTGGTGGGATTAAATACAATCGACAAATCCGTGGAATTTCCCAGTGGGGAATCCGCGGCGGCGTTGCCGAGAACATTTTGCGTCAGCGGCACAACATAAAAAGCTTTGGCGGTCGGGCCGGTGATGTTTTCACTTTCCAGCGTTAAATTGGCTAAATTGGTGCCATTGACATCATCGGTGCTGGTGTTGGTGATTTTCAGATCAAACGTGGCGGCCAATCCGGGAGCAGTCTTGCCGACGTTAATAATCGTCAGGGGCGTGGTGCCGACATTGGTGGAGAATACAGGCCCGACGGCGGTGCCGGTGATAGCGACACTGCCAATGACCACATTGGAGCTATAGCTGACGGTACCGCTATAAGTGCCACGTGAAATGGGGGCAAAAGAAATGGCGGACGTGCTGGATTGGCCACCCGCCAGTGAAAACGTGCCTGAATGGCCGGACATGCCGGAGGGCAACGCCGGTGTATATTGACCCGTAACGGTGCCGGTGCTGCTGCTATTTTGGAAGGAAAGATTCTGTACGGCGGTAGTGCCGGTTCGCACCTGGCCGAAATCAATGTTGGATGGTGCCAAAAGTGGCTGCTGCAATTGTGCTATTTGCTCGCTGGTAACCCCGCCGGCGGAGAAAATGCCCGCGGTTGCAAAACTGGTGGATTGGTTGGCGGAGGTAGATTGGATGAGAATCTGCCCGTTGCCACCCTCACCGCCAAAGTTGTATCCATCCGCATTGGAGGTGCCGCTGAGGCCGGCACCTCCAAAGCTGCCGCCGCCACCAGCACCCAAGCTCGCGTGGCCGCCGGCCATTCCATACGCAAAAACATACGCGGAATCCGAAACGGTACTACCGCTAAGAATGATTCCTCCGCCACTGCCGCCACCGCCGCTCTCCATGGCGTCGCCGCCGCCGCCACCGATCACATTAACGTCAGCCACCGTCAGGCTACCCACGGCGGTAATGTCCAATGCACCACCACCACCGTTGCCGCCACCACCCGCACCGCCGCCGCCGCCGCTGCCTCCGTAAAGGGCCGTGTCCAGATTACCGTAGGTGGCACCGGGGGAGCCGTTAGCATCTCCGCCGCCCGGCCCTTGTCCGTTAGTCGAATTGCTGCCACCATTTCCTCCCGCAAAGCCGCCGGGGCCACCCGCACCGCCTGTGTCAACGTTCGCACCGCTTCCGTCAACCGATAGGGTTGCCGCGATATTCGCGCTGCTTTGACTCAACAAGGCCAAAGCATTAGTGCCGGTAATGTTCACCGTAACACCCGAACCGATGTTAATCGAAGAAAAATCGAACAATCCAACATAGGGAATGCCGTTGGCAGCTCCTTCGGCCATGCCATTTTGATTATTGATATATCCCGTGTAAGACGCCGATCCAAAGCTCAGGGTTGGTGCTGTGGTACTCGTGCCGGTGTTGATATTCAGCGTGCCGGACGAGACATTCAGCGTACCAAGCGAACCGAATAAATAGGGATTAAACAACACCGTACCTTCAATACTCCCCAGCGCCGCCGAAGCGGTCAACGCCGTCGCGGCCAGCGCCGCCGCCATGGACAAACCACGATAGCAATATGTGGACATAGTAGTCTCCTAAAAAATAGAACCTGCCGAAATACTCTCCCGCCGCCCATGCGGCAAGGGTGAAAACAATTCTTAATAGGCTTAATTTTAGTAATTTTAAGAAGTGGATGCAAGCGAGCTTTGCACCACCAAGTGGCACTTCCCCCGCATTGCCCGGAACTTGGCAGAGTGTTACAATCGCGGCTTGGAAATGCGGGGGAAAGTCGGGCCACGCGGCGATAATTCGCGTGAGATTTGCGGAAAGTGTGCTGGAATTTGTGCCGCGCGTTTGAGAAATCTGCGATTTTTTGCGACTTCTGGGGCCAGGTGCAATAGAGCAGCTGAATTTTGAACAGGTGAATAGGAGAGCAACTTCGCAGGAATCGTTAGAGGGGCTGTCGCCGAAGCGAGCCGGCCATCCTGCCGTCACCTGATGAACTGATCCCGGCGACGCTGCTTTCTAGACTCCAAGCCACCGACGGAATGGGGCTTGGAGAATTCAAAAAACCCCACGGCGCGGAAATGTAGCGCCGCGAACGATATTTCCACCGAGGCAAAGGCATTATGACAGAATCAGATCCGTTGGCGGGCCTTCGAGAGCGCATTGATCAACTTGATCATAATATTGTTGAATTGCTTAATGCGCGGGCACGCATTGTTGTGGATATAGGCAAAATTAAACAGCAATCCAATGCGCCGATCTATGCGCCTGATCGGGAAAAAATTGTTTTGGAGCGGATTCGCAAGGCTAATAAAAGCGTCGGCGGCCCGCTTCCGGATTCGTGCCTGGAGGCCATTTACCGAGAATTAATGTCCGGCAGTTTTTCTCTGGAAAAGCCTTTACGCATCGCTTATTTAGGCCCCAAGGGAAGCTTTTCCCATTTGGCGTCAGTTAAAAAGTTCGGTTCGTCGGTGGACCACGAACCGGTGGCCGATATAGCCGCCGTGTTTGATGAAGTGGCGCGCGGCCACGCGGATATGGGGTTGGCTCCGATTGAAAATTCCACCATTGGCGGCATTGTGGAAACCATGGACGCGTTTATTGAACATCCGCACGTCACGATTGTCGCGGAAATGCAGATTATTGTGCATCACCATCTGCTGGCGTTGTGTGAACCGGCGGACGTGAAAATAATTTACAGCAAACCTGAAGTACTGAATCAGTGCCGGCGCTGGCTCAATGCCACCATGCCGGATGTGCAACGTCTGCCGGTAGCGTCCAGCAGCAAGGCCGCCGAGTTGGCCGCGGCGGAAACGCATGCCGCGGCAATCGGTTCATCGCTGGCGGCGGAGCTTTATACCCTCAAAACACTTTTTTCCAACATTGAGGACAATGCCAATAATGTCACGCGGTTTCTGGTCATCGGCCGACAGCCCCCCCGCCGCAGCGGTGATGACAAGACCTCTATTATCTTCACAACCGCCCACAAATCCGGAGCGCTGGTGGATGTATTGGATGTGTTCCGCAAGCACGGAATTAATCTTACCAATATCGATACGCGGCCAAGCCAGAAGCGGAATTTTGAATATTATTTCTTCACGGATCTGGTCGGCCACAGTGAAGACCCGGCGGTTAAAACAGCCCTGGAGGAAGTGCGTTCACATTGTCTGCATCTGGCGATTCTCGGGAGTTTCCCCCGCGCCGTGGAGACGCTGTAACCCCGCGGGCACGGTAATTTTCAGGCGGGGCCGAAATAACACTTTACTGCGGCGCGGGCAGGTCGCGGATAAATTCCACCAGATTCGCCAGCGATGGACTTGCTGCGCTGCGCACGTAAAATCCGCTGGTGGCTGTCCCCATGCACAGCGATTCCGCCAGATTCAGACCTAAAAGCCGGCCCGCCACAAATCCGGCGTTGAAATGATCACCGGCCCCAGTGCTGATTTTCGGATGTTTAACGAATGGGCCGGCAAAAGAGGCCGAGCCATTGGCATCGGCGGCGGCACCTCCGGAGCGCGGGTGGATCACAACGGTCCCCAGGTCCATTTTCTTTCTTATTGCAACGGCGAGCGCTTCGATTTCCTTTTCAGGATCAGCGGAGACCGGCAGTTCCAATGCGGCCGCCACCTGCGTGGCTTCTTTTAGATTCAAACCTAGAATGACATGCATAAAAGGCTTAAAAACCGCCAAAACGTCCAGCCCTGTGCGCAGGTCCTGGCGCGTGCGCTTTTCCGGATCCGCAAGATCCACAAATAAAGTTCTCTCACCCGGCGGAACCTCCGGCAGCACATCAGCGGCCAAGCGTCGCCAGATATCATTCATATAAGGCAACATGGTCCAGTTCACCGTTCCTATGAGCCGCGATGAGGCCACGAGGCTGACCATTTCATCAATGCCGATGCGGGACACCAGGGTGTCCCAGGTGATCTCAGCGGTGGGCGTGAGTTTGCCGAGCATAATTTTGCCGTCATCAAATTCCAGGGCATCCGTGTGGCACGCCTCCGCGATACTCAGGACTCGGGCGTGCTTGGCAAGCTCATGGAATACCGGATGAATATCGGGATACCCCAGGCTGCCGATGCAGGTAACCCCCAGTCCGATGGCAGCTAAAGCGTTGGCCATAATCGGGCCGTTGCCGCCGAGCTTCTGCAATTTTACAACCACTTCAATGTTGGCACTTTGCCCCCGGGCCTCGCGGATGCGGTTGGCGAATCCTTCGATGGTGGTGAGGCGATCAAACTCACCGGCGCTGGCGCGCTTATCGACAACCTGGGCAATTTCATCGACAAAACCATCCAGGCCGATCACCGCGCCGATGGACGCAACGTCCGCCTTGGAGAGTTTACCTGACACCGCAAGACAGATCGCCGCACGTGTTGAATCCGCCATAACTTCTCCACCGAATAAATATTACAAGTCTGTGAACTGCATTAATTCAATTTTTTCGTGGTGTTCCGGCAGGGCCACCGCCGCATATTCCGTCATGCCCAACTCGGACATCATCCGCCGCACGGCCGCTGGGTCATACGTGCCGGCCAAGTCCATTAAATCCCAGAAAATGCTGCCCGTTGACCGCGTGTTTTCCAGCGGAGCAATGGCCTGCTTAAAGGCTTGAATCAGCCCGGAATAATTTTCAAAGACACCGGACTTTTCCGCCCAGGTGCATACCGGCAACGCCAGAGACGCCTGGGATACCAAGCCGTCCGGCCGGGTGCTTAACACCAGAAGTGTATCCACCCCGGCCACGGCGGTCTGTAAGGAAGCATCGGCATGGCCAAAGGGGTCAGTTAAAACCATGGCCGTTTTTATTTGGCCGGCCTTAATTTTACCCTGAACATCCGCCAGTTTGCACACATTTCCGGCAAGTTTCGCCAGCACTTTCTCAGCACCCCGCCGATTGGGGGCCTTTTCCGCGCGAAGCGTATACGTTACAGCCCCGGTGGTGGGATTTTTGAAAACCTGATCCTCCCCGTCAATTTTCGGCTCTGCCAACGTCAGCCACGCTTGCGGATCGATACGGCGAATCCATTGGGCGGCCAGGAACATTTCTTCCGTTGTATCAAAGGCGTTGAGAACCAGGATTGTCGCACCGGGTGTTGCCGCGTTTTTTTTCACCGCCTGGTCAAGTTGTCCAATGCTCTGGGCTGCTGATAATTCCTGCGGCACACCTTTGGCCGCCGGGGTCTGGAGGCGATTGTTATGAATGAAATCCCATCCGTAGCGGATGTCATCGGAAATCCACCATTTATTGACATCGGCGTTGAATCGGGGTTTGATGCGATAGACGCGTCCCTGATTGTGCTCAATGGAAATATTCTCCCCGCCACTGGAAAACGGGGAAATGCTGGGCGTTTTTTTCAAAAACCAGACCCGCTGGGTAAACAGAAAATCTTTATCCAGCAAGGCACCAACCGGGCAAATATCTATGACATTGCCGGAAAGCGGGTTATCCAGAGATCGGCCCTGAAAAACATCAATTTCTTCACGATGACCGCGCCCAAATACAGCCAATTCACCGGTGCCGGAAATTTCCCGCGTAAAGCGTACGCATCGCGTACACATGATGCAGCGGTCACTGTATAACACCACGTGTTTCCCGATGTCCTTCTTGGGCTTTTTGGCCTTGTCTTCGTCAAAGCGACTTTCCGATCGGCCATATTGATAGCTGTAATCCTGTAAATGACATTCACCCGCCTGATCACACACGGGGCAATCCAGTGGATGGTTGAGCAGCAGAAATTCCATAACCGCTTTTTGATTAGCGACTGATTTTGGTGAAATACTGTGAACTTTCATCCCATCAACGGCGGGAGTCTGACAGCTTGGAACAAGCTTGGGCACTTTCACCAGCTTCGCCGGGTCTTTGGGATCGGGAGATTCAATTTCCACCAGACAAATCCGGCAGCTTGCAACAATTGAAAGCCCCTGATGATAGCAATAGTGCGGAATCTCCATACCGGCATCAAGGCAGGCCTGGAGAATCATTTTTTTGCCATCCCAGACAACTTTTTTTCCATCAACGTCCATTGTGGGCATAGAAATCACACCTTTTAGCATTGTGTCCGCAGTTAATTCCGGACCGTTTCTTTCGCTTCCCGCAGAATCGCCTTTTACACCGCTGCGGCGGCGTGTGCATCCAGCGTCACGCCCTGCACATGATCAGATTTCAAGCGGGCCTTAAAATCTTCCGGAAACTTCTGCAGGAATGTCCGCACCGCCCAATTGGCACCATCCGCCAAACCGCAAATGGTTGTCCCCGGCATGGACCCCATGCTTAGACCAATTTCCATCAGCAGATCAAAGTCCTGCGGCTTACCATAACCGGCCACGATCCGATTGAGCATTTTGTGCATCCATGCGGTACCTTCGCGACATGGCGTACATTGGCCGCAGCTTTCATGGGCAAAGAAACGGACGATATTCCGCAGCATCACCACCAGATCTGTTTTGTCCGTCATGACAATGACACCGGCGGTTCCAAGGCCCAGCACGTTATATTTTTTTCCAATATCAAAATCAAGTTCCGCGTCGTACTGATCCGTGCCAAGGACCCCCATGGATACGCCGCCGGGAATTGCAGCGCGGTATTTTCCGCCTTTTATTCCGCCGGCATATTTTTCAATGAGGGTGGACATCTTAATGCCCAGCTCTTCTTCATAAACACCCGGCTTATGAACCAATCCACTGACGCCGAAAAGTTTTGGTCCGGCGGAAGAGGCTGTCCCCATAGACTTAAACCAGTCCGCGCCATATTCAATAATGTACGGCAGGCATGCCAGGGTTTCCACGTTATTAATAATGGTGGGTTTGGCAAACGCTCCGGCGATGGCGGGAAATGGCGGCTTGATACGGGGCCAACCGCGCTTGCCTTCCAGAGATTCCAGCAGTCCGGTTTCTTCACCGCAGATATACGCCCCCGCTCCCCGATGCACATAACAGTTATGCACAATATCCGTACCGGGAATTTTCTGTCCGAAGATTCCTTTGGCGTACGCTTCTTCCAGCGCCTTTTCCAGAATTTTAGCCTGCAGGTGGTATTCGCCACGTATGTAGATATAGCTGGTGGTAATACGGTTGGCGAACGCCGCGATGGCAATGCCTTCCAGCAGTACGTGCGGATCATACTCGGTCAGATAGCGGTCTTTAAACGTTCCCGGTTCAGATTCATCAAAATTAACCGCCAGGTAGCGCGGATGCAGGTCCTTGGGTAAAAACTTCCATTTCGACCCACAAGGAAACCCTGCCCCCCCGCGCCCCCGCAAATTGGAATCGATGACCAGTTGTATGATCTGCTCCGGTGTCATCGCCTGGGCTTTACGCAGCGATTCATAACCACCGGTCGCCATGTATTGATCAATGTTGATGAGCTTGCGCTTCGCGGGATCATCCGGAATACGCTTAAGCAGAACTGGACCGGCAAACGCCATAATTAAACCTTTCCTGTAACCGTGCACGCACCGGGAATTTACCCGGCACACGCGATGGCCATGGGGATCTCCTCATGGCCACATTTCATTTTTCCGCCCGATCAGTGCCCCGCGGCAGGATGATCCGGCAGCGCCTGTAACCGCGAGGCAAACGCCTGGGGGTCAAGGCAGCCGTGCAAGTCTTCATTCACCAGCGCACATGGAGCCTGCTCACAGGCACCAAGGCATTCAACTTCAAAGAGGGTAAATTTATCATCATCCGTGGTTTCACCCGGTTCAATGCCGAACACATCACGAATTTTATCCAGAACCGCCTGATGGCCGCAGAGTTCACAGGATATTGAGCGGCAAACATTGACCACATATTTTCCCGATGGTTGGAGTCGGAATTCCTCATAAAACGTCACCGCATCCTGAACTTGCGCCCGGGAAATTTCCAGAAAGGCCGCCGCTTCATCAATGGCCTGCGGCGCGATGTACCCGTAGGTGTGCATGATGGTGTGAAAAAGCGGCAACAACGCCGCCTGCTTACGCGGGTAGCGCGGGAAATATTTTTGCTCAATATGGGCTTTAATCTCAGCGGTGAGGTAAGGCTCACTGCGCTTCGGTTGGTACTGCTTCAGGCGATCTTCAACAATCCAGGCCATAACGTTCCTTGCGTTTAACGATCCAATTCCGCGGCGATGATATTCAAAGATCCCAAAACCGCCACCACATCTGAAAGGGTATGGCCTTCCATCATCTTGGGCAGGACGCTTAGATGAATGAAAGACGGCGGACGGCATCGCGCCCGCCATGGATTTTTTCCGCCGTCACTGACAATATAAAATCCCTGTTCCCCATTGGCGGTTTCACTGCAGGCATAGACTTCACCGATGGGCGGCTTAAATCCGCGATTGGTCATGACCAATTCAAAATGCTGAATAAGCCCTTCAATGGAGCCATAAACCTGTGACTTGGGGGGCAGCACATCTTTTCCTTCCGGACTGACATTGATCGGTCCGCCGGGGATATCATCAATGAGTTGCCGGATGATTTCAATAGATTGCTTCATTTCTTCAAGGCGTACCAGATAACGCGCCAGCACATCGCCGGTTTTCATGATCGGCACTTTGAATTTCACCGCCGGCGCGCCTTTTCCGTCCCAATTATCCTGGAAGCAGAAATAGGGATCATCCTTCCGGACATCCCGCATAACGCCACTGGCCCTGGCCACCGGGCCGCTGAGGCTCCAGTTAATGGCTTCTTCCCGGGAAATAATGCCGATACCCGCGGTACGATCAATGAATATTCGCAGACGATTGAGAAGTTTTTCAATATCCTCAATGGCCCGCGGCAGAGATTCATTAATAAACGCCTTTACCAGCGGGCGAAACACGTTGTCATCCGCGTCCTTCATCACGCCGCCCACGCGATTCCAACTGGTATGGAAACGTGAACCGGTGACATATTCCATAATGTCGTACACCCGTTCGCGTTCATTAAATCCGAAGAGAAACGCGGTAAATCCGCCAAGGTCCAGCGCGGCGGCTCCCACACACAGCAGATGGCTTTGAATGCGGGCCAATTCACCAAGAATCGTACGGTAGACCTTACAGCGGGGGGTGGGGTCCACACCGAACAGCATCTCAACCGCACGAATCCATGCCATTTCGTTGCCCATGGGAGCCAGATAATCCATGCGATTGACGATGGTAATGTACTGATTGAAATCCAGCACTTCCGCATTTTTTTCAAAACCGCTGTGCAGGTAACCGATAATTGGAACGACTTTAACCACCCGTTCGCCGTCAATTTCCATTACCAGTCGGATAACCGTATGCGTGGCGGGGTGTTGGGGGCCGAAATTCAGGGTCCAAAGATTGGGATTGTCAGAAAGTTGAGGGGTTTGCATGGGGTCATCCATCAGCATGGAGACTCCCTTTTCCATTGTGTATGGCATGTCCAAAACTCCAGCACATCATCAGCCTGGCGCAACGTTATTCGCGTGGCAAGGCCCAGGCGGCCTGCTACAGGCACTGCCCCCTGACTTACTACCTTGTGATGTTATTCACAAACCCCGCCTTGAGCAAGCGAAGCGGAGCAAAAAGGCTATTTTTTTCCAGCCCGAATACAACCCGCAACCCACTGAGTCCCCATCATCCTGGAATCCCATAGCTCAATGCGGAAGCGTTGAGTTATCCGCGGAATGTGATTGGGTGACGCGATGCAGTGCCCCCGTCACCAATGGCAGGGCGCCTCCCGCACGCGATCCCGTGATGGCCGCCAGTTTGACATATTGACGGCTGGCCGCGCGTTCGATAACCAGATGGACCGATTGCGGGTTGCGTCCGAGCTGATCGAAAATCAGCAGCGTGTTTTTGCCGGCTTTGAGCCAACAGGATGGGATATATAAGCCCATGGGCATGAATAGATCGGGATAGCGGCCCAGGTTGTGTCCGTTGAGCCACATATATCCGCCGGCCAGATCACCCCAGGCTACCCGCAGGACCAGGTGGAAACCTGCGGTTCCAGGATGCCAGATAAAACTGGTGCGATAAAAAGCCGGAACATCCGGCACATGGGACAATTTTTCCCATTGGGTTGACAGGTGATTCTGTCCGATGCCGCCGCGCATCCGCCAATGCTTCACGCGCACCGGCCCGGCCTTGGAGCCGGGACGAAGCAGCCGTACCTGCCCCCAGATTCCCATGGAGGCAACAGAATTATATGGACCGATATATGTCCATAATTTAGGCCGTCCCTCTGAAATCGCCAGCACCGCCAGAGTATTAACCCCGGCCGCCAATTGTACCGGGAGCAACTTCTGCGATCCTGCCGCCACGAGCTGACCATTGATAAATACGTCCGCGCTATTACGCAGGTGGGAAAAGATCAGGCGGTACTTTCCACCATGCGCGGTTGTGATCTTCGCACGATACCACTCATGCAGGCCGGGATAATCGCCGACTCCCATCTGCACCGGATTAACGCCGGCAATCCAGGATTTGTCGTTGTAATGCGGCATGGCCGGAGCATTAGCCAATTGCAACTGCCATGAACCTAAGGCCGGCGGCGTAATATTCGGCGGAGGTGAAGCGGCAACGGCGGCGGGAGAGAGAACAATGGCCCGCGATGAATCACCAAAGTAGACCCTGGCCGCGTGGACTTTCCCGCGTAGCGGCGTTTGTGTATTAAGTAGAATTTTTCCATGAACCTCGGAAGCGGAACCCACGTAATCCGGTCCGCAAACCAGCGCCGGACGGCGGCTTATATTCACATACCATGTATGGCGCATCGCACGGCGGCTTTCCACGAAAATACGCAGAATATTTTCGGGCGTTTTTATGCTGTAAATATTGGCTCCGTGGGCCGGCACCTTTACGCTTAGCGCCAGATCAGACACCGCAGGCTGGGTAAATGCGGGAGATTTGGCCGTGATCCGGGCGTTGACCTGAACGTGAAACAGCACGCTAGAGCCGGGCGGGCCGTAGGCTACCATCACGGTCGTGGAAGCTTGCTTAAAAATTCCAAAGATCCGGGCACAACTTAACCGCAGGGTAAAAATTTTATTGATCGCAAAGTTTGAAATTACCGGAAACAGATGGCCGCCCGCGATGGTTTGCGTGCAATGGCCAGGCATCAACACGCGCCGGGGCAGGTAGAAGAGATTTTGGAAAAAAGTGATATCGCCATTGCGGCTTTTTCGCTCAAAGACACGCACGCCGTTGACGGCCTTGAACGCCACATGCCGCACATTGATGCTGGTTTCAAGAATCCGCTGAAAACTTCGCGCGAAATAATTGGCGGTTTTATAGATGTAATAAAGAGGGCGTAAATCGCCGGCCTGTCCAACCGGGGCGCAAAAATCATAACTGGGGCCGACCGGTCCATTAACGAAATAACAGGGCGTGGTGCCCCCCACCGCCAGATACGCGTCGTAGCCATTTCCACCATAGGCAATGACCTGCGACATGGCCTGATGGGTCAGGCGGCTAAGCCAGGGCGGATGGGTGCGATACAAATTAAACCAGCCGGTGTGCATCTCCGTGGTAAGCCACGGGCAGGTGCGATTACGGGTGCTCCAGGGGCCGGCCCCGGCAGCGTTGGTACCATGGTGCATGCCACTGAAAAACATCGGCACCTCAAGCCCCATGGCGCGAGCTTTGGTGTACAGAAATTTGTAATAGGCATTGGGAATAACATTGCCCCAGCCTTGCGAATCTTCATTTTCCAATTGAACCATGATGACCGGCCCACCATGATTGATCTGGCCCGCGGCGACAATCGGAAGGAGTTTATTAAAATATCCATTGACGGCGTTAAGAAATGGCTTATCGCCTTCCCGCACGGCAAGACCGGGAATAAAGCGAAGCCACACCGGCCAGCCGCCTTGACTCCATTCGCCGTCGCAATATGGACCCACGCGCAAGATGGCGTACATGCCGAGTTTGTGCACCAGTTTAAGGAATGCCGCCAGATTATGGCGACCCTTAAAATTAAATTGTCCCTGCCGCGGCTCCTGATAACTCCAGAAGATGTACGTTTCAACGGTATTAAATCCGGCACGTTTCATTTTCAACAGGCGGCCGGCCCACAGCGCCCGCGGAACTCGGGCATAGTGCATACTGCCCGAAGCAATAAATACCCGCTTGCCTTTGATGAGAAATCCTTTGCCATCAAAATTAATTGAGAATTTGGCGGCGGCGGTGGGCGGAAACATGCCGACATCTTCGGGGCCGAATGCGGCAATAGGCGACGCGATGATGCCAAGGAGGATCAAAGTCATGAATGCCAGGAGCGTGTATCCGCGGCAACGCCATCGCCTCATAAAAGCACAAAAGTGGTAATACGCCGTTCGCAAGACTGGTGCTCCCGCTAAGAGTCTGCCCGAGTTATCCGTCGGCATTGCGCTTAAACTCTATCCGGACAGATCGCCGCTGTCACTGGGAGCTATGCAAAGTTGCAAGTCGCCGACAGGCGGACTGATCAATGACCAGATGTACGGCGGCTGGAGAATGCCCGCGCTCGTCAAAAACGATCAGCGAATTACTACCGGCTTTAAGCCAGCATGACGGTATATACAAACCCATGGGCATAATGGGATCCACATAGCGGCCTAAATTGTGACCATTGATCCACATATATCCACCGCCCAGCCCATCCCACGCGGCGCGCAGCACCAAATGCAGCCCGTTCCGGTTCGGCTGATAGTTAAATGTTGCGCGATAAAATGTCGGCACACCGGCAGCCGCGGTAAAAGTGTTCCACCCGCCGGCCGGGTCAACCGAACCGATACCGCCGTGCATGCGCCAGTTTTCAATTAAGCCACCATTGGGCAACGCCGGACTCTGATCCCATTGACTTATGGAAACCGGCCCGAGCTTGATCATCTTTCCTGTGGGATTTTCAGTCAGTATTTCCAAGTTATTGGCGGAGGCACTGTTCCAGCCGCCGCCCAGCACAATATGCAGCAATCCGTTTGCAGGTGCCAGCAGCGTCACGCGGTGACCATTGAGGAACACCGCCGAATTTGCCGGCAAATGCTGTAAGTTCAGCACCAGTCGCGTGGCGGATACCGCGGGAAACACCATTTGAATCGCGTGTGTTCCCGGGGGACATTCCAACTGCTGATGCTGGACGGCTACTTTTTTCCATGCCGGCTTAAATTGGCCTCCGCCGATAGCGGAAAGGCCTTGCGCATAGGTCTGATGAACCGGTGCCATGGACCAGGATTTTATTTTCAGAAGCGACACGTGCGGTACACTTAGATGGACAGCACCCCATAAGCCACGGGCGTTGACGATGTTGTAGGGGCCGATCCAACCCCAGTTTTTCGGACGGCCCTCGTCAACGGTAAATATTGCCAAGGTATTTGCACCTTGGTTGAGGTGAATATGGATCACCCGCGGCGATCCCATCTGCACCAACTTGCCATTAACAAAAAATTCGCCGTAATTTTTTACAGGGTTCATGGTCATGATGTATCGGCCCGTGGACGGCGCAATAACTCGCGTGCGATACCATTCATACGCACCGGGATAGTCATCCGCGCCCATGGGCTTGGGCTGGCGCACGCGGAGCCATTTTTTATCATCAAAGTTGACCTGTACCGGCGCGGTAGCAACCCGCATTTGCCAGCCCTGCAATGCCGGCGTTTGAGCTTTCAGAAATGTCGCAGTTTTCTCCGCCGACGTGCCGACGAAGGTAATGGGTGTTGCGGATGGGCCAAAAGCCACAGCGGAATGAATCCAACTGCCCGGCCGGTTTCGTATCTGCATGGTAAAGCCGTGCGCCCCGGCAGTAATAGCACCGACATATTGTGGCCCGTAAAGCACCCACGGCGTTTTGCCCCGATTGATAAACCAGGTGCGCCGGGCTGCCGAGAGATTTTCCGCCAGGACCCGCAGCGTTTGCCCCTGGGTTTTCAGCGTATAGACCTTCGGAGGCCCCGCAGCATATTGAATGTTTAATGCCAGCGTAGCGGGTTTACCGGCGAGCGTGTGAAACCCGACAGCAATGGCCCCGGTGATCGGCGCGGTTGTCGTGACTTGTAAGGCCCCCTGGGAACCGGTGGGACCAAACATGACCAGCGTGGTGGTTGAACCTTGTCGCAAAAACCCTAACGTCCGGCCATAAAGACGGCGAATGGTGATGAATTTGTTCAGCGGATAATTTAATGCTATCGGTATAATTTCATTGGGTTTGATGGTCAGCGGCACGCCACCGCGGGGTGTGGTCCGCAGCGGGGCATTATTGTAGTTGGTCATAAATACCAGTGTTCCAAACGGACTTTTACGCGCATAGACGGCAGCGTGCGGAGCAAAGCCGCGGTATTGGGCGGTGGCGTTGTCGCTGTCCTCCAAAATCCGCTGAAAAGAACGGGCGAAATAATTGGCCGCTTTATAGGTGTAATAAAGAGGCCGCAAGTCTCCACCCTGACCAATCGGTGCGCCAAAATCATAGCTGGCACGCACCGTTGAGCAGTTCCAGTGAGAAAAATTTGTGCCCCCCACCGCCAGATAGGCGTCGTACCCGTTGCCCCCAAACGCTATAACCTTCCACATCGCTACATGCGTCAGCTTGGCCGGCCCGAACCAGCCGCCGTTGGCCTGCGGAGCAGTTCCATATTGTGTGAACCATCCGGTCCACATTTCCGTCGTGAACCACGGCGACGTGCGTGTTTTACTGCTCCAAGGCCCAACCCCGGCGGGACTAAAGCCATGGTGCATGCCGCTGAAAAACATCGGTACGTCAATGCCTTCTTGCAGCGCTTTGTGATACATGAATTTATAATATCTATTCGGCAACACCGCCCCCCACCCCTGCCGATCCTCATTTTCCATCTGCATCATAATCACCGGGCCGCCATGATTAATTTGATTGGCCGCGACAATCGGCAGCAATTTATCGAAATATTTTCCCAGTTGCTTGATAAATGGCGGATTGTATTCGCGGATGGCCAACCCGGGAATAAAACGCAGCCACACCGGAAAACCGCCGCTGTCCCACTCGCCGCAATCGTAAGGCCCCACCCGCAATATGGCGTAAAAGCCCATTTTTTTTACCAGCGTTAAAAATGCCTGCAGATTATGCCGGCCCTTAAAATCAAAGTGCCCCTTGCGCGGTTCCTGAAAATTCCAGAAAACATACGTTTGCACACAATTAAAGCCGGCCCGTTTCATTTTCAGCAGGCGATTGGCCCACAGCGCCCGCGGCACACGCGCATACGGCAAGCTGCCCGACGCAACGAAAACGCGTTTACCATGAATGATGAACCCTTTGCCGTCAAAGTTAATAAATGGTTTGGCGGCAGGCAACGGCGGAAACATGCCGGCATGCGCTCGGGGCGCAGCCACGCTAAGCAGCAGCACGGCAAAGGCCGCCGCCTGAAGAAATCCCAACGGTAATGAAATGATCCGTTTAATAGACTTAATATAGCTCATTTGCCGCAGCCGCACTCGCGAAACACCAAAATATATCATACCAACGCGCCAAAGCGTGCAATGTTGCGAAAGATGTTGTGAAAGATCAGCTTTTCCGGATTTCAGAAAAAAGTGGAACCGCAGAGCAAAACCCGGAATCGTCTGAAATAAGTTTTCGCCCGCGCGCGGCCGGATCCCGCCTGCTTCTGTCGTGTTTCCAATGCAGGCAAGATGCCTGCGGCACAATACATTGCATCGCCTCCTTTGTACCACTGAAGGCTGATCGGAGTATAAATCGGCTCAGGCATCCGAGATGCGAGTTTCCAAGACAAACCGTTCTCATACCCGTTGGCTGTCACACCCGTTGGCTTGCAAATCCCGGCCATTTTGGGTAATTTAATGACAAGTTATGGGTTGCAACTAAATATCCAGTAATGGATAAACCAACGGGTATCTGAAGAGGCCGTACATTGACGTGTGCGATTTTTCAGCATGGATGAACTCCCGTGGAAAGGACAATGGACGTGTCCGGAAGAAAAACAGCCCCCAATCCCTCCATTTTTGTCGCGCTGTGCAGGGTGCTGCCGCAAAGAATATCTTTGATCCGAGGCAGTTACTGCGCGGCCCTCATCATCGCGGGCTCGTGCGTTGGCGCTGCGAACGCTTCCACCACAATTTCATGGAATTTCTCCGCCGCTTCCGGTGCGCTGCCCAACTCCGAATCTTACCTCGGCAACATTACCTCCGGCCCCGCCCTGCCTGGAAATCCCAACCTCACGATCCTGGCCACCGGTTATGAATCGCAAAGGATCGGCACGAACAAGGCCCAGACAGCATCCGCCGATTTATACGGGGAATCATTAACCAGTACAATCAACGGATTGGGCTTGAATTACGCCACGCTGCCCTTTCCCCTGGGCAGCAATATTCAGACCAACAACCAAGTCTTTAAGTATGCTGTTAAAGTAAAAAAAACGACGACTACCTATCTGGGTTTTATACAGCTTGATTTAACGGCGCTGATCACTTTGGCGGCCCAAGCCGGTTCGCCGGACACCGCTACGATTGCAATCGCCGGGACCTCCGGATCGGATAATGCCATCCTGGCTGGTACCGCGCAGGCAGGTGCCCTTGGCACGAGATTTCAAACAATCAAAGCTCCCTCTGCCGGTGGCACGAGCACCGCCACTTTTTCCCTGACCAATTTCACAGCCAAGAAACATTTCCTTACCCTCCGCGCCGGAGCCGGCGAAATATTGCTTAATCAAATCACCCTGACCATTCCCTCCACAGCATCCGCAGTTACACTACCGACAACCCTGAGCCTGGTTCTCACCGGCACCGCCGCCATAGCCTTACTATTGCGGCACCGACGACGGCGAGCTACGGCGAGCTATGGCCAATGATCAATGAATAATAGACAACGGCCAACGGTCAACGGGCAACGAACAATGAAACATTTGGCATTTGGTATTTGGCATACACGGGGTCGCGGGGTTAGAATGTCAGTGTCGAATCCATGTGTGTGTTGGCGGGCAGCCCATGGTTGCGTTGAACGAACAATTTCACGACTACGGCGCGAGGCCGGGGTTACCGGTTACAGGTTACGGGGTACAGCGGAGCGGGGAATCTGGGGTGAACATCACTGATCAAGGAACACTGATCACTGACCAGAAACGCCGAACTTCCAATGATTTGTTCATTGATCATTACTCATTGGTCATTGAGCGAAGCGCCGGTGCCAATCAAATCATTTATTGCGGCTATCCCGATACCAATCGTGTTTCAACGGATATCGAGACGGGCCTAAGCGATCCGGAAGCGGAACTGTATTACGTCCGCAATCGAACATATTCGCCGGTGCTCGGCCGGTGGACTCAGCGCGATCCGATTGGCTACGCCGGCGGAATTAATTTGTACGAGTATGTTGGAAGTTCGCCCGTCTCCGGTGCGACTGGCTCGCTTGCCCATTATCCCGGCACGAAATCGGGACCCATTCCGGACGGGCAACCGACCTGGGGTTGGGTGGTCCCGCCAGAGGTGGGGGTACCGCAGCGCGAGAAAAAGTGGTACGCCGACCAACCTTACAAGCAACATCTTGGCGCACAGTCCACCGCCGGACCACGCCCAGGGGCCTCGTTGACGCTCGAGGTGATTAAACGCGTCATCAAGAGGCTACCGCCTGTTGAGGAAGTAGAAACTTGGGCCAAGGCCATCGGGTCAGACCGCAGTTTCAGCCATGCGAGGTGGCTGTTCCGCCTAAAATCCACGAATATCGTGAGACATCATTACCTCTATTGCGCCGCCACAAAAGAATCCACCCCAGTCGTGCCGGGCAAGACGGAGGTGCTCAACCTCGCTACGCAGTGGCAGGGCCAGTGGAACGGTCCCGGTGCCGTAGGGGGGGGCACCCCGTGTTTCCGGGCCAGCCGGACGAGAACTTGTACATTGGTAGGGCATTATTGGATGCCCTAAAGCAGTTTCTAAAGGAATGATTTCCGGATTCGTCAAGGGCGTGACCAACTTGCAACGGAGGCCTCTTTCAGAATGATTACCACGAATAGATCCATCTACTTCGCGGCCACTGTTTCCGCCTTGTTTCTCGTAGCGAATGCGGCATTCAAAAAAGCAAATCCAAGCCCAATCTGGCCTTGGGGGCAGCCGATACGGTCGATCACCGTACGCGGTTTCCACCGTACTGCAGTCCTTAGCGATCCGCAATCCCTTCGATACGTCGCAATGACGGCCGACCAAGGGACAAGATTTTATTTTCGTAATGGGCCACCGTCTGTACCTTTTAGCAAAGGTGAATATTTTGCGACGGTTAGATTTTGCACCGGACAAGAACTGTACCGGGAATTTTTTGCACGGCGTTATCCGCGATCCCTATGCTTCAGCCGGAATGATCCACGATCTCTAAAAACGGATCCCGGAGGCGTCGCACCGGTAGTGCCCCTGTATCATCCACTTCCACTCGCCTTGGCCAAATTCTGGAGGTTTCTGGTCACACCCGGGGAACGCGGCACCAGGTGCTTCGGCCCGGATACCAAACCATCGGGGATTTCGAACGCTCCGCCCGTGAGGGGTACAGCGACACACGGGTTCTCCGTGGCACCGACATTTGGGGGCTTTTTCCCACCAGATCGCATTGTATTGTCTGCGGGCGGGATGAACCTGCGCATGACGGATAAAGCGAGCATTGGCTATTTGGACGCTTCGCAATATTTGCTCCCTGCTGTTCTGGGCGCACCCGTCGGCGGCCCTGTAAGCAGGGCCGCCATTTTCCGGCGTGGCAAGAAGGCCCCATTGCTCCTGTGGGTTGCAGCGCAGCGTTATCCCCGCGCATTGATCTTTTCGAAGGCCCGCAACTTCGTGGCTCCGGGACAAATTAACTGCCCGCTATACGGCCCGCTGCCCACCCGTTTGTACGCGGCGTATGAAGCATTGCTGCGCGAGGGCCACCCCAAGGAAAACCAGCCTCATACCAACCCCGCGGCCACGACCCAACGGGCGTTGCGTGTGGGGAAAATGTTGCCCGGCGCAGGGCTTGCGATTATCCGGATCGTCTTTGCAAACCGATCGGGCGCGGTTGTAACGTTAAAGGATAAAGGGCAGATTGACCGCCGCCAGCAGAGTTCGATCAACTACATCGAACGCTCGCAGCGATATTTCGGATGGGGCTTTCTGGGTAAGGACAACTCTCCACGGTATGCCGCGATGTTCTTTATCCGTGGCCGGAAGATGCCCGAAATGTCATGGGTGGCTGTCGAAAAATATCCACGGGAATTTATATTCACGCCCACCGATGTCACTTTGCGGAGCAATTTTGTCCGGCTGCCCCAAATTCGCTGCCCGCTGTATGGCCCGTTGCCCGAGGCGCTTTACGCCGCATACGAAAAACTGCTGAACAACCGTTCTGAGACGCAACGGCGGTCTGAAAAAGGGAAGTAAGGGGCGACCTATTGAGTTTGCCTGTGCTACGCGGAAAGCAAAACGGGGACGCCAATAGTTAATTTAATGGTGGGGGAATCAGCGTCTTGGTCAGTTATGCAATGTTTTGGGCTACCGGCGAGTTTGCTGATGTTTTGTCATGCGGTATAATTAACTAGTGCTATTCGGATAAATGCAAGGAATTGTTTCTTGGTCGCGTTGAGCGAAACAACCTCGGCAACCAAACTGAACGGCAAAGACCGCCGCAGCGGCATATCCCTGCAATCCTATAGCTCGATTCCTGACACGGTGTTGAGGCAGGAGCCGCAACCCCGACAGGCCACAGGAGCGGCGACTCGGGTGCTGCAACGCGACCCAATCGGCTATTCCGGTGGCGTGAATTTGTATAAGTACGTCGGTGGCCGAGCGGTGACGGCGGTGGATCCGTCGGGAACGGTCGAATCCTGGGTGGCTCACGAGGGGATACAAATGGGCCACCCCAAGATAACATACGGCCAACTGGCTAAGCGTCCCTCCTGTCCGGCTGGCACCGCCGGGTGCTGCGCAGCGCGAACGGATTCCTATCCGGCGTTCCTCGGTACGATCACCAGCGCCGGATCCCACTCGACCGCCGGGCACGGGCTGCTTGGCGAGATCGCGAAGGCTGCTGTGAAGGGCGTTGCCAACCTGGTCCCAGAAACAAAGCTTGTAAGTCTGTGGACCGATAATATCACTCTCAATAGTGTTTTGTACATCTGGGACCTCTACGCAACGTACACACGTACCTACATATACTCATATTGCTGCGGGACGAATTATCAAAACCTCAAGTTCCTTTCCGCCGCTACCAATAACCTGCGCATAATTCCCGTAAGCGCCAACCGGTCATCAGACGATCCCAATAACCTTTATCTCCCTGGGTCGATAGCAGGGAGCAAAAAACGCGCCGTGGAGTCAATCTGGAATGCACTCCATGAGCTTACCACAACGCTCAAGGAGGAGTGAATGTTTGGCCGTTTGGCAAAGATGTTTGCGTCCGTAACTTTCCGCGGTGCCGGCCGAACGATTTCGTCCGTGCAGGTGTTTTCCGCCGCGTTGCTGATCGCCATTATTCCTTCCATTCTTCCATGGTCAGGCGACGAGGATCTTAGACCCGCAGGGGCGTGGGAAAAGTTTGCTGCGGTTAAACACATCCCCAAGGCATCGTCGCCCCATTGGCCTCTGTGCCGTGGCCCCGTCGGAGTTCCAATCAGGGCGGTGCGAGCCGCATTTCTCCGCTTTCGCCCCAAGACTAGAATTGACTTCCTTGGCAAGTTGCTAGGGGTGCCAGGGCGGATTGACTTCTTGCGACTCTACCCTGTGGCACGCCGGGGCCGGACGGTGGGGGGAGTCTGGCATTTTACGTCCTCTAACGGCGCTGGAAAGAGCCAGACCAAGCTGATCCCGATTGGACCTCCGGGATACCTCCATCGGCTCCGCTGGGAGAGGCCCGCACACACTGGGCCCCTGCTGCCCCCAATTCCCGGGTTTCCGCCCCCTGGCTCGCCACCTGCGGGATCCTTCGCAATTTATTTGGGGGCGTGGTCCAATGGAATGGCCCGTGTGACGGGTTGGATCCCCGGTCCCACTCGGTCGCTTGTGCTTTCGACATCAGGCGTGCCCAAGGCCCACGCCCTGCGAGCGTTTCAAATTGATGCAGATTATTCCAGCGTGACCGCATCGCTGCAGTGCGAATGGCCGAAACAAAAATCCCTCTGGCCGCCCGACAAGATAGTGATCTGCGAATCCTTCTGGCCATTTCCCTCCGCTCGCTTTGGCGCTGGTGCGGCTGTTTCCAAGGCGATGCTTGCCTTTGGGCTACCCCGTGCGCAAGTGGGGCAAGCCCTCGCCACTGCGGAAAAAATTCTAACGCGCCTCTCGCCTGAAGAGAGCTTCCTGCTGCAGATCACGGGTGTAACCCCGCCGCTAGTGCGGCACGCCCGAAAGACCGTTCGCCAAGCGGTGAGGCTGTTTGCACAAGCCTCCTTTTCTTATTTTTTTCACGGATCGACCCAGGTCGCCGCAATCTTTACGCGAGTCGGCGGGAAGGACGTTTACGCTGTATCCTGTCGTAAAAAGTCCAGGGCGTTTGGTGGCCCCTGGTTTGAATACTATCTTTGTTTCACGAAAAGCGGGCGGCTGTGGTGCGTCGGCCATCAAAGCTGGGAAACGGGTCAGCGCTCACCAGCACAACTTGCGGCCATGGCCGTAAACCTTTCCGGCCTGTCGAGATCGCTCTTACCAAGTCCGCGCGGAAAAAAGCGGCACCGGTGATGGCCCAGGTGCGTCGTGCGAAAGCGAATGGTTCCAGTCCCGATGTGTCGGGATAAAGGACATTCGGACCGGGAAGCTATCCCGGTTAACTGTTTACCGCTCTGCGGCGAATAGTCGCAATAACGGCACTGGCGCGCTGGGGTAATTGGTGGTATGCTTGATTTCACCATGGATGGTGAAGTGCAAAAACATCGCAAACAACTGGTCGCCAACGCAACGCGGTCGCCGATCAGACCGTCAGCATGGCAAGTAACTGTTTACCGCTCCGCGGCGAATATTCGCAATAACGGCACTGGCGCGCTCGGGTAAGTGGTGGTATGCTTGATATCACCATGGATGGTGAAGTGCAAAAACATCGCAAACAACGGGTCGCCAA
>JAKAEZ010000053.1 GCA_021819825.1 Planctomycetota bacterium
CGATACGCAGTGGCACACGCTCATAAGCATCCAACATCACACGCTCGAACGCGGCATAGTCCTCACCCCGGCGAAATAAGGCGATGCGCCCCACTGATCGATTCAAGACATGGTATACATACCCACCAGGACAATATCGTGGTTTTCGAGCCATTGCAGCATTCTACGCCCAACACCATCATCTGTCAATACTCGTCACGTCCCCGTTTCACTTCTCTTGCCTTACCTTGTATTTTTAAATCGTACCTCATAGCCCAAGGTTTCCGGACTCATATTGCGATTGTCACTATTAAAGTTATCACAGTTAATGATTCCCAACAAATGCCCAACGTCAGGCCGGGGGGGAGCTTGCGAGCGGATATCTGGGTCATCCATTGGCCCGGCATGACATTCCATCTGGAGTTGTTTGCACGCGAAGGGGCGGTTCAGAAGGGGGGACCGCGCGTGCGGAGCGTTCAACCGGCATTACCTTGAGGGGCGGCAACACACCGGATGCTCTTTTTTGGATAATCAAACGCGGCAACAGATGGCGCGCGGAGGGTTTACGAGCCGATATTTCGGTCAGCTTCGTTCCGCTGCGGCGATCCTCGCTATCGCGGCTCGCGGCATCCCATCAATCTTCATGGATACGCCGAGCCACCGCCAATATTTGAGAATATCTTGATGCCGCTTTTCACCAATCCGGTGTTTACGGGTTGCCGGGAAGGGACTTCAGAAATTGCAACCGGTGAGAGTTCGCCCGGCCCACCGTTCCGTCTTCAGCCTTGATGGCCCGGCATATATTTTCCTCGGCTGCAAGGAACTGACTGCCCGGGCTGGCGAAATCCTCGATCATACGGAAGCATTTGATCGCCTTGAGCGGTTCGCCAGCCAGCAGCAGGAGATTTCCTTTGATCAGAAGTGCATGGGGGCTTTGGCTGTGAATCCCGGCCAGCCGCTTGAGGTACGGCTTGGCGTTGACTTGGATCGATGCCATGACACCCGAGCGGATAATCGGCTCGCTGTCATCGGCGGGCATGGCGGAACCGACGCGCTGCTCCCTCTCAAACTCCGCCACGATTCCCGGATGCCTCCAATACACCACTCCAAGGCATTGATCCAGTATCACCAAGGCCGTGCCGCTGGTTCGGAGCGGGCATACGTTGAACAGGCTTTTGGTGTTTCGCAGGGCTGCATGGGAGTGCCCCAGCGCGGTCAGTGCCTCCACACGGTACATCAGCGGATTCGCCACCACCCCCTCCCAACCGGGTACCGCCAGTACCCCCTGCCGAGCCAGTTTTGCCGTTGTGCGGTAACGCCCAAGGGCCATTAACTCCTGAAGCCAGGACCGGTCCAGCAGAACCACCGCGTGGCCAGGATGGCTGCGAAGTTCCGCTTCAATAAAGCTTATCGCCGCCGCCTGCGCCCGACGGTTGGATCCTTTAAGGGCCTGCGTAACGGCATTTTCGCTCGCCGGCGTGATTACCATGTAAGTCTGGGCGGAGGCATTCGGTATCGCAAGAACCTGCGTCAAGGCAAGAACCAAAATTCCGATGATCATATACCGCCAAGCCGGAACTATCCCGGCCCGCGGCAAACCGTCAGAAAATCGATGATGGCAATCTGATCTCCCTTGTGGCTCTGCACACGCTGAAATCGGTCCGTTGCTCATGGTCCATTACTCCTTACATCCACAGTCCGAATTTTTTCTACTCCAACCTGTTTCCCCGCCAAGTTTGTTATTGCAGCGTTACCCGATCCACCCATGCGTTGGCGCGGCCGATGGTTCCGTCCTGCGCCTTGATGCACGCGGCAATGCGCCGAGCCGCCGCCGTCAGTTGGGCAGGTGTAGCAGCTATGGCGTAGGCGCAATTCATACAGGCACGGGCATGTCGAATATGACCGGCCAGCAGCAACAGGTTGCCCCGGGCGATAATATTGCTAAGTTGCTGGCCGGTATCCGCCCAGGCCGCCAGCAGATATGGCGCGGCGTGTATCTTGATCGCAGCCAATACCGCGCAGGTCACCGGCGGCGAGCCGGGCTTCGGGATTGCCGCCCCGGCAATTTGCTGCTGTTTGAACTCCCGAGCCTCGTAGGCACCGTCCGGCAAAGCCGCCTTCAGGCACCTGGCCAGCAATTTCATCGCTGTGGCCGTCTGGCGCATATCACAGAAGTCGAAGAGGCTTTTGGCCTCGGAAAGCGCTGCGGTATCCTTGTGCATCGCCAGAAGCGCCCGGATCCGCTGCGCCAGTAATTGCTGCACATATTCAGTGTTGCCGGGGACGGCAAATATTTCCCGTTTAGCCAAATCCGCCACTACCGGGTATTGCTTGCGTGCAAATAGCACCGGCAGCCATTTGACGGCAAGCCGCCAGTCACACTGGTAAGGATAATGCTTAACCAGCACGGTGATACGGCGGATCGCGCCAGCGGTCTGCACGGGCTTGTTGGCCGCCAAATCCGCTGCGATGCGCGCGAAGTATTCCGGAGAGTCCGGCCCGGAGGCCAGAGTCGCCGCTGGAATCAGTGGCACGGCGAGCAGTAACGCAGGGATCAGAACCAACGCCATCTTTTTTACATACCCCATGATCGCTCTCCAAGTATAAAGGGGACAAAAAAATATATGCCCCGCGCAAAAGCTCATTACGGCTTTCATTTTGCACCTCACGTTCACCGAGGGGCGGAACGGGACGCAACTCCCATCGCTTGACCGCTTAACGACGCGATGAATGTGGTCACCCGGTATGTTGCGTGCTGGATGACGCATATGCAACCTTTTGCCATTCCATCCGCGCCCATTAAAAAGCTGTTACGCACCGTTCGGCTCGTCCGGCCTTCACCCACCAGGCTGCTTACGTTTTACGAAACGCGGTGGATGGCCGTAGAATTTCTCATAGTATTTCGGATACCAGCTAAGGGAAACACGAGCCGTATGCACCAGGCCATATTTGCCGAAAACGCATGATTTATTGAACCCGTAATAAAATAGGTCGGCATTTTTGGCCGTCCGTAACATTCCCATCCAAATTTTCACCCCGGTTTCTACAGGTATCGGTTTTGATGTTCCGTTGTTCACAAGCTGCCAACGAATATCCCAAGCCTCGAAGTTTCCGGGATCAACGCGAAGAACATTTTGCACCATCCGTACCACTTTTCTTTGAGCCTGGTCAGACATCAAAATCTCAAGGTGGCCTCCGGGCGGTTTCCCTCCGGGCCACGGTTTCAATATCTCCCGACTGTGAAGTTGGTAACTTAGCCAGGCTCGCATGAGAAGGGCTTGGGGATTTTCGTGATCCAAGGCCAGGGCTTCATTAATCAACTTGCGGAATCGCTTGATAGGATACCCCCGGTTATAGCATCTGTAGGCGGCGCAGAACCAGGCGTAGCGAGTTAGAAAGGTTGCGGCTTCCGACCTGTCAATCTGATGGCGCGTCTTAAGGGCGCGATCCAATTGAGATTTAGCCTTTTCCATAATTGGTGCGGCCCTGATCAATCCACTTCCTTGAGCAAGCGAGAGATTCCGCAGTTTGATCTTTCCTTTTTTCAAAAGGCGAAGATTTCCCAGCGGACATCCGAATCGTAGATTTTTAGCAGTTCCCAAAATTGTTTCAGCTCTGTGATCATCCGCCAGCAAGTCTTTTCCGAGAGTGCCAGGTGGCCCAGCTTTTGCCATTGTTGCGCAACAAAGCAGTACTATCGTTGAAAATATATATATCACTTTCATAAGATCACCTCAGTATTTTTATAAGCGATAAATCTGCCAGCTTACACTTTGTTTTATTGATCCGGGTCTATATATAGCCCCGACTGATTTGTATCTGAGTAAGCCGTGAATGCATTTGAGGTCAGCAAGGCGGCACCATTACTTGCCGGGGCATATTTGTAGGCCGTCTGCGGTGACTTTGGGCCGCTGGGTAAGGTCTGCGTCATCTGGCCTGAGGTGGCATCCTCAAGAGGCGGGATCAAATGCTCGTTGGGTTGTGGCTTGATGAAACCGAAATCGCCGGGAATATACGGTTCGCCTCTTTTGAACGCGGGGACAGATCTCCTGTAGTGCAGTGTTATCCCGCCGGGTCTAACGTGGCCATACCAAATAAAAGGCAATCTGCCCGAGCGGTCGATAAACAATCCCTCACATATTGCGTTCAGCGAGTAATTGCGGTGGATGCATAGGGTGATGCACCCCATGTTCATTCCGCGGTAGCGGATACCCGCCGGGGCTACGCGCAAGAAGAATCGCTTGTACACCCCACCGCAGAAATATTCGCACCAGCTGATGGCCGTGGGACGGCTGCGGGCAAATACACCGGCTGGCTGAGTATGTTTTTTTTCGTACCAACCAATACGTCCAATAACGTGTGCCAATTCCGGTGTGTCGCTTACCTGCAGGGTATAGTCGCGGGTTCGGTTATCAACGCGGTGGCCGTCATCATTGAGCAAATACACCGAGAAAATATAATCTCCAACCGGAAGACCAATGGTTTGATAAAGATTCGGGCCGTCGACGGTGCTGGAGTAGGCTTCCCCGTGGTCATCGTCGCTTGCCTGAGTCCTTCCGCCATGGAAAAGGTCCTGCAAGGTCCGCGGATCGGTTGAGTTACGCCAACCTTTCGCAAGCCAGTGCCGGGCGGCTTCGCCGTTCCGCCAGTGCGTGTTGACCCACGCGTCGGAACGTAGGGAGCACACATCGTCGTATCCGCCGCCCGTGTCCAGCCCGGTCATCGAGTATTGCAAAGACCACATCCGCCCATAATGGTCGATCCAGTTGCCCCGCGTCCGCCAGTCGTCGTCCAAGGGAATGACCTCTGGTTCAGCGGGGTCATCAGGTTTCACTTTCACCAGTGCATTGCGGAGGGCAATTATTTGTTGCACCGTCGGTATTGCCGCCGGTTTGGGGTAACCCACCATCGCGGGCCTGAGCATCCGGCCTGGGCGGGTGATGCGGCCCGGTGTTGCTTGCTTGCCCGACCGCCGCCACCCCGCCAGCGTTTGGGGATTAATAACCGACACGCCGTGGCCGTAGCTGCCGATTAAAACCCGACCATTAGGCAGCGGCAGGATGGCCTGCACATAGGAACCAACGTCGGCGAGGTGCGGATCGCCGGCGGTGCGGTAGATGTGCCGGCCGTGCGGGCTTATGACCATGTAACCATCCCGCCAGAAGCCCAGCCATAAATTCCCAGCGGCATCGCGGGCTGTACACGTGATATGTTCGCCGGAAAGCAGATTCGCCAGTTGCGCCTGCGGCGGGGCGCGGAATCCCGCCGGTGGATGAAACAGACCCAACACCCGCGGGGCGTAGTCCCGCCCCTGCTCAAAACGCCAACTTGCGCCGCCATTGCGACTTACCGCAAGGCCGGAGTCGGTGCCAACGTATATTTTCTCGTGCCGGGCAGCACGGGCAAGTTGATATGCGGAAAGTCTTGCCTTTGTAGAGCCTGGTATCGGGATGCTGATTGCGTTGATCAGGCTGCTGGGCAAGCCGCCTCCGGTTGCCGAATCGGGGGTATGGAACGGCCCGGTGATCACCCGCCAACGGTACGGATCACGGAACCCCGGCAGCGCGGATAATACCTGCTTTGTATTGGCGAACGGGCGGTGGCTTGCCGGTGTGCCAACATCCAACCCCTCGCACTGCGTGCCGACAATAACCTTGCCTTCGGGCAGAAAACCGATGGCATTGATTTGGTCAGATGGCAAGCCGTTGGCGACGGTAAGGTAATGCCAACGGTGTTTACGAGTGGAATAAATGCTGATTCCCGCCTCCGTGCCCAGCCACACGGCTTGGGTGTAAGGATCAAGGGCAATGCAAAATGGATGCGAACCCAACGGGCCGAAACTGCCTTTGTGAACCAGTGGGAGCACATCGTAGCGTTGCCAGGGTTTATTGCGGGATATAAACACATCCACGCCATGGCGGCCTGTTCCCGCCCACACCCGGGCCTTATCATCCACAGCAATGCCATAACATGAATTATCCGAAAGACCGTTGGACTTGGAGTATTGCAGCCACCGCTTGCCGCGAGGGGCCCATGGCCGATACTCGTAAACGCCGTGGCCCTCAGTACCGATCCACACGGAATGGCGGAATCTATCCCACGTCATGCAGGTGATAAATTTGGCCGGGCAGGACAGGTGGGCAACTTGGCCATTCGGCCAAGGCACATATGCGTGATGAGGCAGGTACAACGGCGTAGTGAGAGCCATGACCGTGGCCACGGATGGCGGCTTGGTCATCATAGCGGCGTAGCCCGACATGTCCCGCCTGAACGGCATCTTGGCCAGAGCCACTCCCCGCAGTGAACGCTCGACAGGGGGCGGCGCGGCCCAAGGGTTGCCGGGCCAAGGCAGATAGGCTTTGGAAATCCGATAATGCCGCGCCATGCGGACAGCCTTCAATAGGGGTTGTGAGAACGGAACATAGGCTAAAAAAGTACCCCTTGGCAGGCCGACTGATTTGATCCATGCCTTGGAAAGCACCGCGGGTCCGGACGGCCGTGCGGACTTGCCGATGGCAGTGCCATTTTTGCTGTTCGATCGGACCACAGGTACCGGGTGTTGGGTATTTGCCGTTTGCGGGGAAATGACCGCCTGCTGCCGGGCGTTCCGCTGGCTGCCACCATAGTAAAATAATGCTGTCAACAGCCCGGCAAGACCCGCGATCAGGGACGCAACGGCAAGGCCAATCAGCACGGAACGCCGCTTGGCGCTGTCGCGCCTGCGGCGGTTGTCTTTTCCTTCCGGTTCTGATTTTGCCCCGAATTTCGCCATTGCAGCTACCTTTCTGGCGGAACGGTCACTACTTCGGTCGGTATCTGGTTGTGTGATTTCGGCGTCATAATTCTGCTGCTCTGAACGCAGCGTTTCATAACTGACACCAATAACACCTTATCCTGCTTAGGCGCGATCTGCGACGAATGTCACCACCTAAAACCGAACGCGGGCAACTTTACCGCTCGCACTTGAATTAGCCAATGGCTCTTTCAACGGTTTGCATGGACAAATCATCTATTTGTTCAGTATGGGGATATTTCGCGGCAACAACTGAACTTTCCGCCCGCCGAAATTCAACACACAAGCGGCCGCGGTTCCTTTATCGCGTCCACACCGACGCAACGCGCGGACCACAGCGTCGGTTCTTTCGCACGGGATTCCGGGACCGGAATCAGCAGGCCGTGTGGCGTATTGGTATTCGGAACACCCATGGTATACTCCTTAGACCATTGAAGCGTGGTCCTGGTCTACTAATCAGCGATCAGCACAAATGTTGACCGTCAGAAAGTGAAACGGGGACGTGACTAATTTTACCATTTCCGGCCTCCATGTCAGCTCCGCTTTGGTCGCCCTTCGCCACGTATTGTATGTTCTAATCCTAATTCTTTCACCACCTTGTCCATCCAAGGCTCCCCGCCATATGGGCGGCTTCGGTTTT
>JAKAEZ010000026.1 GCA_021819825.1 Planctomycetota bacterium
AATCTTCATTGCCGGGTCCTTTCGTGAAAACTGACGTTTGAGCGACCTACGCGGTCAGCTCGTTGTTCACCGGGATTTTATCCCAGTCTCAACGTCCCCCGAAAGGCTCGGCTTCATAGTTTCTTGCCCCCCGAATTTGAGCAAGTTGAAATTCGCCAAGAACGTTGCTCGTTGTTCGTTGCCACGTTGACAAAAGCCCCCGTCACCTGTCACCTGTAACCTAAAACCTCGGCAGCGGCCTGGGCGCCCGAGCGCGGATGCTTTTCACATGATAATACCAGCAGCGTTCTCTGGCCGCGCAGCAGCAGGTTCCTCCGCATCAACTGTAAACGCCGGGCCAGGCGCGGATTGGCTAACTGATTGCCTCCCATCCATTGTGTGGTGTTCCATGCGGGCATGGCAAGGGGATTCATGACCGCGACTCTGCGTATATTCACCCCCGGTTCATGGGGCACCAGCGGCCAGATCTGATTGGTGGGAATCAGGAATGCCACGTTCCGGTGCTTATTCCAGGCCTGTTGCATGAGCCGCAATTCTATGCCGTGAATTTGCGCCAGCGGTTTGGCCTGCCAGCGGCCGGCGGCGGTTTTACGCCCCAGCAGATGGACGTAGAGGTCCGCCCGCGCCTGCTGGAAGGGAATGGGGCCGGAGCGATCCGTCACGTGGTTAAACTGCGCAAACGCCTGCGGTGAAAAAATTGATGCCGAATAAAGCCGGTATCCACCCATACTATTGAGATAATTACACATCTGCTCATCGGCAAATACCACGCTGCCTGGTTTAATGCTTTCCCGCAGTTGCTGCCGGGCGGCCATGAGTTGGAGCTTCACATTTTTTGCATTCAACAATTGCGGTGTGATGGTGTAGGCACTGTATCCAACACTGACCACGGTAAGAAAACCCACAATCAGCGCGCGGGCCATGGCGTTCGGGCCCGCCGCCCGGGCCAGCAGCCATAACGCCACCATAATCAGGGCCGGGAATATATCCAGAAAAAATCGCAAATACGCGGTCGTAAAATCATTGGCCGGTGCCCAGTAATAAAACAGGTAAACCGTGGCACTGGGAACCACCCATAGCGCAATAGCCAGTGCCAGCTTGCGACTGGTCCAGAATAATCGAATCAGCCCGGCCAGCGCCAAGGGGAAAAGCAGAAATAAACCAAGATTTTCCATCTGTTCCAGCGCGGTTTGCCAGTTGCCCTGGCGCGGCGGCATGCCTGCGGGGTTGCCGATGAAATAACGCCAGGCAAAGCCGGTTTGCTCTTTGCAGAACCAGTAACCTGTGCGCCAAGGTGCGCCAAAAGACGCCCAGTTAATCAGTGCCAGAATTGCCACCGGTACGGCAAACGCCAGGAGCACCATCAGCCCCTGCCGCCACGAACGTCGGTGGTCTTTCACCGCCATGACTACCACCGCCAGCAACGGCAGGCACCAGAGAAATTCGGTATATCGAATACTGCAACAGAACCCCAGAGCCAGCCCCGCAACAATGCCGCGCCAAAGTCCGCCTTTGCGCCACCAACTTAATAGTGCCCAGAATCCCAACACCGTAAAGCCCAGGGCCGCACCATGGGAATTGGCATCATCGGCATAGGTCAATGTTACTGGATTTAAGCCCAGCCAAATGACACCGATCAAAGCCATGAATGGATCCAAGAGGGATCGGAAAAGGAAATAGGCGAAAAATAGTGCCATGACCGTGCAAATTGGATCCACCAGATACATGGCCGACGGGCGATACAAGATGCGTGCAATCGCGCCGAGAAACCCCACGCCAGGCGGATATTTGGCAAAAATCTTGCCATCCGGCGTCAGGACCATCATGCGGCCCGCAAATTGCAGTGGATTGTGCGGTTTGAAATAAAGCCGCCCGTGTTCACTTAAAAGCCGCGCTGTAACCATGTAGCCGTTCTGATCCACGCCGGGATGCGCGGGTTCATAAAAGCTGTGCAGCATCAGCGTGTAAAGAACCAGAAAAATCGCCAACAACACCCCGGCGATGATCGATCGCCTGGCACCAGGCGCATCAAGCGGAAAAATCCCTTGATGGGTGCAGCCCAGCGGTTGAATTTCAGTGACAGGCTTAGCAGCAGTCAACGTCATCGCTCCATGGATGAAGAACAAAGAACCTGATGCTATAACGTGCGACGGGGCCGAAGGTTGCGGTTCGCCCAACGCACAAATGGGTTGGCGTAAGTAACGGCGCATCATTAACTTCGTGTTTTCATTTGCAACCCGAGCCAACCGGCCGCGGGTTTCCACCGCGCGGCTGCATGACGCCGGCGGAATTGTTTTTTCACTGATCCTGCAGCGGAGGCCTGCCCGGATTGATTACCACGCCCGCCGCGGTAAACGGCGTCGGCATTGTTGCATTCCAAAGCGCATAACGCTATTATCTGTCTATCCGGATGAAAGGATGGATACAAATGCACATTGCTGATATTCTGTCGCGTGACAATACCACCTTTTCCTTTGAGTTCTTTCCGCCCAAAAGCGATGCCGGGGCGCTGACGCTTTTTGAGCACATCACCCGCCTGGAATCACTTAAACCCTCCTTTGTATCTGTAACCTATGGGGCGGGCGGATCCACACGTGACCGCACGCATGCCCTGGTGATGCGCATTAAACAGGAGACAACGCTGGATCCGGTGCCGCATTTAACATGTGTGTGCCATAAGCAGGCGGATATCACCAATATCCTTAATCGTTATGCCGCCGCAGCAGTAAGCAATATTCTGGCCTTGGGAGGCGATGCCCCGCGAGATCTGCTCGGTTATAACCGGGCCGATGATGATTTTCATCATGCCGCCGATCTGGTTTCGTTTATCAAAACATTTAATCAAAGCGGCTTGCACGGCGATAAACGCGGCTTTGGAATTGGCGTGGCGGGTTTTCCCGAAGGCCATCCGGCAACTCCCAACCGCCTGCAGGAAATGGATTATCTGAAAGCCAAAGTGGATGCCGGCGCGGATTATATTGTCACGCAATTGTTCTTTGACAACCATGATTTTTTTGATTTTCAGGAGCGCTGCGAACTAGCCGGCATTCACATTCCAATTATCGCGGGCATTATGCCCATTACGAGTCTGAATTCCATGAAGCGCATGGCGGAAACCGCGTTAGGTGCCCATTACCCCGCCAAGCTGATTCGATCGGTCAATCGCTGTAATGGCGATCCCGAGGCGGTGCGCCGTGTGGGCATATTATGGGCTACCGAGCAGTGCCGCGGACTGCTGGATCAACAGGTGCGGGGAATCCATTTTTACACGCTCAATAATTCCGAAGCCACACTGGAAATCTACCGCAACCTGGGAGCACGCGACAGCAGCAATCTGCGGTAATGAGGTGACTTAGGTTAAAGGTGTGTTACAGGTTACAGATTGCAGCCGCAGAAAAAATCGCAACCTGCCCCCGCCAAGTGGCCGCGAAGCGGTTCCAAAGCATTCTAACTTCTAGCTCCTAACTTCTAACCCAGAGATCACTACTGTCCGGTTAAGACCGATGGGCGACGTGATATATGCGATATTTCAGGGAATTTTGAGGATTTCTCCAGTGGACAAGTTTCAAATCGTGTACCATGCCCCAGATGCACAATACCCTTATGCCGCCGGATTAAAATGGCCTTTTCCTGTGTTGTTAACCGGACAGTAGTGCCCAGAGATATTGAATCGCGGGGCTTATGCTTCTATTATGGCATACGTTGAATACGCCTTGATATCCGCGGCGGGAATTTTGGCCGCGGGAGGAATTGTGCCATGACCAAAAATTTTGACCAGCGGATTTATTGCGATAATGCCGCGACGAGTTTTCCCAAGCCGCCCCAGGTGCTTCAGGCGATGGTCCATTATGCCGAGAATATCGGAGCCTCCGCCGGGCGCGGTGCGTATGCCGAGGCCCGACAATCCGCGGAAGTCATTCGCACGTGCCGGCAGCGGCTCAATGAACTTTTCAACGGTGAAAATCCCGACCATTTCATTTTCACGCTGAATTGTTCGGATGCGTTAAATATGGTCATTCATGGGCTGCTGAAACCGGGTGATCATGCCATTTGTTGTGCCATGGATCATAATAGCATTCTTCGACCTCTTAACGAATTAACCGCGCGCGGAATTATTTCCCACACACGCGTGGCAGCGCAAGCCGGCACGGGTTTGGTTGATCCCGCGGATATTCGCGCCGCGATCAATTCCCGCACGCGGCTCATAGCCATCGGGCAAGGCAGCAATGTTACCGGAACCGTGCAGCATATCCGGGAAATCGGTAAGCTCGCGCGGGCGGCGGGAGTTCCCATGCTGGTCGATGCGGCGCAAAGTGCCGGCCATGTTCCTATTGATGTTCAGGCGGATGACATTGATTTTCTGGCGTTCCCGGGCCACAAAGGCCTATTGGGTCCGTTGGGTACGGGCGCATTGTATATTCGCCCCGGAATGGAAAAACAATTAAACACCATCCGGGAAGGCGGCACCGGCTCGGTAAGTGACCGTGACACGCAGCCGGAATTTATGCCGGATCGATTTGAAACCGGGTCACACAATGCGATTGGGATTGCAGGTCTTTCCGAAGGTGTCCAATGGATTTTGGATCAGGGCATTGGCACTTTGGCAGCGCATCAACGGGCCTTGTGTGAAGCATTTATTGCCGGCATTTCCGGCTTACGGGGCTTGGAATATTTTGGTCCGCGGGGTTCGGCGGATCGTGTGGGCGTTTTCAGCGTGCGAATCAGGGGCATGGATCCGCTGGAACTCGCTGACGAACTGGAACACGATTTCGGCATACTCACGCGCCCCGGTTTGCATTGCGCACCGGCCGCCCATCAAACCATCGGCACGGATCAAAGCCCCACACACAGGGGCATCGCCGGAACCACGCGATTCAGCTTTGGTGCCTTTAACACCCTGGAACAAATCCAAATCGTTGCCGCCGCCCTTACCACCATCGTTACGCGACAGGTCGATTGTGGAAATGGGCAACGTGAAACGCACGCCGTCACCTGTAACCCGTAACCGGCAACATCATCCAACGCGCTGGTTAGCTGGGTTAAAAGCTCACCGCGACGCCGGCCATGACGGTTTGGGCGAATTGGCGGTGATCGCCGACTTGGGTTTCATAGTTTACAAATAGTGATATCTGCTGATTGATATACCCGCTGGCTCCTAAGCCCAGTAAGGCCGAATCACGTGATGGGCCGGCGGTGTTATAGATAAAGTTGCCACCACCGAGTTGTGTGAAGCCCGCGTTGATATCTCTTGAGGAATCCAGAAATTCATGCTGCCAGAAGGCATTGAAGTTAATGCTGATGGGCAGTGGGTTATTTTCCGGGGCAAAGCTGTACAATGCCTGCATACCCAGCAATGAGCGTAACGAATCGGCATGTTGCTTGGCCACCGTCAGATCAAAGGGGCTGCCGGTTTCATGGAAGCCGGACATATTGATTTGAGTAAAGCCCACTCCCGCTGCCGGGCCGGCTTGGAAGCCTCGAGCTAATGGCAGGTAATAACCTACCAAAGCATTGGCATCATATTCATTGGAATCGGGTTCACCGGTGGCAATGCTGCTGGAACCGGGCATATTAACGCTACGGTTAATCTGGTAGCTGTTGTAGGTATAGGACATTAAGCCATCGGCATAGAAGCCACCCTGCTTATAACCCACAAATACACCGGGGGTGTAACTACTGCTACGCTGGCGACTGCCGACATTATCCATCGTGCCGCCGGTATAACCCCAGTTAAATAAGCCGCCAATGACTAAGTTACGATTCAGGCGGTAATCCAAGCCTGTCATGACACTGCCGGTGGTAAAGTGCTGGGTCGGGGTATTATTCTGCTGCAATTGATCCACGGTAATGGTGCCAAGCACAAAACCGGAGAGATTGCTTAACGGGCTTTCCTGAGATGGCACAATTGGCCCCACGCCGGGCATGCCCACCAACTGCGGACTGTTATCCATGTAGGCTACCGAATTCTGTGCCTGCTGCTGCGCGGAGGCCAGGGCCGCATCCATGGAAACGGCAAAAGGATCCTGATCATTGGTTTTCAACATCGTCAGGCCCGAGGTATTAAAGCCGCCACTGTCAAAGGCGTTCTGCACCTGATTAAATACCTGCTGCGCCATGAACGTGTTGTTCTGGATGGATTGCTGGGGCAAATCATAATACGCTTGGGGTGTAAGCTCATTGAGGTAATTAGCCTGTTGTTGCTGCGACATTGAGCTTAAGGCCACCATGGCATTTTGGATTGTGCCGGGCGTGCTGGAAGATACCGCATTGTTGTTTAGATACGTGGCGACTGAAGCCTGGTTGGGCGTAAAGCTTGCGAGATTGGCAAAGTAGGCCAGATTGGACAAGTCAATGACTTCACCGGTGCCGGCGATATAATTGGCCGTGCCCTTCAATAAGCTCGGTGCGCCGGTAAGAACCAATGAACTGAATGTGCCGCTAACCGTGCCGGTGGTACCAATAACGGTGTAATGCTGGCCGGCAGCCGGTGTAAAGCCGGAGAATATTAAATTCAATTCACCGTTGAGCGAAGCCGTGCCACTCCCGAGTTGAATTGAATCATTGACACCGTTGCCCGTGGCCAATAGTTTCAACGTGCTGCCGGAATTCTGGGTATAGCTTGAACCGGTAATAGCCAGCACGCTGCCGGAACCGGCCAGTGCGCTACTTGTTTCCAACGTGGAACCGGAATTGACAATAATGGCACCGGAACCAAAGGCATTGGCGTTGGAGACAATAACCGTTGAGGGCGCATCTCCAATTTCAAAGGTACCGGCACCCGAACCGGCTTCATTGAGATTAAATGTGCCACCACTGAAGGCGAGGATATTACCGGCTGTGGCGTTGGTGATCGATCCAGTTAAGGTTTCCGTGCCGGTACCGGAATTCTCCAGAATGCTGACAGCCCCGGTGTTAACAACAGCGTTGCTTACTGCCACGGCAGCGGTGCCGGTGTAATCCAGCGTGCCACCGTCAAGAGTAACAGCGCTGCTTCCAAGTGTGCTTGCCGAAGAGATTGCAAGCGTGCCACCGTTAAGGTCCCAACCCAATCCGCTGTTGTTGGTCCCCGTGACCGTCCAAGTGGCTGTCCCGACAACGGAAAGATTTGCAAAACCAACGTATTGCGGAGTGCCGGTGTAGGATCCGGAAATTGACGCATCAACATTGGAAACGTCAAATGCAGCACTGGATGTGCCCCCAAGTTCCAAGCTGTCGCCGGCAGTTGTGCCGCGGGTGCTGACCACATTGCCGGTAAAGCTGTAGCCGGATTCCAAGGTAAGCGTGTTCCCGCCCCCGAAAAGGTCAATCGCATCAGCGTAATTGGTCGTACTGCCGCCCGAAAGGCCGCCCGAGATGCTGCCAGCGTTGGTGATTGTGGCCTCGCCAATGGAGCAGACCACACCCCTGCCTCCATTGCCTGTGACGCCGGAGCCGCCCGTGATGATTCCACTATTGAACAGAGTGAAACCACCCGTTAAGAAGCCTTCAACGCCGTCGCCACCTCCCCCGTAACCCGTATTGCCGGAGATGGTGCCGTTATTCGTCAGCGTGAAACCGCCGCCCGAAACGCCGGCACCGCCGAAGCCGCTGCTGCCGCCGGTGCCGCCGGCAATCTTGCCGTTATTGTTCAACGCAAAACCGGTGGCCATAACCCCCGCGCCGCCGTTGCCACCGAGTTGGCCCCCGCCGCCAATTCCTTTAGCGCCGCCGGTGATTTCGTTGTTGTTGGTTAGCGTGAACCGCATTCCTTGAATGCCGCTACCGCCGGAACCGGCGATGGTGCCACTGGTTCCCCCAGCACCGCCGCTAATGACACCATTGTTGGTTATCATTGCACTGCTGCTCCAGTAGGCACCGGTGCCGCCATTACCACCGTATCCGCCTGTACTCACGCCGATCGTGCCAGAACCTCCAGTACCGCCGCTGATCGTCCCGTCATTGGTCACGATAGAACTGCCGGTCGAGTGGGCACCGGTGCCGCCATTACCGCCATTACCGCCGGAGCCGCCGACACCCCCCGCGGCACCGATGATTGTGCCGCTGTTGGCTAGCGTGAAACCTCTGCCCGATACGCCAATACCTCCAACACCGGCTGTAGCGGCAGCGCCGCCAGTGATGGTGCCATGGTTTATTAGCGTGAACCCGCTACCTGAAACACCGGTGCCACCGGCACCGGGAATGCCACCGCCGCCGCCGCCGCCGGAAACTACGCCGAAATTCGTAAGCGTAAAATTGCTGCCAACAACTCCGCCACCGCCACCACCGCCGCCGCCGCCACCAAGATAGCCGCCATTTCCGCCAGCACCGCCAGTGATCGTCAAGGTAGAGTTATTGGTAATTGCTATCGCTGTTGCACCGGTAAATATACCCGCACCGCCGCCCCCACCCCCGCCCCCTGAGTAATAAACGGGCGATCCCGTGAGGGTAATGGTGGAGTTTTCTGCAAATTTTGCGACGGATACGTCTAACTTTAGGGTGCCGGGCGTGGGGTTTGGGCCGGCGGTTATCGGTGAGGTGGTGGGTATGGTACCGATCCCAACGACCCCGTGATATCCCCCATTACCCCCATTACCCCCATCGCCGCCCGTAATGTTAAAAACTGGGGTGTACGTGCCCGCCGAGATACCGCTGACTGCGGCACTTCCGCCACCGCCACCACCGCCGCCACCACCGGGACCACCCAACGCGTTGGAGGGGAGACTCGCGCCGCCACCGCCGCCACCGCCAAGACCGTGCGTGGTTGAGCCGCCACCCACACCACCGTCGGCCGAACCAGAATTAGTTCCATTGGCATAACCACCAGCGCCACCACCGCCCGACGCGACTCCGCCGAGTGCGCCCGTTCCACTAAACGTGCCACCGCCCCCGCCGCTGGAGTTTGCCCCTTCGCCCGCAGTCCCTGCGGCGTTGTAGCCGCCGTTTCCGCCAGCGTTGGCGTAGCTGCCCGAGCCTGTGCCCGTCCCACCTGCACCACCCGTACCGACTACACCCCCCGTCGAATAGGTACCGTTCTGACCTGCGCCACCGGCAGCGCCAGTGGTCGCATGTGCCGCACTCGGCGGAATTGAAAGCCAGCCGGCTACCGCTAACGCGGCCATGATCATGGCCCGCCGGCCGCCGAGCGTAGTTTTTGTGATGCCTTTTCTTTGCCCGCTCAACATCTGCTAACCCCCTGAACTATTAAAATAATTATGCTTCAGCCCATGGCGGGCCATCTCATTCTGATCCCCCAACGAACATCTCGGTGTCTGCAGTATACTGCCAACGCAAAAAAATACTAGAAAATTTTGTGTAATGACCAGGATTGTCATGGGACTACTTGGGTTACGGGTTAAAGGTTCTAGTGTCAGTATTGGCTGTATTAGAAGTAATTGCAGTACATGCAGTAGATACATTGGCCGGACCCGCCAAGCAAAATAACAGCGTAGCGCTTCTGTAGAATGCCATATTCCTTATTCCAAGTTCCAGGTTCCTCGACGCATCATGATCCGCCATAAATTCACGCTGCCTGCCACATTGTTGGAAAATCATACTGAAAAAACCGGCAAGCAACCATCACTACTTTGCCGGGCGCATACAGCGCTTCCACAACGGAGGCCGTGAAAAACAAAAAAACCGCCGGGGATTCCGGCGGTTTTCCTTAGCTGTATATATATGTGGTTTGGAATATCAGGTGGCCGCTGCGGCAGTGGGCCGGGCGGAGGAGCGGGTTTTGGTCTTGGCGATGTCCACGAGTTGAACTACGGCGATGTCGCCGGCATCGCCAATTCGCCATTTGGCGGTTTTGATAATGCGGGTGTAGCCGCCGTGACGGTCGGCATACACGGGCGCAATATCTTTGAAGAGCTTTTGGACAACGCTGTCATCCAAAAGCATATCGGTATCCTTGGGATCGGCCATGAGGCGATCACGCAGGCGGGAAATCACCAGCCGGCGTGCGGCCAGGGTGTTTTTCTTGGCCAGCGTAATGATCGGCTCAATAAAGCGGACCAATTCCTTGGCCTTGGGCAAGGTGGTTTCAACCTGTCCATGCTCAAACAGGGATTGAGCCAGATTGCGCAACATGGCTTTGCGGTGGGCCGCGGTACGGGAAAGTCTTCGTCCAACAACACGGTGACGCATGGGGATATCCTCAGGTATAAGGCGGCTGAAAAAGATCAGGCCGCGAATTAACAAACAAAATCAACCGGCAGTTCAAGAGGCCTTTTCAGCGGCCGCTTGAGTCTCCGGCACCTCTTCTTCCTCATCGGGCACCTGCATGCCCAGCGAGAAGCCCATTTCCTGGAGCTTGCGTTTGATTTCCCGCAGGCTGGTTTTGCCAAAACTGCGAACCTTCATCAATTCGCCTTCCGTCAGGCGTACCAGGTCTCCGATGGTGTGAATTTTTGCCGATTCCAGACAGTTGCTGGCGCGGACGGACAATTCCATCATGGACAGCGGCTGATCGAGCTTGCCCTTGAGTTCGTCATTAAGTTCAACCGGCGTGGTAGGCTCATCGACTTCCATCGGAGCGTCAACTTCGTCACCCAAGTCCAGATGAAGTAAGAACGCATTGAGATGCTTGCGGAGAATCTTGGCGGCTTCCACCAGCGCCAATTCCGGCGAAATAGTTCCGTTGGTCCAGATTTCCAGAAGCAGACGGTCGTAATTGGTTTTCTGGCCCACACGGGTATCTTCGGTTTTATAACGCACGCGGGTAACCGGCGAATAAATTGAATCAATCGGAATCACGCCGATAATCTGTTCTTCCGGCGTATTTTCCGAAGCGGTGACAAATCCCCGGCCTTTGCGGATTTCCAGCTCCATATCAAAAGTCGTATCGGCACTGAGTGTGGCCAACACCAGGTCTTTGTTATGAACCGTCAAGGCCGGATCGCCCTTTAGATCACCGGCGGTCACGGTGCCGGGGCCTTTTTTCTGCACGCTTAAGGTTTTGGGAATATCCCCTTCCAGTGATACGACCAGGCCTTTGACGTTGAGAATAATATCGGTGACGTCTTCCACCACACCGGGAAGTTGGGCAAATTCATGTTCCGCTCCGGCGATGCGCACGGAAACCGCGGCGGCACCTTCCAGCGAGCTAAGCAAAATACGCCGCAGGGAATTACCAACGGTGGTTCCGAAACCGCGTTCAAACGGCTCAACCACGAATTTTCCGTAGGTATTTGAGACAATGGAATTATCAATTTCAACTTTGGTCGGGAGTTCCAGACCACGCCAACGCATACGCATAAAAAATCTCCTAACTGACTATTCCGCAGGATTATCGCCACAAGGCATCTGTCACAACGGAATCAATGAACCATTCAAAATTATAGCCGCCGCGGAAAGCCGCCACATCGGATTGGCACCGCCGCGGAAAGCCGCAACCACCTGCAAGCAAATCGGATAATCCGCCGGGCGCGGCCAAGGCCATCACGTGCTGACGCAACTGATATCAGACGCGCCGCTTTTTCGGCGGACGACAACCATTGTGCGGCAGCGGTGTGTTGTCCTCAATGGAGGTAATTTTCAAACCACTGTTCTGCAAAGCGGTGATGGCCGATTCACGGCCGGACCCCGGCCCTTTAACCCGCACTTCAATTTCCTGCACGCCAAACTTTTTGGCTTTCGTAGCACAATTTTCCGCAGCGCGGGTGGCGGCGAACGGGGTGCTTTTGCGGGCACCCTTGAAGCCAACGGTTCCGGCGGAATCCCATGCCAGCGTTTCGCCATTCACATCCGTGATGGTCACTTGTGTATTGTTAAAGCTGGCTTTCACGTGGGCAATTCCGCGGCCCACATTCTTGCGTACTTTTTTCTTACCCGTTTTTGCCATGTTATAACCTCAATGATTGAAAAATTTCGCTGAACATGCGCCGCACCCGCCGCGCCATGTCCGGCGGATATTAGCCGTGGAGTTCCTTCACGCCCTTCTTGCCGGCGACAGTCTTGCGCGGTCCTTTGCGGGTCCGTGCGTTGGAGCGTGTCCGTTGGCCGCGGGTGGGCAGGCTGCGCCGATGGCGCGACCCGCGATAGCACTGCACATCTTTGAGCCGGGCGATGTTCTGCTGCACCTGCCGCCGCAGAGACCCTTCCACGACAAAGCTGCGGTCAATAATATTGCTGATGCGTGCGACTTCATCTTCAGTAAGCTCTTTGGCCCGCTTCTGGGGATCAATATTGGCTTCCTTAAGAATACCCAAGGCATTGACCGGTCCAATGCCATATACATATCGCAGGCTGATGCGAACTGGCTTGTCCAGCGGAATATCCACACCGGAAATACGGGGCATACAAACTCCTCAACAGGCTTTCTGGTTTCTGACACAGGCGAACTTCAGAATCCGCAAAAGGCCGGAGCCGGGCGGAGGTTCTGACATAACCTGCTGAACATGCAAACTTAACCCTGGCGCTGCTTATGCCGCGGGTCAGCCTTACAAATTACGCGCAACACGCCATTTCGGCGTACCACAACGCAATGTTCACAAATTCTCTTAACGCTAGATCGCACTTTCATCGCGTGCTCCAAACTCGCTTCCACCCGGTGGAACTCTCCAGCCGAGGGGCAAACTCTTTACTATACCAAAAATCTTAAATTAATCCAGTGCTCTCACGATATTAATCGTCCCGGGGGGCGGCCCCATTTTGGGCAGGCCCCGCGAATCCCCGCAATCGCCCGGCTAAGCCTGGGGCACTATGGGAAACGGGTCAATTCCGCGTAATAATCCGCCCCCGATTCAAATCATAGGGCGACATTTCAACCGTGACTTTATCCCCGGGGAGAATTCGGATGTAATTCACCCGCATTTTCCCGGATATGTGCGCCAGAAGCACATGTCCGTTTTCGAGCTTTACGCGAAACATCGCGTTCGGCAGGGCCTCTGTTACCAAGGCCTCCAAGCGTATGGCGTCTTCCTTTGGCATTCGTTTCCTCAATAAACCTTATAGTGTCGTCGATTAATTCCCATCTGTCAAGACTTCACAGCCGCCGGGTGTCACGGCCAGGGTATGTTCAACATGCGCCGCCGGGCTGGAATCCTTACTGATGACCGTCCAACCATCATCAAGAACCACCACTTTTTCGCTGCCCGCAATGACCATGGGTTCTACCGCCAGAACCATGCCAACCTGGAGATAAAAATCGCTATGCCGCTCAAATTCCCGGGATGTAAAATTCGGCACTTTGGGATCTTCGTGCATTCGTCGGCCAATACCATGCCCGACAAATTCCCGCACACAGGAAAAACCATGAGATTCCACATGGGCCTGCATCTTCCGGGCCACCGCCGACCAGGGGAGGCCGGGGCGAATGGAATCGATGGCAAGTTGCAGCGTCTCTTCGGCCACGCGGATGAGCTTTAGATTCTCCGGTGTTGGACTGCCCACACCAACGGTAATCGCGGAATCTCCGCACCACCCATTGAGACGAATTCCGCAATCCACACTCACGACATCTCCGTCCGCCAAAGCCCGCGGACCCGGAATGCCATGCACCACTTCTTCATTAACGCTGATGCAGGTGTTGCCGGGAAAACCCTTCCCCGGTTCATACGTGGGATAATACTTAAAAAGCCCTTCCGCCCCCATAGCGGTGAATGTTTCATACGCGATCTGGTCAATTTCCCGCGTGGTTATGCCGGGACGTATCGCTTCTCTGCAGCGCAAAAGGGTTTGCCGCACCACGCGGCCGGCCGCCCGCATCTGGTCGATTTCACTTCGGGATTTTAATGTTATTTTCATGGCTGATTTCTCGTGGAGGCCAAAAGGCACTCCATCATATTATATTTTTTACCGCTTTTTTCCGGCATGGCCGCGAATCAGTTCCACCACCGCGGCGGTGACATCATTGGGTGCGCCGGCGGCATCAAGCGTTACAAGAATTCCGCGCTTCTGGTAAAAATCAACCAGCGGCTCGACACTAAGCCGATACGTCTTGATTCTTTCCCGCACCACTTCAGGCTGATCATCCGGGCGGGTTACCAGGGCTTGGCCATCCTGATCGCACAATCCGGGAACTTCAGGCGGCATGGTATCCAGATGGTAAACCGATCCACATACCGGACAAACGCGACGACCTTCAAAGCGGCGACTTAGCACATTTTCATCGAGAACAAAATTAACCACCAGATCCAGCGGCTTGTGAATGGAATCCAAAAACCCGGCCAAATCCGCGGCTTGCACCAAGGTACGGGGAAAGCCATCCAGGACAAATCCGCCATGAATCCGGGCCACTCGGTCTTCCATGACACGAATCATCAGATCATCAGGCACAAGTTTGCCGTGATCAATAAAATCCCGAATTTTAAGTCCCAAGGGCGTGCCCGCGGATTTTTCCGAGCGGAGAATATCCCCGCTGGACAAATGGGCTATTTTCATTCGATGCGCAATTCGAATGGCTTGCGTGCCCTTGCCCGCCCCAGGGGGTCCCAGCAAGGCCAGTCTCATGCGGCTGATCCTTTAATGTTCTTCTGCCCCGGCAGCGTTTTGGAGGATCCCTGTGCCGCGGAAGGCTTTTTCCGGGCGGCTACGGAAGTATCGCTTTCCAACAATCCACCGTAGTTGCGCATCACTAAATTGGCTTCCACGCGGTAAATAAAATCCAAGAGAACACTGACGACAATTAACAACCCGGTTCCGCCTAAAAACTGCGTAATCATAAAGCTCACGCCCATGTACCGGGCCACAATGGTTGGCATCAGGGCGATAACAGCCAGAAAAGCGGCTCCGCAATAGGTAATGCGCGTCATGACCTGTTCGAGATATTCAGCCGTGCGCGGTCCGGGGCGCAGGTTACGAATAAAGCTGCCGTAGTCCCGCAATTGGTCGGCCATTTCTTTGGGCTGGAATTGCACGGTATTCCAGAAATATGAAAAGAAGAAAATCATGATGACATAAAGCACAATGTAAATGTAATGCCCCGGCTCAAGCGACTCCTGCATGACCTGAAAGGCGTAGAACTGGCCAAACCGCGGAGCCAGCCAACCCAAGAGCACGTTGGGAATTAAAATCAGCGAACTGGCGAAAATGATCGGCATGACGCCGCCATGATTCACCCGCAGGGGCAGATACTGATTACTCATTCCGCCGTACATGCGACGGCCACGCATTTGTTTGGCCTGTTGAATACCGATACGGCGTTGGCCCATTTCCAGCGTAATGGCGGCCGCGGAAACACCCACAAATGCCGCGATTAAAAACAGCACCGTGCCGATGCCATAAGGGTGCGAACCCGCCGAAGAAACGCGGAAAGAGGATTGATCCCACACATCTTGAATTGCCGCCGGCATTCGGGCAACGATACCGGCCATAATGATCAGCGATACGCCATTGCCAATACCGTAAGCGTCAATCTGCTCGCCCAGCCACATTAAAAATACACTGCCGGCGGTCAGAGCGACCAGGCCGGAAATCCAGAACAGTGTGTAATGGTGATAAAAGGTGTCGGCGTATAAGAATCCGTGGGGGCTGCTGGCCGAAGATCGCGTAAGATATCCCATCCAGACGAAGGACTGGATCAGACACAGTACCACCGTGGCGTAGCGGGTCCATTCATTGATTTTCCGCATACCCGGCTCGCCTTCCTTCTGAAGTTTTTCCAGAGAAGGAATGACCGTCCCGAGCAATTGAAAAATAATCGCGGCACTGATGTAGGGCATGATGCCCAGGCCAAAGATGGTGCTTAAACCTAAATTACCACCGGAAAACAAGCTAAGATAACTGCTGATCTGCCCGAGCGGCGAAGAGCTGGAACTGCTGACAAATGAACTTAAGGCGTGCGTATTAACACCGGGAAGCGGAATATAAAATCCGATGCGATAGACGCACAACAACCCGATAGTAAACAGGAGCTTGGTTCGCAGCTCGGGTATTTTGAAAATGTTCAGAATGGTCCGAAACAAAACGACCTCGCTGCAAAAAATGCCCTCACCGGCATGGAAACCTTAAAAACATCCACCTGCCGACAACAGCCGCCGGACCCGGTATTTTACCAACTGCACCCGCCATGACCCAAATCATCCGGCACGCCGACGGTCTTACCCAAAAATCAAACTTCCCGGATCAGGCCTTCTTTTCCGATTCCGCGTGACGCGGACGGAAGCGACCGGTCTTCGGGTTCACCTTGTCTTTGTTGCGGTCAAGTTCCAAGGTTTTGGTGCTGCCGCCGGCATCGGTGATTTTCTTTTCCGCCTGTTTACTGAATTTCCCGGCTACCACATGCAGCTTCCGCGACAATTGGCCGTCGCCCAGGATCTTCACGGGCAATTTCTCATCACGAATTAACCGCGCGGAAATCAGGGCGGCGGAATCCACGGTCTGACCGTCCTGGAAGAAGCGGTTCAAATCATGGACGTTTACCACGCTGAACTTCTGAGCGAAATAATTGTTGTTAAAGCCGCGCTTGGGAAGCCGACGGTAGAGCGGCAAATTTCCGCCTTCCGAACCAAAGGCCGGCCCGCCACCCGCTCGGGCACCACTGCCCTTGGTGCCGCGACCGGAGGTTTTACCATGTCCGCTGCTTTCGCCCCGCCCGATACGCTTGCGCTTTTTATGAGCGCCGGCCAATGCGGTAATTTCATGAATCATCATATTAAATATCTCCTGCTGACGGTATCTTTTTAAATCGATCCGCCAAAATTAGCAACTCAGGCGGCATTAACCAATGGTAACGCCGCGGTTCTGCTCAATAACTTCCTTGGTGCGAAGCGATTCCAGCGCCACCAATGTTGCCCGGCAAAGATTCTTCTTATTGGTGGAACCATATGCCTTGGTCAACACATCACGAATGCCCACGAGTTCCAGCAACGGGCGGACAAAACGTCCGGCCTTGACGCCCGTTCCGGGGCGGGCCGGCACAAGCTTGATCCGGCTGGCACCGAAGCGACCGAGCACTTCATGAGGAATCGTTCCGCCATTGAGCGAAATTTGCACCATCCGCTTACGGGCATCCTTGGTGGCCTTTTCCACGGCCGCGGGCACTTCCTTGGCCTTGGCATATCCCAGACCGAGATTGCCATTGCGGTCTCCCGCGGCTACCAGTGCCTCGAAGGAAAAATTCTTACCGCCTTTAACAACCTTGGCGCTTCGGAATACGCCCACTGTACTGGACTCAAGGCCACGATCTTCATCAAAATTGCGTTCTGCCATAATCGAACCTGTCTATACCTGATTTCGGAAACTTAAACAACTCAACATTCATGCCTTGCGATAATTTTTATTATCGCACCGGCCGGCTCGCCCCACGGGCGAACCATTAAAACTGCAAACCGCCTTCGCGTGCGGCATCCGCCAAAGCCTTCACCCGGCCATGATAGCGATAGCCACCGCGGTCAAATGCGACTTTCTCAATACCCTTTTGCCTGGCCCGTTCGGCAATCTGTTTGCCGATAAGCACAGCGGCTTTCACATTGCCGCCACTGCCGGTGGTTCCCCGAAGGCTTTTTTCCAGTGTGTTAGCTGAAACCAGCGTTCGTCCAGTGGTATCGTCGACGATCTGCACCGAGATATTTTTCAAGCTGCGGAACACCGACAGTCGCGGCCGCTGGGTGGTTCCACGAACCACACCGCGAATTCGAGCCTTGCGCCGATCCTGGCGTTTTAGTTTAATGGCACTGATTGAACTCATGACTGCACCTTAAGTTTTAATTTACGCGAACCACCGCGCCTGAATTCCATTGAACAAAAGTCGATACCTGTCAGATCGACACCGCAACTCCATACAACGGCGATTACTTGGCACCGGCACCGGCGAACTGTTTGCCCGCCTTGCGCTTGACCACTTCGCCAACATAGCGAATACCCTTGCCGAGATATGGCTCGGGCTTGCGTGACCGGCGGATATCCGCCGCGAGTTGCCCGACCATCTGCTTGTCAGCGCCGGCAATGTTAATGCGTGTGCCCTGACCTTCGATTTTAACCGCCACACCCTCGGGCACGGCAATTTTGATCTGATTGGCATAGCCCACCGAAAGGGCAATCACTTTGCCCTGCAATTCGGCCTTGTAACCAACGCCTTGAATTTCCAGATCAGCGGTAAAGCCATCTGAAACGCCCTTGATCATATTGGCGATCAACATACGGGTCAGGCCATGCACGCTGCGGCTGATTTTTTCATCATCCGCCCGCTGTACCAGCACTTTACCGGCATCCATTTTTACCGTCACATTCGGGTGGTGCTGCAAAGACAGTTTGCCTTTCGGCCCTTCCACACGGATATCCCGTCCCTGAACGGCGACTTTCACGTTCGCCGGGACGGTTACGGGCAATTTTCCAATTCGGCTCATATTAACCTCGCCAATGTCGGCACACTATTACCGGCGGATGTTACAGCCCAAGGCTTGGCATCCGGCCGGCCACAGTTGCCGCAATCATCAATACACTGTCGCCAGAAGCTCGCCACCGATATTCTGCTGGCGGGCCTGACGGTCACTTAGCACTCCACGGCTTGTGGACAGTACCACAATACCCATTGAATCCAAAACGCGCGGAAATTCCGTCACGCCGCGGTAGACACGACATCCGGGTTTGCTGACCCGTTGCACATGGCGGATCAGCGATTGGCCATCGGTATTGTACTTGACGGTCAATCGGATCAGGCCCTGCTTGGTTCCGTCGTCGAGAACGCTGTAATCGACAATGAAACCTTCTTCTTTAAGTACTCGAGCAATGCCCTCACAGATACGTGAATTTTTTACATCCACCGTTTTATGCCTGGCATGAGCGCCATTTCGCAACCGTGTGAGCATGTCCGCAATCGTATCGGTCATGATGTCCTCTTGATTCTGCTTTCGCCGTTCAAATCCAACACTTTAACGTAATCATTGAGCCTGTTTGGGCTTACCAGGAACTCTTTCTCATTCCCGGAATTTTACCATCTGAGGCCAATTGCCGCAGCACAATACGTGATACCCGGAACTTGCGGTAATAGCCGCGACGCCGGCCCGTCAATTCGCACCGCCGCGCCAAGCGTGTGGCACTGGAATCACGCGGCAACTTCGCGAGAGCCACGTAATTTTTCTCCTTTTTGAGCTTGCGCCGCAATTCGGCATACTGCTCAACCAAAGCCTGTCGCTTTTTAAACCGGTTTTTCCACGCTGTTGTTGCCATATTCTACGCCTGACTTAAAAACTCTTAATACCTGTCTATTCTTCGCAGCCACTGACATCAGCGGCTTGCCGCATCCCGCATAAAACCGAATCAGCCGGCCTTACGCGCTTTCGCCTCATCCTGATCATGCTGGAACGGCATACCCAGGAACTTCAACAAGGCCAATCCACCTTTATCATCGCGGGCTGTCGTCACGATTGTGATAGCCAAGCCCTGATGAAAGGTAACGCGGTCGGTTTGCACTTCCGGAAATACCGTCTGTTCGGTCAGGCCAAGGTTATAATTTCCTTGACCGTCGAACGCGTTGGTTCTCAAACCCCGGAAATCCTTCACGCGCGGGATGGCCAGCGTGATTAAGCGATCCATAAATTCCCACATGCGTTGTCCACGCAAGGTCACTTTGGCACCGATTTCCATGCCCTGGCGCAACTTAAAGTTTGATACGCTCTTGCGGGCCTGGCAAACCACCGCCTTTTGGCCGGCGATCTGCGTTAATTCCTTGATCGCGGCTTCGAGCCGGGGCTTTTCGGTAATCGCTTTGCCCAGGCCGGCGCTGATGACCACTTTGGTGATGCGCGGGATCGCCATACGATTTTTAATGCCCAGTTCTTTGGCCAGAGCCGGGGCGATTTCTTCGTTGTAGCGTTTGAACAGCCGCGGGCTGTAGCCTTGCGGAAAAGCCTGGGCCTTACCGGATTCCACCACTTCAGGGGCAGATTCTTGTTTCGCGCCGGCCTTCTCCGCTTTCTTAGCGGATTTGGCGGCCTTGGCGGCCTCAATCTGTTCCGCTGTGGGAGCAGATTTTACTTTCTTTTCTTTTTCTTCTTTTGCCATAATTTCCATACCTCTGTATTTTTTGTTTTATCCGGGGGTTGGCTCAGGCCCGTCCCACAACGCCCAGGTCCGCGCCGGTTTTGGCCGCAACCCGGTGCTTTTGTCCATCGCGCACCACAAACTTGACGCGGCAGCCTTTATTGGTCGTCGGATCCACCGGTTGAACTTTGCCTAACGGCAACGGAGCCGGCTTCTGGATGCGCCCGCCCCGGCGGTTGCGTTCCGTTGGCCGAATATGCTTCCATTTGATGTTGATTCCCTCTACCAGCACAAGCTGCTTGTCGGGATATACCGCCAACACTTTACCCGTGCGGCCACGATCGGCACCCGAGCGAACCATCACCAGATCATCTTTGCGTATACGTGCTGCCATAATTCAGACCATCCTTCAACGGCACTTTGCGCCGCTTTTAAACTACTTCGCTGGCCAGCGATACAATTTTCATAAAGTTCTTTTCCCGCAGTTCTCGGGCGACCGCCCCGAAAATGCGTGTGCCGCGCGGGGCACTTTCATTATCCACCAGAACCGCGGCATTACGGTCAAAGCGAACATAACTGCCATCCGCACGGCGGATCGGCTGGCTGGTGCGGACAATAACCGCTTTGGCGACCTCGCCTTTTTTCACATCGCCATTGGGCATGGCCTTTTTCACAGCCACGACAATTAAATCGCCGACATTGGCGGTTTTGCGGGTAAATTTCCCGCGTGCCGACGATCCGCCGAGGACTTTAATGCACATGACCTGCTTGGCCCCTGTGTTATCCGCGACATCAAGTCTTGTCTGTTGTTGAATCATGTTTCACCAGTCCGTTAAGGTCCAGCCGTTTCAGCAACGGCGGGAATAATTCCATATACCTTTGTTAAGCCTGACCCACCGGAGCCGCGGCTTGCGCATCGGGCTTGCGCCGCTCAAACATCTGCGACGCTTCACCGGTAATAGCCGAGAGATCAATCTGCGGCCCGCGGGTGACAATACGAACCAAGCGGTAAGACTTGGTTTTGCTGTACGGGCGGCACTGCATGACTTCCACATGATCACCCACGTGGCTTTCATTTTTTTCGTCATGCACGTGCAGAACGGTTTTACGTTTGATGTACTTGTTGTACTTGGAATGCCGGGAGAGGTATTCAAAAACCACTTTGCGGGTTTTATTGACCTTATCCCCGGTTACCATACCGACAATGCGCGAACGCAGCACGCGAGACGGTTTTTGTGTTGTATTGTTTTCACTGGTCATATTATATCCTGCTGACAAAATCACAACTTAACTCGCCTGGCCCTGAACGCTTCGCTGATGCACAAGCGTGCGGATACGCGCTATTTCTTTCCGGTTTTTCCGGAAGAGGGACGTATCTTTCAGACCGCCATTAACGCGCTGTACGCGTAAATCATATATACTTCTCCGCAGTTCGGCCTCACGGGTCTTCAACTGCGTCTCATCGAGCTTCCGCAGCTCGTCAAGCATCTGTTTGGTTTTTGTTGCCATGCGTCACCTTTGCCTGTCCGCTTACCTATTACATTGTGTGGCGGCGTTGCACAAACCGGGTACGAACCGGCATTTTGCACGCCACGCGGGAAAACGCCCGCCGCGCCACAATTTCATCCACACCGGCGATTTCAAACATCACCGTACCGGGTTTCACTTCCGCCGCCCAGAATTCCGGTTCACCTTTTCCGGTTCCCATTCGAGTTTCCAGCGGCTTTTTCGAGAAGCTCTTGTGCGGGAAAATCCGGATATACACCCGACCTTCACGCGCCAGATAATGGCTGCACGCCATACGACCGGCTTCAATCTGCCGACCGGTGATGCGGCCCGGCTCCAGGGACTGAAGCGCATATTCACCGAAGCTTACCTTGTTGCCTCGGGTGGCATTGCCCTTCATGATTCCGCGCTGTTGTTTGCGCCATTTTACTCGTGCCGGCATCATCGCCATGCTTATTACTCCTCATACCCGTTTGACATCGCAAACAGGTCTAACACTGATAACTTCCAGCATCACCGACGCCGCGGCCGCCGGGGTGCGCGACCCGCTCCGGCTGCTTCCGCAGCGGCATCGAGATCGGCGTATAAACCACGATAAATCCATACTTTAATGCCAATAACGCCATACGGGGTTTCGCAGTGCACCAGTCCGTAAGAAATACTCGCCTGCAAGGTGTGCAGCGGGATACTTCCGGAAATGTGCTTTTCTACCCGGGCGATTTCCGCCCCGCCGATACGGCCTGAAATCTGAATTTTGATACCCAGGGCACCGGCGTTCATCGCGCCTTCCGCCTTTTGCTTGAGCACCCGGCGGAACGATGCCCGCTTTTTCAACTGCTCGGCGATACCTTCCGCCACAAGTTTGGCGTCCCGGTCCGGATTGCCGATTTCGGCGATTTCCACCTTCACCTTGCGGCGGGTAAGCTCTTCCAGAGCATCGCGGAGTTTATCAACTTCCGCCCCCTTGGGGCCGATGACCACGCCCGGCCGAGCGGTGTGCAGAATGACTTTCAACTCTTCGCGTGTGCGCTCAATTTCCGTGCGCGCTACAGCCGCATAGGGCGGCTTACGATTCAGCCGTTCATCCACGAATTCACGAATCTTCTGGTCTTCCACCAGCAACTCACCAAAGAGCTTCTTGGGGGCAAACCAGCGGCTGGACCAGCCTTCGGTTATCCCGGTTCGAAATCCAACTGGATTAATCTTTTGACCCATGTTTACCTCTTCACTGCCGGGCTTTTGCTTATTGCGAGCACCGGATTGGGTATTTCCGCCTGACCTTACCCCGGTCAGGCATACATTACACGTTTATGCCGCCTTCGCTTTCGCGGTGCGCGGTTTGCGCTTATCTCTTTTACGTTCAGCCAGAGCTTGGGCGCGTTCCTGGGCACCTTCGTCCACGCCAATGGTGATGTGGCAGGTGCGCTTGAGAATACGGTAGCTCTTGCCGCGATCCTTGGGCATCATGCGTTTGGCTATCGGGCCGGCATCACAAAACGATTGTGAAACGTACAGATCACCGACATCGACCTGCTTTTCATCGGCGCTGGCGACCGCCGCCTGCAGGACCTTGCCCACCATGATCGCCGCCCGTTTTTTGGAAAACTTCAACAGATCAAAAGCCTCATCCACCGGCTTGCCGCGAATAAGATCCGCAACCAGTCGAGCCTTGCGCGGCGCGATTTTGGCGAATCGCCATGTTGATACAAAGTTAGCCATATCCAAATCCTCTTTGCGTTGCCGAAAAGCCCGGACAGGTTTTTCCTGCCCGACCGTTTAGCGATCAAGCCCGTATCAGGCTGCTTCTTCCTTCTTAACCATCGTATGCCCTTTGAAGCTGCGCGTTGGCGCAAATTCGCCGAGCTTATGGCCTACCATGTCCTCAGTAATAAACACGCGTACATGGGTCTTGCCGTTATGCACCATAAAGGTGTGCCCGACAAAATCCGGGACAATCGTGCTGGCGCGGGACCAGGTTTTGATCGCATCCTTGGCGTTGCGCTCATTAAGCCGGTTGACCTTCTCCAGAAGGTGATACGCAACAAACGGGCCTTTTTTCGAGCTTCGACTCATGAATTCCTCGCTCTATCGAGCAACTTTCATCTATCCAGGCCGCACCAGCGAGCCTGGGACCTACAATCTTGTTAAACCTTAACGTCTACGCAGAACCGATTCACCATAACGCACCGTCATGCGGCGACGCATAATTTTGCTGGAAGAATTCTTCCGCGGATTACGGGTTTTTCCGCCCTTGGCCGGCACGCCCCATTTGCTTACCGGATGGCGACCACCGCCGGAACGACCTTCACCACCGCCCAGCGGATGGCTTACGGGGTTCTGCGCCACACCGCGCACACTTGGGCGAATACCGCGATAACGCATGCGGCCGGCCTTACCCCAACGGATATTAAACCAATCCGCATTGCCGATTTGTCCGATGGTGGCCCGACATTTCCAGTTAATTTGACGAACTTCGCCGGAAGGCAACTGGATGGTGGCATGGCCGGCGTCTTTACCGATCAAACGAGCCACACCGCCGGCGCTTCGGACAATTTGTCCGCCCTGGCCAGGCTTCATCTCGATATTATGAATTTCAATACCCACTGGGACGATTTCAAGCGGCATCGCGTTGCCGGGAGTTTTTTCAATGTCAGGCCGGGTTCCGCTTTCAATGGCGTCTCCGACTTTTACACCCTGGGGTGCCAGGATATAGCGTTTTTCACCATCCGCATATTGCAGCAGGGCGATAAATGAGCTGCGATTGGGATCATATTCAATGGATTCAACTTTGGCCACCACACCATCTTTGTTCCGCTTAAAGTCAATGCGACGATAAAGCTGTTTATGGCCGCCGCCAATGTGCCGACAGGTAATCCATCCACGATGGTTGCGTCCGCCGGTTTTCACTTTGGGTTCGGTCAGCGATTTTTCCGGCTCATTGCGGGTTAATTCGGCAAATGCGTTGACGGAGCTGAAGCGTCGTCCCGCGGAAGTCGGTTTGTATGTTTTAATTGGCATGATTCACTCACTGATCAAAGCCACCGGCATCGGCGGCATAAATTCCTGATCCAAACTATTACTGTTCAATATATTTCTATCTTTTCATCCGCATGGACTTTCACGATGGCCTTCTTCCAGGAAGGCGTAATTTTGTGCCCCGTTTTGGTGCGCTTTGGCTTACCGGCCACCACCACAGTTCGCACCGCTTCAACATGCACATGGTAAAGCGACTCAATCGCTTTTTTGATAAGCCCCTTATCCGCACGGTCATCGACCTCAAAGGTATAACTGTTGCGGGCATTACCAAAATGGGCGGTTTTTTCCGTTACCACAGGCCTGCGGATGATTTCAGTTAATTCAAGTTCCATGATTTATGTCCCGTTTCTTTTACCTTACTTCGGACCATCGCCAGGCCGGTGTCACGATTTCTTTTCCGCCGGTTTGGCGGCATTCAGGACACCCTCCAGAGCGTCACGCGTCATCACAAGCGTTTGCGACTGGAGAATGTCATACGCATTTAGTTCGGCCGCCGGCTTAATGGTGGCCGTTGGAATATTACGCGTTGCTTTCAATAAATTTTGATCCACGCCCACCGGAGCAATCAAGACCGAGCGCTCGACCTGCATGGCGAGAAGCACTTTGGTCATTTCTTTGGTTTTACAGGTTGGAACGGTGAGTTGATCGAGAATTTTGAGTGTATTAGATTGAATTTTAGCGAGTATGGCGTTGTTGCGGGCCAGACGACGTTGTTGAATCGGCATGGACTGCCGGAATTCGCGCGGCTTTTTGCCAAACGCCATACCGCCGCCCTTCATGACGTTGGTCCGCAGATTACCACGCCGGGCGTTGCCGGTGTGCTTCTGGGCGTAGAGTTTTTTCGTCGAGCCGGCTACTTCGCCCCGGTCTTTGGTCGCAACAGTTCCCTGACGCAAATTGGCGTGGTACATCACCACCGCCTGCTTAAGCAACGCCGGGCGAACAGTGCCTCCCAACAATGCTTCATCAAGGGAGAACTTGGCCACTTCCTGGCCTGTTTGGTTATATATGGGCAATTCAATCATGAGCCATCACCTGATTCTACCGGGCCATGGCTTTTCAGCCGGCCCGTATGTATCACACGTTGTTAACCAGCCACCGGAATTTTCTTGGTCTTGGCCTTACGGACAAACACCAGGCCGCCATTAGCGCCCGGTACAGCGCCTTTAATCAGCAGCAGATTTTTTTCTTTATCCACGCCCACCAGTGCAAGATTGCGGGCGGTAACTTGTTCCACGCCCAGATGGCCGGCCATCTTCTTGCCTTTTTTGATACCGCGACCATGGCCTCGCGGAGCCTGACCGCCGCCGATACCGCCCGGCGACCGGTGCTTACGCTCCGTACCGTGCGAGGCCGGCTGGCCGCCGAAGTTCCAACGCTTCATAACGCCCTGGAAGCCTTTACCTTTGCTGGTGCCTACCACATCCACCCATTTGATGGCGTCAAATGTGGAAACATCCAACGTAGCACCGGCGGCCACCGTCGGCTTTTCCGTCAGACGCACTTCACGGAAGAACCGCTTGGCACTGGTCTGACCGGTTTTTTTGCAATGACCGACAATCGGCTTGGTGCTGCGGCGGTCTTTGATGTCTTCAAAGCCCAACTGGATGGCGTTGTAGCCATCCTTGCCTTCTTCGGTTTTAACCTGCGTTACCACGCATGGACCGGCCTGGACAACCGTGACCGGAATGATCGTTCCGGCGGCGTCATAGACCTGCGTCATACCGACCTTGCGGCCCAGTAATGCAGCCAATAGATTATTGTTACCATTATCGCTCATGGCATACCTCTGCCGTCGTTACGCTCATCTGGGAACCCGTTATCCGTCCGGCGAGCGGACGATGTCAGGTTCTCCCGGATATCCCGTCCGGCCACACCGAAGCGTTTAACACACCCCGATAAATCCGGCTCTGCGAGGCAAGACCTGCGAACGTTCCACAAGAACATTGCGACCGGCTTGCCCGAGATCACTCAGGTGGCGATGAACGACGGAATTTAACCGTTCATGCCGCGTGAAGCCAAAACCCCGAAGGGGCCTGGCTTACGCTTTGATCTTTACAAACACACCCGCGGGCACCACCAAGCGGTTTAAGGCTTCAATGGTACGGGGGGTGGGTTCCATAATTTCAATTACCCGTTTATGGGTGCGGATTTCAAACTGTTCGCGGCTCTTTTTGTCAATATGCGGCGACCGCAAAACAGTAAATTTTTCAATGCGCGTGGGCAGCGGAATCGGACCAAACACCTTGGCGCTGGTCCGCTTTGCGTGATCTACGATTTCCTTGGCCGAAGAGTCCAACGCCCGGTGATCGTAGGCTTCCATACGGATGCGAATTCTTTCATGGGGGGCTGCTGCTGACATACTTATCCTGTCCGTTGTATCCGCTTTACCCGCGTCTTTTCCAATTCAATTCGTGCGATAAACCAAGGGTTTACGCTGCAATTTCAACTTGCCCGTCCGGAGGAATTCATCCGCCGATCAAGGGCAAGATTCGGTAGTATACCGGTTTGCGGTTTTATGTCAAATATATTTTTAAAGTCCCGTGGCGTAACAGAACATACCATAAATGGTACAAGGGGCGGGGCAATACTTCCGGGCGACCGGCGAAATCGGCGGCATCAATGCCGGCGCTAAAAGAATGCTTGGCCTTGGAAACCCGCATCGCGGCGGCCCGCCCGGAAAAATTACCGCGTTCGCGAAACCGGGCGTATGTTGCGGGCCAATTCGGTTAAGCATATTCATCAAAAATTAACATAAAACAAATCGAATTGAAAAGCTCATCGCGTAAAACTCTTATCGGTTATGGTCCGTTGGCCCCGCGAAAGTCCCTGTCGGTTTTTCGGGGCCTGTGAGTTTTTTGAGGAGTTACCATCATGGCAGTCAACAATGAACTTCACGCCGCGGAAGTTTCGGAGGCGCTGAATGAAGTGAAATTCAGCGGCTTTCATCTGCGGGCGATTATCACCGCCGGCATGGGCTTTTTTACGTCGGCCTATGACCTGGCGGTCATCGGAACGGCGATCGCCCTGTTCGCCGGCCCGTGGATGACCAAGATGTACGGTGCGAATCCGACGGGCCACCAGAAAATTGAATTTGCGTTTCTGATCGGCCTGATCGGGTCAATCTCCCTGTTTGCGACGTTTCTCGGTGCGCTGTTTTTCGGAACCATTGCCGACAAGTTTGGGCGCAAACGGATTTACGGTATGGAAGCGGCACTGATGGCTATCGGTGCGGTTGGTAGCGCTTTTGCGGGCGGACCAATTGCAATGCTGATCTGGCGGACGGTCATGGGCTTTGGTATTGGCGGCGATTATCCACTCTCGGCCGTGATCATGAGCGAATATGCCAATACCAAGGATCGCGGCAAGATGGTGGGTATGGTATTTTCTGGTCAGGCATTGGGCTTTCTGGCTGGCCCAGTGATCGCGTTGACCATGCTGGCGGCGGGCGTCAATCATGAATTGACGTGGCGTATTTTATTGGGCATTGGCGCAATCCCTGCGGCAGCCGTGATTCTCCTGCGTCGCACCATGCCGGAATCACCACGCTGGCTGGCGCGTGCCAAGGGGCAGGGCAAAGAAGCGGCGGCGGGATTGGCCACGTATTCCGAGGGCGTGGCAACCGCTGCGGGCCGTGACAATGTCATTAAAGAGCCGCTGACCAAATATATCCCCACCCTCATCGGCACGGCGGGCTGCTGGTTCCTCTTGGATTATGTTTACTATGGCAATACTGTCTGCATGCCGCAGATTATTAATCAGGTCGCTCCACATTCCACCATCCTTACCAGCACGGCTTGGAACGTGCTGATCTTCGGCCTTTTTGCGGTTGCCGGCTATGTGGCCGCGTTTATGACCTGTGATAAACTCGGGCGCAAGTTCATACAGATTCTGGGCTTTTCGATGATGGCGGTAACCTTCGGCCTCATCGGCCTGGTGCCGCAAATAAGCACCATGGTGGTGCCTTTTATTATCATCTTCGGCATCAGTTATTTCTTTACCGAATTCGGCCCCAATGTGACGACGTTTATTCTTGCCGCGGAGCTGTACCCGGTGAATCTGCGCACCACGGGCCACGGCATTTCCGCCGGCTTGGGCAAGTTTGGAGCGTTCCTCGGTGTGTTCCTGTTCCCGGTCATTGGTGCCACGCTGGGATTCCGCGGTTCATTGCTGCTTTCCGCCGGGCTGGCGGTGCTCGGCGTGATTGTGACGGCATTGTTTGTCAAAGAACCCGCAGGCAAACCCTTGGAAGAAGCCGGGCAGGAAACCGGATGGGTACCAACGCCTCAGGAAATGTCCCAGGAATCTCTCCGCACACCCGTTGGTGCCTCGGCGTAACGAATCATTGAGAGCGAGGCAGGCCTACCCGGGGCCAGGCGTCAACGACGCCTGGCCCCTTTTTTTGCGCGGCGCGCCTACACCAATTAGGTTACAACAAATTAGGTTACAGTCATATTGAAATTCTATTCTCAATCGCCTACCATCTCAACGGATTTCGATAAGAAAGGATGCCCATGCGACCGTCCCTTGTGCTCGACATGAAGCGAAGTGTCGTACGCGAAGCGGTCAGTCGCTTTCGCACGGCGAACCCGCGCGTCTTCGGCTCGGTGCTGCATGGCACCGACCAGGACGGCAGCGATCTCGATCTGCTGGTCGATGCGCTACCCGGTGCCACGTTACTGGACTTGGGCGGGTTGCTGGATGAGCTGGAATCGCAACTCGGCATTCGTGTTGATTTGCTGACACCCGGCGATCTGCCGCCGAAATTCCGTGCCTTGGTTCTCGCGGAGGCACGACCGGTATGAGCGAGAACCATCTGACCGACTACATCGGCCACATCCACCAGGCCGCGACCGATGCATGCAGCTTTACGGCTGGGCTGGCCAAGGATGATTTCCGGGCAGATAAGCGCACCCAGCAGGCCGTCATCATGAACCTTATCATCATCGGCGAGGCGGCCGCCAAGCTTATGGAAAGCCACCCCGATTTCACCGATGCGCACCCCGAGGTGCCGTGGCGGAGCATGCGCGGGATGCGCAACCGCATCGCCCACGGATATTTCGATATCAACATTGATGTCGTGTGGGAGACTGTGCAAACGGCGCTGCCTGAATTACTTGGCCATCTGAATCGCGTGCGTCAAGGCAACCAATGAATCCATCTAAGTTAATCGCCCAAGTGTTACACGCGTCGCCTTAATTTAATATCGCACGCTTACTCCCCTTTAAGCCATCTGGCGGGATTTTATGGTTTGATAGGCGTTGATTACCCGCAGGCTTAGCGTGTCGGCTTCAGATTCAATTAACGTGGCACCGGCCATGGCGAGTTTGCGTTTGCGACTGTCGCGTTCCGTGGCGAGTTTGCGGGCAGCCAGGGCTTGGAACAGGCGATCCGGCGTTGCCGTCGGTCCGGCGGCGATGCGATCCAATAATGGGTCGCGTAGCGATACCACCGTCAACAGGTGCCGATGGCGCAGCAACACCGCCGCCTCCCACAAATTCTCCGCTAATTGTGGATCATTCAAATCGGTAAAGAGAAAAATCATGCTTCGTTTGTTCTGCCGCACACGAATCGCCGCGGCCAGAGCAGCATAAGACGGATATACCGGTTGGGCCTGGCAATCCGTCAGGCCGTCAATGACGCGTTGCATCGCCGAGGCTGTGCCGGAGGGCTTGATAAAGGTGTTCACCGTATCGCGAAAAACTACCGCCCCCACGTGGTCATTCTGGCGGATAACCACATGCCCCAGCATGATTGCCGCATCAATGGCGCAATCCAGCATGGTGCGCTTGCCCATGGGATTGGCCATCATGCGGCCGGCATCAAGGCATATCAACACGTCCTGCCGGCGTTCCACCTGAAATACATTGGTAATCAGCCGCTGATGATGGGCGGAACTTCTCCAGTTGATATCCCGGAAATCATCATCAGGCAGATAATCGCGGAGTTGTTCAAATTCGCGGCCGCTGCCTAATATGCGCCGTCGATGCACGCCCATCATCTCCAGGGTGTGATGCCGCCGCAAAATTTCAAACCGCCGAATACCCCGCAGATCAGGATAAATGCGCACGGCCGTCGGCGGCGGGGCACTGATGCGCCGTAAAGCCCAGGGCAGGGCAAATCTCATGCTGATAATGGCCGGTTGAAGTTCCAGTGGGCCGCGGGAAATGGGCGTAGTTTCAAAGGCCGCCAGAACCGATTCCCGCGGCTGCACGGTAACACGAATGTGTGCGGGCGTTCCTGACAATCCATCGGGCCAGGGTTGTTCCAGGGTAATGACGCAGGCGAACTGCGAATTGTTTTCAACGCGATAAATCAATTTTAACGCGGTGCCCACTTCGCCACGCGCGGGGAATTCCGGCGTTACGCGTACCGCGGTTTTCTTCAGTAACACCGCATCAAAAATAAACAGAATGGCAATGACCAGATCCAGGCCGACGGCGACATATAAAAACATCGGGCTAAGCGCAGCGGGAACCAGCAGCACGGTGACGGCTGCAAGACCCCAGATGGTGGCTCTTCCCGGTACGTTCATCGGGGAACCTCAAGCGATTCCATAATTTGTCCCAGAACTTCCATTTTGCGTGTGCCGGCCACTTCCGCATCGGCGGAAAGCGTGATGCGGTGGGCCAGCACCGGCTCGGCCAAGCGGGCGATATCATCCGGTGTGACGAAATCCCGGCCATGGATCAGTGCCCAGGCCTTGCTGCAGGTAAGCAGGGCGATGGAGGCCCGCGGCCCGCCGCCCAGCACAATTGATTCATGCTTTCGCGTGGCGCGTACCAGCGACATAAGATATTCCAGAATGGCCGGTTCCACGCGTACCATCGCCAGGTTATCGCGGGCGGTGGCAAGTTGGTCCACCGTCAGCACGGCGGTAATGCCGGAGGTTTCCAGACGGTCCGGCGGATGGCCTTGATCAATGGCGTTAAGCAGTTCGCGCTCGGAAACATCGTCCGGATAGTCCACAGGAATTTTCAACAGGAACCGGTCCTGCTGGGCTTCAGGCAACGGATACGTGCCTTCAAATTCCACCGGATTTTGCGTGGCAAAAACCGTGAACACGGGCGAAAGCAAATGCCGCCGGCCATCAATGGTAACGTGCCGCTCGCTCATGGCTTCCAAAAGCGCGGACTGCGTTTTGGCGGGCGCGCGGTTGATTTCATCCGCCAGCAGCAGATCGGTGAAGATCGGCCCTTCATGAAGATGAAATTCGTTGGAGCCGGGTGTAAATACAGTGGTGCCCAAAATATCCGACGGCATAAGATCAGGTGTGAATTGCACGCGCTTGGCCCGACAGGAAAGCGTCAGGGCCAGCGTGCGCACGCTCAAGGTCTTGGCCGTTCCCGGCACGCCTTCCAGCAGCGCATGTCCGCCGGCCAGCAATGCGGTGAGCATCATATCAATGAGTGATTCCTGGCCGCGGATGACTTTCTTTATTTCCGCCCGCCCGGCGTCCAGCGACTCGATGATGTGCCGCAGCTTGGGGTCCTGAATGTCCGCCATCGGTGATCTCCTTAACAAGTTGCCACGATTGTGTCATTAAATCCGCAAAGATGCGTTGCGCGGCGGAATGCCGCCGTTTAAGCTCTCCTGAACCCGCCTGCAAATTCTGCTGTACCGCTTGTTGGCGGGTAATTAATAATCGCCAGCCGCGCACGATGGCGTCAGGCTGCTTTTCTATCTTTTCCGCAATCTGATCCGGGCGGCAGCGCAACGCCAGCGCCAGGCGATGGGCTATTTCCTGATTGACCCGTTGACATATCTCAGAATCTGATAGTGAATTTTCATAGAGCCGGCCCAGCATGGCAATGTGCTCCAAACTGGAGCGAGCCATAACCTTGGAAGCATTTCCCCGCACGATTGGATACCCTCGACAACTCAACGCATACGCTACTAAAAGCAGAAATAATTCCAGCAGGGCCGGCAACAAGCCATAACGCCGAAGAATATCCAGCGTGGTATAATTGTTACCGATGCCCAAACTCCACTGATCAAGAATAACCGGCTGATTTCCGATGATGCTCCGCAGAAAATCCAGATTACCCGCCTGGCTGATGCCCCCATTAAGTATGGGCCACGGTGAACCCACGAGAACCACATGGCCCTTACCCAAGGACCTTTCAATGGCAACCGGTCCGGATTTAACTTGGGCCAGTATCCGCCAGTGCTTATCCTTTTTCGGAATAATCAGATAAGCCGGTGCCAATAACTGCAGTTCGCGCCTGCGGGCGAGTACCCCAGTGCCCGGCGCGGGAGAATAATTCCACCGTACATTACGTATCCAGCGTTTGAGCTTTTTCGGGCTGTCCCCATTTTGCATAATCGTCAGCCACTTGGGGAAAATGGCCGGCATCCGCAGGCGAATGTGTCGCGGTTTTCTTTGATGCTCGCCGCGTTTTTTCTTCTCCGCTTTTTTAGCCTTGTGTCGGTGTTTATCAGATCGCGGGGCGCTAAGCAATCCAAGAACATGTATGTGAAAGTGATTCGTTAAAGCGGTGGCATTTTGCGTGAAGTCGATAAGTGTGTTGCCGGCGGCAATCCACCGCAACAACTGCGGATTGTAATGTTTTCCGGTGGAATAATTTTCCAACATACCCGATTCGTAAGGCGGCGTTACATTCAACAGCACCCCTGTGGCATTGTGGGGCAGAATGGGATGCGTTAAAAGGGTTACTTTCCGGCCGGAGGCCTTAAGAAATCTTTCCAGTGCCGCCGAGCCGTAGGGATCAAAACGATAGGCGCTGTACAGCGGCATTTGGGCTGAACCACGAGAAGTAGTCCACGCCACGCTGACCAGCAGCCAGAGGAACACCGCAATAAAGCCGCCGGCCAGAAGGGCAGGCAGAATTTTACGCACGCTTATCCCTCCCCCACCTTCGGCGGAACGCCGGTCGGGCCGGCACGATCTTGTTGTTCGTGCGGCACAATCAGAGTGCTGATCTGCTCACGCAACACATCGGGGTTGATGTTGGGATACAGCTTTCTGCCATACCAGACGTGATCAAATAAATCCGTCAAGGATTCAAACAATGCGCGTCGCGGCTTATCGCCATGAAAATCACGCACATAGTGCCAGTTGGTGTAGTTGCGGCGGAACCGGATTTTTCCCGTTTCATGCAGACCCGCCAGCAGAGACAAATACATGGCCCGATACATGGCGCGAAAATCGCCGTCACCGTGAAATTGCCGCGCGGCGCGCATCCAGGAATCGCTGGCCATCGCCAAGGCGTCGCCTTGTTCCATCGCCTGCTTAATTTTTTCGCGGCTTAGCAGCCCGTCCGCCGTAGCCGCCGCCGCTTTTCCCAAGGCTTGCCAGCGGAAAAGCACCAGCACAATACCGGCTGCCAACGCGATCCCCACCACCGTCGCCAGGATTTCCAAAACGTTGGCAAATGAAAGACCCGCCGCGGAGCGATGCCCGTGCAACGTGCTCTGTTTGTGGGGATGAAAATAATGACCCAGCCATTTCATCAGTCGGTCCCATTGCCGGCTGATGGTATCCCATAACGGATTTTTGGCGCGCGTGATTCGGCGCTGTTCGCGTAATCGCCATTGCTGGAAAGGGGGTTGTGCCAAGATTTGTCGCAGTTGCCGGTGCGGATGATCGAGAGTGTTTCCGGGTGCCTTACCGGCAGGCACACCTGCGTTCACGCGGCCGATGGGTGTCCCTTCCACACGCACCGACGCCATTGCAGCGGCGGGAATATTGCCAAAAAAGAGCAATAAGCATAGACAGGGCACTAGCGGGACGATCTTCATGCGGCCTTCTCCCGCAGAGCATTAAGCTGAAATTGAATATCCGCCCCGGTATGGCGTGATTGCACATGATAAAGCTGAATGACAGAACCGCAGTGCCACAGCAGATCAAATCCCATCCACATAAATAAACCAATACCCAGTTCCAGTGCCGGGCTGCGCAACAGCAGTTGCAGTCGCAGATCCGAGATTCCCGCGAATGACGGGATCACAGTATCAGCTAAGATGTGCAGCGTTCCAATAATGCCGATATATACCACCAGCAATGTCAGCAGCACCGCCAGAAGCTGCCGCCAGGTACTCGGTGCGGTCAGTGCGATCCACATCGGCTGGAATACTTGTTTACGGGAAATCGTCGGGGCGTCCAACAGGCTCGGCGCGGCCAGGGCACTAAGGATAATGGCGGGAAGGCCCGGTGCCAGCAGCAGCCAACAGCCCCACAGTGCCCACGCCGCCAGAGTAAGGCGGAGGATCATCAGGGGAAACAAACGCCGCAGGAGCAATCGACCATCGGTTTTTCCCGTAACCGCCCAGCGGACGCGCTGCTGAATCAGCGCCAAAATACACCACCGCCACAGCATGGCCGGAAGCAGGAACCATCCGTAGCTTGCGGCATCGCTGGGCCGATGTATGGCAATGTCTCCAATGATTGGAAGCATCAAGAGGGCGGTTGGAGCAACAGCCAAAACATACATGGGTAAAGCCCAGACGCCGTGCGCACGGATAAATTCCAGTCCCGCGTCCATCGCCCCGGCAAAATCGCCATTGGATTGCAAATCAATGCTTTCCCGCGCCATGCATCAGCTCCGCAATCCCATAAAGAAAATCATGGCCCGCAAGCCCAAGTAGATCAGCAGCACCGATATCGGGCTTAGCAGCGTACCGAGAATTAACCAGCTTCGACCCCGCCAGCCGTGGAGTCTATTTTCCGCGTTGCGTCGGGCTTGCAGAATCCGTAAGCCCTCACGCGAATAGTTCACACCCTCATAACGGGTGGAGCATTCTTCACAAATAGCCTGGCCGGTAATAACACAAATCCCAATCGCCGGCCGATCAGGGTGATTGAGGCAGAATGTTTTTTTCAACGCCATGTTTTTCGCACCCTGTGACGCGGCACTTTAAAACTTTTTGGAATCATACCATCGGCAGATCAATTGGCGTAGCGGAACGCGGTTTTTCCAGCCGTGACGAATGATACGCCAAGGTAGTCGTCGCGGTAGCCGGGATCCCCCGTCGGTTCCCGCATAGCGCAGCAGACCGACGCTCGTCGGGATAAGGGCACGCGAGTTCCACGGGGGCGAACGAGGCGGATTCGGCTGGGTGAGGGATGGACAATCTTATCAAGAGCATCATCTACAGCACGCA
>JAKAEZ010000054.1 GCA_021819825.1 Planctomycetota bacterium
CGCTGGGGCTGCAGTATGTAAGGCAGCGCTGGTATGACCCCGCCACGCGACAATTTATCAGCCCTGACCCGTTAAGATTTGCTGGCGGCGATGTCAATCTGTTCCGCTACGCGGGAAATAATCCGGTAAACAGGAGTGATCCCAGTGGTATGGCCCAAACACCACGGCAGATGCCTGGACAACTTGCCCAGGCCATCGCTGTTGAGGAAGCTGACACCGTTCGGACGGAACCGCTGCTGGAGGAATTTTATGCATTGCAGCTCGCGGCATCACAATTGTTTCCGATAGGAGCATTTCACATTCCATGGCCATCTGCCCAAAACCGCATAGCCCAGATAATTCAGGCGTCTGTTGGCAGACTCAACGCCCCACCCATATTCGGCCCTGCGATACCATATAAGCTAGGCGAATCTCCATCGCTATGGCAACAACAATTGACGCAGGCGCGACATGCCTTTGCAAGAGAACTCAACATCACCGAATTCGAGTTGTATCAGGCATTGGAGGCGGAAGGTAAGATAAAAGCCGCCAACGCCTATGCCGCCACAATGGCACAGGCCACCTATGGAGAAATTAAGCTGAGGTCGCACCCGAGCCATTTCCTGACGGGGCGGTATGTCTTCTGGGAAGACCTGCTGCAGGGCCGTGAAGCAATTCTCAATTTCTTCCGGCGATTCCCCAACGCCACATATGGAGCGTGGCCACACGGAACATATATTGCATCATCTTATGGTGTACCGCATCCTCCCTACTTATTTGCACCAATAACGGTCACCATACACCGTCCTCCTCGTGCTTTTGCCGAACAACTCCTACTCGCTTGGTTTTACGGGAAATCCACCGGCGGGGCGAGGCCGCTGCCGGGGCATGAGGAATCCGATCTCGGACCAGACGCGGAAGGAGATGAGGGGAAGGCGCAGGCACTGGTATCGGGCGGAGTCGGTCTGATCCGGCCAGCAGTTGAAGCGGCTAACCAAACTTTGACGGCACCGCGCCAGATAGTAGTGCGCTTCTGGGCAACAAAACACGAGGCTGGATATTACAGCGGCGCCGGGAGTCGCCTCACAAAAGACTTCCTGCACAACTGGGCAGGAATACCGCTCAAGGAGTTGAAGTGACCACGCATAAAAGACTAATGCTCCGCTGGAGCACCATTGGTTTGATGGCCATTTCCTCAATCGCGAGCATCACGGCCTTGGGATTCTGGAGTCGCAGTTATCGACGATCCGATCAGTTCATATACCGCTACCTTTTGGTGATTTCATCAAAAGGGGCAATCTGTTTTGGCCAAACCGCGTCCCGTTTCCCGCTACCACTATCGTGGATATCTAGCCAAGCGAACAAGCAAGACTCGCGCATTGCCAACCCGGACGGGATCATCTTCGGCATACAATATGATACAGATCACGGTATCCCGGATTTAGTCTCCATCCCCTACATTTGGATCCTCTTTTTTACCAGCCTACCCGCCGATGCCATTGGCTTATTTTGGATGTTCCGGTGGTCTCGCAAAAAGGATGCAGCGACGGGTGGGCACCTAACTGTTCGGATTTCGCTCTATTTGGCGGTTATGGCCATTGTGTTATTATATATTATGATGGCAATTTTGAGTCAATGAACCGACCACGATGGGATGGCAAGCCGTCGCGGAGTTAACTTTTACTGGTAGCGGCAGGCGTGACATGATTTTGAACGCTCTTTCCAAGCGACACCGCACGGCAATCATGGTCTTTTTGTGTCCGTCCTATGAAACGCGTCTACCGCATATCTTCCGGGGGTGCATAATGTTTGGGCATGAAGTACTTGCGGTTATACGGCGGCCTGAACCTGAACGCTTTTGTTTTCACTGAGTTGCCGACTTTTCCAGACATCCGGCAGCCACTGGTTCACCTGGTTGGTCGGTGTCGCGGGCAGATTCGCCAGCAATTGCGTCAGATACAATTCGGGATTGATCCCATGGCGGCGGCAGGTGCTGGTGATGCTCGCCAGGATCGCGGCGGTCTGGCCGCCACGCGGCGAGCCCACGAACAGAAAGTTCTTCCGCCCCAAGGCCATGCGTTTCATTTCCTGCTCAGCCAGATTGTTGTCGATCCGAACCGCCGGGTCGCCGGTAAAGACGTTCAGAGATTCCCATTGGTTCAGGCAATAGGTGATCGCGATGCAGATCGGATGCTTGGGCAATACCGTATTCTTCCAATACAGCAGCTTTTCATGCAGTTGCCCCAGGATCGGCACACTGTGCTTCTGGCGCAGGGCCAGATGCGCCTGGTCTTCGAGCTTTTGTTCCCGGGCCTGACGTTCCAGATCAAACAATTGATTAATCAGACGCAATGCCTCCGCGGCAATATCCGGTGCCATGGGGTGAACATCCGTGAACTTTCTTCGGGCATGGGCCCAACATCCGGCCTTGGTCATACCGCCTTCCACGCAGATACCGTCGTAGCCTCCATACGCATCGGCCAGAAGAACCCCTTTAAAGCCCTTCAAAAACTTCGCCGGGCCGTCCCGACTTCGGCTGTCGGTAAAATCGAAGACATTGTAGGCATGGGCATCATCGCCCCGGTAAATCCACATCCGGGCTTTTTGGGTCTTTTGGGCCTCCAGCATCGGCATGATCGTGTCATCCGTGCCCGCCACATGGCTTCGTTTCACTTCTTCGGTCATCGCCTTATATACGGGCTTAACCAGATCCGCCACATCCGCCATCCACTGGCACATCGTGCCGCGGGTGACCTCGAATCCTTCCCGGGCAAACCTCCCCTCCAGACGATACAGCGGCAGATGGTCCGCAAATTTGCCGGTTACCACATGCGCCAGCAGCCCCGGCCCCGGAAGCCCCTTTTCAATCGGGGCCATGGGTTTATCGGCCAGAACAATCTGGGCACCTGTCTCTGCGGCGGATTGTTCGCAGTCATGACAGACATATCTGATTTGAATATGCTCAATACGCACAAAGTGTGCCGTCCCGGCGCGCCGGGACACCTGCCAGGTCGAAGCACGCCCCATCTCCTGCCGCCGTCTGTGGCATACCGGGCAGGCTTTTTCCGATTCCGGCAGGTCGTGGATGCACTGCTGTATCGGCAGGTGCTTCATACCCTCCACATCCCGCCGCCCCCGGCGGATATGCCGCGTGGGAGCCGCCACGGCCTGCGATGCAACGACGGCTCCCGCCGTCGCCGCATCACCTCCGGTGGCGGGAACGTCTTCCGCGATGGCATCCTGGGGCGATTCCAGCGGCTTTTGTTCCAGAAGCTCGGCGAACTCCAAGAGCATCTGCCCGGTCCCGACCTTATCGGCCCGCGGGCCGTAATGGCGCTTCAGCAGCACCATGAGTCGATATTCCAGACGCAGCTTGTCCGCCGACAGATCGTCATTCTTCCGCTGCAGATCCGTCAGACGCTGCGCGAACTGTTGTTCTTTCTGTTCGAGTACTTCAATGCGAGCCTGGAAGGCCGAGGTCTGAGAAGCCATGCTTTCCAGTTGCGATTGCAGCGCCAGGTTGCGTTCCAGATGCGCCCGCTGCTGCTTGCGCAGCAGGTCTTTCAGGGCGGCGGGATCATTGGGTAACGCGGCATCGCTCATCATGCGAGATAGTATAAGGGAAACCGGTCATCATGTAAAGTCATATTGTCATGTATATTACTATTTTATTTAAGACGCTTTCATCCTCCGCCGGCGGCATCCGAAAGCCCCGGACGCGTGTACCGCCGGGATCGTCGGATGCTGCGCAGATCAATGCCCTCCAACAGCATCGCCAATTCACTGGCCTTGAGTTCCACCCGCGCTGTGGCGGCGTTATCGCCGGGGCCGGGAATCCGGAAGGTTCCTTCCTCCAGACGTTTATACCAGATGGCCAGGCCGTCACGATCCCAGTAGAGAATCTTGAGACGGTCTCTCCGGCGGGCGGTAAATAAAAACAGATCCCCGGATAACGGATCGCCTCCCATGGCTTGCCTTGCCAATCGGGCCAGCGTATCGAATCCGCACCGCATATCCGTGGGAGTCAGACACATGAAAACCCGTACCGGCATCTGGCCATCCATGGCCCGCAGGCTTGGAAGAGTGATCATGACAAACCCTCCAGGGCTTCGAGAACACACCGCAGGGACAGTGGCGCGGTGGGAACACGGGCCTGAACACAACGCCCATTGGCCAGATGGACATACAGTTCCACCATCGCGGGAGAATCACCCGTGGACTGCCAGGCCCCACGCCGGGCCACACCGCGCCGGTCACCACCTCCCGGAAGTGATCGGCGGCCGGGCGGTAAGAAATCTTCCGCCGTTGAATCCGTCACGGACACCGGCACAAATACCGCCGGTTCCGCCGTACGCTCAGGTGGCAAAGACAGTCTGCGCTTCCAACGCGAGAAGGCTTTGTCACTGAGGCCCTCCCGCCTACAGAAGGCCGCCATGGTCAGTCCACTTTCACGCTGCAACGCCAACGCCAGAGACCAAAACTCCCGCCCTTCGCGCAGGGGATCCGATGAATGACCGCTACGTTTTATCGCCATCGCTTTTCTCCTTTTGCTTGCGGCGGCGACAGATTCTCATATCCCATTATTTATTGGAAGACGCGGTTTAAAAGACGGACACTGGTCTTTTTAGGAGGGCTTATTGGGTTGATGGTCCTTTTAGCCTTTTCTTTGTACTATCGTCCGGTGACGGTACAACATCACCACCTATACATGGACGGATGACAACCAGTTGGCGGCGATTACACTGCCCAACAGCGGCGGGACGGTACAAGGGACATTTGATGACTGCGAGGGGTGTGGTTCGTATACGATTTATAATGATGGAAATAAGAATTTCCTCGTCGGAACTGTCCAAGGGCTCCAAGCGGTAACCGCCTCCGCCAAGGTCACTTATACGCCGCCTCCCGGATACGGGGACACGCTGTACCAGCGAGCCCACAACTTTGTAGATCTCGGGTCTGCTTCCTATCAAGGGATAGCAACCGCGGACGCGGACGCCTTATGTAGCGGAAACGGGAGCTATACGAACCCGACCACGTCGCAATGCATCCAAGCTTACAACGGGTCGTCAAACTTGCTTATGGCCGCATTCCTGTCCACGGGCGGAGGTGACTTTCAGTTTACCGTCTCCGGAAACGCGACCGTGTTCAGTGCATCTGGTGCTATCCCTTCAAATACTACCACTTACCCGAATACAATTACGTCGAATACGTTCGGGGGTTCGGGTCCGCAACTGGCTTGCGGCGGTACATGCATCTTATACGTCGGGCAGTTTTATTTCATCGATCCCTCGCCTCCCACCAGCCTAACTGTTACCATTGGCGCAGCTTCGTCGGCCTTTCCCTCATATGTCGACGGCCTATTAAACCAGCCGTCGGGAGGATACTGTAGCGAGGGTACATCCGGCGGAATCTGTGGTGCCACCGTACTGGCACCCTGTGGCCCCAGCGTCGTCGATCCTGATTATGGATTTGACGCGGTTGGTGTGGCTGGTGGCCCCAAACAAATGACTTTTCCGGTCAGCTTTGGAGGCGTGAATGGCGTAGCTAATTCGATTGTCAGCGGAAGCGGTAGCTACGGTGGGTCCCCGCTGTCTGCCACATGGAATTTAACGGTCGGCCCCAAAAACGTATTCTGCTATCTCAAGATAAGCTTTCCAGGACCACCGCCTACAACGCAATATTGTAATGGAGTGCTTTACTCGACTTGCATTCCGATAGCAGGAAGTACGATCTACGTCTCCAATACAATTTTTGGAACGTACACCGCTCTCAATCCAGCGGCGGTGCCGCAGACGGTGGCGGTGACATAATGCCACGCAAGTACGACCAATCGCCGGATACGTCGCTGGCCGAGTGTCCGCGTGGGATTTCCGGTGGCGGTTCCGAATCGGGCACATGCGCCAAGTGTGAGACGGTCGCAGACTCAAACACTTATGGTATACTCGCTTCAGTCTGTCCCGGGGTGCCAGAAGATCGGGAGCCGTGACAGTCTTGTTACACAACTTGCTTGAGGAGCAATCGTCCATGTCCGACCAGATTTACGTTGATCCCAGTATCACCGCACCGGTGATTCAAGTTGCAGGACTGTGTTATCAGAAAGTCGGCGGCGTGCCGGTGGCACCGAACGTATCATCAGTGGAGGGGACGTTTGAAGATTGTGAAAGTTGTGTTTACGTTGACCCCTGCGTCAATGCCCCCACCAGCCTGGCGATTTTTGATTACAGCGATACTTATTTTTCACCGTGCTCGGATTGCACGCCCGCAGTGGCGGGTGATTGCCTGTGGGATGGCGTATTTGATTATTTTGACGCGCAAACCTGCGCGTATTCCAACCGTTATTGTTTTGACGGCAGCGGTTGCTTTGATTGCAGTTTCAACGGCAAACGCATGTGGGAATTTCAGCCGCCGGGTATCTCCTCGGTTTGGTACGTTGGCACAGCCCAAACATTTTATATGCAAATTACCTGTCAGAACGGCCAGAATTCAGGTGAAATTGTCTGGCAGGGCAGCAAAACCACCGGCCCCGGTTTCAGCGGTACTTACACTCGAACCGGCGGCTGTGACAGTCGCGCCACAGTGGAGATTGCGTGAGCATTGCCCTTGCCAGGATTAAGAAAGAGACGTATCTGGGACTGGCTCTTCATATGTCCACCAACAGTAGCGCTTTTAAGACAGATGTAAAGCCCCTCGGTGGACCTTCTGGCCGCGAATCCCTGCAAAGAAAAAATGGGTACTATTGCGTACGCAACAATAGATATTCGCGCCGGTTGCTGTTTCAACAAAATCTTGATCTATTCCCCCGGCCATAACCTTTGCACTTTATTTCTGTTAAATTTTTGAATAGCACAAAAATTTTCATTATTCTATCTTGACAATTCGCGATCGACATGCATATACTTCGGACCATTGATCAGGGTTCGCCCGAAATAAGATAAGTGGGAGGAAGTAGCTGAGGTAAAAGTCGGGACCACGATGGACGAATCCATTGCAGATTCCTCTGCGACCTCGGTAAAGCAAGGTGGCATTGGATTTTCAAGATTAATAGGGGCTGCTACCATGACCACATTGCAGAACTATCATGGCCTGGAAGTTCCCAACTCAACTTCCGGTGCTGGCGGCACTGCGATTTCCGACAATTTTCAGAACCTTGTCAACTGGCATCCCTTAAGCCAATGGGCCCAGCCCGGCAACCCCACCGCCAGTGACAACAGCACACTCAATTATTATCCGGGATCACTTTGGCTCAACAGCTCTACCGGCGAGTTGTTTTTATGTGTCAGCA
>JAKAEZ010000003.1 GCA_021819825.1 Planctomycetota bacterium
TGGCAACAGTGATGCGCCGACCGTTCCCATAAACGCTCCTGCTCTGAAAACTCGCAAGACACTCATAACAGTGAAATAATATGGCCTTTTTTCATCCTGTGCGGGTGAGGCTGGGAATCATGGGGGCCTACTCTACGAATTTGGAACGACCAAGACGCTTCTCATGAATGCTTGGACCGGTAAAAATCCCGGCTTGCTTACCGATGTTCTAATCGACTCCTCCTGAACTTGCCTGCCGGAGCGTGGAGCGGTAAACAGTTACCCGACGATTTCGGCGGTCAACCCGCGCACATATTGCTCAATCGCTTGCACGAACTCTCGGGCGCTTTCAGGGGATCTAAATCGGAAAACATAAAAGCCGTCTCTTGCTAGCGCTTCTCCGTTTGCACCAACGACCGCCATTTTGTTGCCGATTTCCCACGCGATGGCCCTCGCCATTGCTGCTAGGAATCTATCTCCGCCTGGAACTGGTACTCTTACTTCTACACTGGCGTTCGGTTCGGCAATTCCGTTCCTTCTTTCTTCCGGATTAGCCATTTTGTCCCTTCTTTTTTTCAGATCAGCCATTTTGTTCGGTCCTTCTTCTTTTGTTAAGCGGTAAAACACGATTAGGGCAATACACTGATGTTAATGATTCAGGCACGGTAGCCAAGGTTCCGCACCGCTGAAATGCCACAATGATCGACATTCCAAAACCCTTCCCATCTCCTCGGAATCCTTAAGCTACCGGGCGTATAATACCGCATCCATAGGTGCCGTCAAATGCGGATCGGGCTGACATTTCTACTTCTTGACAACACAAATGCGGATCGGGCGCAATACCAAGTACCAAATGCCATCCCCCGCTGTTCGTTGACCGTAACAATATCGATCCATGATCAGTGTTCCTTGATCAGTGGAAAGGGCTCCTAACTCCCGATTGCTCTTCCAAACCCCTGTCCCCTGATTTTGCTCTACTGTTCAACTGTTCAACTTTCGCCTGCTCTATCGTGCCGTGCCGCGGGAGGGGGGAACGGCTTACGCGCTATCAAATAAATTATGCGCGGGGCAGAAGCCGCGGTGGGAAAAATAGGCCAGCGCTTCATCGACGGTGGAAAAAAGTTGCGTGGCGGTTTGGGTGACAAAGGGGCTTGGGCCGGCCTTGGGTCGCCATATGACATATACTTCCCGGGCGTGGTCATAGGCGTGTTGGAGCTCGCGTTCTACGCCGCTGGATAAACCGGGACGCCCGTCGGCGAGTTCCGGAATATACGATACGATCATGTCGCTTTGGCGCACCATCATAAAATCCCGGGCGTAAATCTGGCCGTTGATGTCGCTGCCGATGGCCAGTATTTCCGGCACGCGCACTTGTACGCTGCCCCCGGAAGCTTCCACACACAGCGTCTGTTTGCCCTCTTCCACCGCGGCCACGGCAGCGTCATACAGCATTTTTTCATCCACATCGCCGGGATCAAACGTGATGAATTTGCCGGACATCGCGTGGCGGAAAGCGTTGATTTCTTTGAGTATCTCCGGCATGTTCATGACATGGCTCATGGGAAAACTGGGATAGACTTTCCGCATGCCCGGCCGCATGAGAAGCCGAAAGAGCGTTAAGGCGGTGCTGGCGTGCCGGCCGCGCGCCAGCACGTAAAAGGCGCCGGGATGCTGGGCATTGGCGCGGGCCATCAGTTCAGTGGCCAGAATTTCCTCTTCGCGCCAGACCATTAAATCCTTAAGGCTGTGATCCACGTTGCCATCGCGCAGCAGGCGTTGATGAACCGATTCCACATTATCCAGCAAGGTGACATAAATATCCGCCTGAAGCTGTGCTAACTGGTCAAAATCAAACGCGGCAAACAGGCCGTGCTTCCAACGGAAGGTCGCATGGGAATTGATAATCACATGGGAATAATTGGGCAACTCCGTGAGAATATCCCGAAACACCGCCCGCCGCAGGCTTGTTAAGCGCGACAAGGGCAAATCCAGAATGCGCCCGGGTTTTACATCCGGCGCTTCGCGATACATCATATCGCCCACATGAAATACTTTAAGCAATTCGCCATGCGATCGGGCTATGGCTTCCACCTGATTCAGATATGCTTGACGATCAAGCCCCACTTGTCCGGTTAATAACATTTTCATTACGGCCGGCCTCCTTCAAGCCGGGCATTATAGCCGATGACCGCCTGGGGCTTTAGCTGACGGGGGAATCTTTTAGCCCGGCGATGGCTGGAACAGGCCACTACGGCACAAATTTTCGGAGAATCAGCGTATCATTTTGTCCGCCAAAACCGAAGCTGTTGGACATGGCGACATCCACTTTGGCTTTCCGGGCGCTGTTGGGCACATAATCCAGATCACACTCGGGGTCCGGCACGCTGTAGTTGGCGGTGGGGGGGATCATCTGATCCCGGATGCACAGCACGCAGGTAATGGCTTCCACCGCACCGGCGGCGGCGATCAGGTGGCCCATCATGCTTTTGATGCTGCTGATGGGAACGTTTTTGGCGTGTTCCTTAAAGACGCCTTTTATCGCGAAGGTTTCCGTGGAATCATTTTCCTTGGTGCCGGTGCCGTGCGCGTTGATGTAATCAATATCACTGATTTGCATGCCCGCATCGCGCAGGGCTGATTCAATGGCCACGATGGCTCCGCGGCCTTCGGGATGTTGATCAGTGACGCGGTACGCATCAGCGCTGCTGCCATATCCCACAACTTCCGCCAGAATTTTTGCGCCCCGGGCGGTGGCATGATCGAGACTTTCTAAAATCAGCACGCCGCTGCCTTCACCAATGACAAAGCCGCTGCGGGTGGCATCAAATGGGCGGCAGGACCGTTTGGGATCTTCATTAAAGGTGGATAGCGCTGTCAGGCGGTTAAAGCCGGTTACGCCAAAAGGATGAATCATGGAGTGCGCGCCGCCGGAGATGATCACTTCCGCATCTCCCCGGCGGATTAATTCGGCCGCCTCGCCCAGCGCCTGTGTGGATGCCGCGCATGCGGTAAGGCAATTCATGGCCGGGCCGCGCGCGTCAAATTCCATGCTTACATGCGAAATCGGCATGGCGGGTTCCTGTTCAATTTCCCGCAGGGCATTAAATGAACCCAATGCCCGGCGGCCCCATTCGGGCATGTTCATGGATCGCGTTTCAGAATCCCATGATCCCAGGGCGGCGCGGGTGAAGTTGTCAAAATCCAGGGCGGCATCTCCACTGCCCAGATACACTCCGACGCTGTATGGATCCACCGCCGCGGATGCCGGTGATCCGGGCATGGGCAGGCCGGCCATGCGCCAAGCCTGATGAGCCGCATCAAGAGCAAATCCGGTGGCGCGGCTGATTTCCTCGTGCTTGCCGGATGTTCTCAAGTGTTCGGGCAACTGATAATCTTTTACCTCAGCGGCAAATTGCGTCGGAAAAAACCGGGCGTCAAAAAGTTTCGTCGGGGCAATGCCGCTTTCACCCGCCAGCAGTTTCGCCCATACGTCGTCAATGGTGCGCCCCAGGGGCGTAACCCATCCAATTCCCGTAATAACCACACGATTTTTCATCATTGCTCCAGAAGTATCCGATACGCGCCCATGCCCATTTTCATGCCGCGTGATGACCGTTTAAACGTAGCGCCGCAAAACAATCGCGGAATTTTGTCCCGCAATCGAGCCGGTGCTTACCAGCACATGCTTTAGCGCTGCGGCATGAGTCTGTTGCGGAACATTCAGCCCGGCAAGAGGTGTTGTGCAATTCACAGCCCCGGGCACGCATTGATAATGCAGGGCCATGGCCGCCGCCGCCAGGTCCAAGGCCTGAGAGCCGGCACCGGCATCGCCCAGACCGCCCCGAATCGCCACAACCTCCGGATGCTGGGAAGCAAATACGCTTTTAATTGCCGAGGCCTCAGCCTGATCGTCGCGGGGTATACCGTAACCGGCGGGGACGACCAACTGCACATCGCGCGGGTCGGTTCCGGCATCTTTTAGGGATTTTCGCATGGCCACCGCCATGGCTTCACCGGCCGGGTCAGGGCCGCCAATGCCGCGCGCGCTGGAAGTTGCCCCCAGGCCCGCAACTTCAGCATAAATTTTCCCGCCACGCGCCAGCGCGTGCTGGAGTTCCTCAATAATTAACACACTGCCGCCTTCAGCGATGACGGTACCATCGGCGGTCTGATCCATGGCGCGGCACGCCCGGCTCGGTTGGTCGTTGCCGGTCGTGGTCAGGCGGTGCAACAGGGTCCAGCGCATAAGTCCCATGGGATGAACCATGGATTCGCACCCGCCAACCAGCGCGATATCCGCCTGCCCGCGTTGTATGGTCCGGCACGCTTCCGCCAGGGCCAGGCCGGCTGAGGCTTGCTGGCACGTAATGGTATTCGACGGTCCCTGTGTGTCATGAATAATGCTGACATGACAGGCCAACATATTGGGCAGATATTTCAGCAGCCACAGGGGGGTCAGTTGGTCCATTCCACTGGGTTTGCTCGGGTCATCAGATTTTCCCCATTTCCGCAGACTCAAACTGCCGTCATCCCCCTTCGCCGGGGCCATCGCGGAGGTTAATTCATTGAGATCAGCACAAATCAACCCCGCGCCAATATTGCAGCCGATGCGTCGGGAATCAACTTCAAACCAACTGTCATCGGGCTTTTTGCCGCCGAAGCTTTCCATGACGCCGCGCGTTGCCAGATGGGCATCGCGGACGGCACCATCCGCCGCCAGCACGGCCAGTTCAATATCGCGGGCCATAATTTTGGTGGCTTTGCGGTAGCTCTTGGGCACATAGTCCAGGGTTTTAAAAGCCGGTACCTGCCCCGCAATGCGGCTGGGAAATGTTGCTGGATCAAACGCTGAAAGCGGCGCAATTGATGAGCGCATCTCGGTGAGGCCGCGCCACAAATCCGCGCTGGTTAAACCATGCGGAGAAACCGCTCCAACTCCAGTAATGACTACGCGCCGCATGCAGTCTCCGCATCAGGACAAATCCGCCGTGTCAGAACACCCCATTGGCCTCTGAACCGCCGCACGCAGGATTCTATGGCGTAACGCCCGCAAATTCCAACGCCGGGTGAATCCGCCGGGTGAATCCGTTGGATGAATCCGCAGGTTCCTGCCCACCGGCAAGCGGAGCTTTGAGGTCCCGGCGGGCATTGGAATGTGATTTCGTGTAAGATGGGTTTGAGAGAATTGGGAAACGAGGACGATCGGGAAAACCGATCTGGCGCTGGTTATGACTGACATTGAACATCCGCCCCTGCCCCAGGTGTATATTCTCAAAAAAGCGATTGAAATCTATTTACCCCTGGCGTACGGATCCGGGAGAATTCCCGATGTCGTTGAGTCGCGAATCGCACCGATTTTAGCTTCCGCGGATTCTGAAGTTATCAAACCTGAATGGTTTGAACCGGCGGAGAAAGACGGGCGAGCGGTTTATCGCCTGCGATTGGGGCAGGTGGCCTATCCACACATGAAGTTAAACGTGGAAGAATTTCCGGATGGGACCGGTTATCTGCTTCTGGCCGATGCCCATGATACGCATCTAATGGCACCTGAAACGTCGCCGGATGCCAAGTTTTTAAGTGAACTGCGAAAAAATAACGCCGCTCTGGTGGAAAAAATCCATGCCGCCTGGACGCAGGCGGGCCTGCCGACATTTCGGAATTATTTTTGCGCCGCGATGGAACGCCGCGTTCGGGAAAAATATCCCCAGACAAAATAACGGCGGGCACTTTCGCGGCGGCGCGATTTCTGATACAAACTTACAAGTTTTTTCCCCGACCCTGGTGTAAAAGGTTGTTGACCCATGCCCAAACGAACGGACCTAAACAGTATCCTGATCATCGGCTCCGGCCCCATTGTCATCGGACAGGGGTGTGAATTTGATTATTCCGGTACGCAGGCGTGCAAAGCTCTCAAAGAGGAGGGCTACCGCGTGATTCTGGTAAACTCCAATCCGGCCACTATTATGACCGATCCGGATATGGCCCACCGCACATATATTGAACCGCTGACGGTTGAAGCGATCACAAAAATAATTGAAATTGAGCGTCCTGACGCCCTGTTGCCCACGCTGGGCGGGCAGACGGGCCTGAATTTGTCGGTGGCACTGGAAGATGCGGGAATTCTGAAAAAATTCGGTGTGCAGATGATCGGTGCCACCCGTGAAGCGATTCATCGCGGGGAAGATCGTCGCAAGTTCAAAGCGATCATGGAATCCATTGGTTTGCAATGCCCCCGCAGCGGCCTGGCGTACAACATGGAACAAGCCAAACAAGTGGCCCAGCAGGTGGGTTTGCCGTGTATTATCCGCGCGTCATTTACCCTCGGTGGAACCGGGTCCGGTGTCGCCTGGAACATGGAAGAATTTGAAAACATCGCCCAGCGCGGTATTGACGCGTCGATGATTAATGAAATCCAGATTGATCAATCGCTGATCGGCTGGAAGGAATATGAACTGGAAGTCATGCGCGACAAAGCCGATAACGTGGTGATTGTCTGCGGCATTGAAAATTTTGATCCCATGGGCGTGCATACCGGAGATTCGATCACGGTCGCCCCGACTCAAACGCTCACTGACAAAGAATATCAACGTATGCGTGACGGGGCCATTGCGGTTATCCGGGCCATTGGCGTGGAAACCGGCGGGTCCAATATTCAATTTGCCATCAACCCCGCCAATGGGGATATGGTGGTGGTGGAAATGAATCCGCGGGTATCGCGCTCCAGCGCTCTGGCCAGCAAAGCCACTGGGTTTCCCATCGCCCGTATCGCCGCCAAGCTCGCGGTGGGTTACACGCTTGATGAGTTGCCCAATGATATTACCCGCCGCACCGTGGCGTGTTTTGAACCGTCGATCGATTATGTGGTGGTGAAAATTCCGCGTTGGACCTTTGAAAAATTTCCGGATGCGGACGAAACGCTTACAACCCAGATGAAGAGCGTCGGCGAAGCCATGAGCATCGGCCGGACTTTTAAAGAAGCGTTGCAAAAAGGCATTCGTTCCATGGAAGTCAAACGGTTCGGCCTGGGGCTGGATCGTATTGATAAATGGTGGCGACGGCAGGTGTTGGAACTTGACAGCCAGCCTTCCTCTGTGCCATCAAGCCTGGGAGATCGCGGGGCTTTTGTAACCCGCATGGCGGCACTGGAACAAGCGGCGCAAGTCTGGCCGATTCCGGAAGACCGGTTAATTCGTAAACTATCCATTCCCTCGCAGGGCCGACTCTATTACATCCGCTACGCTTTTAAAATGGGTTACACGCTTGAACGGGTGCATGAGTTGACTCATATTGACCCGTGGTTTCTGTCGCAGATGAAGGAACTCGTGGAGTTTGAAGACGAGTTGTTTCAGATGCGTCCGCAGGCCGCCGCCTTCATGGCGGGTAAGATTTCCCATGAAGATCGGCAGCGTTTTGCCGCGCTATTACGCCGCGGCAAGGAAATGGGATATTCCGATGTTCAGTTAGGCACGGTTTGGTCGTTGCAGCCTTCGGAAGTCCGGGGCATCCGCAAGCGCCTGACCATTGAGCCGGTCTATAAACTTGTGGATACCTGCGCGGCGGAATTTGAAGCGGCCACGCCGTACTATTATTCCACCTATGAAAGTCCGATCACCCGGCTGGAAAACGGCCGCTCCATGCAGCAGGTGGATGATGAAGTGCGCGTCACCGATCGTAAGAAAATTGTTATTTTAGGGGGCGGCCCCAATCGCATCGGGCAGGGAATCGAATTTGATTACTGCTGCGTACAGGCCGCTTTTGCATGTCGGGAATTGGACCTTGAAAGCGTGATGATCAATTCCAATCCGGAAACCGTCAGCACGGATTATGACACGTCCAATCTCCTGTTCTTTGAACCCCTCACGCATGAGGATGTGCTGAACATTGTGGAACGCCTGAATGGCCGTCCGTTAAGCCAGCCCGGGGGATTGGTGCAGGGGGTGATTGTACAATTTGGCGGCCAAACTCCGCTGAATCTGGCCCGCGGGCTTAAAGATGCGGGCGTACCGATCATCGGCACAGCGGTGGAGTCCATTGAAGTCGCGGAAGACCGGGACAAATTTAATCGCCTGATAAAATCTCTGGGCCTCAAACAGCCGCCGGGCGGTATTGCCCGCAGTGCCGAGCAGGCCCGCAAGGTGGCTGCGGAAATCGGCTATCCGGTACTGGTGCGTCCGTCGTTTGTTCTGGGCGGCCGGGCCATGGAAATTGTTTCCGATGAAACACAGTTGGATTATTACATTCGCCATGCCGTGGAAGTGGCGGACGAACATCCGATTCTTATTGACCGCTTCCTGGGCGATGCGACGGAAGTGGATGTTGACGCTTTGGGTGACGGAAGCAACTATCTGGTCATTGGTGTGATGGAACACATTGAAGAAGCGGGAATTCATTCCGGTGATTCCGCGTGTTCTCTGCCGCCATTCAGTCTGCCGGCGGAAATTGTGGCACGCATTCATGATAACACGCTGGCGCTGGCCAAGGCCCTGGCCGTACGCGGGTTAATGAATGTGCAGTTCGCGATTAAAGATAATGAAGTCTATGTGCTGGAAGTCAATCCACGCGCCAGCCGCACGGTGCCGTTTGTCAGCAAAGCCACGGGAGTGGCGTGGGCAAAAATTGCGGCAAAAGTGATGTGTGGTAAAACATTGCCGGAATTGGGTGTCAGTGAAGAAATCATTCCCAAGCATCATGTCGCGGTGAAGGAAAGCGTGTTTCCATTCAGCAAGTTCCCCGGCGTGGATGTTATTTTAGGCCCGGAAATGCGCTCCACCGGCGAGGTCATGGGCATTGATTCCAGCTTCCCGGTGGCGTATGCCAAATCGCAGATGGCCGCCGGCGGCAGTTTGCCGATGTCCGGAACCGTTTATATTTCCGTGCGCGACGGAGACAAAAAAGCGATCATCGAATCAGCTAGGAAAATTGCCCAGGCCGGTTTTGAACTTATTTCCACCAGCGGTACATGCGCTGCGCTAAATGACGCGGGCGTGCCGTGCCGGAAAATAAATAAAATTCAGGAAGGCCGTCCCAACATTATTGACGCCATTAAAAACCAGCAGGTGCAATTGTTGATTAACACCCCTACGCACAAAGGCCCCACCACGGACGAAGGTCGCATCCGATCCGCCGCGGTTCTGAACCGAATTCCGATTATCACCACAATTACCGGAGCGGAAGCCGCCGCCGATGCGATTGTGAGTCTCAAGCAAGGGCAATGGACGGTCAAGCCCATCCAGGATTATTACGCCCAGATGAACAAACCGTAAGCGTGGTCAACGGGCCGCAATAACGTCTCTAAAAAAGTACCCGGCCGCGGGCTGTATCTAATTGATCTATTGCCTGCGGCAACACGCCCGTGGCAACACGATTGACGCTCCAGAGCAAGCCGACTACTCTATTTGTGCTCGGATTGTTCTTGGAAGTTCTGCGTGCGGTGTCCATTTTGTCATACGGTTGATCAAGATCATGTACTGGATTCACGTCCGGTTGAGGGGGGACAGTCCATCCGCAGACGCCGGGAATGTGAGCATTGCAACCGGCGATTTACAACGTATGAACGCATTGAGGAAGTCGTGCGTTTGACGGTGGTCAAGAAAGACGGCTCACGGGTTCCGTTTGATCGCAATCTTATTTTTGCCGGCATTCAAAAAGCGTGCTACAAGCGGCCGGTGTCGGCGGAAGTCATCGCACGCATTGTCGACGCGGTAGAAGAGAACGTCGTTCAGAAGTATCAGCGTGAGGCCCCGAGTTCTTATATTGGTGAACAAGTCATGCATTTTCTGCGGCAAACTGATCCGATCGCCTATGTTCGTTTCGCCTCGGTCTACCGGGAATTTAGAGACTTGGGGGAACTGGTTAACGAAGCGCGCGATATGATGAATCAAACCCAGACCAAGGATCCCGATCAAGCTGATCTTTTTCAGCCTTGAGTGGATATGAGCCGAAATTAGCCGCATGGCATTTGGCGTGGGCCATTATTTTGGTGGAATGTTTCCAGATTTTTGCTGTTGTTGCCGACGGTGGATAAGAAAAATAACTACCGCCAGCACCAGCGCAATTCCCGCGCCAATATAAATAAAGTGTTTGACCTTCGTGACTTCCCTGAAAAGCCAGTTAATGCGTGCCGCCTGCCAGTATCCCAGATAGATCAGCGTCGGCACGCTTATTAAACCCGCCATGCCGTCCACCACCAGAAATCGCCAGTAAGGCATGCGTGAAACGCCGCAAAGAGCAAAGATCAGCGCCCGCACGCCGGGTACAAACCTTCCAATAAACAGCGTTAAATTTCCATGCTTTCGGAAATACTTTTCCACACGTTCACGGCGCTTGGAGTGCATGACTTTGCGAATATGGCGTGCGAGAAAATTATCGGCATCAATGCCGCGCTGTCCGACAAAATACAAAATACTGTCTCCCACCAGCAAACCGGCCATGCCAAAAAGCATCATTATTTCAAGGCTGGGCACGCGCCCTGGTGTGGCAATCATGACGTGGTGCGCGGTGGTTGTACCGGCGGCGATATTCGCCAGGGGACTTTGCCGGGGATTGCATAGATAACCGGAAAAAATCAGGGGCACATCTTCCGGAATCGGCACACCGCAGCCGGCGGCGATCAGAAGCATCGCCAGAGCAACGTAGGTAAAGCGGATCAATAATGCCTGAATCAGTGGAATCATGGTTTGCCCCGTGGCTCCTCATGGATGATACATTCCGCAGCGACCGGCTGGTACGCTGTCAATCCTGATTGTCAGGCCGGACAGCACTGGGCAAGACCAGGGAAATCCTGTGAGAAGTGGAATCAGGTCCGCTTTTTCCGCAGTTCCGCAAGCCGCTGCCGGGCGTCGCGGAATGCAATATCCCACTGCGCGATGCGGCTATATGTCTTTTCCGCCTCATCGAACTGCCCGCAGGCTTCTAAGGCCCGGGCAAGCCAATAGTTGATTTCCTTACTCTTGGTATCTCCCGACTCGTTAAGTTCATAACTTTCCACAGACCGCCGCAGCGTTTCCACCGCTTCCTGATTCATGGACTGCTCCAGGAACGAACGCCCCAGCAGATGCAGCGCGTCGGTGCGGCACCGTGGATTATTCTGGGCATGCTGTAAAACGCCGATGGCCTCTTCAAAGCGTTGCGACCGGAAGAGGCGATAGCCATATTCAAAAAGCACCTGCAAATCAGAGGGGTAATTTTTCACCCGATCTTCATATTCCTCTAATTCAAATTTCAGTCGCTCCTGCTCGAATTCCGCCAATTCCCGGGCAAGCTCCTGATCATCCGGATTGGCCCGAACCTTGTCCACCAGCGCCCGGTGTTGCCGCCGGAGTTGTTTAATTCGTATATCACCGATAGTCACTTTGTAACGATAAATTTTGGTCTGGGCGTAGGCCTTTTCCAATACCTCCATGGCGGTTTTTTCACTCTCCGCAGATTCTCCATCAACCAGAGCTTTGACGTATTTGGCCAGCAACTGCGGGTCGGTTGGATCCTTCTCCCAGGCTTCCTGGCTTTCCCGGATGACTTTGAGTTTATAGTCTTCGGTTCTAGTTAAGTTTTCCTTTTGCAACAGGTCCTGGGTCATTTCCTGATCGCGCAGAGATTCTTTGAAATCCGGCACGGATTCATATTTACCCTTTTTCAGGGTTTCGCGGGTACCAAGCTCTTTGACGCGGGCCGTTAATTCCGGATCGGCCGGCGATAATTCGAGCGCCGCATGGACGGCTTCACCGGCTTTGGCGAATTCGCCGAAGCCTTCATATAAGTCGGCCAGTTCAAGATACAATTTCGAATCAGCTTTTTTCTGGGTGCGATTGGCCTGCATGACAAACGGCCCGAACCAGAGCAGCATGTCCTTATAACCAGCCGCCGTGGCCTGCCGCAGCATGATCATCATTTGATTGATATTGCCCGGGTCTTTCGCCAGCGCGTATTCGGCGTTGAGCATCAATTCTTTCGGCGACTTTCCTTTGAAGTAACTTTTGCTTCCCAGCAAGCCACCCAGGCCGCCGCCCGCCTTGCCGCCTTTAATCTTTCGCCGTAGCGCAATATCCCGCAAGGCTTCGTGCTCGGCCATATTGGTCGGTTCACGTAATAATCCTTGGATGAACATGTCTATGGCGTAATCATAATTCCCCGTATCCGCCACCGTATGGGCGCGCGTGAAATAAGCCTGGCCCTTGCCCGGACCTTCTATAATATTATTTTCAGGAGTTTCCGATTCAGCCATCGATTACAATCTCTTTAATTAGCGACCACAAAAAAGCGACACTATTTTACGCGGATCCCGTCCAAGTTTCTAGCGCGTTGCGATTCCAACGCACGGTAACAGCGGATGGCCGGGGCCAAGAGCACGATTTTCCGACCCTGACCGTACCAGATGTACCTTTTCTGTCAAGCGCAAGGGCTTCCATTGCCGTAATTTATCAGAGAATAACGCCCCAATGTTCCGATCTTAACAGGTTGTCTGGTTTGCCTGATCGGTCATCTGGAGGATCACGACTTGGGAATAAAATGCGCCATTCTTCGCCGGCAGTGACCGCAACATGCCTTTGAGCGTGTCCCAGGTTGGCAATTTCATTGCTTTATTCGGCAGCCAAGGGGGTGCTGTAATTTTCGCGGCTGATGGGCAGCGATGGGCGGCAGCTCATGCGGCGTTTCGCTTTCATACGCGTGGTAGACCGCCAGGTACGAAATGCAAAAATAAGGGCGAACAACAGCGGCTGAGCCGAGAGAATCCACAATAATGTCATCATCATTATGACTCCGTTACGCGCGCAATATCCGCCCGGCCGAACGCACATGGTCCGGTATTAACCGCATGGTATTTGCGTTTTTGCTAGGAGCCTGTCCGAGTAATCGCAATCCCGGCCATTACTCGGACAGGCTCCTAACCCCTCTGCAATAATTTATCGGACAACTCGGCGGCTAAGATTGAATAATTATTATGAAATCGGACCCAGATTGGTATCGCGCAATGTTTTCATGGCTCTTAGCAGAACTTCAATTTGCGCATCAGAATGTGTCGCCATTAAGCTTATTCGCAGGCGGGCCGTGTTGGGAGCCACGGTGGGCGGGCGGATCGCGGGAATATAAATGCCTTGCTCACGCAAGGCCGCTGCCGCCTCAAGTGCGTGCTGCGCTGATCCCAGCATCACCGGAATAATCGGGGATTCCGAGGATCCCGTTTGATACCCCATGGCCATTAATTCGGTTCGCACGTGCTGTGCCAGGGAAAGCACACGTTGCCGCCGCTGCGGCTCGCGGCGACTAATATTTAATGCGCAACGGGCCGCCGCCGTGCACACCGCCGGCAACGCGGTGGTGTAAATGAATTGCCGGGACCGGTTAATCAATGTATCAATGACCGGTCGGGGTCCGGTGACAAAACCACCCACCGACCCCAGTGCCTTGGACAGTGTACCTACGCTTACCGCCACCGCCGATTCTACATTTTGCAGAGCCGCCAGTCCGCGTCCATCCGGCCCAAGAACACCCGTGGCGTGAGCCTCATCGGTAACCAGCAACGCGCCATGCGATTGGGCGATGCGGCTTAATTGTCGCAAATCCGCCAAGTCTCCATCCATGGAGAAAACAGTATCGGTTACAATCCATGACCGACTTATTCCGTTGGAGATTGTTTCATTCATATTGACTTGGGAACCTGCCGCAGTCGCATGATGGGCCTGCGGCGCTGTCTGGCTTTCCGCGCGTGAGATGCGATCAAGCAATTCGGCCAGACGGGAGTAATTCTTGTGGTGATAGGTTCGGTGCTTGCAGCCGGAGGCATCGGCGGCATCCAGCAGACTGGCATGATTAAGTTTATCGGAGAAAATCAGATCTCGCGGGGTGGTAAAACAGGTCAGCACCGCCATATTGGCCGCATAGCCGGATGAAAAAATCAGTGCCGCCTCGGCCTGCTTGAATTCCGCCAGGTCCGCTTCCAATTCATGGTGTGATTGCATGGAACCAGCGACCAGCCGCGATGCTCCCGAGCCAAAGCCCCATCGGTCTATCGCCTCGCGGGCGGCATCAAGCACTTCCGGATCGGCTGCCAGACCCAGATAATTATTGGTGCAGAATTGCAGATACCGTCTAGAGCCAATGACCAGTTCCGCGCCCTGGGCACCGCTGACTTCCGACAATCCACGAAACAAATGATCGCGTTTTCGTTTATGGAGATCGTCCGTCAGTGAGTGGAGCCATTGTTGGATTGCCGGCGTGGTTGGTGAGGCTTTGTGATCCATGAAAATACTGATCCGATTTAATCATCCGCTTTGCATGTAACGTGTATCGCATAATTCGCGGGCGGCATGCAACTTGACCCTGCCGGCGATCGGGGAAAAATTTGCATCCCGTCGGGTCGGCCGGGGCGTGATGGGTTACGATACTACGCGGCCGGCCACCGACGGTTTAATGCCGCTGGAAGCTGTGCGATTTTCCAGCCGCTTTTTCAGCGTGCTGCTGGCTTTGAAGCGAAGCCGCAATCGCCCGGGCACCGTGATGGACTGCAGTGTTTTGGGGTTCTGGGCTTTGTGTTCGGCGCGTTGTCGCACCTCAAAAACGCCGAAGTCGCGAAACTCCAGGCGATTGCCGCGAATCAGAGAATCGCTGATCTCATCCAGGAACGCCTGAACAATTTGCTTAGTGATAACACGATTGACTTTATTGGCATCAGCGATGCGATCCACGATTTCTTTTTTTGTGACGGTTGCCATGGCGTAATGCTCTCCATGGAGGTGCCTGATAATGCGTCCCAATTCAGTTCCCGCAGCCACGAGCCGGACGGAATTTTCACAGGCTGGGATTATCCAAGTACTGGTTAAGCGCGTCAAGGTAAGGTTCTATTTTGCCAGGATGGTTTACCAACTCACGCTGGGCGGCTTGCCGATAAGTTGTGCGATGCGTTGGTTGATGATCTGGGCTTGTTGCGCCTTCCGTCGCTTGAGTTGGGCCTTTAACTCGTTGATTTTTTTGACCAGTTGATTCAGTTCGTGCAGACGGATTTTTTGCCGCAGATCAAACTGTGCGGTCACCACTTGTTTGAGCCGCGCGCGCAGCAGTTCCGCTGCGGATGGAGGCAGGCCGGGCTGGCGCAGTTCGCCGGCGAGTTTAAAGGATTCATGGGTGTCCGCCAGATCAAGCAGCGTCAGGTGGAGCAATCGAGGATCGGTCTGTCGAAGCCGCTCCAACCGGGCGAAGTTAGGAGCCGCTTCGGCAATGAGTTTGTTAAATTGCTTGGGATCAGATTGCCGGAGAATTTCCGCTTTACGGAAAACGTCAGGCTCTGTGCTTTTTAGGAAGGCCAAAATCTGATCGATTTGGCCTTTGGGCAGGCTTCGTAGCGTGCGCGGAGGTATCTGTGCTTTTGACGCTGTTGCACTGAAAAGCGCGGCATGAGGGCTGACCAGTACGCAAAGGGCCAATAAAGCTGCAACCGACATTTGTCGGCCGATAGTAGAGCGCAAAATCATGCGAAAAATCCTTGCTGGTTATTACTGAATGTTGTCGGGCTGTGATTCGCTATCTTCGGTGCCGGAAATCGGGATTTTGTCCAACGCGTTAAATAGCTGCATGATCCCCGCGCTGCCCGCGCCACTTTGCGCATCAAATAGGTTGCCGCCGCCTAAATGCTCAATGCGTGAGCGAATCAGCCGAATGGGCGTATTGGCTTGATACGGCAAATGACTTTCGGCCATTTCCTGAAAGGTGTTTTCGGCATCCATGACACGGGCTTGATGCGCCTGTATGTGCTGGCGGACAATGTAAATTCCGGCCATGACAACCGCGGCGGCAGCAATGCCGGAGGCCATGGACATGGAGCGATAAAACCAGCGGCGCATCATGCGCCAACGCGCAGCTTTTTGCTCCTGATGGACCGCCTCATGAATGGTGTCTTTTACCTGTTGCTTCATGCGCCCCAGGGAAACTTGATCCACGTGCGATTCCAGCGGCGGCAAGGCATTGAGCTGTTTAAATTGCACCAGTATCTGATCATACTCAAGCATTGCCGCCGGATAGGTTTCAACGTGATCGCGCAAAATCCCGCGGGCCTCAGCACCTAATTCTCCAGAAACATCCAGCAGGCAGGCTTGGGAAAATTTATTCGACTTCATGACTGACCTCCATGGTAACGCGCAATTTCCCCAAGGCTCGATGGGCTCTTGCCAGAACCGTTCCCAAGGGGCAATGCAGCATTTTGGCAATGTCTTTGAATGGCATTTCTCCGTAATGTCGCAGCAGCAGCACCTGCCGATCTATTTCGGGAAGTTGCTCCAGAGCTTCATAAAGCCTTTGCACGTCCTCCTGATGGTGCACCGGATCGGATGGATGCCCCGTCCGGCCCGCCATGTCGTCCGTTATTTCCGCCCCGGTGTTGGAGTCTACAACGGTTGATCGCACGGGGCGGCGAACGCGCGAGCGGCTTTGATCTCGGATTAAATTTACGAGTATGCGAAAAAGCCACGCATCAAACTTATCCCGGTGATCGTAGCGTTCCAGCTTCTGCACGACCCGTAAAAATGTTTCCTGCACCAGATCATGCGCCAAATCACGATTTTTGGTAGATCGCCATGCAAATCCATACAATCGCTGCCAATAGGCATCCACCAGCGCATCCCAGGCGCTTTTGTCACCCGCCTGGCATTGTGCCAGTAACACGGTCACCGCTTGAGCGTCCATACCCATCCTTCACAGTCTATTTAAGCCCAAACCATTCGCATCAATGGCCCGCTTAAACAGGCTTATTATAATAAACGCCACCCCGGAACGCCTATTGCTTTTATTCTATTCTTTTTTAACGCTATTTCTCGGCCTTGCCAGCGAGTCGGACAGGTATTATACTCCAAGGCTTGAATATTCCCTTGCTTAGCAGTGCGGGGACCATCAGCAAGCGTATCTTCTATTGTCCGGCGAACCGGGCTGGTAATGCTTAAAGATGGCGGATTAATGCAGAAAATGGCCGATTTCGGCGGAGTAGCTATGCTGAAGGTAAAGTCGCGCGGTAACGAAACAGTGGATCAAATGCTTCGTCGCTTCAAGAAGCTCTGTGAAAAAGAAGGGCTTATTAAAGATATGAAGCGCGTTGCCTATTTTGAAAAACCCAGCGAAAAGCGCCGCCGCCAACTGCGTAAAGCCCAAAAGCGCGAAATGAAAACCCTTATGGAAGCCAACGGCATTACCCCGCCGCCAACCAAAGAGCGCACGGCAACACGGGAACGTGAGCGGTCTTAATTAGTAAGCTTCTCAAAACGCTGAATTTTGAATTCCCGGGCGGCTCTATGGGAGTCGTCCAGTGGCATGGCTGACTGAAGGGTGCTGATTCCCGTTACTTTTCGCACGGGCAATGGCGCGGTTCATTGGGTAAATGTTAATTTGTTTCGCTTGCCGACTTTTGCGGGCGATGAGCCAGAAGCGACTGGGCGCGGCGAAATGATAAATAGATAAATATCACAATATTAAATACCAGCGTCGCAATCCGCAGCCAGTCCGGTTGGCGGAAATTTTCCAGAATTTCCGGGGGTAACAGCAGCCCCAACTCCACCAGAACCAGGTACTCCGCCCAGGCCTTTTGCAGCAGCATTCCTCCGCCTTCCAGCACGAAGATCACCGTATATAGCATCAACGCTGAAAAGAGGATCCACGTTGCCGGCAGCGGTCCGGTCCCGTGCGGCCCGGAATGCGGAATAAATCCCAACCGATCCATCCAATACAAGCTGATGCGGGCAATCCAAGCCTGCGGGGCTGTGATCAATAGCACGGCCGTGACGCAGACAATCAGCGCCAGAGTCAGTGACAATAGAGCGATTAATTTCACGCCCAGCGCGTCCTGACTTTTATCAGCGGCGATTTGTGACATGCGGAAAATCCCTGGTTATCCCGTTGAAATATCAATGACTTGCTTACACCACGCTGTGGCGATGCGGTTCGGTAACTGGAATACAGTCATGGTGCAGCAGCACTTTTTGCAATCCCGAGCCATCTTGCGCCCGGGCAAATTGCAACTCGGCATCGGTGATACCTACGCACAGCAATAAATCAAATACACCCGAATCCAGTCGGGCCTGCGTTGGAATATGTTCCGGCGGAAGAATCAGCAGGTTGCGAATCAGTGAACGGTCTGATTTATCTATTGTGCGCCCCAGAGGTACGCGGTCAAAGGGTTCCAGCAGACCCCCGGCGATAAGTTCCTGCGCCACTAGAATCTGCATGGCCATCAGCGAAGCAAGCGTCTCTATGGCCCATGGCGCAGGTTCCGCAGTCTGCATAAAAAATTCAAAGCCCAAGCCGCTGTATTGATCGGGCTGCTTGTCGGCGGGATCTATTCCCCATGGGTTGGACAAGCCGGTTGTTATATAAACCCAGTTGTCATGGTACTCATTGGGAGGCGATGTTAATACGCCATGCGTAAGCCAGCGCGGATCAATGTCGTTAAACCCCATGGATTCAAACCACTTGGCTGAAAGTGATTCAATATCGTCCGCAAATGGCCCGAACAACTCGGGATATACCGCTTCCTCCCGCTGTTTCCATACGTCTTGAAACCATTTTTTCCAGTGTTCTTCCGCTGTTTTCATCCATACTACATTAGCCGATTGGCTCCTCACGCGGAAGCGCTGCATCCTCGATTGCATCCTCGATTATTTCTCGTTCCTGAAGTGTTGGGCAACAGGCGATATAATCATCGGCAGGTGCTTAAAATGGAGTCTCTTGAACCATGCGCGAAAATCCACTGTTTGCTTTACATGAACAGGCCAACGCCGCCTATCTTCCCTATGGCCCGGAAATCCAAATTATTGAAAGCTTTGGCCAGCCGGAAGCGGAATATGCCGCCATTCGCAAGGCTGCGGCCCTTATGGATTCACCTCATCGTGCTGTGGTGGAGCTTACGGGTAAAGATCGCCTGACTTTCCTGCATAATCTGCTGACCAATGACACAAAATCTTTAGTCGCCGGTCGGGGGTGTTATGCGTATCTGTTGAATCTGAAAGGGCGCGTTGTTCTGGATGTGAATGTGCTGCACCAGGAAGGCTCCACGCTTCTGGAAGTGGACGCCCGACTGGCCGACGAGCTTTGCCGCACGCTTGATAGTTATCTATTTTCTGATCAGGTGGAGATACGCAACGGCACTGCTGACTTTGGCCGCATGACGATCATCGGCCCTGGAGGAAGCGCTATATTGGATCGCCTTGCCGGTACAAGCATCACCGCAGGTTTGACCGAACCGCTGCAAAGTTGCCGTGCCGAAATCTTGGGGCATTCCTGTACCATGTTTCGCAATGATCAGTGCGGTGAACCGCAATTTGAATTGATTGTTCCGCGCGATGCCATGGCCGCCCATTGGACCGGAATACTTCATGCGGCTAACGGCGAACCGACTGATGGAGATTTTAAGCCGGGGATGGTCAAATTACGCCCCATCGGCTGGTCGGCGTATAACATCGCACGCATTGAGGCCGGCACGCCGCTATTGGGTATTGATTTGACCGACCAAAGCTTGCCCATGGAAACGGCACACTGGTATGCGCGCGCGGTGCACATATCCAAGGGGTGCTACCTGGGTCAGGAAGTTGTAGCGCGCATGCACGCACATAAGGCGGTAGCCCGGATGCTCGTAGGATTAAAAAATCCGGGAGATGTTCCGCCTGTGGCCGGTGAACCCCTGCGAGACGGCGAAACCATTGTTGGGGCCGTTACCAGCAGTTGCATGTCCCCCATGCTGGGGAATCAAGCCATTGCAATGGCGTATGTAAAAAAGGCCTACGCCCAGCCTGGCCGCGTCTTAACCGTGTATACCCTGCACGGGGAAGTGCGCATAACGGTCAGCCCATTGCCCTTCTGGGCTGCCCCAGAGACCAGAAATGTCGGGGAGTCGGCAAAGGAACGGATCTGAATGGCAGCATAGGAAAGAATCAGGAGTTCTCTTATGAACTGCATGTGTTGCAGGATACGCTACCGGCGGGAACTTTTTGGACATGTCTGGATAGTAGCTGGCGTGGTCACATGTGTGGTCCTTTTGGCCATTAGTTCCCGCCGCGCTGTCGCTATGGATCTTCCGTCGTACAACCTCGATTCGCTGGCCTTCATGGCGCACGACATCGTGTCTGGCCGGGTCACAGCAGTGCATGGCGGTGCTCTTGAAGTAAAACTTCAGACGGTTTACGCAGGCGGCCTACGGGCAGGGGCCGACATATCTGTGGACGTACCCGCCTTTTTCGAGATCTGGCACAGCGACGGCAAGAGCAGCGCACCAGGCCCGGGTGATCAGTTCTTTTTCTTCCTTGTCAAAGGCCGTCCGCAATTTTTATTTCATCCTCCATCAGGCTCCTACGTTCCTGTGCCCTCCGGCCTGGACTTGGTCGTGGATCGGCGAGTCTACTGGTTTTACCAAATCAGCAATCCGGGGGGCTATCTCGCGGGGCCGAACGCGCCGTTCGGAAGAAAGAGGTCACAAGCCCTGAAGCGTTTCGTGGTGTCGCTGCAACAAGGTATTAAGCGGGTCCAAACCGCAAAGGCTTTCTTCAAGACACCGCCAAATCGCACACAAATCCCGCGCCTCCTCTCAATGTTGAAACGGCGAGCTGCATTGGACAAGGGACCCATGCGCTTCGAGGATGCGATCGCGGACGCCGCAGCCGAACGACTTTCGCTTTTCAGCGATTGCCCCGGTGCAATCCTCCCTTCGATAACTTACGCCAGCCACATTGGTTTTAGGGCATCGGTGGCACTCCCGTCGGCTTTGGCGACGCCAGCGGGACTCGACCTGTGGCTGACCTGGATTGGAGACCGCCACACGTCTATGCGTGTTAAGGGGGCACTTGCGGCAGGTGCCTTCACCTTGGGCATGAACTACTGGATGTATGGCTCGTCCAGCGGGCCGGTGCTGATGCCGGGGGCGGGGCGTGGCCGTCGCGTGTCCCATTCGGTCAATGGGAATTACATGGCAAGGCTGGCAACTCTCGCGCTGCGATTAAGACGCGACAAGCCGTTTTTTCAAGGGTTGATGGGACAATGGGATTTTCTAATCCGCTGCAACACCGGTGTTCCGCTCGGGTTGCCTGTCCCGGGTGTTCAGCGCGATTTGACCCATGCGTATCTCATATTGGCGGCAGGTGAAAAGACCGCAGCCAATCAATGGCAGAGAACTGCGATTAACATGGTCCTCCGAGATATGGCTGCATTTTTACTCTGTTGCGATAATTCCGGCAATGAGGCCAACCAGCCCTCCTACGACTTGGATTCTTTGGCATTTCTGGCCCATGACATCGTATATGGGCGCATCGTCGCACTGCACGATGATGATGCCGTGGTAAAAATCCAGACCGTCTATTACGGAAACCTGCGAAAAGGGACGGAAATTAAAATTGCAACATGCAGTGCGTACAGAGTTGCGGACCGCAAATACGCAATCAAGGGTTTCAGGATGATTCCTAGCCGCCGGACCCCGACGGTCATGTTAGGTCTTAGACCCTTGCAGCCTGGCGTTAATGTTTTTCTGTTTCTCACTCCGATTAAATATCGGAGACGATGCGTCTTCAACTTGCCGGCAGGCACATTGGTGGAGCTTCCGTCGGGTTTAGGGCCGGCCTTGGAACATTTTGTCAGTGCGCACTCGCCGCCCCTCTTCTCTGTCCCGCGGGATGCAATGGTGCCGGTTCCTTCAGGCGTCAAGGTGGTCGTGGCCGGGCGTGTCCGCGGATTCTTCTTCAATTACGAAGGCTATAAGTATTATTCGGCTCGCCCAACCTCATACTGGGAGCACCCTTGGCCCACGGTGCATGCATTTGCCAGGATGTTGGAGCAATCTTTGCAACGTGTCAGTACCGTTCGCGCTGATTTCAAATCCGCGCCTCGCGCAAAGCTGGCTCCGCGCCTGCTCGCGCTGCTCCGAAGTCGGGAGGCCCTGCAGCTATGGAACGGAGGCTATGCGGACAGCATTGGGCGGGCCGCCATCAGGAACATTGCACGATCCCACAACCCGCAGGCGATTGTGGGCGCTCTTTCGAGTCACTACCTATGGAATGATGTTGGAGGCCATGTCGGGGCGTTTTTCTCCGAGCTGGCGACGCCGACGGGACGAAACCTGTGTTTGAGCGTCCTCGGGAATCCAAAAGCACCGGGCGGAGCGCGCTATTGGATCGCCGAGTATTTCTCGACGCTCGGCATACGCTTTTGGCAGGATGGGACTGACAATCCTTCCGACCCTGCGAGCCACGAACTTGGTCGGCCTCTCGAAAAGCATCGCGCCAACGGGCATTACATGGAGCGAGTTGCTCGTTTGACTCTCCGCATCAGCCACGATAAGCGGGAGTTTTCCCCGCTCGTACGATCCTGGAACAGTTTGATCGTAGCGTATACTGCGACACCCGTTGCGACCGAAGATATCGGCGTGAGAAAAGATATGGAACACGCTGACGATATCTTGAAGTCGGGTGAGCGCGGCCGGATGCTTAATGCCTCGCAGCGCACCGCTATAAACAGACTCAGGAGAAGCATTGCGGCGTTTTTGTGGGAATGATCGCGGATTCCTGACATTATTTAGGATTTTATATACATGAATGACTGTTCTGCCGCTATTCGCTTTACCAATGTTGAATTCATGCGTGAGGATCGGGCGATTCTCGCGGGTATAAACTGGGAACTTCCCGCGGGTGGGTGGGGGGCTATCGTAGGGCCGAATGGCAGCGGGAAATCCTCGCTGGTTCGCATGGCGGCGGGGTATTTGTGGCCCACGCATGGAACGGTGGATGTGCTGGGGAATCGGCTGGGCGAATATCCAGTCAGTGAATTGCGCCGGAAAATATCGGTTGTTGAGGCGTTAAGCATTTATCCCTTTGATGAACAGATGACGGCCGAAGACGTTGTTTGCAGTGGTTTCTTTGGTTCCTTGACGCTAAGTTATTATCAACCGGATCAAGCACAGTGGAAACGTAGCGCCAATGTTCTGGCGGATGTGCGGATGGAGTCGTTTGCGAAGCGTAAATTCTGGACCCTTTCCACCGGTGAACGCATGCGGGTACTGATTGCCCGCGCACTGGTCCATGAGCCGGCGCTGCTGATGCTCGATGAATGTACATCCGGGTTGGATTTGCCGTCACGAGAAACGGTGCTGATATTTCTTTCGGAATTGGCTCAATTACCTTTGCCGCCGGCCTTATTAATGATCACCCATCACCTGGAGGAATTACTGCCGCGCATTGAGCAGACCCTTTTATTAAATAGCCGCGGGCAGGCTATTGCTGCCGGTCCGCCCAGCCAAACGCTTACCGATTCACTGCTAAGTCAGGCGTTTGACTGGCCGATTCGCGTCACATTACGTGAGGGCCGACGGTTTGCGCACAGTGAAGGCTGGCCGAGGTTGCATCCCCCGCTATAATTCTCGTGCGGTGTCCGGTGCGATCCAGTAAGTTGACCGCATGAGATGTGTGCCCGCAGTGCTCTGGACAGGCTCCGGAGATGAACTGAAAAAAAAGGAACTTGGAAGTATGGCGAATATTGAGCAGGTTGTAATCATCGGTTCCGGTCCCGCGGGTTGGACCGCCGCAATTTATGCCGCCCGCGCTAATCTTAAGCCGCTGGTCATTGCCGGTGATGGAGCCAGTCGTGAACGTATGCCCGGCGGGCAGTTGATGTTCACCACGGAAGTGGAAAATTTTCCCGGTTTCGTTCATGGTATTGATGGTCAGAAGATGATGGGCGTGCTGCAACAGCAGGCCGAGCGATTCGGCACACGGGTCTTGCAGAATTTTGTGACACGTGTGGATTTCACCGCGCGGCCCTTCAAGGTGTGGCATGTTAATGATCTTTCCGGCGACGCCGAAACCGAAGTGCGGGCGCACGCTGTGATTATCTCCACCGGAGCCAGCGCTAATTACCTGGGCCTGGAAAGCGAAAAGACATTTGAAAACAATGGCGTGTCGGCCTGTGCGGTATGCGATGGCGCATTGCCGCGCTTTCGCGATAACCCGCTGGTGGTTGTGGGCGGCGGTGATTCCGCCGTGGAGGAGGGAACATATTTGACGAAATTTGCCAGCATGGTTTATCTGGTTCACCGCCGCGATACTCTGCGGGCCAGCAAGATCATGGCGGAGCGGGCCTTATCCAATAAAAAAATTAAACCGGTTTGGAATTCCGCGGTTGAGGAAGTGCTGGGCAATCAGGCTGATGGTGTTACCGCCGTGCGGATAAAAAATCTTAAAACCAATGCCACATCCGTGCTGGAATGCCGCGGCATGTTTGCGGCGATCGGCCACACGCCCAACACCGCGTTTCTAAAAGGCCATATTGATCTTGATGCCAAAGGATATATTGCCCTGAAGGAGCCTTTCCGTTCCACCACCAGCGTGGAAGGCGTGTTCGCCGCCGGGGATTGTGCCGATCCAATTTACCGTCAGGCGATTACCGCGGCGGGCATGGGGTGCAAGGCGGCCATTGATGCCGAACGCTGGCTGGCGGAACAGGGAATTCATTGAGATATAAGCCAAAACAACCTGCTGAAGATAACCGCCCGCCTGTCGCCAACGCGGAGGTGAAGTTTGAAAGCCTGTACGTCGATGATGATCTGCTGGTGATCGGGAAACCCTCCGGTCTGGTGACACAGCCAGGCTTGGGGCATGTCAAGGATACGCTGCTTAATGGGCTGTTTGCCCGGTATGGTCATCAGTTGCGCCAGTTGGGGCCGCGGCGGGATTGGGGGTTGCTGCACCGTTTGGATCGGCAGACCAGCGGATTACTGGTCGTGGCGTTGCGGCCTCGTGCGTATGACGCCCTGCGCGATGATTTTGAACACCGCCGATTGGACAAACAATATCTCGCCATTGTCGCCGGCCGACCTGATCCCATGCAGGGGGTGGTGCAGGCGCGGTTGAAGGAAATTCAGACCGACAAGAAAAAGGTCATTATTTCCCGTAGCGGGGAAGAAGCCATTTCCGCCTATCAGGTGGTAAGTTTCAGTGCAACGGCCGCGCTGGTGGACGTGCGAATTAAAACCGGACGCCTGCACCAGATTCGCGCGCACATGATGTTTCTGGGCACGCCCGTGCTGGGGGACGATTTGTATATACCTGATGGCATGTCGCACAATAAACTGCCCAAAGCGCCGCGCTTGTGCCTGCACGCCTGGAAACTGGGGTTTAAGCATCCGGTTGCAAACACGTGGCGAGAGTTTGTCCAGGTTCCTCCCCCTGATTTTTTGGCGGTTGTCCGCCGGTTGGGCCTGAACATGCCGACGGAATCGGCGTAGAAACTCTCCAGTGGGCCGGCAGGCAATTATGCCTTAGCGCTGGGGCGTCTTGGGAGCCTGGCGGGCGGCACGGGATCAACCACCGGATTATCACCCGGCGCTGGGCAGATCGCATTATTTCATCGCGCACCGTGGGCCTTGGGGAACGAAAATGCGGCGCGGACCGCGATTTGAAAATTGACCAGTGGACGCCGAGCGGTGCTGCGAATATACTACGTGGCTCAAATTGCCTGGGTCATGGGCGTTGGTAGTGATCAGGCCGGGTAATTATTTGAGCGTTGAGCTTAAATTAAGTTAGGAGTGTTGGCGTGGCCAAGCATAAAACACACAAAGGAATTAAGAAGCGGGTTAAAATCACCGCTACGGGAAAAGTCAAATTCCATAAGCATAATAAGGGGCATTTGCAGAGTGCCAAGTCCGGTAATCGGCGACGGCGCTTGCGCGGCACCACGAGCCTTACCGGGCCGTTTGCTGATAAGATGGTTACTTTGCTTGGGCCTTCCGCCCGCTAAGGCTGTTTTGCGATACCGGGGCATTTGGGCACCGGAACAATGGAATAATGTGATCGAAAGATCGAATACCAGAATCATTTGTTGAGGAATTTACCATGCCACGAGTAAGAGTCGGCTCCGCCCGGAAAAAGCGGCATAAACGTTTACTGAAGCGCGCTAAAGGCTTTGTCGGCGGACGCAGCAAGCTCTATAAAACAGCCCATGAAACATTGCTGCGGGCCGGTGCCAACCGGTTCAGCGGTCGCAAGGAAAAGAAGCGGGATTATCGCGCTCTTTGGATTACCCGTCTGACCGCTGCCGCACGCAGCCGCGGCCTGCGGTACAGCCAGCTTATTTCCGGTCTCTCCAAAGCCAATATTGAGTTGAACCGCAAGAGCCTAAGTGAAATTGCCATCGCCGATCCCGCCGCATTTGACGCCATTGTCGCCAAAGTGCGTGACGCGCTGGGACTCAAGGCGGCCTGAAAGCGGGCGGTTGCCAGATGGACGAGGACCCCAAAAAACAGGAGCTAGGAGCTAGGAGTTAGGAGTTAGAATGCTTCGGAAACGCTGGCGCTTCTAAATTCCAGATTCCAGGTTCCATATTCTAGGTTCTAGGTTCTAGGTTCTAGGTTCCAAATTCGAGGCTCCAAGTTCTAGGTTCCAATCCGCTGGCATGTGCCATTTTTGTCAGGTACGCCATCATCGCCGCCACTTGTGGAGTAATTCAACGTGAATCTTGATGAATTACTGGAGCACGCCCAAAAGGAGCTTTCCGCTGTAACTTCAGCCGATCAGGTTGAGGCCTTCCGTATTAAATATCTGGGAACAAAAGGGCTGCTGAAAGCCGCGGGGGACCAGCTTAAAACCCTTCCCAATGATCAGAAGCGCCAATACGGTTCCAAGCTTAATGCCGTGAAGCAGACGGTTCAGAGCGGCTATGACCAGGCCAAAGCCGGCTTGGGCCAACGCGCGGGAGCAACGGATGCTCGCATTGATATAACTGAACCGGGGAGAATTTCTTTTGATGATTACCATCCCGGTTCGCTGCACATTATTCACCAAACCATTGACGCCCTGACTGAACTATTCGGGCGCATGGGATTTTCCGTGGCACAGGGACCGGAACTGGAGGACGAGTTCCATAATTTTGAAGCCCTGAATGTTCCCCGGCAACATCCGGCGCGCGACCCGTTGGACAATTTTTATCTCCAGCGTCCCAGCGGAGCGGCCCCGCTGATGCTGCGTTCCCAAACCAGTTCCGTTCAAATTCGCGTTCTGGAATCCCAAAAACCACCGGTACGCATTGTAGCGCCAGGCCGCGTTTACCGCCCGGACACCGTGGATGCTACGCATAGCTTCATGTTCCATCAGATTGAAGGCCTGGTCGTGGATCAGCACATTACCATGGTGGATCTTAAAACCTGCATCGATCAATTTGCCAAAGCCTTTTTCGGAGCGGACGTGGAAACGCGCTTTCGCCCAAGTTTTTTTCCATTCACCGAACCCAGCGCGGAATTTGATGTGCGTTTTCACTATGCCGACGGAACATCCAAATGGGTGGAACTCGGCGGCTGCGGCATGGTAGATCCCAATGTGCTGCAAACCGTGCATATTGACCCCGAACAATACACCGGCTTCGCCTTCGGTCTAGGTATAGAACGCATCGCCATGCGCAAGCACGGCATCGAAGACATCCGCCTGCTCTTTGAAAACGACGTGCGATTCCTCAACCAGTTCTAAGCCTGTCAATCAACAACGACCGCAACGCTGAATTTTGTGGTGCAGGCGTCCTCGCCTGCTGTAGCCACGGCATCTGGAGTCAACTCAACAGTTTTCCCAGATCTGCGACTCCGTCGCGGTGCGAACTGTGGCGTAACCCAACCTTCGCACTTCGGCACTAAAAAAGGCTCTGGCGCTCAACCAGTGGCAAAAGTCTGTACCATAAGTTCATGGTCAACTCAGTGGTTTGGTACCTCTTGATACGGTGCCATGGCGGCTAATTGGCCGGGGTAAATCTTCGGTGGCGGCTGTTACGGAAGCTCCAGCCCCAGCTTATCCAGCAGCAACCGCTGCTCCGGTGCGGTTCTGTGCCCTCGCGGTTCAGGTTGTTGTATCTTTTCGCGGCCTGCCGGCTTGCGTGGCTCGGCGAAGGGTGGCCATGGCCCTTGATTATCAGCAATGAAATAGACGCCAAAAAAAGCGGCTTGACGATTATTTCCCTGCTGGGTAACGTCGTGGGGTAATCCGGGGGTGACAATGCGAGCGGTTCGAGGCATGAAGAACAACGTACCATCATCTGGGCCGGGTGTCAATAAACGGTTGACTGTCCCTAGATTAATGATTGAGGACCGTGATGGTGCCACGCGCTATATTTTTTCCAACGTCGGAATGAGGATATTGCCGATCCGCAACGCCGGTTTCGGCCTTACGGGGCTTCTCTCTGCGGGGCTTATGTTTCTGGTGATTTTCGGATTCGCGACAACGCCGGTCGGAATCTTAATTGCTATAGCGATCATATTAATAATTGGGCTCGCATCCGCAACGCGGCCTGTTGCCGGCAAGGCCGTCGTTACCGTGTCGGATTACGGGGTAACTTTGCAACTGGGGTCCCGCGCCTTTAACTCCCCGATCCGCGTGCCTCGCCAAGACATTCTTCGGGTGATGTTAGCACCCATACCCCTAACCGCCATTCTAAAAATGACCAACCCTTCGGCACTTCCGGAGCTTGGCACGGTTATATTACAGAGGCGCTCTGCTGCTCCGTTAGTGTTGATCAGCGGATGCCCGCGTAGCGACTTGCAACCACTTGTCGCAAATATCATGGAAAGGTTCAAAATTTCTCCGGATTGCACCGCTCCCGCCGACCATCAGACACGCACATCCGAAGAATTCGGCACTCTTAGTGGTGCGCGAAGCGCCACTATCTCACCTGTTACCTCCGGCATCACGGCACGTCTAAATGTCAACGCAGCATCGCCATCGGAATTTAAGCACAGCTTGGAGCAGATGGATTATCCGCTAAATTTATCGGATCGGCGCATTACAATGGCGGACACTGGCGAAGTGCTTGCGATCAAGATACGTCGAACGTCGACGTTCTGGCAGCCCGTGACCTTGCTGGCGATCGGTTTGATATTGCCGCCGATCCTGGGTTTTTCAGTTTTCTTGGGAATTTGGGGCCTCCACGCCGCATTAGCAAGCCCGTCAGGATCATTTTGGCATGGGCAAACGGGCACTTATCTCTTTCTGCTGTTTGTTTCTTTGGCGATACTTGTGACAATCATTATGGCCGCGATTAAGTCAACGACTATCGTGGCCGACCGGGAAAAACTGGCCGTTCAAACATCCTGGGGGCTACTCAAGCGGCGAATAGCCTACCCGGCGATGGAAATTGTCAGTTTTGGCGTTGGTGAAAAGCTCATCCGCTCACAATACGGCGCAATAGTTTCACGCTACCTGTATGTCGAACAAAAATCCGGCAGCACCAACACGCTTTTGGCCACAGTCCGTTTGCCCGAGCAGCAGCTTGGGCGCATCGCAACCACGCTGCGAAATTTCTATAAACTGTGAAATGTTGTGAAGCGTGCTTCGCTAGAGATACTGGCAAACCGCTTACGCTCTCCCCTTCGTTCTCCTGGGATTGTTTTTCCCCGGATGGACTGGCGGAGAAATGAAACAGGGCGGGATCAGTTAATGGAACCGGCGGCGGATTTGGTGGCTTGCTGGATTGTGTGTGGCATGGCGGTGGAATGAGTGGTATTGTGATGTTTGCGTTGCCGCGATTGCGGTTGACCTAAGGATCAGAAATTTGGACGACGTTATGGTTGCAGTGAATGAAAGGATTTTGAATCGCAAATCCGGCGGCTTCGCTTCTCGCCGCAGGCTTGGTGCTCTTTGCGCGGTTCAACAATCTGCGCAATCTGAGAAATCTGTGGATCGGTTTCCCACCCCCGTCCTCCTCTTTCCTCCACCGCCTCTGTGGTGAATTCAGTCGTGTCTGCGTGCCATCTGAGGTGGCCCAGCAAATTGTGAAGGAACCGATTACAATCGTCAATGATCGATAAGCACTGACCAAAAACAGGGCGCGCGGATTGGGCTGTAGCCCAATAGATGAGGTGAATTTAGAGAGTTGAAAGAAGAGCGAATAAGGCTGGAGCGAAAGAGTGGTTTTGCCGACAAGGTGCGAGCGATAGATAAATGGTAGCCACTGAAACAATCTCCGCCCCGCAATCCCGCCGGCGCTTTTTGCGCTTCGGCCTGCGAAATTTCTGCGCCAGCATCGACATTCACCGCGCAGCGCTTCCGCGTTCTTCTAGCTCCCAACTCCTAACTCCTGATTCCTCGGCAGATGTCAACCTTTGCCGCCACACCGGCACCGCTTTATGACACGTATACGCATACCAAAACCCCTGATAATTCCCTTGCCGAAAGTGACAACCTATATCAGGACGTGACAATTCGCATTCTCGCCGCGTGGGCGACTTGCCCAACTCTCCCCCTGATGGGTGTCGGCAGGTGTATACAGGCCCAGCGAATTGTGATGGGGCAGCGGGTGGCGACCGCTTTTTCGCCGGGCTTTTTTTCCCCCCTCGGCTCGCCAGATTGGGGTGACGGGTATAGAATGGTGGGATGAAAGTCAGTTTGTTTGTTACGTGTCTTACCGATTTATTTGCACCTGATGTGGGCATGGCGGTGGTTAAAACGCTGGAGTATTTCGGATGCAGTGTGGATTTCCCCACAGGCCAGACGTGCTGCGGCCAGCCGGCGTTTAATAATGGGTATCCTGCGGACGCTCGGGCTTTAGCGGTTAAAATGATTGATGTTTTTCATGATGCGGACTATGTCGTCACGCCATCAGGTTCCTGCTGTGCCATGATACGGGATCATTACATTGAACTATTTCATGATGATCCGGATCAGCGGAAACTCGCGGAGGATTTTGTCGCCCGGTGTTACGAATATGTCGAATTTCTCACCAAAATTCTGAAAGTTGATTTATCCACGCTTTCGCTGCCGGAAAATGAAACATTTACCTATCACTTCACGTGCCATTTGCGCGGCCTGGGAGCCACCGGAGAGCCGGCGATTCGATTGCTTAAGCAGCTTGGCGGGGCGCAATTTACGGCCTTGGAAAAGGCGGAACAGTGCTGTGGTTTTGGAGGCACGTTTGCCATTAAATATTCCGATATCAGCGGGGCCATGGTGCGCGATAAGGTGGCGTGCGGCGATAAAACCGGGGCACAAACCATGATTGTTAATGATGGCGGTTGCGCCATGAACATCGGCGGTGCCTGCCACCGCATGGGGGCCTCATTCCGGGTGCAGCATATTGCGCAGATCATCGCTGCCGCCATTGAGCATACCGCGGGGGCGAAAGCTTCATGAATAGCGTCAAGGAATCAACATCGCCGAAGCGCGGCTTGTCGTTGCCGGTGTTTCATCCGGATTTTATGGCCGAGGCCCACGTGGCTTCCGCCGATGCGGCTCTTCATGCGGCACTGGATAATTCCGTAACCAAAAAAGATTATGGCAGGCGAAGCAGCCTGGCGGAGTTGCCCGATGCGGATGGCCTGCGGCAACTGGCCGGGGATATAAAACGCCATACTCTCGATCATCTTGATTATTATCTGGAGCTTCTGGAACGCAATGTTATTAAGCACGGTGGGGCGGTCTATTTTGCCGCCACACACGAAGAGGCGAACGGTCTGATTGTAGACATCGCCCGGCGCACCGGCAGCAAGCTGGTGGTAAAAAGTAAAAGCATGGTCAGTGAAGAAACAGAGCTCAATGACGCCCTGATTGCGGCGGGTATTGAACCGCTGGAAACGGATCTCGGCGAGTTCATCTTGCAGGTGGATAACGATCATCCGACGCATATTGTCATGCCGGTGATTCACAAAAATGCCGCGGAAATCGGAAAGATATTTGCCCGCTATTTCAAAACCCCTTTTACGGATAATCCGCAGGAACTGGCGGAAATGGCCCGCGTGTATCTGCGGAATCGCTTTAATCAGGCGGATATGGGAATCAGCGGTGTGAATTTTGCGGTGGCTGAAACCGGGTCCATTGTATTATGCACCAATGAAGGTAATGGACGCATGTGTACCAGCCGCCCGCGGGTTCACGTGGCGCTGATGGGCATGGAAAAGGTTATTCCTGCCTTGGATGATCTGCCGGTGTTTCTAAAACTTCTGGCCCGGTCAGCATCCGGGCAGGCCTTAACGCAGTACACCAATATCATTACGGGTTGTCGGCGGCCCGGCGAGCATGACGGCCCGGAAGAGCTTCATTTAGTTATTATGGATAACGGGCGGTCCAGAATTTTGGCCGGTGAATATCGTGACACGTTGCGCTGCATCCGCTGCGGCGCATGTCTTAATGCGTGCCCGATTTATCGCAAGGTGGGGGGGCGGACGTATGGGAGCGTGTATCCGGGGCCGATTGGGGCATTATTAACACCCTTATTTAACGGGCTGGAAAATCACAAGCATTTGCCGCACGCATCGAGTTTATGCGGGGCGTGTTTTGAGGCCTGCCCGGTAAAAATCAATATCCCGGAGTTTCTCATCAAACTGAAAAGAGATGAGGTGCGGCAGGGTATTACCACGCGTCCGGAACGCACCGTCTTTAAGTTATGGGCGTGGGGTCTGCGGCACGCGTGGAGCTACCGCCTGGGGCAGGTTTTCCAACGGGTGGTGCTGCGCAGCATTGGAAGTAAAGACGGCTGGATAAAAAAACTGCCCGGCCCGGCCGCAGGTTGGACTGCCCAGAGAGATTTTCCCATGCCGGCGAAGCATGATTTTCGCTACCTCTATAAGCAGTATCGCGCGGACGCGAAACGCGGAAAATAGCATGGCCTGGCGCGGCTTCGGAAGGTGATAATAATTATGACACTTGATTCCCTGCATAGTTCAAATGGCAATGAAGCTAAGCGGCTGGAGTTTTTAGCTTCTGTGCGCCATGCTCTGGGCCATAGCGCGGCAGGTTCCGCGCCGGCCCCTGATGCCCGGCCGGAAATACGGGAAAAATTACTGCGGCAGGTTGACGCCAATGATCCGCGCCGCGTGGAGCGATGGATGCAGCAGGCCCGCGCTAACGGCATGACGGTTACGCGCACCAATTCCGAGGGAATAATTCCTGCCATTGATGAACTTTTAGCGAATCGAAATGTCAAGTCGATCATGCTGAATATGGCCGATTTACCGGAAGATTTAATCGCCGGCCATTTACAGGCCAAGGGGTATCGCATTGATCTCTGGACGGATCCGAATTGTGAAAATCGGGTATTTCAATGCGAGGCGGGCATTACGGATTGCCGCTACGGCTTGGCGGATACCGGCGCGTTGATGGTCTGGAGTGATCCCGGTTTTGGCCGCTCCACAACGCTGACGATTCCCCTGCATATTGTGCTTCTTCCGGCGGTACGGATTGTCGCTGATATGATTGACGCGCTGCCGCATGTGCTGCGCGATACCGGGGGGCGCATGGCTTCCAATGTGGTGATCATCAACGGCCCAAGTAAAACCGCGGATATTGAAATGAATCTGGTAACCGGCGTGCATGGTCCCAAGGATCTGTGCGTGATTGTGATTGATTAATGTTGCCGCCGGGGCTTAAGTATCGTCGGGGCATTTCGCAGAGCACAAAATACAGAGCACAAGAGTTGACGCCCAGACGGTCGGGGCTGTAAGCTGCTTGATAAGTCGTGTCCTTGATATTTTATGTTGCTATCACAAGAAGTGTTTTATGCGCGATACTGTTTTGACGGTTCGGAGGGCAATGGCGCGGCTGCGGGCGGTTAACCACATAGGCCTGATGGCGTTGTTGTCAGGCCTTTTTATGGTTTTGGTATTGCCCGCGACGCGTGCGGCGGCGGCAAGTGTACCTGCGCGCAGGGCGGCTCCCAGGGTTTGGAATGCCAAGCTGTATCACGCCATTCTGCGAAAGATTCACGCACCCACATTTCCTCATCGGTATTTCAATGTCATGAAGTATGGTGCCAAGGCGGACGGAAAAACCGATTGTGAATTGGCTTTTAACCATGCCATTCACGCCTGCCATGCCGCCGGCGGTGGAACCGTGGTGGTGCCGAAGGGCACGTATGTGTGCAACGGTCCGATTACGTTGTTATCGAATGTCAATTTCCATCTCAACGGCGGATCGCAGATTAACTTTGGGTACAATCCCGGCGATTATCTTACCGGCAAAGGGTCTTTAAAAGGATGCGTGCTGGTGCGCTATGAAGGGGTATGGTGCTACAATTATTCGCCGCTTATTTACGCATTCCGGCAAACCAATGTGGCGGTAACCGGACTGGGTACATTAAACGCGCAGCGCAACAATCCCGATTCCACCTGGATTCACTGGTATGATTCCCAACAGAAACTCAAATGGAAAGACCGGTTGATTAACTGGGCGTATTCCGACCATCTCACAGCCATGCGCAAACGAATTTTCGGAACCGGATGGCATCTGATGCCCGAGTTCTGTGACTTTGAACAGTGTCACAATATTCTCGTGCGCGATGTAACGTTCACCAACACGCCGTTCTGGACCATTCACCCCTGCTTTTCCACCAATGTTATTATTGAGGGTGTGACGGTTTATAATCATGTCAAAAATATGGATGACGGAATTGATGTGGATTCCTGCGATGACACACTGATTCAAAATTGCTCGATCCGTAATGATGATGACAACATTGTCATCAAATCCGGCAGGAACGCCGATGCCTGGAGTGTCAATGGCGGCAGGCCGTCGGAAAATATTATTATCCGGCATAACTGGCTGTCGCATGATATTGGCTTTGGCAGTGAAATGTCCGGCGGAATAAAAAATGTCTTTGAACTGGATAATGAATTTGGCGCATCCGCCAATATTATTTATATGAAATGGGGCGGTGAACGCGGCGGCTATATTAAACACATTTATATACGTGGAATTACCGCCGACTCTGTGCGCTGCCTGACCCAGCCCGCCATCGCCTGGGCCGGCGGATATTCGCTGCCCGATGCCGGTTTTGTGCCCAAAATCTCCGATTGGGCGATCAGCGATGTGCATATTAATCGCATTGAATCCGCCGGGGCGGCGGCTATTGCTCTGGTAAATCTGGATACATCTCCTATTGAACATGTGGTATTACGCAATATCACGATCGGCTCTGTCGGTGCCAAATCACCGTTCGTTTGGCTGAAAAACGCCAGGCAAATCCATTTTGAGCATGTAGTCATTGCGGGGCAGACTATTCAACAACTTCACGTTGTCGCGACATGCCGTGGTCAGGCGGTCATGCTTACCTGGAAGCCGTACCCGAAGGCCGTGCGGTATGTTATTTATCTGGGCAGAAAAAAGATCATTAATATCCAGGGCGGCAAGACCGATCATGCTGAACTGCAATGGTCCGACAGCAAATATTCGGGCGGTTACATCGGTTTAGGTGCCGTGTTGACCAACGGTGCGGTCGTCATGCGGCAAGATGTGAAGTGGCCGGTAGCCCAATTGCCCGATATGAAGCACTTGTCGGTTTTGCTGGCGCAGGCACAGACCATCTTAAAACAGGTGGTCAAGCCGGAGCCGGTGGTACCCATGCACTACACGCCCCGGCAGCGTGCCATATCCCATTTGTATTACTGCGTGCATTGCGCCAAACTGGTGCTGGGAAATTCCACAGCCACGCCGGCCAACGTCCGCGTGGTCGATAAAATGTTATCCCATGCCATGCGGGCGTTAGGCCAATAGTCTGATAGCCGCCGGTGCGCAAAGACGCTTAACATTGTGCCCTCGCATCTGGTAACTGGAAACTTGGCCGCCAGATAATTCCGGTTTACAGTTGTACCGGTTCCCGCTTATGGCGCAACTTACCGGCCAGAACGGCTTCTACCGCCGCCGCCACGCCCGCCTGGCTTTGGGATCGCGTGACGTGTTTGGCGGCGCGTTGAATTTCCGGGGTGGCATTTCCCATGGCAAAGCTCAGGGTGGCATGACGCAGCATCGGTAGATCGTTGACATCATCCCCGATGGGCACGGCAAGGGTGCTGTCGATATTCAACAGAGCACACAGCCGCTGGATGCCGGTCCATTTATCGACCTGTCGCGCAAAGACCTCAATGACGTGGCATTCAAAGGCCGGAGCGCGTAACGCCAAAAAATTAATTCGCGATCCGAATCGCCGTGTGAGCTGCGCGGTAATGTCCGCACTGTGCGGCAAATCCACAACAATGCCCAGCCGCAATACATACGAAAGTGTGGGGTCATCCGGATGATCCACAATTTTCACCGCCATTTTATTGCGTAAAAACCATTCCTCCGATGCGGCATGAACCGGGCCGTGTTGTGTCATAATATAGCGCGGTCCGGGATTTTCCGGAGCATCTACCAGCAGCAGCACCGCGTGGCCCAGATCACCGAAAAATGTGATAAGTTCCCTTACGATACCCGGTGCGATGGCTTGACGGTGCAATGTTGCGCCGGATGCCAGATCACAGATGGCGGCCCCGGTAATAAATACCCCCGGGCCGGAGAGATTCAATGGCTTAATGATATCGAGCGCTTCGCCAATGCTGCGGCCCGTGCAGATGCTCACGGCAACACCGGATTGACGAGCCTTGGCCAGAGCATCAATATCCGCGGTGTTAAGTTTGTGGTCGCGGCTGATCAGTGTGCCGTCCAGATCGCATACAATCAGTTGATGACCGGAGTTTAAACCGGCCTTTTTGTCAACGCTATTGGTAGATGGTGAAAGTCTTGTCATGTTGGCAAGTGTAGGCCATCGGGTGCCTTGGAGTCAAAATCCATGATTAAGTTTTAGTTAGCAAACCACGTGGGTTCACAAAAACTGCCCGAAAAGGAACACCTATGCTATAATTTTTCCCGGTTAAGCTTTGAAAGGCGTATTCATGGGTGTGCGTATTTTAGATGTCGGGCAATGTGGATTTGATCACGCCGCCATCACCGGTTTTCTTCAGCATATAGTCTCAGCTCATGTGGACGCGGCAAACACGGCGCAGGAAGTGGAGAAACTGCTACAACAGAATCAATACAATCTGGTTCTGGTGAATCGCATTCTCGATAGGGATCATTCCAGTGGAATTGACCTGATTAAACACCTGCGGCAAAATCCCAATTGCCCGCCGCTGATGCTGGTCAGCAATTTGCCTGATGCCCAAGCCAAAGCTGTGGCCGCCGGTGCCCTGCAGGGATTCGGTAAGGCGACCATCCATTTGCCGCAGGTTGCGGAACACTTGCAAGCGGTATTGGCCGCCGGCCATGTACAGGAAACGCAATGACTCAAGAACTATCGACGAATTCTCCGCACGCGTGGGTCCGCAAGCCCTGGTGTGTCCGAACGGCTTTGGGATTGTTAATTCTGGGTTTTTTTTCCAACCTCTTATTTCTTTACCACAATTGCCCGTTTGATCTGTCCGAGGATGAAAGCCAGTATTGGCTCTGGTCTCGTCATCTGGCGTGGGGATATTATTCCAAGGGGCCGGGAATTGCCGCCATTATTTATGCGGCTACCGCGGTGGGGCACTGGTTTGGTCAGCACGCCACGATGCCCATTATACGAACGCCCGCGGTTATTTTTGCCTTTTTCAGCGGCTTGGCGAGTTTCTTTTTGGCGCGGCGCATGTTCCGTGATGATCGCGCCGGGCTGATGGTTATTGCACTGTCCGCCGGGGTGCCGGTATTTGCCGTGGGCAGTTTGATTATTACCATTGATTCACCGATGTATTTGTGTTGGGCCTGGGCGTGCGTGTGCCTGTGGCTGGCCGTGGAACCGCGGTTTGGTGAAAGTGGCGTGCTTTTGCCGCAGCAGCCGCACCGTGCGGGAATTGGCTGGCTCTATTTAGCAGGTTTGCTGGTGGGGCTGGGAACTTTGTGCAAGCCGATCTTGCTGCTGATTCCCCCTTCCCTGGCGATTGCGGCATGGCGAAATACCTACCTGCGACGGAAGTTGGCAACCTGGCACAGCCTCGGGGCAACCCTGCTGGCCCTGGCGATTCAAATTCCCAATCTTATTTGGAATGCGCAGCATCATTGGATTATGTTTCGCGCTATCGGCGGCGAGGGTGGATTGCGCGGGGCCAAGGGCGTGTGGTGGCATTTAAGCCAGGCACCGCTGAATGTCGGCATGTTCATCCTTTCACAAGCCGGTATTTTCGCCGGAATCCTATTTGTGCTGCTGGTATTGGCCTTCATTGAAGCGATTCGCGATACCAGAAAAATAACAGACCCCATTGCCCGGGCGGTGTGGGATTTTCTGATATGGATCACGCTGCCGATTTTTATCATGTACTTTCTTTTAAGTTTCTGGAGTAAGGTCGAACCGAATTGGCCCGCCGGGGGCTACTTTACCGGCATGATTCTTTTTGCCGGTGTGGCAACACGCTGGTGGAATCAGCCTTTGCCCAAACGCAAAGCCGCGCGGCGCTGGATAATTGCGGGTGTTGCGTGGGGATTTAGCCTGTTTGTATTTGCGGAAAACGTACAGTTGCTCTATCCCGTTATGGCTAAAATTGATCCCACCGGCAAACATTTTCCCGCCAAGAAATTTGACCCGGCTTTTCGTCTCCACGCCTTGAAAGTCCGGGGTCAGGCCATTGAAAAAATCCGCTTATCCATGTGGCACGGTCATGGCCCGCTGCCCATGGTCATGGATGATCGTTGGGACACTTCCAGTTCGTTAAGTTACTATTTGCCTGGACACCCATTTGTGTTTTGTCTGCAAACCGCGATGGGCGGCAAGCAGTGTCAATTTGATTTATGGCCGGGACCCAACCAGATCAATCCGCGCACGGGAAAGTTGCGTTATCTTGGTCGGGATGCGGTATTAACCGGGTCTTTTACACCGCAGGTATTTGATCGCCTGATTAAACCCGCCTTCGCGCATGTCAGCAAAATGTTTGTCGTGCCGCTGTATTATTACGGCGTCGTGGTAAAACATCTGGATGTGTGGAAGTGTTATGGGTTCAAAGGCCTGCCCGGAGTAAAGAACCCCGTGGTAAAGAACTGGAATAGTAAGTAAGGGGTTGTTCAAGGTTTGGCAAGCTGCGCCATAATCTGGCGATAAGCCTCTTCAACGGCCTGAGGAATCACGCGCACCTGTCCCACGACACTCATAAAATTGACGTCGCCATTCCACCGGGGAACAACATGGGTGTGTACATGCCCCGGCACCCCGGCTCCCGCGCAACGTCCGATGTTGATGCCGATATTAAATCCCTGCGGGTTCATCGCCTGGGTCAGCAACTGCTGGCCCAGAACCGCGAGTTCCAATACGTCCGCTCGTTCCTCAATGGTTAATTGGGGCAAATCCGGCGTGTGGCGATACGGCGCTGCCAGAAGATGGCCGTTGACATACGGATAACGATTCATCAGCAACATGCCGAATTGGCTGCGGCGCACGACAAAATTGGCGGTATCTTTTTCCGGGTGCTGAGCCAGATCGCATAAAAAGCAGTCGATGTTCTGCCCGGTGACGCCTTTAATATATTCCAGCCGCCACGGTGCCCAAAGCGTATCGGTCATATACATGCTCCAAATGTTCAGCCTGTTACCAACGCATGTGGCCGTTCCGCCGGATCATGCTTTTGAAGCAGACTGCATGGCGTGTAGAATAACCGTCTTTGTATGGGTAGAAAACTCAATGAAAGGATCAAACAACATGGCTGGGGAAAAAAATGCTGTAACGGCCGCACCTGCGTGTGCCATTGTGATATTCGGTGCCACCGGTGATTTAACGGCCCGAAAGCTTCTGCCCGCGTTGTATAACCTCACGCGCGATGGGCTATTGTCCAAATCCACCGTGGTCATCGGCTTTGCCCGCCGCCCCAAGACAGACGATGAATTTCGTGCGGAAATGCTGGAAGCCGTCAATAAATTTTCGCGTTGCAAACCCGTGGACCCGGAATTGTGGTCTAATCTGGCACCGCGGATTTTTTATCATCAGAGCACCTTTGAAAATGCCGATGGTTATCACGCCTTGGCGGATCGCCTGGCGGAAGTGGATAAAAAATTCAACACGGGTGGCCGCAGGTTGTATTATCTTTCCACCAGCCCAACTGAATTCGGGCAGATTGTCGAACGCCTGGGCGATGCCGGGCTGGGCAATATTGATCCGTTTAACAGCACGGCGTGGCGGCGGGCCATTGTGGAAAAACCGTTCGGACGGAACCTGGACACCGCGCGGGAACTGAATCATCACATTAATCGTGTGTTTGATGAATCACAGGTTTATCGCATTGACCATTATCTCGGTAAGCAGACGGTGCAGAATCTGCTGGTTTTTCGTTTTGCCAATGGAATTTTTGAGCCCATCTGGAATCGGCGGTATGTGGATCATGTCCAGATAACCGTGGGCGAAACGCTGGGGGTGGAAGGCCGCGGAGGATATTTTGAAAATGCCGGCACCATGCGGGACATGGTGCAAAACCATCTTATGCAGCTATTGACACTTATTGCCATGGAACCGCCCGTGGCCCTGGATGGCGACGCCATTCGTGATGAAAAAGTGCGGGTGCTCAAGTCCATTGAGCCGTTTCATACGCCGCAGGAAGTGGCCATTCGCACGGTACGGGGCCAATATACCCCCGGTTCGGTGGATGGTAAGCCGGTGATTGGCTACCTTCAGGAGCGCGGCGTAGCGCCGGACAGCCAGACGGAAACGTACGCCGCTGTTAAGTTGAATATTAACAATTGGCGCTGGCATGGCGTTCCGTTTTATCTGCGCAGCGGTAAACATCTCAAACGGCAGGGGTCGGAAGTCAGCATTCACTTTAATAGCGCGCCGGGAATTCTCTTTAACGCGCCGGGGGGCAACCTGGCGCGCAATATTCTCACGCTGCGCATTCAGCCTAAGGAGGGTATTTCCCTGCTGATTAACGCCAAACGCCCCGGCACGGTTACCCGCATCGCCCCGGCCCACATGGATTTTGAATACAACGAAGCCTTCGGCAGCTATTCTCCGGAAGCCTATGAACGCTTGCTGCTGGATGCCATGCTCGGTGATTCCACGTTGTTTATCCGCCGCGATGAAGTGGAAAGCGCATGGAGCATTATTGACCGCATCGAAGAAGCATGGGCGGCCGGTACGCCCGCGCTGTCCCGCTATGAACCCGGTTCCTGGGGACCTCAGGCCGCCAACGAATTATTAGCCCGCGACGGCCGGACTTGGGATTGGCTGGGATCGGATATTTCTTAGGAGCCGGTCCGAGTAATTAAGGAACTAACCCCGAAAAAACTTCGCCAAACCCGGCCCGCCCGCAGTTGGCAAAGCCGTCGGATTTAGCGGCGGTGATGTAGTTGATAATTGCGCTGGACCAAAACAAGCGATCACGATTGTGCCCATCGCCGAACCGCCGCGCCCGGACCGGCGAAATCACCGCTGGCCGCTTGTCCGATTGCCGGGAATTGTTTAGGATAGTATTCACCCTTGGGGGATGGTGTAACGGTAGCACAGCAGACTCTGAATCTGTTTGTCTAGGTTCGAATCCTAGTCCCCCAGTTTTGGCCGGCGGCCAAAACAGAGCAGATGTTTTGAACAGGTGAACAGAAGAGCACATTTGGTTAGCCAGAAGTGGTTGCTGCCGCCAGCAGATAACGCCTCCTGCGGTCACCTGCTCACCTGCTCACCTGCTCACCTGATCATTTTTCGCCCGCAGGCGAAAAAATAGAGGAGTTTGGCGAGAGGGGACATTTTAACTTTGGCTAAATTGTCGGCCATTTCACTTTGCACGGCCCATGGTCATAACTCGACGCCCTCATCTCGAATTGCGAAAACTACCCCGGCGAGCTATGGTAAACCTGTGTTAGGTTCACATACATCGTGAGGGAGGGACTCACTTACTGGTTTAAGGCGATCCGAGGAAGCAGCGATCATGGATTATTACGCCCATACCTTTGGAGAAGATCAATCGCAATGGCAGCCTTTGCGTGAGCATCTGGAAAATGTCGCAAAACTCGCCGAAAAATTTGCCCGCGAAGCCCGGCCGGGGGACGAGGAACTCGCCCACGCCGCCTACGTGGCCGGGCTGCTGCATGATCTGGGAAAATATCGTCCGGAGTTTCAGCGGATGATCCGAGGACTTCAGCTAAAGGGACAATCCACACGACATAAGCAGGCGGGAGCGGCAGAGGCCCGTAGTACCAACCACTTGGACGTATCGTTTGCGATATTGGGACACCATGGGGGGATTCCGGATGCGGCCGGTATGGCGGAGGGGGTTAATGATGGACAGCGCGTGGCGGAGGCGGCGCTTCCCGCCGCGTATTTGGACTTTCCAGAACTAAAAACTTTGGATCGCGGTGAAGCTGTAACGGTGCGTGGCATGGATTTTGATATTCGCACGCGACTTTTGTTCAGTTGCCTGGTGGACGCGGATTGGCTGGATACCTCAGATTTTCAATCACGCCGTAGGGGCTGGGGCATGCCGCAGCCCGTCGTGAGGCTTGATGCACCGCTTCTTCTGGGAAAGGTGTTAGGCTACATAGGAACCCGCGCGGGGCAATGCCGCAGCCCGGAGGTTGTGCGACTTCGCGCCGAGATTCTCGCCGCGGCACAAAACGCTGCACGCCATCTGAAGGGCATATTTTCCATGACGGTTCCCACCGGCGGGGGTAAGACGCTTTCATCACTCGCATTTGCGCTGAATCATGCCGCCGCACACGGACTGCGGCGAATTATCTACGTTGCGCCCTATTTAAGCATCATTGAGCAGAATGCGTCGGTTTTCCGTGCCGCGCTGGGCGATGCCGAGAATCTAATTCTTGAGCACCATAGCATGGTCGAGCCGGGACAAGACGGAAGCACTCACCAGGACGACACCGAGTCAGAAACATCCCAGCGTCTGGCTGAAAACTGGGACGCGCCCATTGTTTTGACCACCAGCGTGCAATTTTATCAATCACTATTCTCCAATCAGCCCTCCCGGTGTCGCAAGTTGCATAACATTGCGCAAAGTGTGGTGATACTTGATGAATGCCAGACGCTGCCGCCCGGGTTTACCGCCCCAACGTGTGCAATGCTCGAACAGGCCGCCAAATATCTTGGTTGCAGCATTGTGCTTTGCACGGCGACGCAGCCGGCATGGAAAAAAGACCCCGTTCGCCTGCCAACGGGGATTTTAGAAGTTCGCGAGATTGCGCCTGATCCTGTTGCGCTTTTCCGCCAGCTTAAGCGAGTGCAGGTTGCATGGCCAGAGGCGGGTGCGCCAGCGCTTGGCTGGACTGAAATTGCAGCAGAAATGTTCCGCCATACGCAGGTGCTCTGCGTAGTAAACATACGAAAGGCCGCGTTGGAAGTTTACCGCGAGTTGGCAAAACTGGGCTGTGCGGCGGTTCACCTCTCGACCAATATGTGTCCGGCACACCGCTTGCGTGTGCTGGACGAGATAACGGCGGCACTGAAGGGCGGTAAGCCGTGTCGGCTGATTGCCACGCAGCTTGTCGAGGCGGGCGTTGATTTGGATTTTCCAGTGGTTATGCGCGAAATTGCACCGTTGGAGTCCATTGTGCAAGCGGCGGGGCGTTGCAACCGTGAGGGATTGCTGAATTCGCCAAGCGGCGGCGGTGGGCGGGTCGTCGTATTCCGAAGTCAGGAGGGAAAAATGCCGCAAAGCGCCTGGTATCGCAACGGCGCTAAGATTGTCGAACAGGATTTCCTGGCGTGCGGGCACCAGCCGCGGATTGACCATCCCGCGGACATGGCGGAATATTATTGCAGGCTCTATCCAACTGGGAATCTTGACTCACAGGATATACACACCAAGCGATCACGGTATAATTTTCAACAAGTCGCCGAGGATTACAGGATTATCGAGGATGTTACGACCCCTCTGGTTGTAACGACATGGGATCCGGCGCGGCGGGAAGTTGAGAATCTCTTGGGTGAATTGCGGCGACAGCCATCGCGCAGTGCCTATCGCCGGTTGCAGAAATTCACCGTCAACGTTTATGAGCACGAGCTGCGGCAGGTAGCCAGCGCGTGCGTGATGGACGATCCGCGAGGCGTCAATGTTTGCAGTCTGCCGTATGATAATGCGCTGGGATTGGTCATCAGTGGTGCCGCGACGGTAGCGGTGTTTTGAAAACAAGGAACCGAATTGAATGGGAATGCCTGAAAAAGAAATAGTCGCGGTAAAGGTTTGGGGTGATCTGGCGTGCTTTACGCGCCCTGAACTGAAGGTTGAGCGATTGTCCTATCCCATCATGACGCCGTCCGCGGCGCGCGGCGTTTTGGATGCCATTTTGTTTAAGAAGAAAACAGATGCCAACGGCAAACTTATTCCCGCGTTTCACTGGCATGTTCGTCGCGTAACGGCATTACGCCCCTGGTGGCTCAATGGCAGCGCCTCGGACCGCCCGCAGTTTATCAGCATCCGCCGTAACGAGATTCAGGGGAAAATCGCACCGCGTACGGTTGGCGGTTGGATGAAAGACCCGTCTTCGGCGGAGCCGTACTTGGTTGATTCCGCCGGACGTGATAGCGCCGGCGGGCAAAACCGCACACAGCGTAACACCATGGCCTTACGTGATGTGGCCTATGTAATTGAGGCCAGCGTGGATGTCGGCCCGTTTGACGCCAATGATCCGCCGATTAAATACCGCGAGATGTTCCTGCGGCGGGTTGAAAAGGGGCAATGCTTCCACCGGCCCTATCTGGGGTGCAGGGAATTTGCATGCCATTTTTCCGCACCCGATGGCACCGAAAAAGCCATGGCATGGACGGAATCTCTGGGTTTAATGCTCTACGATATGAAGTTTGACGGCGAAGGAAACAACCTGCCGGGATTCTTTATGGCAGCCGTTAATAACGGCGTGCTGCACTGCGACACCGCGGCTCCGGCAACCGACGGTCAGCCGCCGGTGAAGGTGCTCGGCTGGGAGGAATCGGCATGATACTGAAGCGACTCTATGAGCTGGCCGAACGCGAAAAACTGTTGGACGATCCGGCATTTGAATCCCAGCCCGTGCCGATAATTATCAAGGTTGGTGAAAGCGGTAAATATTTGGGCATTGAAGAGAGACGTGGCGAGATTGTTATTACAACTAAAAAAGGTGCACCTAAAACCAGGCCGGACCGTGGAAAAGAAATACTGGTTCCAAAGCCACACGGCAATACTGCGAATTCGGGCTTCGCGCGTTTCTTCGCTGACACGTTTGCCCGCGTATTACCCGTGGACAGTATGTTGTCGGAGAAAGATAGGAAAAAGAGCAACGCCAGCCGTGACACTTTTTGGCGACAGATCGCGGAAGCCGCCCGTGCCGCGAATGATCCTGCACTTATCGCTATTTCCGCCTTTGGTCGCGAGCTGATGGCCGACCCACAGCTTGCGGACCGAATTCGCATGGAAGTGGAAGCCATACAGCCAGGCCCGGGCGATCGCTGCACCTTTGCATGGTTCCCGGACCAGGGGCTTACAATTATGGATCGCCAATCGGTTAAAAACTGGTGGCGCGAATTTTACAAGCAATTTGAGCAGGCTCGCCAAGGCGAAGGGCCGCGCGGAATATGTCAGGTGACAGGCGCATTAGGACCGATTGCGACCGTTCACGCTACTAAATTATCCGGCATCCCCGGTGGAATTGCATCCGGCGTCAGCCTGATTTCCAACGATAAGCAGGCGTTTGAAAGCTACGGTCTCGATGGCGCAGCCAACGCGGCAATCGGATATCGCGCGGTGGATGGCTACACGCGGGCGATACAGGCCTTGGTGCAGGAAAAGTTGCATCGCAGCAGAATCGTCATTGGTAAGAACAATTCGGGCGAAATCTTTTTGTTTTGGGGCCGCGAAAAAGGTGAGGCCGATGCCCTGTTGTCATGCCTTGATGGAACCAATCCGGAATTGGTGGCCAAGCTTCTGGAAAGCCCCCACAGCGGCAAGGAAGCCAAGGTCGTTAACGAGAACATGTTCTATTGCCTTGCCCTTTCGGGAAACTCTGCCCGTGCTGTGGTGCGGGATTATCTTGAGGCACCGATTTCTGAGGTTAAAAATAATCTGCGGCAGTGGTTTTCTGACCTGCGGATTATCAGCCCGTTGGGCAACGAGCTTACCACCGCGTTTCCGCTGTGGCAGTTGGCGTTGGCCACCGCAATGGATTCGGAGGCTGTGGCACCAACGGTGCCGCCGCAGTTGCTGGCGGCGGCAATAAAGGGACAAGGTATCGGCAAGGGCATTTTGGCCTCATGCCTGCGGCGCTTGCAGGCCGAGGGCACCAGCGGTTTTACGGCGGTGCGAATCGGATTGATCAAACTAATTCTTATAAGGAAAGGAATTGCCATGAGTGAACAAGTGATGGACGCCGGATCACAGGCGTATGTGTGCGGCAGATTAATGGCGGTCTTTGAGCGTGCACAATGGGGGGCGCTCGGCGATGTCAATGCGAATGTTGTGGACAAATTCTACAGTACCGCCAGCACGGCACCGGGGTTGGTGTTTCCGCGACTCTTCAAATCCGCACAGCAGCATATCAGCAAGCTGGAAAATGATAAGCCCGGCATGGCAATGAACATCAAAAAAGATATTGAAGACCTGTGCAGCCAAGTGAAAGACTTTCCCCATTTGCTGAAGTTGAACCAGCAAGGCGAGTTTGCGTTGGGATTCTACCACCAGCGGACCCACTATCGCCGACGGGATGCGGAGAACAAACAGCGGCGCGAGGAACAAAAACAGGCAGAACAGGTTTAAGTTGAATTTCGGTAAATATGTTTTTGAAAGGAACTTTCCATGAGTCATGTAGTTGATCGCCGTTATGATTTCGTATTTCTATTTGACGTGCAGGATGGCAACCCCAACGGGGATCCGGATGCGGGAAATCTTCCGCGTATTGATCCGCAAACCATGGAGGGTTTCGTTACGGATGTTTGCATCAAGCGGAAGATACGCAATGCCGTGGCGGCCATTGCGGCCGGCAAACCGGGTTTCGATCTATTTTTTCAAACCCAGGACGCGGTATACGAAAAACGTATTTTGAACAACCTGATGGAGCAGGCGTTCGATGGTGCGGGCGTCGATAAAAAAGCGTTTAAGGAAAGCAAAGGCAAGGACAAATCCACCGAGGCTGAAAAAGCCAAAAAATGGCTGCTTCAGCAATATTATGACATTCGGGCATTTGGGGCTGTGCTTTCCACCGGCGATTTCAATTGCGGTCAGGTGCGAGGCCCGGCGCAAATAACGTTTTCTCGATCGTTAGATGCTATTATCCCGGCAGAGTCGGCCATCACCCGTAAGAGTGTTACCACCGTCAAGGAGGCCGAGTCGCAGACCCAAAAGGATGGATTTCTGACCGGTACCTTCGGCCGGAAACACACCGTGCCATACGCCCTTTACCGAGGCCACGGATTCATCAATCCGTTGTTGGCCCGCGACACGGGATTCACTTATACCGATTTGGCATTATTTTTTCAGGCCATGCAACGCATGTTTGATCTGGACCGATCCGCTTCGCGTGGTCTGATGTCCCTGCGGGGATTGCATGTGTTTCAACATTCCACCGCGTTGGGCGAAGCGCCGGCACACATACTGTTCGACAAGGTGATAACGCCCGCACTTGGGGATAGCGCCGCCCCGCGCAAATTTGCGGATTACGCGATTACCGTCACCGATTCCCTGCCCGACGGCATTATTCATCGCGAATTATCGGCGGCAAATCTGGCGGATGTGGCATTCCCGTTTGCCGCCGCTTAAACCAATGAACGCCGCCAACCGCGCTGCCCGCCCGGCGGGCACGCTAAACGGAGGGGTGGGGGCGACGGGCTGCGGCACGGCATGGTATAAAATCCGTTCCGTGTTTAGCGGGCCATGCGGCGTGGCCGCGTCGTTTTTGGGCCATGGGATAATTTGGGAGATTGTTTATGGTGGCGGCCTACCATAGTACGTTTTGTGCGTATGGATTCTGGTTGCCCAACGATCCGCGCGTATCATGGTCGGATTATGTGCGCTGTTGGGATTTGTTCTACGCCGCAGGCGGTGGAACCGCGTGCGGCGCGCGGCGATCAGTCGCGGCGGTGACGCATGACCCTGAGAGTCGCCGGCGCGCCAAGGAAACCCTGGCCAATCCGCCGGTGAGGTTTTCCATGGAACAGATCGCGGCGATTGGCCGCGGGTTTGGTATCGCGTCGGATGAATCAGAATATCGTATTTTGGCATGTGCGATTATGCGGGATCATGTGCATACGGTGATATTGCGCCACACAAAAGCAATCGAACAGGTGGTCGGCCATCTGCGCAGTCGCGGCACCAAACAATTGAATGCCGAATCACTGCGGACCGATCCAACCGTCTGGGCGCAAAACAGTTGGAACGTATTTTTGAATACCACCCAGGACATCGCCCGGGCAATCCAATACGTTAACAACAATCCGATCAAGGCCGGAATGCCACCCCAGAAGTGGGACTTTATTACGCCCTGGGGAAATTCCCCCGTTTAGCGGGCCACGCGGCGTGGCCGCGAATGCGTCATAATGGTGTCCATCGCGATTATCCCCCGATGATGACAGAAAGCTGGCGACAAAAATGGTACCAATTATGAATATTGACCCGCCCGACCCCGTTTCAATATCGGCATTGAACGATTTTTTATATTGCAATCGGCGCTGCGCCCTGCATCGGTTGGATGCGCTCTGGGTGGATAATGCCTGGACCGTTTCCGGGACATTGGCACACGAACATGCCGATGATCCAGGGTATCGGCAGACGGCCGAGGGGGCACGGATTGAACGGGCGTTGCCGTTGTTTTCTCAAAAATTAGGACTGGTGGGCAAAGCAGATATCGTGGAATTCCGCGCGCAGGCGGATGGTCGGGAAATTCCGCTGCCGGTTGATTACAAACTGGGCAAGCGGAAGAAGTGGGACAACGACGACGTTCAGTTATGCGCCCAAGCTCTGTGCCTGGAAGAAATGATCGGCGTGTCGGTGCCCAAGGGGGCGATCTTCCACGTTAAAACCAAGCGGCGGCGGGAAGTTGTATTCACCGAAGCCTTGCGAAAGCTGACCATGGACACCATCGACAATGTGCGGGCGTTGATGTTGGCCGACACGGTTCCACCAGCCGCGCTAAAACCGCAATGCGATGGGTGCTCCCTGCACAGTCTGTGCGTGCCGGAGTTGACGGGCAGGTCACGGGCATTGGATGCGGCCTACGCCGAGCTATTTGCGCCAGGGCCGTAAAAATGGGTTACGTCGGCCGCGGGATGAACGCGCTACAGGCGCTAAACGGAGACATGGAATTGCGGACAGGGACCTGACCATGGATGAAATTCAACTTAACACCTTATATGTTGTGACCGAGGGCGCGTATCTGCACCGCGAGGGCCAGGCGATTTTAATCCAAATCGATGGCAATGTTGCCGCCCGATTACCGATGCACATGATTGACTCCATCGCGTGTTTCGGCCGGGTAATGGTCAGTCCGCAATTGATGGAGGCCTGTGCGGAAGGGCAGATTCCGTTGAACTTCATGTCCGCCGCCGGCCGATTGCTGGCCCGCATTGATACGCCGGGATCAGGGGGTGTGCGATTAAAGCGGGCACAATTTCGCCGGGCCGACGACATGTTGTTTCGCATGGCCTTTACGCGGGCGGTTGTGGCGGGGAAAGTGCAAAATGCGCGGGGCAATCTGTTAAGAACGGCGCGGGATTTGCCCGATGATCGGGCTGCGGATGCGGAAGCATTGCGATCCGCTGCGACATATCTGGCCAATGGATTGTTACAACTCGAGCAGGCCGATTCCTTGGAACAGATGCGGGGACTGGAAGGCGATGCGGCGCGGCTTTATTTTGAAAACTTCGCCCGGATGACACCCGGTGCGCCGACGGAACTGCAGTTTAGCAAACGCACGCGCCGCCCGCCGTTGGATCCGATCAATGCGTTGTTATCGTTGTTTTACAGTATTTTAACGCATGATTGCACGGCAGCGCTGGCGTGCGCCGGGTTGGACCCGTCGGTGGGATTTTTTCATGAGGAACGGCCCGGCCGCCCATCATTGGCGCTGGATTTGATGGAGGAATTCCGGGCGTTTCTGGTGGATCGGTTTGTCATTACGTTAGTTAATCGCAGACAGGTGGGGGCGGATGATTTTATCACGCGGCCCGGCGGTGCCGTGGAATTAAAGGACGCCGCGCGCAAGCGGCTAATTGCTGCCTATCAGGAGCGTAAACAGGAAAAGCGCATTCATCCGTATTTGAATCAGGAAGCCCCTTTGGGAAGATTTCCCGTCCTGCAGGCAAGAATTTTAGCCCGGAATATCCGTGGCGATATTGATCATTATGTCCCGGTGGTGTTCAAATGACATAATTGTTTCTTCATGTTTAGCGGGCCACGCAGCGTGGCCGCGGTGTTTTGGGGTACGAAAATATGATGGTACTGGTGGCGTATGATGTGAACACGATGGACCGCGCGGGACGAAAACGTTTGCGGCGTGTGGCCAAGGCGTGCCTGGATTATGGCCAGCGGGTGCAATATTCAGTGTTTGAATGCGCGGTTGGTGACAAGGAATGGGCGATGTTGCGGAGTCGATTGGTGGAAGAGATTGATGCGAAATTGGATTCGTTGCGCTTTTATTTTCTGGATGCCGCGGCAATAGGTCGGGTAGAGCATTTAGGGGCCAAAGAACCTAGGGATTTAAGCGAGCCATTGGTATTTTGATGGTGGCCGGACGTGTTTGGAACATCGCGTATGTTAGCTGGCACATTGCATGTGCCTGTGGGAACGAAGTGTCGGCGTCGCCCCTGTTTAGCGGGCCACGCGGCGTGGCCGCGGTTGTGCGTGTTTGTGGGCTTGGCCCGCGGTCAACAGATGACAGTCATTTGGTCCGCGTGCGGCAGCAAGTTAAAATAGAGGTGAATCGTGGATGGACAGGGTTGAAGGTGACGATGAAATTACATAATAGACAACATATAATGTATTCCGCGAACCTAGAGCGCGCACGGGAGTGCGGGGGTTTCGCGTTGTATGGAAGTTCTTTGAAAAGTGAAGATTTGTCGGTGTTGCAGCGGCGACAATGGCCCGTTGCCAGAATGGGAAAACCGCACTTCGCGGAAAAGACTGGATTGGGCCGTATGTTATCAAGAGTTAGAGCAAGGCGGTTCTCCGCGGCCCAAAGCCGCGGAGCGGATTGAAACACCGATTATATTGGGTTTCAGCCCAATGCCGCTTGGTTCTCCGCGGCCCAAAGCCGCGGAGCGGATTGAAACCAGGTGAGAGCCTATCTTGATAATCTGGATCTTCGTTCTCCGCGGCCCAAAGCCGCGGAGCGGATTGAAACGGGCTGACGCTACCGCTTGGTGCGACTAAGTTACCGTTCTCCGCGGCCCAAAGCCGCGGAGCGGATTGAAACAGGGGTACCATCGAGTTGCCTGGCTGCTGGGCCTGGGTTCTCCGCGGCCCAAAGCCGCGGAGCGGATTGAAACTTCGCGGCATTAGCCTGGCCTGTCGATACTTGCGTACGTTCTCCGCGGCCCAAAGCCGCGGAGCGGATTGAAACGGTTGCGCTCAAGCCTTGAATATGTTGGATTGGGTTCTCCGCGGCCCAAAGCCGCGGAGCGGATTGAAACGAATATGGATTTACGCATTGAACGGTATCCGCTGGTTCTCCGCGGCCCAAAGCCGCGGAGCGGATTGAAACTTCGCATTGACAATATAGTCGTTGTCGGTAGTGGGTTCTCCGCGGCCCAAAGCCGCGGAGCGGATTGAAACAAGTTTTTGGTGCGGTTAATTTTGGGGCGACGGGGTTCTCCGCGGCCCAAAGCCGCGGAGCGGATTGAAACATGGCCGTGCGGCCAAGTCTAACCGCCGGGTGACGTTCTCCGCGGCCCAAAGCCGCGGAGCGGATTGAAACGCGATCATGGCCAGTATATCCTGTCCAGCCGGGGTTCTCCGCGGCCCAAAGCCGCGGAGCGGATTGAAACTTTTTGATGGGTTCTTGCGGCCTTCCGATCCAAAGGTTCTCCGCGGCCCAAAGCCGCGGAGCGGATTGAAACAACTGCGCTTTCTTGATTTCAACTTCTTCATCGCGTTCTCCGCGGCCCAAAGCCGCGGAGCGGATTGAAACTGCGGCGCGTGAGGCCGTAAGCTACGCGCGAAGAGGTTCTCCGCGGCCCAAAGCCGCGGAGCGGATTGAAACTTTGGCGCGAGGGGTTGCCGCCGCGGCATGGGATAAATCCGTCCTTCGTTTAGCGGGCCACGCGGCGTGGCCGCGGGTTGCGGCGTTGCGGTAAGGTTGAATGATCACATGTCGCAGGGCAGAGGTGACCTGTGAATCCGTTGCGAAAGTGTCTGCGGTTACGGCTTTCACGTGGGATGGCCGGCTTCGGGCAGATCACTGGACTCAATGCCCATTTCCTTGACCTTTTTGTTCAGGGTATTGCGGTTGATGCCTAAAAAGTCCGCGGCTTTTATTTTCACATCGCCGCAGCGCTGCAGGGCTTTTTCAAGCAGCGCCTTTTCCACCTGATTAATGACCAGATCATAAATTTGCCCTTCACGCAGGGCATATTCGCTGATGGCTTGGTCGGCCAGGCGATGCACAATACCGTCGAGATCTTCGCTGGCGATACTGGCTCGGCCCTGCTGGGCAAAAGCGCGAATGGCTGTGGGCAGCAGGTCTTCCGTAAGTGTGTCCCCACGACTTAATACCACCGCGCGTTCCATGGCATTTTCCAGTTCTCGAACATTGCCCGGCCAGGGGTAGCGGACGAAAATGTTTACCAGTTCCCGGCTGATTTTATTAAGATTTTTTCCATTTTCCGCATTGAACTTATCAAAGAAAAAGTCGATGAGCTTGGGAATGTCCTCGCGGCGATTTCGCAGGGCCGGCAAATTAATGGTGACAACATTCAGGCGGTAAAACAGATCTTCCCGGAATTTTCCTTTGGCAACTTCATCCTGAAGGCTTAAATTGGTGGCTGCGATGATCCGCACATCCACGCGAATGGTGCGCGTATCGCCAACGCGTTCAAATTCCCGCTCCTGCAACACGCGCAAGAGTTTCACTTGCAGGCTGGTGTCCAGCGTGCCGATTTCATCTAAAAACAGGGTGCCGGTATGGGCGGCTTCAAAGCGGCCGATTTTATCGCGAATGGCACCGGTAAAACTTCCTTTGATGTGGCCGAAAAGCTCGGATTCCAGCAGCGTACCGGTCAAGGCTCCGCAATTCATGCGAATAAAGGGTTTGTCGGCGCGGTTGGAATTGAAATGTATGGCCTTGGCAATTAATTCCTTCCCGGTCCCGGTTTCACCCAACAGCAGTACCGTGGCCCGGCTCACGGCCACCTGCGCAATGGTGTCAAAAACTTCCAGCATGGTGGGCGAACTGCCGATGATATTGTCAAATTTGTATTTGCTTTGCAGGGTGCTGCGAAGCTGCCGGCGTTCTTCCAGCCATTCTTCCCGTTCGGTGGCGACGATGGAATTTATCTTGATGGCCTGGGAAATAAATGCTGCAATGATTTCCATCAATCGCTGGTCATTATTGAGCGTTTCCTCATCGACAAATTGTTTATCAACGGACAACGCCCCGCAGGCCCTGGATTCAACAAGTATCGGCACGCAGATAAAGCTGGTCACGCGGCCGGGGACAGGCACACGGGCACCGGTCCGGTTGAGGAATTGAATTTCCTTGCTGATGTCGGCAACCACGCGCGACTTACCTGTGGCCACCACTTGCCCGGTGATGCCTTCGCCGACATCATATCGACCACGTTGAATTTCATTGGCGGTCAGCCCCAGCGCCGCTTCTATCTGCAATTTTCCCGTGGTAGAATCCAGAAGGACCATGGAGCCGCGCTCCATGCCGAGCCGATCGGCGAGAACGCGCATGGTCTGATCAAAAACGGCGTGCAAATCCAAGCCGGATGAGAGGGCACGGCCAATTTCGGTAAGAATCGTAAGTTCCAGTTCGGCGCGATCCATCAAATCCAACCTCCGCTATCGCCCACGGCAAATTCCTTCCACACCATCGAGCTTCCAACGCATTAAGCCCGGGCCTGCCGCCGTCAACCCCCAAGAGCCTGTCCGAAGATTCGCACGTGCTCCGGATGCTATTGTACTATGCAAACGCCGTGCGCAAGTAATCCATGGCGTTGAAATAATTAGCGACTGTAGAAATCCGCGGAATGAATCCGGGCGTTATAAAATATATAAGTGATTTTATTATAATGATTTATGAGACAGTCGTGGCGCGAAAATATCAGATCAATTCGCCTGTTATTATTGCCGGAATTTTTGGCAACGCATGAACAGTAAAGTTGGCATTATGCCTTATAAATAGCCTGTGCCACATATTGATGCCACGTTTCGGGTGTTTCTGCCTGTATAATAGGCATTCGGACGACATGGACTGAATCCGGCGATTCAACCCATTAATGGCTGGCCGTTTATTCCAATGGCGGCTTCTATTTGCGAAGAATCTTAAGCCGGCCTCTTGCCTTGGCAATGGCGTTTGGTAGGATGGATATTCTTGGGGACGTAGCTCAATTGGGAGAGCACTGCCTTTGCAAGGCAGGGGTTGCCGGTTCGATCCCGGTCGTCTCCATTTTTTTTAAGAATAAGAAAAATTCAATTCCGGAATTCTCCACTGGCAATTATTATTCCTTTATGCGTATAATGCGTTTCGAAGGAATGATTCGGTTCGCAACGATCTTTCTCAAAAGCTGCAACCCACCTTGAAAGATCCAGCGCCAACGCGAATCGCGCCATCAGTTTGCGGTGAATTGAAGTCGGGCGATGTACTTAGACTGAGGGCGATGCCACATAAGGACTTGGAAGATGGACTTGTCTGACAAGCCATGTACAGGCCTGCACTGGATCAGCATCTGGTCCAGCGCGCTAATCTGCGCGGTAAGCTTACTGGTATTGGCGGGCTGGTGTTCCGGCGAATTGTCGCTGACGAGTTTGCTGCCTGATATGATTCCGATGAATCCGGCAGTGGCAATCTGCTTTTTCCTGCTGGCGGTACCCATTGGCTTTCTCGCTTTCCACCGGGAAACCACACCGGCGCAAAATTGGGAAATGATGGCCATCGGAGGCATTGTGGTTTTGGTCGCCATGCTGCGGTTGGGGGCATATCTGGGCGCGGAAAATCTGCACGTTGATTCGCTATTATTTGCCCAGGAACTGGCCAAAGTGCCCTTCGCACCCAATCGTATGGCACCCAACACCGCTGTGGGATTGTTATTTGGCGGCGTGGGCGTCATGAGTGTGGTCTGGCGAAAAACTTTCACACGGCGCGTTACGGCGGTGGCGCTGGTTGGTCTGTTATTGACGGGACTGTACGGCGTAGCCAATTATTTGTTTACCGTTTACGGACACAACTTGCGAGGCGAATATATACCCACCGCCATGCACACGGCGGCGGCGATGCTGTTTTTGATGGCGGGAATTGCAGCACTCGACGAGCACCTGCCAATGGTACAACAATTTTTTAAAAAAAGTCCGGGAGGAATTATCATGCGGCGGCTGCTGCCACCGCTGATAGTCTTTCCGATATTCCTGGGCTGGCTGAGAATTTTTTTCGAATATCGGCTTCATGTTTCCGGAATGCCCGCGTCGGCGGCTTCGGCGGTGGTGCTGCAGATCATGGTATTTGGCGCTCTGGTTTGGGCTGCGGCCATTATAATGGATCGGCTTGATACCCAGCGCCAGCAAACCCTGTTGCGACTGGAGCAGGCTAAATCCGAACTTGAAATCGCAAAATCGGCAGCCGAGGAGTCGGCCTTGGTGAAATCCCAGTTCCTGGCCAATATGAGCCATGAAATACGCACACCTCTGCATGGCGTAATTTCCATGATGGAACTGCTGGCGGAAACATCTCTGGACGGTCAGCAGCGCGGTTACACGCAGGTGGCAAAAACCAGTGCCGATGCACTGCTGGCGGTGATAACGGATATTCTGGATTTCTCCAAAATTGAAGCCGGGCGAATGGAACTTGAACCCATGGATTTTGATCTGCGCGCCTGCACGGAAGATACGGTATATCTCATGCTCTCCACGGCTATGAGAAAAAAACTAGAACTCGGCTGTGACATTGCGCCGGATCTTCCGTCCTTGGTGCGCGGTGATCCTGTGCGGCTGCGGCAGGTGCTGATGAATCTGCTGGGCAATGCGATTAAGTTTACGGATAAGGGTGATGTCTGGGTAAAACTTTCTACAGTGGAGATCGCGGAAGGTAAAGTCTTGGCAAAGTTTGAGGTTCATGACACCGGCGTGGGCATTGCTCCGGAGAATGCCAAGAAACTATTTACGGCCTTTGCACAAGTGCATCACGCGGGTGACAAAGTATATGCCGGCACCGGATTGGGGCTGGCGATAAGCCGGCAAATTGTTGAGCTGATGGGCGGGAAAATTGGGGTCGAAAGCCAGATAAATCAAGGCAGTACATTCTGGTTCTCTGTTCCACTGGAGCGTCGCAAACCGGTCTGGCTGGATGCGGAAGCGATCCCTGAAGTCCTGCACCGGCAACGGGTATTGCTTTTAATGGCTAGCGCGATCCGCCGCGATAAGCTTCAACATCAGTTACGGTACTGGAAAATAGAGGTAGAAACCGCCGGCTCAGTGGAAGCGTGCAACCAACTGCTGCGGGCCAATGCCGCTCGCCCGTTTGATGTGCTGTTTGTGGAACATCAGCCGCCGGAACTCAATGCATTGGAAATCGCTAAGTTAATCCACGCGCAGGTGGATATGCGGGCACCGAATATTGTCGCGCTGGCCAGGGCTGACACCCACATCAGTGCGGAAATACAGCAGGAATTCGGGCTTAGCGGTGTTTTAGGCAAACCGGTAAGACAGTCGCAATTATTTGATCTGCTTATGCGGCTGGTCCACGCCAATCCCACCAAGGTCCGTTTGTCCGAACTAGAGGCAAAGGAAAAACTCCAATTGCCTCCGGGCTATCAGGGGCTTAAGGTGCTCGTGGCGGAAGATAACGAAATTAACCAATTTGTGATTCGGGAAGTCCTTTCAGGGTTAATGCTGCCATGCGATGTGGTTGGCACGGGTCAGCAATGCGTGGATGCCCTGCAAAGACAACGCTACGCGCTGGTGTTCATGGATTGCCTGATGCCGGTGATGGACGGTTTTGAATCCGCAAGACAAATACGCAAACTTGAAGCCGCGGGTGCGGTGTTCAGTATTTTCGGAAAATCGCGGATTCCGATTATCGCGCTGACCGCCAATGCCACCGGTCTGGATCGCCGAAATTCCCTGGAGGCCGGCATGGATGCCTTCTTGACTAAGCCGTTGAATCGCGCTGAATTGGTGCGGACCCTGGTGTCATTAATTGATAATCCCGAGTTGAGTTCACCGGTGGACGGGTGGTCGTCAACGTCGGTGAATGCACCGGATAAATCTCTGGCTCTGCAAGGATCAGATGCCACGCCCACGCCGTTCGATTTCAAGCGGCTCAACGAGTATTTTTTGAATGATCAGGCAATGGTCGAGCGATTGTTGGAGCAATTTATAGGGCAGGGGCGACAACAGATTACCAAACTCAATGACTGTATGGTCGTACCGGACTGGGACGCCGCCCGTCGGGAGGCGCACGCCATCAAAGGCACCGCGGCATGTCTTTTTGCCGAGGCGCTGCGGCACGCCGCAAAAGACCTGGAGGTTATCTGCCGGGATCGTGGCCATGAGGACCTTGCCAAGGCCGCATGGAACAAAGTTCAGACGGAAATGAACCGATGTATAGAATATGTGACGATGCGGAATAAGGCGTCCGGTAAAACTTGGTTGGATGAAGGGGCTTAAGGGTATGAAAATTCTCGCCGTCGATGATGACCCGATTGCGCTGGAGATGATCCGCACCGCGTTGAATCGCTTCGGCCACGAGGTTATTACCACCACAAGCGGCCCCGCCGCGTTGGAGCGATTGTCCCAGTTGCCGATTCGCATGGTCATTACCGATTGGATGATGGATTCCATGGACGGCATAGCGCTGTGCCGGGCGATTCGGCAGCGTAAACTTAGTAGATATGTATATGTAATTATTTTAAGTTCGCGTGATGATCCGGTGGATGCGGCGGAGGGAATCGCCGCCGGTGCCGATGATTTTATGGCCAAGCCGTTTGACACTGGGGAACTCGTGGCTCGCATCAAAGCCGGGGAACGCGCTTTATCACTGGAAACGCGCGATGTGACGATTTTTGCCTTGGCCCGTCTGGCGGAATCGCGTGATCAGGAAACCGGACTGCATCTGGAACGCACGCGCAATTATGTGAAGATCATTGCCCAGCAGCTTTCACAACGCCCGGAGCTCGCGTCGACCATTCATGCCGATTTTGTGCAAATGCTCTATGACACCAGCCCCTTGCATGACATCGGCAAAGTCGCCATTCCAGATGCCATTTTGCTCAAACCTGGCAAGCTGACGGCTGATGAATACGAAATCATGAAACGCCATTCGGCGATCGGGGCAAACACCCTGGAGGAAGTGCTTCAGAGTTACCCCGGGGCGGAATTTTTGGAAATGGCCCGCGACATTGCCGCCACGCATCATGAGCGTTATGACGGTCGCGGTTATCCCAAGGGATTGACGGGCGAGCAAATTCCATGGGCCGGGCGCATTATGGCTTTGGCCGACGTGTATGACGCGATTACCTCGCGGCGGGTTTACAAAGCGGCGGAGAGCCATGAGCACGCCTGCAACGTCATTCGCAACGAGCGCGGCAAACACTTCGGCCCGCGCGTGGTCGCGGCGTTTTTTGATCGTGAATCAGAAATAAGGGAAGTTCAAATGCATTATCACGCCGCCGACGAGGCCCGCCGAAAATCCAGGAACGCCCGTCAGGACGCATGGAACTGGTAGGCCGCCGTTGCGCGTCAAACGTCCAATCCTTCATACATGGCCGTGCTGATATAACGCTCTCCCGTGGAGCACATGACGGCCACAATGATTTTGCCTTTCATATCCGGGCGGGCGGCAACTTGTGCGGCAGCCCACATATTGGCTCCGGAACTGATGCCGGCCAAGATGCCTTCTTCGCGTGCCAGACGGCGTGCCCATTCAAAGGCATCTTCATTGGTGACTTGAATGACTTCATCCACCAGATCAACATGCAGATTTTTTGGAATAAAGCCTGCGCCAGCGCCCTGAATTTTATGCGGGCCGGGCTTTAAAGGTTGCCCCGCCTTGCACTGCGTGATAACCGGCGAGTTGCTGGGTTCTACCGCAATAGCTTTAAATTTGGGATTACGCTTTTTAATGACTCCCGCCACTCCGCTGATCGTACCACCGGTTCCCACAGCTGATACCAGACAATCCACTTTGCCATCGGTATCATTCCAGATTTCTTCGGCCGTGGTTTTTTCGTGAATGGCAACATTGGCGGGGTTCTCAAACTGCTGGGCAATAATGGCATTCTTGTCCGCCGCGGCGGCCTCATTGCACCGTCGGATGGCACCGGGCATCCCTTCGGCAGCCGGAGTAAGCACCAGGTTGGCTCCCATGATCCGCAGCAGTTTGCGGCGTTCCAGGGACATGCTTTCGGGCATATAAAGCGTGAGTTTGTAACCCTTGGCAGCGCACACAAACGCCAGAGCGATACCGGTGTTCCCGCTGGTGGCTTCCATGATATGGGTGTCTTTATTAATTTTCCCAGCTTTTTCAGCGGCCTCAATCATCGCTGCGCCGATACGATCTTTAACGCTGGAAAGAGGATTGAAGAATTCGCACTTGGCGTAAACAATGCCCTGGCCCGCCGGGACAAGGCGATTAATGCGTACCAAAGGTGTATTGCCGATGGTTTTGGTGATGTCGGAAAAAAGCCTGCCCATAAATAATCTCCTTAAATCTGATCTAATTTGTAGGTTATGATGAGTTCAGGGCAATGTCAAGGAAGTTCAAGGAAGTTCGACCGCGTTTTCTTGTTTCAATAGAAATGTCACGGGCGCTTGTTTGAAGTTCTTTTTTACTTGACAAATCCCCCGATCAAGGGAACATAGCGGATTCTTAATCAAGGCGCACTTGCCGTACGCAGTTGCGGCAAGGACGCCGGAAAAAACGAGCTTTGCGAGGAAACCAGACTATGGCAATTGGCGGCATTACACCCGGGGCGGCGGCACGAGCTTCATCAGATACTCCAGAGCGGACATATCGAGGCCCGTTTACCATCATGACGGTTCTGTTTTTCATGTGGGGGTTCATGACGGTGTGGAATGACATTCTCATTCCGCGCTTCAGGGACGCCTTTACACTGAATTATTTTCAGGCCATGTTGATCCAATTTGCGTTTTTTGGCGCTTACACCGTCGGCTCGCTGATCTATTATTTGATTTCCATGTGTTGGGGTGATCCGATTAACCGCATCGGTTACAAAACCGGTGTTATCATCGGCCTGCTGGTTGCTGCCGCGGGATTTATCATGTTTTATCCCGCGGCCATCATGATTTCGTATCCGTTTTTTCTCATTGCGTTATTTGTCGTCGGTTTGGGGTTTGCCATGCTGCAAATTGCCGCCAATCCGTACATTACCATTTTAGGGCCGGAGCGCACAGCTTCGAGTCGGTTGAATCTTTCACAGGCCTTTAATTCCTTTGGCACCACGATCGGTCCGATTATCGCCGGGTTATTGATTTTCAAAGTCTTCAACGGCCCGGGCAGCCACGGCGCTCAGAGCGTGAAAATTCCTTATCTGTGCGTGGGGGGGGTATTTCTGGTATTGGCGGTTTGTTTCATGTTCGCTCAATTACCCAACTTTACCAATACGGAACATGTCACGCGCGGGGCGGGGGCGCTGAAGCATCCGCACACCGTATTGGGCATGTTGGCGATTTTCATGTACGTCGGCGGCGAGGTGTGCGTAGGCAGTTCTATTATTAACTTCCTTAATCTGCCCAAGCTGGGCGGACTTAGCCACGAAGCCGCGTCCAAGTTTCTGGCGTTTTACTGGGGTGGCCTGATGATTGGCCGATTTATGGGGGCTTTTGCCCTTAGCGATATGCGCAGGAAATTACGCAATACCGTGGTGATATTGCTTCCCGTAGTAGCCTTTGGCGTTATCTGGATGCTTTCCGGCCGCGCTAACGCATTGCATTACGGCGTGATGCTTCTGCTGATGCTGGTGGCATTTTTTCTTGGAGCCTCCAGTCCGCAGCGGATGCTGGCACTTTTTAGCTTTATCATTATCGCCTTGCTGCTCACCGGAATGTTGTCCGCCGGCGCTGCGGCGATCTGGGCGATTTTGGGCATCGGTCTGTTTGATTCGGTTATGTGGTCCAATATATTCTCACTGGCTATCGACGGGTTGGGAGCCTTGAAAAGTCAGGGTTCTTCGCTTTTGGTTATGGCGATTCTCGGCGGAGCCTTGTTGCCGCCGCTGCAGGGAATCGTGGCGGACCATATCGGCATACAGTATTCATTTGTGGTGCCGATGATGTCATATGTATATATCGCGTTTTATGGCATGTACGGGTACCGCGCGGGCAAAATTCGAACCGATGTGCCGTTGGCAGCTTCCGGAAATGTACCTGCGCAAATCGGCGGCATTTAAGGGGTCGCCATGTTGCCGCGAGCGGCATTGAATAACTCCGACGGCGCTAAGCTGCGACGCTCTTTTTTTCGGCGCGGGGCAGAGGTTGTAGCGCCCGATCTCATTGGCTGCACGCTGGTGCGCACGATTAACTCAGTGCGGCGCGCCGCCCGCATTATCGAAACGGAAGCCTATGTCGGCCCGCACGACCTTGCCTGCCACGCGTCCAAGGGACGCACAAAACGCACTGAAACTATGTTCGGGCCGGCGGGCTACGCCTATGTTTACCTGATTTACGGCATGTATTACATGCTCAATATTGTAACCAGTCACGAAGGTGATCCACAGGCGGTGCTGCTGCGCGCCGCGCTACCGCTTGATGGCTGGAAGGTGGATATTTCCGGGCCGGGAAAGTTGGCGCGAGCATTTGGCGTAACGCTGGCCGACTGCGGATTAGATATGACCGGTGAAGATTTTTACATCGTGAAAAGAATGCATGACAAGCCAGGCATCATCATCACTCCGCGCATCGGCGTGGATTACGCCGGCGAATGGAAGCACGCCCCCTTACGATTCCTCGACGCGTGTTAACCCGGAATCTTCCAAAAAAAAGGTACCTGACACCTTTATTTCTTACCTTTATTTCTTAAAAGGTGTCAGGTACCTTTTAGGCGGGTGGACGGATGGCGCGGCCGTCCACTGTGCGGATTGTACCGCCGTAAAATGCCGATGGTTCGCGTTGCGTGGGAACCTGCAGCAGCAGTGCCCCATCATCAGCGATACCCGCACCGGTACCGCACAGAACGTGATCCTCGGCGGAAATCTCTACGGATCGACCGCGCAGATAATCCCGATCAGAGATTTCGCGATGTAGTGCAGGCCACTGTCCGCTGGTGAGAGCGCCAATACATTCCTCAAGATTATGAAGCAGGGCGTTATTGACTTTTATTTTATCAACTGGGCTTCCAAGTTCACTCGCCAACGCGGTGGAAAACTCACGCAATGCCGGGTTTGCCGCCGCGGGATCGGCGTTGACATTCATTCCAACGCCAACCACGGCCACCGCCCGCTGTCCCATTGTGATACTTTCGGACAGTACTCCGGCAATTTTTTTTCCGTTAAACAGCACGTCATTAGGCCAACGCACATGCACATTGGTAAAAGCAATATCCTGTTTTGGACGACCGGGCAACCACGGGGAGGGAAACCATGGCCGCATAAGCAATCGGGTTATCGCCAGGCCGGCTACCAAAGGAATATAGCAGTGCATATACTGCGGGACATCGGGGAACACCGCGCTTAAATAGATCCCGCCGTGGGGGCTGATCCATGCGCGACCATGCTGTCCTCGGCCCTGTGTCTGGCTTTCGGCAACAAAAAATTGCCGGGGAAATCCCAATGGCCGCTCGGAGAGTACCAACTGCTTGGCATGGGCCTTGGCTATATCCTGTGTGGATTCCACGGTGCCCAGGTAAGTCACTTCACTGATGACGCGCCGGCTCATTTTAAAATCCACTCTTGAAGCTGATTGCGGGCCTGCTGGGCAGCTTGCGCCGGGTTTGTTAAATCACGGACGTCAACAATAATCGGCCCGGTAAAGTCCTGATCTTTCAAATTGTTCACTACTTCCCGGCTCTCAGCTTGGCCGGAACCCAATGGTGTCATCTGAACATTTGAACCATTACGCAGGGCGTCGGTGCATGTCCATAGTGCTATCCGCCCGGCCAACATCTCGGCGGCCTCTCGAGGTGAGCCGCCGGCGGCAACCACACGCGCTGAGTCCAAATTGGCCGCTAGAGATGGTGCATCCAAACTTGACAGGAGGTGCAGAAGCCATGGGCTTTGACCACAGGAAAGTGCCGCAACAACACCGGTACGATCCGCATGTTCCGCCAAGCGTCGAAATATTTCCGCGACATCGCCTGAGATATTCTGATCATCCTTCGGTTCGCCTATATAAATGGATATGACAGATATTTGCAGGCGATGGGCTAATTCGCAAGCCGCTAGAGCGTCATCAAGCAGTTTCTGCGATGTTGCCGCGTCAAAGGCACCGGCCTTCCCCACGCCGACGCGCAAGGCCCCCATCACCAAACCGTGGGAAGCGAGAATTTGTTTAAAATGTCGTTGGGCTGTTTGACCAAAGGTTTTGGCATGAATTTCCGGGTGGCCGATCCCAATGGCCAACCCGCCAAAGCCCCACTTCTGTGCGTGTTGCGCTGTGGTTCGCAAATCCATTCCCAGCGGCTCAACGGCTAACAGAGGTATCATGGGATTTACAGGCTGACGTTTCATGCTGATCCTTGTATTGGTCTCGCCACGGCAGTGCGGGGTGCTGCGTAAAGGTTATTCGCTGGCGGCTTTTTCTTTCTCTTTTTCATGGGCGGCCCACGCCAACTGCACTAAAATTCCCACACAGCAAATACCGATGATAATTGCCAGAAGATTAGTCGGTTGCTTGGCCACATTGGCCACAAAGGCGTTGCGTAAATTTGCCGTGCCGTAACGCATAATCAATCCGGTAGTGCCGATGACAATCATTAACGCTCCTTCCAGCGTGCAAATGAGCACCGCACAGGCTTCAAATATATACAACCCCGCAACGCCTAATACAATCACTCCCAGAATGGCCGGCACCCAGCGGTAATCCGGAGGTTCCTTAAATACATGCCAAAGCGCCACCCCCGCAGCGCCACCGGCAACCGCTCCCAGAATAAATAGTGCAACGCGCATCATCGGCACCAGCAGCACCCCCAGCACCGTGCCTACCAGCGCCGCAACCGCTCCGGCGATCCAGGACCAATGCGCCAGAAACATCGCCAGGTACCATCCCAGCGCCGCGCAGTTGGCCATAATTAACGCCCGATAGCTCCGCCGGGCGGAACACAAAAAAGCCAGCCCCAGGATAAGAAGGGCAATATCCCATATCCACAGCAGTTTCGACCACGATTGAAGCATTGCCGCATAGCGGGCCGCAAAATGCTGTATCGTAATGGTCAACAGCACCCGATTACTCCCTGATATGCACAGTGGCTGTCGAGGGTGTATACCGGCTCGAGGAACCAACCGCAAGTTGATACTTGCCGGAAGGAACTCGCCAGGCATTCCGACCGGAATCGAAATAGGCAAAATCTTTCCAATCCAGTTGCAGATGGGCGGTTGCCGTCTGGCCTGCTTTAAGATTTACGCGTGCGAATGCCCGCAGGGTCTGAACACAGCGGTTCGCCCGGTCCTCCATGGGGCGCACATAAAGTTGCACCACTTCAGCTCCGGCCATTTTGCCGGTGTTGGTCACCGGCACGGCCACGTCTATTACGCGATTCTTGCCGGCACCCTTGGAAGTCACCGTTAAAGCCCCAAAAGAAAATGTGGTGTAAGAAAGCCCATCGCCAAAGCAGAAACGCGGTTGGATATGCCTTTTGTCAAACCAGCGATAGCCTACATAAATGCCTTCATTAAACAGCACTTGTCCATCATGGCCCGGAAAGTGGCCATACGCGGCATCATCCCGCCAATGTTTCGCAAAGCTGTCGGGCAAACGACCGCTTGGATCAATTTTTCCAAATAAAATATCGGCCACGGCGGTGTTTCCGTTTTCTCCCGGGTACCAGGCGTCGACCAGGCCGGCGACACGGTGAATCCACGGAGCCATACCCACCCCGGCCCCGGCGTTAAGTACCACGATGGTATGGGGGTTAATCCCCGCCGCTTCCCGCAGATACTGATCCTGCGGTGCCCATAGGTGATAGGTATGATCCGCTCCTTCGTGTTCCATATTGGGGCCGTAACCCATACAAGCTATGACCACATCCGCGTGTTTGATGATTTTTTTCTGTGCGGCGGTCAACAGGTTATTGCCTTCCGGTAGATAACCAAACTCCATTTCCGCATTCCAGTGGGAACCAAAATATTCCACCCGCAGGCGGTAGGTTTTCCCCGCCGCAAGCGAAATACCCTTGAGTTTTTTGGTAAAGGCGTTTTGCCAGCGGCCGATTTTGATGATTCGTTTTCCATTAAGGTAGACACGGCACGGATCGGCAGCGGCGGCTTCAAATAGATAAGTGCCGCTGGTTTTGGCGGTAATGGTTCCAGTCCAGCGGACGGAAAAATGGCGATTGGGGGTTTCAACCGGGTAAAATTGCCCCCAGTTAAAGGCAATGCGCTTATCGGTGCGGGTCATCACCGGCGTACCCGCCAAACGGTCGTTGTCGAAATATTCAGCCTTCAGGCCAGGCTTGCCCTGCGGCGTCTGATATTCACCCAAGCCCCAGAAGCGTGAAAGCTTTTTGTTGAACGGAATGCGAATGACTTTGATCGCTGATCCGGCGGCCGCATGACGAATGGCCGACAACATGCTTACCGGATTAATAATCGACGGGGCATAACCGCTGCCGCCGCCGGTCCAGATCGCCGGCGTGGCCATCGGGCCGATGACAGCGATCGTATGAATTTGCGAACGATGCAGGGGAAGAATTCCGCCCTTGTTTTTCAATAACACCGTACCTTCGGCAGCCTCCTGAAAAGCCGTCGCCGCACTTTTCGGATTATTTAACGGAATGCTTTGATCTTCAACGCGCTTTTTCATAAAGCCCATGGCGATCATCATGCGCAGCAATCTTCGGACATGGGTGTTAATTTCATGAACCGTGATCTGCTTGCTTTTTACCAGCGGCTTAATGGTCGCATAGTTGTAATAACGGTTATCCGGCATTTCCAAGTCCAATCCGGCGGCCATCGGGCCAACCGTATCATGTGTGGCACCCCAGTCGGACATCAGAAGGCCCTTAAAGCCCCATTGGTGACGTAGCACGTCGGTAAGCAGATAGCGGCTTGCGGTGCAATGATACCCGTTGAGTTGGTTATAAGCCGCCATAATGGTCCAGACATGCCCCTGTCGCACCGCCGCACGAAATGGCGGCAGATAGATTTCCTCCAAGGCCCGACGACTGACAATACAGTCAATCGTCATACGATTGGTTTCCTGCTCATTGGCGGCAAAATGTTTGGCACAGGCCGCCACGCCGACGGATTGCATCCCACGAATCCACGGCGCAATAAGTTGCCCCGCCAAATACGGATCTTCCCCGACAAATTCAAAGTTACGTCCGTCTTGTGGTTCCCGCATCAGGTTGATGCCGGGGCCTAAGATGATATTAACTCCCCGCGCCAGCGCATCAGAGCCTAAAGCCCGGCCCACGCGCCCGGCCAGTTTTGGGTCCCAAGTTGCCGCCAAACACACCGATGCCGGATACGCGGTAGATGGGCCGTATACGCGTACGCCTTGGGAGGCATCGCTCATATTTAAGCGGGGAATTCCCAGTTTGCGAACTTGACGCGTGCACATGCTGCCGTTGCCGGCCAAAAGATGAATTTTTTCTTTTAGGGTTAATTTGGCCAGCAGGGCGTCAGCCTGCGACTCTACCTGTGCTGGGGTCAGGCCGGTGCGAATATATTCACCCGCATCGGCTGCCCGGGAAAGACCCGTGCCCACAAGAGTTAATGCCGCCAACGCGCCAAAAGCCGTTGCGATCCGCATAAAAACCGTACGCATCATCCGTTTCTCCTAAGATAATTGGCGAAATAGCGCTCTCACTGCTGAGGTGGCGTCCTGAAGGGATTCATGCCGTTCAGGCATCCGCAGTTTCGCAGCGCTCCACCTTGTTTTGCGGTAGCATACTACAACAAAAGGTAATTTGCATCCACAGCCCACCGCATAAAAGCCCCTCCATAGTCAGACAAACAAAAAAAATAAAAGAAAAACTGATGCTGGAATGCTGCAATCAACGAAAATATGTTTATACTATGTGCGCTTATCGGTCTTTAATGGACCGGTTCGCCCCGACTCTCGCGTACTGGGCGTTCCAGCGGCGGGGAACAAGGACGTTTCTGAATTGGCGGCATGGATTTGGCTGCGGCGTGAACGTGTTACAGCAATATCTTTTACCTGATTTATGCAAACCGGCGGGTGCCGCCGCGATTGGCTTTTTCATGGGCGGGGGGTGGTGTGATGGCCGGGTTCCGTAATTTAATCAATTGGCCCACCCGCGTGACCTGGGCGAAGGGTGACCGCCATTCCGGACGGTCGCTGCCGGATATTTCCGCAATGCCGCCACCGGCGCGATTCACCGTGCAGCTAAGCCCCGTCTCGTTAACCTATGACCAACTCATGCTCGCTGTGTGCATGGCTCTCTTGGGCGTGGGCCTGCTGATGACCCAAAGCGCTGATGCCCGCATCGGCCATTTGGTTCATGACTATTTATTCCACCTGGTTCTCAATGTCGAGGCTGTTCACGCCGCCCTGGCGATGATCTTACTGGTGTTTCTATGGCGTCTGGACTATCGTCGGCTCATTGGCCGGAGCATGGCAAGCTCGGCACCCGCGATGCTGGTGGTGGTGAGTTTAATATGCCTGGCCCTGGTGCTGACGCGTCTGGGGACGGATATAAACGGAGCCAAACGCTGGCTGATGTTGCGCATTGGTTCTCATGCCTTGAGCTTTGAACCATCGGAACTCGCCAAATGGTCGCTGGTATTATTTATCAGTGCCTATGCGGTACATCGCGGCGAGCAGATTCGTAATTTTTGGAAAGGCTTTGCTCCTCTCATGGTGGTGGTGGGGGCGACCAGTGCGTTGATCTTAAAAGAGGATTTCGGCACTGCCGCTCTGGTTGCCGGCATCGCTGTTCTACTGATGTTAATGGCCGGGTGTCGCTGGTGGCACATCGCCATGCTGCTGCCTCCGGCGCTGGTGGTGCTTTATTTTGCGGTTTGGCATGTGCCGTATCGCCGCGAACGCCTGCTGATTTTCATGCACCCGCACCTGGACCCCAAAGGCGCGGGGTACAACCCGATTCAATCGCTTTTATCCTTTGCCAGCGGCGGATTCTGGGGTCGCGGCCTGGGTGATGGCATTCAAAAAATGGGCTATCTGCCCGAGGATAATACCGATTTTATTTTCAGTCTGATCGCCGAGGAACTTGGCTTTTTCGGCTGCATGATGGTGATTTTGTTGTATCTTACGCTGTTGTTTTCCGGTTGGCAGACAGGGCGGAGGGCACGGGATTTATTCGGTAAACTCATTGCATTCGGCTGCACGGCCATGATCGGCTTACAGGCGGCGATGAATATCGCGGTTGTGACGGTTACCGTGCCCACCAAAGGCATAGCGCTACCGCTGATTTCATCTGGTGGAACTGGCTGGATTCTTACCGCGGGGGCCATCGGTCTGGTGATGAGCGTAGAGCGCGTGAATCGACTTGAAGCGGGGCCGCGCGGCGGTAATGAAAGCTCCGGTCGCCCTGCGCCTGTGGAACTTAACTTGGCGGAAAAGCAACCCGCCGGGGCTGGTGCGCTATGAATCTTTTGAATACTGGGGGCCATGCGGTAGTGCCCCTGCGAGATGGAGTATCGGCGGATCCTGGAATATCCGCACCACCTCGTAAAGACCTCATTGACGTAATTATGGCGGGCGGGGGTACTGGCGGGCATTTGTATCCGGGGTTGGCTGTGGCGCACCAATTAGACCAACTGCTTTCCTCCGCCGGCCGACAAGTCAAAATTATCTGGGCTGCCACGCCGCGCAAAATTGATCAGCGGCTGCTGGGTGCGGCCGCTGCGGATTATGTTCAGCAGGACGTTAAGCCGCTTTCCACCAATCCTGTGAAGTGGCCGGCGTTTTATATGGCTTGGCAAAAGTCGTGTCGGTACTGGCGGGAGTTTTTTGCTCAGCATCAGGTGGCCGTGGTGCTGGCATTAGGTGGGTATGCCGCGGGGCCGGCTTCTTACGAAGCGGCAAAACTAAATATCCCGGTGGGCTTGTTGAATCCCGATGCGCTGGCGGGGCGGGCCAGTAGATTTTTAATGCGGCGGGCGAATGTCATTTTTTCACAATGGCCCCTGGAACAATCCGCGGGGAAATATGCGAATCGCATACAGGTGGCGGGATGTCCCGTTCGGGCCTCGCTGGTGCGAATGAGTCGTGCCGTTGCGGCGGAAAAACTTGCTTTGGACCCGAATCGGAAAACGCTGGTCGTTACGGGCGCTTCGTTGGGAGCGCAAAGCATCAATCATGCTATCGCGATATTACTAAGTGATCCGGAAATACAACATCTCCTGAATGGCGCAGGCGATTCGCACTGGCAGATTTTGCATCTTACGGGTTTGGACCATGCGGCACAGTTGCAGGCTCTGGCGGGCCGCCGGCCACAGGTTCAATGGAAAATTATCGATTATTGTGATGATATGGCCGCAGTTTGGTCCATGGCCGATTTGGCCATTGCGCGGGCGGGGGCCGGTACGTGCGCGGAATTATCATGTATGGGAGTGCCGGCAATTCTTATGCCGTATCCGTTCCATAAAGATCATCATCAGCAGGCCAACGCTGAGAAACTCTGTGCCGCCGGTTCCGCGGTTCTCGTGCGCGATAGTAAAAATCCCGCGCACAATGCCGCCGAGCTTAAGCCGGTGCTCATGCGTTTACTTACTGAAACTGACCGTCTCGGGGAAATGGCGCTGGCGGCGCACAGCCAGGCCCGCCCCGATGCCGCGGTCATAGTGGCCCGCTGGCTTATGCAGCAGATCCAATTAAAGACAGGAGATCAGCGGTGAAATCGTCCGGGCAATACCCTGTTGGTCGCCGGCGGCAACGTACCGCTGTATCCATGCCAATAATAAAGGAGGCCGCCTCGTGGTGACATCAACCAAAAAGGATATCTCACAACCGGCGGTGGCCAAGCTGGAGGTCATTGATTTCAAACAGCCTCTCAAGATAAATGCGACGGAAAGGGCCGCTGGGTTTGCTATGCGGGATAATAAATTCTATCAAAAGCGTGTCCATTTTATTGGAATCGGCGGCAGTGGGATGTGCGGCCTGGCGCAAATGCTGGCGCACATGGGAGCTGTTGTTTCCGGTTCTGACCGGGGGGAGTCTCCCGCAACGAAAAAACTGGAGAAAATGGGCGTCACGATTTCCTATCAGCAGACCGTTGCCAGCTTTCCCCATGACGCTCAATTTGTGGTGCATTCCGCTGCGGTAAAGGACGATCATTCCGAATTGTCGCAAGCTCGGCATGCAGGCGTTAAGATTTTTAAATATGCCCAGATGCTCGGTGAAATCATGCGGTTAAAGCATGGCATCGCCATCGCTGGTACACATGGCAAATCAACCACGACCTCTATGGTTGCCTATATTCTCTTACGGGCCGGTATTGACCCCTCGTACATTATTGGGGCCAGCTCCCGGCAACTGGGCGGCTCGGCCTATGGCGGATCAGGAGAATATTTTATTGCCGAAGCTTGCGAGTTTGACCGCAGTTTTTTAAATCTGCATCCGCGTCTTGCCGCCGTAACCAATGTGGAGCCGGACCACCTGGATTATTATCACGATATTCACGAGATCACCGAGGCCTTCGGGCAGTTTATGTCGCAGGTGGACTCCGATGGCGTGGTTGTCACCAATGCGGATAATCCCTGGTGCCGGCAAGCTGCCGCGAAGGCTCATGCGCGCGTTGAGACCTACGGTCTGGCGGGCACCCCGACCTGGCTGGCGACAGACATCAAATCAGAAAATGGACGACTCTCCTATGATGTTTCGTATATGGGGCACCGGGTGGCGCGGCTGGCCTTGCGTATTCCGGGACGGCACAATATCGGTAATTCCCTGGTCGCTGCGGCAATGGCCCGGCATTGCCACGTGCCATGGGATGTCATCGCTTCATCCATTGAAGCATTTACGGGGGCTGATCGCCGCAGTGAGTTGCTGGGAAAGCTTCACGGCATCACGATCCTTGATGATTATGCCCACCACCCCACGGAAATCCGCACAACGCTGGCCGGCTTGCGGGAATTCTACCGGCCGCAGCGGCTGATTTGCGTCTTTCAGCCGCATCAGCACAGCCGGACCCGTAGCTTGCTGGAGGAATTTTCGCTCGGATTTTCCGATGCGGATATGGTTATTGTCCCGGATATTTACATGGCGCGGGACACCGAAGCTGATATTAAAGCCGTCAGCGCGCAAAATTTAGTCGATCGCATTGTGGCCAATGGCCGATATGGTCGCTATATTCCTGCATTTCCGGAGGTTGTGGCCGCTCTTGAATTGGAATTAAAAGCGGGTGATCTTGTTGTATCCATGGGTGCTGGGCCGGTTTGGGAAATTACGCATGAATTGGTACGCCGACTTTGAAAATATCGTTCGCCTCAATGAACCTATGGCACCCAAGACATGGTTTCGTCTTGGAGGGCCTGCGCGCTACTTCATTGAGCCGCGCAGCCGCGATGAACTCTCGACGGTGGTCAAACGCCTGGCGGAGAATAATATTCCAATGTATCTGCTGGGCGGCGGGGCTAATTTGCTGGTACGCGACCAGGGGGTTGACGGTGCGGTGATTTCACTTTCACATAGCGCCTTTAGCCGGGTGGTTATTGATGATCGCATGGTACGCGTGGGTGCCGGGAAGGACGTTTTAAAGCTGGTCTTGGAATTGGCGAAAACCGGGTTGGCGGGCTTGGAATGCCAGGCGGGTATTCCAGGTACGGTGGGCGGCGAAATTCGCATGAACGCCGGCGGCACGTTTGGTGATATTGGCTCAACCGTGGCGGAAGTGACGGTCATGGATTCTTTCGGGCAGGTATTTACCCGGCAGCGTGATGATCTGGTATTTTCATACCGCCGAAGCAATATCAATGCCAAAATTATCCTCGATGCGCTCTTTGAACTGACTCCGGAAAATCCCGATCGTCTGGCCCAACGAGTTAAAGAAATCTGGATGTACAAACGTAATACTCAGCCGCTGAAAGATAATAGCGCCGGTTGCATTTTCCGAAATCCTGACGGCCTGTCCGCCGGCAAACTTATTGATGAAGCGGGATTAAAAGGAAGTGTCGTCGGGGGGGCGGAAATCTCTCAGCATCATGCGAACTTTATTGTTGCGCGGCATGGAGCCTCAAGTGCCGATGTTCTTGCCCTGATGGAACTGGCACGCAAGACCGTGCGCGACAAAACCGGTATTGAACTGGAAAGTGAAGTGGTGATTTGGTAAACGTTTCAGGCTCCGATACGTATGGATTTGCTTCAGGGACGGTCGTTGCTTTGCCTGTGGAATCTCATGATCACCAGGTCCCGCTGAATTCTGGAGAACACCATGACAGCTTTCCTTAAGCCATTGAATATTACCGTGCTCGCCGGAGGTATATCCAAGGAGCGCGAAGTTTCGCTAGCCAGCGGATCCCAGATCTCCGCGGCATTGCGCCGGCGCGGGCATACCGTTTTTCAGGCCGATATCAGTCCCGAAAACCTTGCGGCCCTGGATCATCGTCCATGTGATCTGGTATTTCCCGCTCTGCATGGAACCTTCGGGGAAGATGGCCAATTGCAGGAAATTCTGGAATCCCGCGGCATGGCTTATGTGGGGTCCGGGCCGGCGGCGGCGAAATTGGCGATGGATAAAGTCGCTGCTAAAAGCGTGTTCGCGGAAAAATGTATCGCCACACCGAACTGGCAGGTGGTCAGCAATGGAAAATTCAAAGATAGCTGGACCCCACGCAGCGGTATTGGCTATCCTTGCGTTATTAAGCCCATTGCGGACGGCAGCTCCGTGGCCTGTCGAATATGCGCCAATATTTCCGACGCGCGCGCCCACCTGTCCGAATTTTTGCCGCAATACGGAGCGATGCTGGTGGAGAAATTCATTTCCGGACCGGAGTTAACCGTAGGCATCATTGATGGCACGGCTTTGCCGATCATTCAGATTCGCCCGGCGGCCGCATTTTACGACTATCAGGCGAAATATACGCGCGATGATACCGAATATGTTTTTGACATTGCGCTTCCTGAGGCCGTTTTGCATAAAGTTCGGCAAATGGCATTGGATACATACGCATGCCTCGGGTCGCGTCATTTGGCGCGTGTGGATATTATGGTGGATCAAGCTACCATGGAGCCCATGGTTTTGGAACTTAATAGTTTGCCGGGGTTTACCAGCCACTCTTTGGTGCCCAAAGCCGCCGCCAGAGCCGGAATAGCATTTGATGAATTGTGCGAGCGTCTTTCGGCAATGGCTCTGCGTGACCAGTCTCCCGTGCCGGTCCGCACGCCGGCCCAGCCGCACACGTGAGACAGGCATTGAAATAATTATGACCAAAAGCCGTTACAGATCGACCTACCATCGCCCATGGGATATTCCCTGGGTGCATAGCACTCTACTGCTTTGCCTGACACTATTGGTCGTGGCTATGGTCATTGAGGGGTTTGCCCGGCTGAACATTTACGGAAAAATGCTCATGGCCCAACGGTCACGGGATCGTCCGTTAAAGCGCATTGTAATGGTGGGTGCTCCGCCCTGGCTCGCGGCACCGATATTAAATTCTCTGGCCGCGGAGGCGGTGCAATTCACAATTTCCAATCCTCGCCATCCCGCGTATGCCGCGGAACTCCGTAACCCGTTGAATGGTAAAATTCTTCAGATTCTTGCCCGCCATTTTACCGCCCACCCGTCACAGGGATTTAACGCCTGGATTAAGCGCGTCAATTATGTGCGACGGGTCTGGCTGCCGCATGAACAGATCATTGAAATTTCCTGCCAATACCGTCGGCCCGCGGCACTGGTTTCGGTGGGGGGCAGCTACTATCTGATAAGCCCCCATGCCGTCCGCCTTCCCGGAACGTATGCTGCGGTTGATTTGCCACAGCTTGCCTGGTTGATGCGCATTAGCGGTGTTACGGTTTCTGTTCCCTCGCCGGGCAAGCCATTCTCGGCACCTGGTATAAAACTCGGACTGAAGATGGTAGCGTTGTTGTCCGGCCACGCATATTCCAGTCAGATTCAATCTGTTGATTTGGCGAACATGTATACCAATGTGCCGCCAACCACGCCCAAGATTATTCTCAAGACCCGGTTCGGTACACAGATATACTGGGGGCTTCCACCGGGCAAGGAGGGCTTTTATGAAGTGCCCGCCTCGCGAAAATTGCAGTTGCTTCATGACGTCTATCAGCAATATCATCGTATAGATGCTGGGAAAGCGTATCTGGATATACGCTCGGACGAAGTACTCGTGCCACGGACGCCGCCGACCACGCAGACGGGGCAATAAGTACCGCTGCTAAAATGAATCCAAGTGTGGAAATTCTGGAATTGGATGAGTGTTATGCCTGTGGACTGGTCAAAGAAGGTGGTGGTAATTACCGGGGCATCTTCCGGAATTGGTGCCGCGTGTGCCTTGGCCTTGGCACAACGCCGCACCACCCTGGTTCTAGGTGCCCGACGTATGGATAAGCTCCAAGCCGTGGCCGACAAGGCTAAAGCCTGCGGATCACAGGTGATAATCGCTCCATGTGATGTTGCCATCCATGAAAATGTCGTTACCTTGGTACAAAGCGCCAAAGAGCGTTTTGGCCGCCTGGATGTTGCGATCGCCAACGCCGGATTCGGGCTTCGCTCACCGGTTCACCTTACCACTCCAGAGCAGTTGCGGGAAATATGGAATGTCAATGTCATGGGTACATGGTATGTCATGGCCGCCGCCGCTCCGATTATGATCAACCAGCACGCCGGCCATATTATCGTTGTTTCTTCGGCGATTGCCCGGCGTTCAATTCCGCAAATGGGAGCCTATGCCATGACCAAATCCGCCCAGCTTTCATTGGCGGAGGCCCAGCGCCTTGAATTGTCCCGCCATGGCGTTGCGGTAAGTTCTGTTCATCCAGTCACCACGAGTACCGAGTTTTTTCAGCAGGCCAGCCGGCGTAGCGGCAAGCAAGTCGATGGGTTGGGAAAAACACAAACCCCGGAACTTGTGGCCGAGAAAATTGTACGCCTGATTGAACATCCAAAGCCGGAATTATGGCCTTTTTCACCCGTTCGATATGCTCTGGCTTTGGCCGCCGCTTTTCCCGCGTTAGCTGATTTTTTAATCAGCAGGCAATTTTCCGCCCCCCAAAAAATAAAGAATCGAGTTTAATCCATGCGCCTTCGCCCGCTACCTCATCGAACTGCCTTTTTTATCATATCCATGGCCATGGTGGCCGGGGTGGTGGCCTTTATCTGGTTAAGGCCACCTCGCATGATGCCCATTAACCACGTCGCCATCCACCGGCCCGTCTCCGCGGATATTCGCGTGCTGACCGCAAATATCAACCTGCTGCGGCCTCATGAGGGAATTCACAGTTGGTCCAACCGCCGCGGAATGCTCATTCAAGTGTTACATCACATTCACGCCGATATTATAGGTATGCAGGCGTCAACGCCCGCGCAAACCGCGTGGCTCGCCGCCCACCTGCCCGCCTACGCCCACTTTCCGGATGGAGCCGCCATTCACCGCAGTCTGATTACCACCTTAGCCGGGCCGTTAAGCACCTGGAATCAAATCTGGTTTCGCCGCGATCACTTCCGGCGCATTGCGGGAACCTACGGCATGGTGCGTCCCAATCACCCGCAAAATAATCCCACCGAGAATACCTATTTTTCCCTGGTGGTATTGCACGACCGTCTGGATCGCTTCCCGGATCTGATTGTTCTGGATGTCCACCTGCGACACTGGGAAAAAAATGCTGTAAAAAGTGCTGAAAAGCTGCATAAAATCCTATCCCAATGGCAAAACCGCTTCCCGGCCGCAAAAGATATTCTCCTGGGTGATATGAACCATTCCCGTAGCTCGCACGCCATTTACCAGGCACTGCTTGGAACGCCCTCCACCGTCCCATTACGCGATACCTTCAATTACGCGCTACATAAACCGGGACAGCAGTGGGGGACTTGGGAAAATTACACCAATCACGTTTACAGCCCCTGGCCTACCGATCTAATTTTCGTGTCCCCACAACTCGCCCACCAGCCCGCAAGAATAATCCACTACCACATGCCCCCCTCAAAATTCCCCTCCAAGCACCTTTTCGTCCTGACCGTCCTGATCCCCAACACGTCCCCATAGCTCAATGCGGCAGCGTTGAGTGGAACGCGGAACACGGTTAAATAACACAATGCAAGTCAACTCGTCGCGATTGGCTTGGCGCATACCCATTTTTGCCGGAATATCTCCTGCCTCGCTGGCGTCATGCCTGTCGCCCATACCGCCTGAGGCAGGCGGGGACGCCTGCACCACAAAATTTGGCGTTGCCTTACATCACTGGGATTTTCCGAGGCGTATACCGTGTCGTGCAATGCGCGATTGCGGGCAAAAAAATACCGCGGCCTGCTGCCAGACCGCGGTTTATTTTTCTGAAATGGTCTATAAGCCGAATTCTGTGCCCCTTGTGGGGCGGCGGTCATTGATCTGGGACAGGCGTTACCGTCTGCCTCAAGCAACCTACCCGGAATCTACGCGTATCATTCGTGCTGATTCTCCGAAGAGAACTTTGCCGGTGATGATGCTACGGCTTCCGCTATCCCTTGACGGGGGCATTTTGCGGCGGACGCCTGCGCGCCGGGCCGGCGCTTCGATTCCCTATTTGGTCTTGCACCCGGTGGGGTTTGCCATGCCGGCCATGTCACCATGGCCGCGGTGCGCTCTTACCGCACCTTTTCACCCTTACCATTCCGAAAAATCGGAATTCGGCGGTATATTTTCTGTGGCACTTTCCCGCATTCCCGTCGTTGCCAACGGGAATGGGTGGGGATTACCCACCACCGCGCCCTGCGGTGTTCGGACTTTCCTCCCGGCTTACGCCGAGCGACCGCCCGACCATTCCATAACCCCTATTGTAGCAGATTGATCATCTGATTTATATCCCGCCGGAAATGAAATGCTATTCGGCTACTCGCTTTAGCACGGCAATCTGACCGCAACCTCGGCACCCCATGCCCCATAAACCGCTACAGGCTTTTCATGGCTTACGTGCTTTGCCGGCATGCTCCGCGCGGTTGCGCCCAAAGCGCAAACTCATGCTGATATGAATGTTTTTCCCATGCCGAAGGATCGTCAGTACCACGTTTTTTGGATTAGCCATAATATGGCGATGAATGGCGTGAAAATCCAGGATCGACGACCCGTCAATGGCAATAATGATGTCGCCCTTTTTCACTCCCGCTCGGGCAGCCGGCGAATTAGGAAAAGTCCCCGTAACCTTCATAGCCGGTTTATGGCCCAAGTCCGCAATGCGCGTGCGCAAAGGATCATTGGCTTTAATCATGGCAAAGCGAATACCAAATCGCGGCGGTTGCGGTGAGCCGGTGAGCAGAAAACTTTTCAGCGCCCGGCGGTTGTTATTCAACGGGAAAAATCCGCTTGGTAAATTCAATGCCGCCAGATGTCCGCGCAAATTAAATACGAAGGCCGGCGACTTTCCCATAAGCCCACTCATTGCCGGTCCGTGGTCCCTGTCGTGGCGGCCGAAGCGCGGAAGCCTCATCGGCTTTTCACCCAGTGGCATAATCCAATGGGCGGACGCGGATGTTGCGCTGATCGCAAAAAGCAACTCGGCTGGGTGCAATGGACGGCGGATTAACCTTACGCCGTGCAGCTTGGGGTGCCCCTTGATCGCCAGGACCGTTACCCCCATTGCTTCCTTCACACCAAGAATATAAGCCGAATATTTTTTGCCTCGGGAATTCCAGATTGTTACGGGGCGTGTGTCGCCGGCCGGCGCAATCACCGCGGGGATAACTATATAACCCCGCTCTCCAACAATTAATCCGCGCACCGTGTTGCGGCTGTTTGTCGGTAGTGACGCCAGTCGCGCATTAATAAGTTTAATTTCCGGCCAGAATTCCTGCGGCGGCAACGGATGAGTTTCAAAAAGATAATGGCGAATCAGAAAAATCTCCGCCGCCGCGTGATGGTTAATATCTCCCAGTCGCTCCTGCTGGCTGTGATTAAGCACGAGTTTTTTATTCCCGGCTGATCGTAAATCCGGTTTGATGACTATTCGCGGTTCCGGAGGTCCTTCCCGATGAGCGTTCGGATTGGCTCGGAAATCATGCTCTACGACCCAGTTTTTCTCCCAAAGCAGAAATTTCTTCTGAATCTTTTCTGGAAGCAGGTGCAGGGGGTTGGGATCCATCTCCACTGTGACAAACGAATTTTGCAGCGTGCCGTAAAATGCCTGAGATTCCCGGCTTAACTGTTCCAGAATCCCCACACCCTGCCTGGCGGAATCCGTAACGCCTGACAGCGCCGGATTATCGGCGGCATTTTGCGCCGCCGCCGACCCCGCCGAACACGCATAAGTCATTATCCCCGCAACCAGCGCTGCCGCAGCCGACTTCCATTTGCCGGTGGTTCCAGAATGTCGCATTTGTCTAACCATTGAATTCCGAATAATTACCACTGCCTGAAATCTTAAAACACACCCGTATTCGATGCCGACGCCACCTGCGGTGCCGCGACCGGGTGATTGCTGACGGCCTGTTCATCAGCGGTGTATGTTTGTGCAAAGGCTTTAGCCTGCTGATAAGTCGCAAACCGTTGGGATACAACCTGGCCGCTGGGCGTACTGATTTGCACAGTATAACCAATAATTGAAGACGCTGCGGGAGCTGTTGCGGTTTGTGTGGTCGAAGTCACAGACCCCCGCCCGGCAAAGTAACTGCCCGTGGCGATAAGCACACACGCCGCGGCCATGCCCAGTCGTTTCAACCAGACTGTCGTAGCACTTGATTCCAAAATGCGGCCAATAGGGGCATATTGATTTTCCCGGCAATAGGCCAAGGCACCTTCCGCCATACGCTGCGCTTCCGCGGCGTCCGGGGTATAGGATTCAAGGGCGGCCAGTCGTAAGGTTCTGGCTTGCTTCAGATGTGCCAGCGCCTGCGCTAATGTCTGCTCGGTTAGCAGGCGCTGCTCCAGTTGGGCTTTTTCCATTTCCGGCAATTCGCCGTCCAGATACAGTTCCAATGTAATGTAATCGGTTTCTCGCATAAGGCACCTCTTTGAAACCCGCTGTTCCTTTCGCTGTTTTGGCCTTTGGCCGATATCTATCGGCGTAGGCCGCTGTTATTGCTCCAAGTGCGATCTAAGCGACTTGGCCAATTTCATTCTAGCGCGATGAAGCCAGGTTTTAACCTGGGATTCCGTTGCGCCCAAGGCTTCGGATATTTCCCGATAGCCCATACCTTGTTGCTCCCGTAACACCAGCGCCGAACGCCAGTCGTCGGGGAGCAACGCAATGTGCTGGCGCACCAGCTCGACGGTTTCCGCGGTCAGGGGCGCTTCCGCCGGGTCGTTTTCCTTGCCGATGCCGTCGTATAAACCGTCATCGGCATCAAGCGATCTTCCGATTTTGCGACGCCGACAACTGATGACGTTCCGCGACACCGCCTTTGCCATCAGCGACCATCCGCCATCATCCCAATTATAAGATTCGCAATGGCGGAATAGTTTCAGCAACGCGTCCTGTACCATGTCTTCAGCCTGCTTGGAATCTCGCATTTGCGAGCCAAGCATCGACCGCGCCAGGGCAATCAGCCGACCCATGTTAGCATGGACAGCCGCTTCAAACTGTCGGCTTGCCGTTGTCTGAGCTGGCATTCTGCTTCCCGGCATCAAGAGTTATAACGCAATTAAAACCGCCAAGTTGCAGATTCTTTATAAATCCCATCCGTTACCTGTTTCGGATGTATGCAATCTTCTGGCTGCGTATTGGGACTGTTATTATATCGGCCGGCGACAGATTGTCAGCAAAGCAGAGATTTCAGTATTTTATCGGCCGGCAAAATAATAACAATTATCGGGTGCCGTTTTCGCCGATAAGGTATGTGCCGTTCCGAGTAACGACCGGCGATTACTCGAATAGGCCATTAGGGGCGAGCGATCGCTTATTGGACGAATTATTTTTCGCTTTTTATTTGCAAAGGAGTTTCAGGCGGTTGTATACTTCATAACAATGGAGTTGGGTAAAGAGGGAGATGACCACCCGCCAACTAACCGGGAGTTTACCAGAACGTAATGACCCCACTGTGGAATTTGTATGCCTTCAACAGTTCTTAACTCGCTTTCACCTGCTACGGTGCTTATGCCGTACATGCCGGTGTTTTACGTCTCCTTTCTTGTTACCGTGCTTCTTACCCCGGTCATGCGGCAACTGGCGCTCCGCTATGGTGTTGTTGATGAGCCGGACGGCCACCGCAAAATTCATACCCGGCCCATTGCCTATCTCGGTGGCGTGGCCACTTTTATTGGCTGGATGGCCGGCGTATTGGTATCGGTGTTTATTACCCCCCTCAATAGTGATCCCAATCTTGTCGCCAACGTGCAGGTCCCCCCGGGGATCATTCTCGGAGCCGGCACGGTTGTCCTCTGCGGTTTAATTGATGATGTTTACAGTATTACGCCCCGGTTAAAGCTCTTTGGCCAATTTCTTGGGGCGGTGCTGCTGTTTTTCCTTAGTGTTGATCGATCCGGCTTTTTCGGTATTCGTATTGATTTAGCCAATATGCTGGTTTTCCCGTTGGAACGCCGCGGCTGGATTCCCGCAATTCAGTTAACGCATCCGCAGGCGTACATGCTGTTTGCCAGCATGTTAAGCGCGGTCTTGGCTGTTCTGATTATTATGTCAGCCAGCAATGCCATGAATCTGCTCGATGGCCTGGATGGGTTATGCTCCGGGGTTACCAGCATCATGGCTGTGGGTTATCTGGCGTTGGCTTTGTATTTGGCGTGCAACGGCGTACCGTCCGCCGGTGTGGCGTCCATGAATCCTACCCGCATTACGCTTAGCCTGGCGTTGCTGGGGGCGGTGCTGGGTTTCCTGCCCTATAATTTCAACCCGGCAAGTATTTTTATGGGTGATACCGGCAGCATGTTCCTGGGCTACGTCTGCGGTGCCATGATTATCATGTTCGGAAATGATGGCATTTTCCGCTGGTTCCTCGGATCACTGGTCATCTTCGGCTTACCCATTCTGGATACTTTTCTCGCCATCGTTCGTAGAAAACTTAACCATCGTCCCGTATTTTCGCCCGACTCCGGCCATTTCCATCACTTCCTCCTGAAGCGTGGTTTGTCTGTTAAACAGGCGGCCTTAACCAGCTATGGCCTGACCGCCATGTTTGTGAGCTTCGGCCTGGTAATTGTCCTTATTCCCACAAGTCTGGCGTTGGGAATTTACATGGTTTTGTTTGTCTGGCTGGTGGTGATCGCCTTCAAAATGGGTATGGTGTACCAGCAAGGCGGAAAAACCGCAGCCGCAACAACGACCATTCCAAGAATCCCGCCCACCGCTGAATCCCCATTGGCTCCCCCTGAAGCTCATCCGGCAACCCCCACCCACGAAGCCCCCAACATCCTGCCCGTAGCCGATCACGGCCTATTCTCAAAATAACCACCCCCGGCCCCAGCATCCCGCACTTAACAGCACAGCGCCTCCAACTCCCAACTCCTCCATCCCAATAAAAGGTACCTGACACCTTTATTAAAGGTGTCAGGTACCTTTTATTTATTACATCGCCTTGTTCAAGCCTTCGTGCCGGACCTTCCAGGAGCCGTCTTGGGGGAAGCCTGGGGCGTTGTGGTGCGGACCGCCATCCCAACCAGCTGTCAGGAATGCCGCTGCATAAAGTAAAGCGCCGTCTCCCGGAACATAAGGGCATGGGCCGCCGGTGTTGATGCCGCGAATATCAAAATGATTGCCGTGAACTTTTGCGGTCAGGGCGGAAATTGCAATCTGCGGTTCACCAACCCGCGCCGCCGCCATAGCCATCCATGGCAAATCCCAACCATATTCATGCTTACCGGCCCAATCCCAGGATTTCCAAGTTTTTAAGACCGTTGCATGAGCTATCGCGGGGTCCACCCCGGCAATCGGCGGTAACATGCCGTATACGCCAATCATATCCGGATGATTATTGCGAATGGTCGTATAAGTCGCTTTGGCCCACTGCTCGGAAATCACATAAACGCCCTGATCTACCGGCAGTGGGGCCAAATGTTTCAGGACATGCGCCCAACGTGGATCCGCGGGCAGTCCCATGCGGCGGTGCCAAGTCTGAGCTGCGGTTAATGCGAATCGCCAATAGGCCAATTCATAAACACTGTTGCTGGTAACGCCATGTTCACACGCCGGCATGATCGGAGTAAGATCATACCGCTTGAGCGTCTTGTTCCATGTTGGAAAACTGGCCATGTAATCCGCGGTGGAAAAAATAATATCCCGCCATAGTTCAAGCGTTTCGAAGGTGGGGGCCAGACGGTAATGCAATTCGGCAAAGAATATCGGGTGTGGCTGCTGCCAGGCCAGAATATTATCCCCAAACCATGGAACATTTCGCCCGCCGGGACCGGTGCGCTTCGGCCATTTTACACCACGATAATCCAATTGCCTGGCCAGCGCCCGCGCCACCGGCTTGATCCGCCAATAAAACGCCAGTTCGCGCATAGCTAATGGCCAGCGGTTCCACAACGCATAATGTCCGATATGCCAAACCGCCATTTCCATGTTGGCCTGACTGCTCCACTGATCCAGCCCTATTAAACCGATCTCAGCCCCGGGCATATCCCCGGCTTCCTGTACGGCCATCTGATATTGAGCCAGCACAATCCGCCGTTCGAGTTCCGGTGCCGCGGGGTTACTGCTGCCGGAAAGATCAATGGCTCCACCGCTGTTCCAAAACCGCTCCCAATGATTGGCCGTGGCTTTTTCCGTTTCCGCAAAGCTTGGGTGCCGCTGCCCCAGATTTACCGCATCCGGTGCGAACTGGCATGTCAATTCAATCGTGGTTTGGCCCGCCAGCGGAATCAGCCGCCAGGTGTGAGGACGCTCATCAGGATAAATGGCCGCATGTTTTCCCGTGAACATAACGCCATAACGTGACGAATCCGCAATGCGCTGCAAATGCACCCATGTTTCCGCGCGTCGCACGACCAGCGTCTTATGCTTCTGAGGTGCATGAAAATCCCCAATCCAAGGTCCCTGTTTGCGATCCGGATAGGGAAAATCCAGCATGATCCATAAACGCCCGACAGCCAGTGCGGAAGACGTTATTCGCACCGCCAACCTGTCGGCGCGCGTATCGCATAGACTTTCCACCGTGACTTGCTGCCCGTGTAACTGAAATACGGTGTGCTGTTTAACAGTATATATGTCAATGTGTCTATCAATTCCTGAAACCTCCTCCCGTTTCAGCGGTTGTCCCCGGGCATGTACAAACCGCAGTCGCCCCAGATTCATGCGGTGCGGATTCTCCCGCATCCAGTGGTACAGCGCGTCTTCCGAAGCCGGCCAGATTTGCGGCCCTTTAAGGCGGCCGCGCTCATAGGTGCCGGTAATCGGGACATCCGCCCGCGTATAGCCCTGCGGCATCGGCGACCAATTCCAACCCCAGTCCGTCATGATATTACCGGCAAAGGTCTGCAAACCCGTGGCATCGCAATTAAAGACCGCGCCGCCATTACCGATTTGGAAGACCCCATCAAGTTTATTGTATTGAAAGTTGTGCCGGGTGACCAAAGCTTTGCGATCAATTCCAGTTGCGCCTTTCCGTACGAGCGAAGCCCGCTTGGGAGCTGCCGCCGCCGTCAAAGCCCCGAGAAGCAAGTTTCGTCGTGAACAACCCATTGATGTCCGTCCAGCCATGACAAGCTTCTCCGCAGTTAATAAATTTGCCAAGTGGATATTCTGGACACGAACTGCGGAATTGTATCGCATCTTGATCGAACCGCAATATCATAACTGCACAAATGCTTTGGCAATCGCGATTTCTTAATTGCATACAATCCAAAACCCTCAAGCAGAGGGTGTTATTGGTCAAAGCTATGCAACGAAGTTACGCCAAACTGCCGTTTTCCGCCTTTCAGAAACATATGGTAACCTGTAACAAGGTCGTTAAATAAAATAGTAAAGCGGTTCAAATATTAAAAATTGCGAAATAACCAGTGGTTTATAGGATCAGTCGGGCTGGTAAAAAAAATAATTAGAATCTTCTTGACAAACCAATTTAACCGGTTAAACTAAATAGACGGTAGCGGAGGTCGCTACGCAAATTCATTATTTCTAAAGGAGAGTCTCATGGTTGGTATCACATCTCATCGGTCTTGGGCCGCCCTATTGGGTATGGCTGCGGGAATAACAGCATTCGGCATGGTCGGTTCGGCAGTCCATGCATCGGCTATTGCCAGCGATAATGCTTCGAATTATCAAGGCAGTGGCGGCACAACCAATGTTTGGGCGAATTCCAGCAATCCAAACAGCCTGTCTCCGACAGAGCCTAACGGCGGGACTGGATTTGGCGCGTGGTCGATTTCCAATCAGCAAAGCGCAACACCACCCTACAACGGTTCAGGATTGAGCACCTTTGATACAACTAATCCAATTAACACAAACGGAAATTATTGGTATATGTACGCCAACGGCGGCTCTGCGACCGCTCGCACGGATGCCTATCGGGCTTTCACTGGATCACTGGCTGTCGGGCAGTCCTTCGGCGTCGCACTGGAAACACAGGGGGTTGGTGCGAGCGCTGCCAACGGGCTTCCCAGTTTTGGATTCGCCTTGGATTCCAATTCCGGACCCTCGTTAACCGCCGGAAGTGTGAGCGTGACCTCCGCCGGAACCGGACCCACCTCGGCCACGAACTACGCAGACGCAAACGCTTTATTCTCTTTGAGTTTCAACGAACTTGGACCAACAGGTAACACGAATTCCAACCTGACCGGATACAATGGTCTGTCCAATACGTCAAGCTCTGGTTACGTTGTTGAAGTCAATATCACCGCCGGTGGTGTAACGACTTCATCCTTGCTTAGCACAGTCACCAGCCCAGCCGGGGCGAACAGCTCAAACTATCCCGCCGGATCGGGTGAATCGTATCTCAACGGTGGCCTGACGGCAAACTTCACGTTGGAATCGAGCAACTCGTATACGCTGTCGTTAACGCCGATTGGATCCACCACCGCTATCCAAACCTATAGCGGAGCGCTTGGCTCTGGCAGTATTACTGGAGCCGACATTTTTGACCAAAGCACGTACCAAAATGGCAACTTCAACAGCTTGGCCATCACCGCCGTTCCTGAGCCGGCCACCATCGGCTTGTTCGTCGCGGCGGGTGCCGGTTTACTGTTGATTCGCCGTCGGCGGTCGGCCTGAAACGGCTCTTGTAATGTGAGATCTGAAATTTGAGATTTCAAATTTGAAACGGATGATTTAACGGGCCTTTACGGCTGTGTAAATCCGGAGTTTTAAATCAAGAAACCTCAACGCCCGGCGAAGTTGTAATCCGGTGATCGCGTCCAAACCGGCACCAATTGGTCGGAACGGGTTTGTTTTAGATTTGTTTTCAATACCCCTGTGGCAGGGCTTATGAGTTTCGGAGATTTATGTATGGCGGCCAAACGAATAAGTTCTGTCCAACACCACCCCCGATGGCCTCGCCTCTTGTCCGGTGCGGCTGTCGCGGGAATGGTCGGATGGGTGACAGCTCACGGCGGCGTGGCCGCCGCCGTGAGCTTATCCGATAATGCCGCCAACCCGGCCTACGCCGGCGGTACATGGACCAATAACAGCAACGGCGGCACTGGCTTGGGACCCTGGTATCAAGGACCAACCGGTTCCGGAGTCGGGCAAAACGCGACGTGGGGTTTCGATACCGAATCCGCAGCCAATATTTTCGGTACCACCGCCACGCCGAATATCAACACCAATGGCGTTGCCTGGACGCTTTGGTCACAAAATGGCACCGGCTCAGATCCCGCGGCTCCAACCGCTTACCGCGGTTTTAATTATCCCTTGGTTTCCGGAGCTACCTTTTCCATCAACATGGCGACCGATGCTATCGGTTCGCAAGGAGCGGAAGGATTCCAACTTCAAAGTTACAATGCCGCCACCGGCTATGCCACACCCATTCTGGAAGTGGCGGCGTTCGCTTCGGGCAGCTATTACAGTGTCAGTTATGGCGGCTACACGTCCATCACGCCTGGATTTTCCAATTCCTTTACCTCCGGCATCAAATCCATTCATGACGGCAGCGGCAGCGAAAACAATGGCAATGGGCTGACCATTACGGTCGATCTCACCGCACCGTCAACCGCGTCCGTTACGCTGACTCCCTTAAATAGTGCGCAGGGTAGCGCCGACACCTTTAACAACTTGGCGCTAAATCCAGATTCTATTAATCAGATCATGCTCTTTAACGATAACCTCGGCAGTAGCGCGCAAAACGCGTATTTTAATAATTTGCAAGTGACTGACCCCGTTCCGGAGCCTACCGTCTTAGCTCTTTTGGGCTGTGCCTTGTTGGCGTTGCCCTTATTGCGGCGGAGAACGCTTGCCCTTAATCCCAGGCCGGAGAGAGACACAATATGTCAACGGTGACCGTACATCCTGAAAAGCATTTGTCCCGCGGCCAGGACAACCGTGCTCGTGCTTCCCGGACGCGCTTTGGTGCAGCAATGCTTGCCGCAGTGGCCTGTGTCGGGATAGCCGCGAGGGCACCGGCGGTATACGCCCAAAGCAGTGCTTATGCGGCTCCCGCGATTCTGGATTATTTTGGCGGTACCTGGCAAACCATAACCAACCGCATGTCCGATGTTTTCGGAGCCGGCTATGGATCGGTGCTCACACCGCCGCCCACGCGGGCCGACTCCGGCAACGCATCGGTGGGCTATGACGTCTACAATCGTTTTGATCTCGGCTCCGCCAATGACCCCACCGCGTATGGCACCATCAGCGGCTATGAAAATCTCGTCAGTGCGGTGCATCAAATGGGGGGGTATATCTATATTGATTACTCCTTGGGACACAACGGCTTTTCCCAATGGGGCACCACGGATGGCAATGGAAACACCTTCGCCCAGGCCGGCGGCTATCCCGGATTTGTGTTAAGCAATTCCAGCAGCTCCTACGGTGATTTTAATAATCCCAGCGACACGGGCACGCAAACCGCTCAGTTGTCCGGTCTGATCAACATTAATTTTAATGAGAATTATCAATATATTCGTTTGCCAACCACAGCGGGAAATCCCAATAACATCCCCGGCGGGACAACCCCCGCCTTCGGCCGCCTGGCCAATGTGCCCCTGCCCGCCAATCAGCAGTTTTATCCACAGCCTGGTTACAACACCCAAAGCATTACCAATCCGGATACCGGCCAAAGCGGCATCTTGGTAAATTCATTTGATACTGCCAATCCACAGGGCGGTTCGCCAACGCTGCAAAATGACACCGGCTATCTGATGGACAACGTGCAATGGATGATCCAGACACTTGGTGTTGATGGCTTCCGCCTCGATGCGGTCAAGAATATGGAATATTCCACTATTTTGCCATACTTTAATCAGGCGGTTACGCAGGCCAGCACACATACATATCTCAACGGCCAGCAGGAGCAGATTTATTCCTTCGGCGAATATTATGACAGCAATATCCCGCAAGGCCCGGGCGCACCCATTGATCCCGCAGCCAATATGAACGCTCTGAATTTTCCCCTGTTTTTTGCCATGCAAAGCAATCTGACCGGTGATGGTCTGACAAACAATTGGAACAACATTGTCAGCGCTTCCTATCTGGTCAATAACGGTGGCGTGGATTTTGTGCAAAGCCAGGACAATGGTGCGCCTTACTTAAGTAATGTGGCGTATGCCTATGAACTTATGATGCCGGGCCAGGCGATTGTGTATTACAACGGCAACGGCACCGCATTTGATAATGGCACGCAAAGTTTTCCGCAGAACGGCCGCGAGGATGCGCTGGGCGGTGTGTACGGCAATCAGATGGCCAACAATTCACTGGCCACCTACAATGCCTCCAGCCAAACAATGACAGTGACACATGTAAATCAAACCAGCGGCTTGGTGGATTTGCGCAACCGTTACAGTACCGGCAATGTCATTCAACGTTATTTAAGTCAAAACAATTACGCCTTTGAACGTCAGGATTCCGCCCTTGTATTATTGAATAACCAAACCGGGGGCGGCAATTTTTCCACCACCTTGCAAACGTCCTTTAATCCGGCCAATGTGCCGTATCTGGTGGAATTAACCGGCAACGCCGCCGCCAATGGCCTGCCGCAGGTTTTGCAGGTTAATTCCGATGGCACCGTAAACGCGACATTTTCCAATAACGCCAACTCCGCTGGGACATTCACCGGGCAGGGCGATCTGATCTACGGCCCAGCCACGCCCATCGGAACCATGACCATCACCAATACCGCCGGCCAAATTCCCGGTACAGCTCCTTCCTCAAGTGATCCCAACATCATTGCGGACAATGGCAGCAATACTGTTACCAATGTGGCCGTGGTAAAAGGATCTCAATTCCAGATCCAACTGCAAACCCAGAAAGTGTATCTGCTGGGAAACCCGAATCTGTATGATCCCAACGCCGGTGGCGATAACGCGATATTCAAAATTAACAGCGGCTTGGCCGTCAATAACCAGAGCTTTGTCAGCACCACGCCCAATAGCATTGGCTATGGGTATCTGGAATTCCAAAACGCCAGCCCGCTGGTCGGCGGGGGCACTGGTTTGTACTCCGAAACCATCAATACCAGCGATTTGCCGCAGGGGTATGACAACATTGAAGTCATCGCCTTTCGCCATCGCACAGGCGCTGACGCACCGCCGGTCTATACCGACTGGACCCAAACCATCTATGTCGATACCTCCGCACCCGTCTCGCAGGTCATGAGTTTCAATCCCGTAACGCATGGCGTGAATCAGAATCGTGATCTTGTGGTGCAATCAGTGGATGGTCTGGCCAACAATATCCACGTCCTATTTGATTTAGGCTCGGCGCTTACCAACACCCAGATTCTTTCCATGATCAGCAGTTCCAATCAGGCCACGCAGACCGATACCAATCAGTGGACCATGGAAGCCCAGGGGTTAACCAGCGGCAATCATGTCGCGACGGTGGTAACCTACAAACCGGATGGCACGTATAACATCCAACGCTTTGCCGGCCTTTATACCTCCACCATTTATGGCCAGGGACTGGGGGATCTGAATTTTAACGGTTTATATAACGTCGCGGATGTGAATACCTTTGCGGCGTTGCTGGCCAGTAACAATACCGAATTCAATCCGGCGGCGGATTATCTGGGAACCGGTGTGATTAACACCCAGGATCTGATTTTATTTGGCCAGACATTGCGGCAGGAAAATGCGAACAGTCAAACCATGACCGCCTATGATAATTTGTTGCAGCAATACACCGGCACCACCAATCTGGCCGCATTATTGGCGACATCATCCGTGCCGGAACCGGCGGCAGGTGTTCTGTTGCTGGCGGGTTTGCCCTTGATATTCATGCGGCGTCGCCGCAATGACAATAAAAAAGTATGTTTCCAGGTGGCCTGATATTTTAGAAGGAGGTTCTTTATGAACCGGAGAAAAGGCTTTACCCTCATTGAACTCTTGGTCGTCATCAGCATCATCGCACTGCTGATCGCGCTACTTCTGCCGGCACTGGCCAGAGCCAAGCAGTTGGCCGACTCCATTGTGTGTCTATCCAATGTGCGACAGCTTGGCTTGGCGGAAAACATGTTCGCCAATGAACACAAAGGCCTGGTGCAGCCGATTACCGACAGCGGCATCATGCAATATACCGAAACGCCCGACACGGATCACACCATGTTCGCGTATCGTTACACAACCTATAACCCCGCTACCGGCACTTATTCCCCGGCCGCTGGAGCACCGATCTTGAAGGACTGGGCCAGCGCTTTGGTACCGTATCTCGGGGGCCAGGAAAATCAGACTTTCATGAATTTTGGCGTCAATGGTTCCGGCGAAAAAGTATTTCTCTGTCCCAGTGACCCGACCCTGAACGATCCATACCCGGGTTACCAGCTATTTAACAATGTAGAGGTTACAAATAACAGCCAGCCGACACCGAGCGGATACCCCTCCCCATATTTCCAAGGGTATTACCCGATATCATACGGAGTCAACGCGGATATCGCCGGATTGGTATACAATGGTGGTGGAGGCGCATGTAACCCCGGCGCGGACTATTTGGTTGCAGCCGGATCCACGGCCAAAGCGGGCCTGACGAATCCGCTGGCATGCAAATTGGGCGGCGTAGACGCTCCGGCCAGTACGCTGTTATTCGCCGACTGCGGTGTGCGTCCGAATCCCGGCGGTAACGACGTTGGCGGCAACATGCTCAACTTTTGCGACGCGTTGTATTACACTACTTTCTTTGACACCGGCGCGCCGCAGGTGGCTTCGGGGAATGTGAATCCCTGCTCATTGCAGGCCATCGCGGATACGCCTTGGATTCGAGATCGTATTCCGCTGGCACCCGACGTATTACCTCTTCCGGTTGGTGACTCAGGTGGCAATAACATGGGGTGGGTGCGGCATGGCACCACCATCAATGTGGCGTTCTGTGACGGCCACGCGGCGGCCGTGTCCACCAGCGACTTCCCTTCCGTATTTGTCTCGCCTTACAGCGGGCGTTAAAAAGGACAGCGGCCTTAGCCCATGCCAGGGCCGACGAAATGTCTGGCAACACGTGCTTACGCTCTGAAAACTGCGGCCATGGATAACCCATCCGTGGCCGCTTTTTTATGCGCCGCGCTGATCCCTCTTGGCGCATCATTTCCCGCCCCCGTAAAAATATTTTGCCTGCCCTGTAGGGGTTTATCCCCCTGCGGCAACGTATATGGTGAACGGGCAATCACCGGGAACGGAATAATAAACCGACCCGATAAGAAAGCCCCGCGTTGAGAAGTGTTTGGAAATTTACGGAGTTTGCATTTATGAAGTACGGATCACGAAAACCCTCGCAACTGGTAACCTTGGCCGCGGCGCTGGCGATGGCGTCATCCTTTGGCCTTGTGGCGATGGGAATTTTTGGTTCATCCCATGCCGTTCACGCTGATGCCTCTTCCGGCGTGCCGGCTATTAACCCCAAGGTAACCGCGTTTGCCAATCAACTTTCCGACGCTTTTGAAGCTGTCTACAACGCTGATCATAAGGCGGTGGTTAATATTCAGGTCGTCAAGGAAATTCCGCAATCCCAGAACATCAATCCCGGCGGCCCGATGCAGTTGCCGCCGGGATTTCGCAAAATGCTGCCGCCCGGAGCTTTTCCGCTGGTTCCTTCCAACCCCGGCCCGGAGAAAATTTTTGGCACCGGCAGCGGAGTCATTATTTCATCCAATGGATATATTGTCACCAACAACCACGTTGTCAGCGACGCCACAAAAATTACCGTCACGCTGGCGGATCATCGCCGGTTTAAGGGAAAAGTCATCGGTACAGACCCCAAGTCTGATTTGGCGTTAGTGAAGATTGCCGCCAATAATCTCCCGTTTCTCACCTTTGGCAATTCGTCTCATGTGCGCGTAGGCCAGTGGGTTATAGCCATTGGCTCCCCCTTCGGCTTTACCCAAACCACAACCCAGGGCATTATTTCCGCCAAGGGACGCACCAATGTAAATGTGATTGCGGAAAATGACCCCAAGCTCGCCGGTTTAACCTATTCTGATTATCTCCAGACCGATGCCGCCATTAACCCCGGTAATTCCGGCGGCCCCTTGCTGAACCTCAAAGGGCAGGTAGTCGGTATTAATTCCGCCATCGCCACGAACACCGGTTCGTTTAACGGCATCGGCTTTTCCATTCCTTCCAATGAAGTCAAATATGTTATTCATGCCCTGAAAAAATACGGTAAAGTCGTGCGGGGATATCTGGGTGTAACCATTGCGGATGTGCGGCACAGTGTCGTTCAGAAAACCGCGAGAAGCTTTGGCTATGACCATCTCCATGGCGTACTCGTCGAGCAGGTATGGCCGGATTCTCCTGGTGCTAAGGGCGGTTTGAAGGCCGGAGATATCATCACCGCCATTGATGGAGCCAAAGTCCGCACGATGAATCAATTGCGCGATACGATAGCCGATACGCGTCCGGGTAAGGATGTCACGCTGGGTATTTTCCGGCGGGGGAAAATGATGAATTTGACGTTTCCCGTCGGCACGCAACCCGCCAGCATCAGCCAATTGGCGTTGGCTGGTGCCACCGGTGAACGGCCTGGCGTGGTGCAATCCAAGAGTTTGGGCGTTACGGTGGCCAGTGTCAGCTCGGAAATAGCCAAGCAATATCACCTTTCCAAACCCGAAGGCGTAATGGTCAGCAAAGTGGACCCCAACGGCGTGGCCGCCGGCGCTGGTGTAAATCCAGGCGATATCATCCTGCGGGTGCAGGGACATAAAATTACATCGGTGGATGAATTTAAAGCGGTGTTGAAAAAAGTGAGTCTGTCATCCGGGATACGCATGTATGTGCGGGGTGCTGACGGCTCGGAGCGCTTTGTGTTTGTGCAGCAGAGCAATTAACGATTTCATGGCTTCTCCTTCTCCCTGATGCCTCGGAGCCACTCCCGCTCCGGGGCATTTTTATGCGCGTAATTTCGTGAAATCGCAATGTGGCGGAGCTATATCCAATGCCATTAGGGACTTTGGATCGCATGCCGAATCAGCGATTATTTTCCGAGAAATCGCCGTTGAGGGCGATTAATATCTCATGAGATACACGAAAATAATGTATTAAGGCATAAAAAACTTTAATCTTTTAGCGAATTTTGTTGACATGAATGTAATAAACTGTAGACTCATAACCAAAGAGAGCGCCTTGATGTAAGGATCTCCATTAAAAATAGGGCTTTGTCAGGATTTTCACTATGAAGTTGCAGAAAATATTAGGTATCGGTGCGGGATTATCCGCCGGTTTAGTTGTCGCAGGAATGGCCAGTGCGAGCGTGCAGTTGGAAATCATCGCCGGTGGCCAGTCGGAATTACTTCCGACATCTCCGACTAGCAACGCATCGTATACGTCCTCTTCCGGTAGCTTTGATGGTTTTTCTTGGTCGGCCATCACAGTCTCCTCCAATGCTTCGAATTCGACGCAAGCTGCCAACTTGACTTTGGGAATTACCGACCTTACCAACGCGTCTGCGTCCGGTTTTCCGAACAGCGGTATCGAGATTCTGGCATCCGGCGATGGCTTCTCTTACGATCCCGCGGGAACAAACTATTTACAATCCAGTGGTTCGCTGGATTATTCTTCTGGGACATCGAGCGACAGCGTCATTCAAACCAGCTACCAGGACAACACCAATAGCTTATTCGGCGAGACAAATTCTCTGACCCCGGATAAGTCGCCGTACACCATCCCGAGTCCAGCTCCGTCCGGATCAACTCCGGTTTCCTTGGGGCAAAACGAAATTGTCATCACGCCTAATTCGAGCTATTCGCTGACGGTGTCAGCCAGCTTTTATATTCAGGCAACTGGATCTACATCGAACTATGGTGGAAGCTTTCAGTCCGTCGTTTCAAACACGCCGCTCGTCGCGTCAACCCCGCTGCCCGGCAGCGGTGCTCTGGCTTTAATTGGCGGACTCGCCCTCATCGGCGGAATGGCTATCCGACGGCGGGTTACTCGCTGATCCATAAAGCCCGCAAATAAAGTACGCCTGATTACCAAAAAGCCCAGCGGCTAAAACCGCTGGGCTTTTTGGCCATTCACCGTCAGACATTACCAACCTCACCAAAGTTAAACCGTCCGCTCACCGGCCAAAGCAAAAATTTCAACAACGCAGCTTGACCGCCATGCCCTTACCGCGTATCCTTAATGGGCTATACATCCGCCGAGAAGGCCGGTTTGACGGGTTGTCATTCCGGTACGCCGGCTTTGATTGCAGCAGGCTACGCCGGCGGGCGTTTTGGGCCTGTGTGCTGAAAGGAGCTTCCATGTCCCGCTATTTAGGTCCTAAGGTGCGTCTGTCACGCCGGCTCGGTGTGGCTATTGCCGATCTTCCCAAACATAACAAAAGCGAGTTCGTTGCCCCCGGCATGCATGGGTTTCGCAGCCGCCGCTTGTCGGAATACGGTATCCGTCTTCGTGAAAAGCAGCGCATGAAGGCCCATTACAACGTACTTGAAAAGCAGTTCCGGCGTTATATGGCCATGGCCAAAAGCGCCAAGGGTAACACCGCGGTAACGTTGCAACAGGTCCTGGAAACTCGTTTGGATAATGTCGTACGCCGTTTGGGCGTGGCACGCTCCATCTGGGCCGCCCGGCAGCTTGTGGCCCATGGCCACGTCCTGGTCAATGGTAGCAAGGTAGATATCGCCAGCTATCAGGTGGTTCCGGGAATGACCATCACCTTTCGTGAAAAAACCGCCAAACTCCTGCGGGAAAATATGGAATCCATGGCGGGCCATCAGGTGCCGGCATGGTTGGATTTTAATCCCGCGCAATTGGAGGCTAAAGTGGTGGCCTTGCCGATGCCGGAGCAAATTCCCTTCCAGATTAACCCCAGCCTGATCATCGAATTTTATCGTTAATCTTCGGATGGCTATCCCACAATTAAACAACCGCGCCACAACCATGGGTTTTGGCGCGGTTTGTTTTTATAGGCTACAATACCGTTGGTTTTGGAGAAACTGTCTTGGCAGGATTCCGCTTTACACAGGTATTGTTCTCTCTGGGGCTTTGCATCTATTTCGGCGGCCTGCTGATTCTCGGTGCGGTCGTAGCACCGGAAATTTTCCACACCATTTCCGCCGCCGGGGTTCACGCATCGGTCATTAACCCAAAATTAAATCAATCCAAAGAACTCGCCGGTCTTATTTTTGGCAATATCCTTCAAATTTTTTCCGTCTTTCAATTGGTGTGTCTGTTCCTGATGCTGTTTTGTTCGCTGTTTCAAATGGCGTTTCATCTTAGCGCGCTGAATATTTGGGTATGGCTGCGGCTCTCCGGGGTGCTGATCCTGGCAATGTTACTGGGTTCGCAAATGCTGCGTTTGGATCCTGCTGTCCGACGGGAACATAAACTCTATTTGCAATATATCGATTCCAACCCTGCCAATGCCGCCCTGCACAAGGCGCAATTTCAGCGCTATCACGCCGCCGCCGAACGCAACGGCATGATCCAAATGGCTGTTCTACTGGCCTTGGTATTTATCCAGGGATGGGGCATTAATTATCCCACGCGCCACGAATTTATACGCACGCTGGCGCAAAACGCCAAACTCATTGAACCGCCGGTCAAATCATCTTAGTCGCTTCTCGACTTCCCGCCGCTTCGGGCTTTTACCGGACGTCCGCTTTTCTTCTGCGTAGTGCATTGCAGACTTTCGCTGATTCGCCGTGCGGTCTTCAATCGTTGGGCCGAGATCCTCGCAAACGCTCTTCGCACGGGCGCGCTGATGCCGCGGGGCGCTTTATCAATGTCACCGCACTTGAATGGTGGCTCCGGAGCATACTCAACGGCCAATTGAATCATCTTCGCATTTTTATCCCCCACCAAACGGGCGACCGCCACCAACGCACCATCAATCCCGGATGTCACGCCCGCACAGGAAATAAGCCCGCCACTGATGACCACGCGCTTTCTGCGTGGCTTGGCACCAAACAATGTCAGCAGAGCCAATGATGCCCAGTGCGTGGTAGCAGGTTTGCCGATAAGTAATCCCGCGGCTCCGCATAGCAACGCTCCCGTGCAGATTGAAAGTACAATCTTGGCCTGCATCGCCCGATGTTTAATAAAATTAATGATCTCCAAATCATCCATGATCTCTTCCTGCCCTGGCCCGCCGGGAATTACCAGCACATCAAGCTTCGGGCACGACGAAAGCGTCATCGTGGCAGTGAGAATCAGGCCGTGAACATCCTGTATTGGTTCGCGTGTTTTCCATAGAATATGGACGTTCGCTCCCGGTACACGCGATAAAATCTCAAATGGTCCGGTAAAATCCAACTGATCAACACCGGGGAAAATCAATACACCAATATCCATAACCGTACACTCCAACGCTACAGTTCCTTTCGGAGTATCATCTCCTTGAGGTACGCCATCATCGCCGCTTCTTGATGTGGGCCAAAATCATCCCGGCTCGCCTGGATCGTCATCCGGCGATTATTCTGGCAGACTCCTACGCACCGCTCCACTTCCAGTTGCGAATTTCAGGCAGGTCTTGGCCATGCTGTTGAATATACCGCTTGTGTTCAATGAGCTTATCGCGCACCATCTGCTTAAGATAGGCCGCCCGTGTGCCCGCTTTTGGCACGCGATCAACCACATCCTGTACCAGATGAAATCGGTCCATATCATTGAGCACTGTCATATCAAATGGCGTGGTGATAGTGCCTTTTTCCTTATAGCCGCGAACGTGAATGTTGCGATGATTGTTACGGCGGTACGTCAATCGATGAATCAACCAGGGATAGGCGTGAAACGCGAAGATCACCGGTTTATCCTTTGTGAATAGAGAATCAAAATCCAAATCAGTTAAACCATGTGGGTGTTCACTTGCCGGCTGAAGCTTCATCAAGTCCACCACATTAACCACCCGGATTTTCAGGTCCGGCAATTCATGCCGCAGAATGGATACCGCCGCCAGTATTTCCAATGTCGGCACATCACCGGCGCAGGCCATAACCACGTCCGGATCAACGCGGTCGTCATTGCCCGCCCATTTCCAGATACCAATTCCCTCTTCGCAATGAATCGCCGCTGCATCCATGGACAGCCACTGCGGCGACGGATGCTTCCCAGCCACGATCACGTTCACATACTGTCTGCTGCGCAGGCAGTGGTCCATCACGGAAAGCAGACAGTTGGCGTCGGGCGGCAAATAAACCCGCACCACATCCGGGCTTTTATTCACCACCACATCCAGAAAGCCCGGATCCTGATGCGTAAAGCCGTTATGATCCTGCCGCCACACATGGGATGACAACAGATAATTCAATGATGCAATATCCGCCCTCCATGGCAGGTTATCGGTGACCTCCAGCCACTTGGCATGTTGATTAAACATAGAGGCAACAACATGAATGAACGCTTCATAGCAATTGAAAACGCCATGTCGTCCGGTCAGCAGATACCCTTCCAGCCAGCCTTCACATTGATGTTCGCTGAGCATGGAATCCAGCACGCCGCCTGATGTCGCCAGAAATTCATCATTGGGCACGGTGCGTGCATCCCATTGGCGGTTGGTATGTTCAAAAATGGCCCCCAACCCATTGGAAAGCGTTTCGTCCGGGCCAAAGAGTCGAAAATTCCGTGGTGCGCTATTAAGTTTTGCCACATCGCGCAAAAATGGCCCCAAGACATGCGTGTCCCCAATGCCCATAACGCCGGGCTGCGTAACCGTCACGGCATAGTCCCGGAAGTCCGGCATTCGCAAGTCCCGCAGCAACTTGCCGCCGTTGGCATGACGGTTGGCTCCCATACGCCGCTGGCCCTTGGGTGCCAGATCCGCTATGCCCGCCCTGAGGCGGCCCTGGTCATCAAAGAGTTCTTCCGGATGGTAGCTTTTCATCCACGCTTCCAGCATTTTGAGATGCTCAGGATTTTTCGCCGGATCAGACAAGGGCACCTGATGCGCACGGAACGTCCCTTCCACTGGCAAACCGTCAATAACCCGTGGCCCGGTCCAGCCCTTGGGAGACCGCAGCACAATCATCGGCCACCGCGGCCGCATCGTATTGCCTTGCGTGCGGGCCTCCTGTTGAATTTGGCGGATACGTTCTATGGCCGAATCCAATGCTGTTGCCATGGCTTCATGCATAAGTGCCGGCTCGCGGCCTTCAACAAAACGCGGGTCCCATCCATAACCGCGCAATAACTGTTCCAATTCCTCATGTTCAATGCGGGCCAGTACCGTGGGATTGGAAATTTTGTATCCATTAAGATGCAGAATCGGCAACACCGCGCCATCCGTCCTGGCATCGAGAAATTTATTGGAATGCCAGCTTGTCGCCAAAGGACCGGTTTCCGCTTCGCCGTCACCCACCACACAGGCGGCAATCAGATCCGGGTTATCAAACACCGCTCCAAAGGCGTGGCTGATGCTATAGCCTAATTCACCACCCTCATGGATGGACCCCGGCGTTTCGGGTGCCGCGTGGCTGGGAATGCCACCGGGGAAGGAAAACTGCTTGAAAAGCTTTTTCATTCCCGCCTCATCCTGGCTGATATTGGGGTATATCTCGCTGTAAGTTCCCTCCAGATAAACATTTCCCACCACCGCCGGTCCTCCGTGGCCGGGACCCGAGAGATAAATCATGTCCAGATCGTATTTGTTGATCACGCGGTTCAAGTGCGTGTAAATGAAATTTTGTCCCGGTGTTGTACCCCAATGGCCCAGCAACATCGGTTTAATATGTTCGAGTTTCAATGGTTGTTTTAATAACGGATTATCATAAAGATAAATCTGTCCTACCGAGAGATAATTGCCGGCCCGCCAATACGCATCGAGTTTGGCGAGCATTTCCTTACTGAGTGTTGTCGTGGCCATACGTTACGTTCCTTTCATTTTTATTTTAAGCAAACCGAGTACCGACCGCGCGATCATCAGCTCTTCGTCGGTAGGTATAACGCGTACAGTTACCGCAGCCCCCGGAACTGAAATAACCGGGGCGTTCCGGGCGTTAGCCGCGGAATTAATTCGGATACCCAGGAATCCCAAATCCCGGCAGATATTCTGGCGGATCACCGGTGCGTTTTCACCAATACCGCCGGCAAACACCAGCGTATCCACACCGCCTAATGCCGCGGCAAAAGAGCCGATCCACTTTCTGGCTTGATAGCAGAACATGTCGATTGCCAAAGCGCACCGCTTGTCGGTGGCGCGTTTCGTTAACAGGTCACGCACATCAGGGCTTACGGCCGAAACGCCCAGCAGTCCTGATTCATGATTCACCATATTTTCAAAGTGCGCCGCCGTCATACCTTGCGTGCGCGACAGGTAACTAAAAACCCCCGGGTCTAAATCTCCGCAACGGGTGCTCATCATCAAACCGGCGGCGGGAGTAAAGCCCATGCTGGTATCGATGCTTTTTCCATCGCGAACGGCCACTAAACTGGCACCATTTCCCAGATGTGCCAGAATCACCCGGCCTTTTTCAGCGGCGGAGTCTCCCAGCCGCCGCAATTCTTCCATCAAAAACGCATAGGATAAGCCATGAAACCCATAGCGGCGCAAGCCTTTTGCCGCATAACGCCGGGGAATCGGTAACACTTGCGCGATCAGCGGCATGGTGCGGTGAAACGCAGTGTCAAAGCAGGCAACCTGAGGAAGTTTCGGATGCCATTCGCGAAAGCGCCGAATAAGTTGAATTTCCCCCGGCAAGTGATCAGGATCATAAGTTGCAATACGGTGTAGTTTGGCCAAAAGCGCGGCAGTGACGCGCTGCGGCTTCGAATAGCCCATCCCATGCACCACCCGATGCCCGATAGCCCGCACATCACCAAATTCCTTCTGTGCCCCGAGAAAATCCAGCAAAAATTCCCCCGCAGAACCATGATCCTGCGTATTTATGCTGCGGCTGATCTGCTGCCGGCCCTGTGAATCATGGGTTATAAAACGCGTGCCGCTCTGGCCCACACGGTCAATGGTCCCACTTATCACCCGCCTTGGTTTTCCAGTGGCTTCAAACAGTGCGAACTTGATACTGGAAGATCCCGCGTTCACAGTCAGAATCAGGCGCGGCTGATCGGGTTTGATCACCGCGTGCATGGCCCGTGCGTTGGCTTTTCCGGAAATTTTGTTGTGCTGTTGCGGCATCGACTCATTTCGCTTTCAGTCTGTGGCTCATCGTTTTGCCTACCTACTTCTGCCAGACAATATGCCGCGATTCCATCGGCACCGTCAAGCCGGGTATGTTCGGAATAATGCGTGCGGTATAGTCGGCCGCCGGTCGTGCGGCAGAGAGTTGCGCATGATAGGCGTAGCCACCCGCTGCGCCAGTGAGCTTTCCCGTCAGCTTCATTTCCTCCCGAACCACGCCGCCTCCGTTCACGCCATTGGCAAAAAGTTCCACACGCACCATCGCAGGGTCCAGGCCATTAAGATAAACATGGGCATCAAATATATGCCCTTCGCCGCTGGAACTGCTATGTACATCGCCAAATCGCAAACTGCCCCATTTCTCGTTTAATATCCCTAGCACCTTGCGAATTTCCGCACCTTTGGCTCCATGCTGGGCGGCCCGGGCCAGATAATCCTGGGCCGCCGGCAGATAATAAAGTGCCGTATACTCCCGCACCGTGCGGTTGCAGCAGAATTGCGGCGTGAGGTGCGCCATGCTGGCGCGCAGGTGCGCAACCCATGCCGTGGGAACACCGGCGGCATCGCGCGCATAAAATGTCGGAATGATTTGCTGTTCCAACAGGTCATAAAGCGCGTTGGCCTCCTGGGCGTCCCAGCCCGGATCATCGCCATGCTCCTTACCATCTCCCAAAGCCCAGCCCACTTCAGGACAGAACGCTTCCGCCCACCATCCGTCAAGTTCTGAAAGATTCAATCCGCCGTTGGCCAGTATCTTCATGCCACTGGTGCCCGAGGCTTCCCATGGTCGTCGCGGGGTATTGATCCATACGTCCACACCCCGCGCAAGGCGCTGCGCCAGACTCATATCATAATCATATAAGAATGCGGCGTGTGGCCGCACATCCGGGCGGCGCATAAAGCCAATCCACTGTCGAATTGATTGCTGCCCGGCCCAATCCGCGGGATGAGCCTTTCCGGCAATAATTAACTGAACCGGATGCTGCGCATGAGTTAAAATGCGGACCAGCCTTTCCGGATCATGTAGCAGCAGATTCGGCCGTTTATACGTGGCAAACCGCCGAGCAAACCCCAGTGTCAGCACATTGGGATCCAACAAATGCCCTGCCGCCTGCACCTCCTGATTTAAACTGCCCGAGGCCGCCAGTTGCCGTGCAAGACGGACGCGCACCTCATCAATCAGCGTATTTCGCCCGTTGGTACGTAATTCCCACAGTCGGGCATCGGGTAACTTCTGTAGCTTTTGCGTCAAAACATCCGGCTTATGCAACCAGCAGTCCGCTCCACACTCTTTTGTCCAGAGTTCCTCCGCAGCCGCCGATTGCCACGTTGGCACATGAACGCCATTGGTGACATGCCCTATGGGCACTTCATCAATGGGCCAACGTGGGAACAGGGATGAAAACAGTGCCCGGCTCACCTGCCCATGCAGGCGGCTTACGCCGTTGGCCGCACCGCTGCCCCGCATGGCCAGATACGCCATATTAAATGGCTCGTTGCTATCCGCCGCATCGTGCCGCCCCAAGGCCAATAGATCGCCCACGGATATGCCAAGCTTCTCTGTGGCATAACGCCCCAGATATTGATTAATCAGGGTCGCTGAAAAACGGTCAAACCCCGCCGCCACCGCGGTATGCGTGGTAAATACATTACCCGCCCGCGTAACAGCTAAAGCGTCTTCGAAAGATAATCCGGTTTTTTCCTTAAAACTCCGCGCCCGCTCTAAAATGGCAAATGCGGCGTGGCCTTCATTGAGGTGGCATACCTCCGGCTTTAATCCCAAAGCTTCCAACAATCTCCAGCCCCCGACTCCCAGAAGTATTTCCTGCTGAAGCCGCAATTCCGGACCGCCCCCATAAAGTTCACTGGTGATGCCGCGATGAACGGGATAATTCGCGGGATCATTGCTGTCCAGAAGATAAAGTTTTCTCTGTCCCACCTGCACCTGCCAAGCCCGCACCCACATGGCATATCCAGGAAGCGCGATTTCCAGACGCAACCATTCCCCGTTCGCATCCCGCAACGGCGTAATCGGCAATTGGCCGGGATCATTATACGGATACAAGGCCTGCTGGTTGCCATCGCGATCAATATGCTGACGGAAATATCCCTGCTGATACAACAAACCCACGGCCACGACCGGCACACCCAGATCACTGGCGGATTTAAGTTGATCGCCAGCCACATTCCCCAAGCCACCGGAATAGATCGGCAGCGCCTCACTTAACATGAATTCCATGCTGAAGTACGCCACGCACGTCAAGGGTGCACCAGGATGCTCCCGCGTGAACCATGTTGGGCCATCCGCCGGCAGCTTTTGGTTTCTCAGTAACGCCTCAACCTCCGTGCAAAAGTCTTTGTTCTCCAGAAGACTTTGGAGCTTGGCCGGTGAAACCGTCTGGAGAACCAGCCACGGGTTGCGCGTTTCCGCCCACAATTCCGGTTCAAGTTGCCGCCAGATGCCATCCGCCGCCCGGTTCCAACTCCACCGCAAATCCAAAGCCAGTTCAACTAAAGCCGCATACCCCGGCATATCCATACGCAGGGCATTGTGAACATAGGCAAGTGTCTCGCTACGTTGTGTCATATCACACCCGTTCCGCGTTTCTACAAATTGCCCCGCAGCTCTATACCTATCATAGCGCGGGTGGGTTCCCAGTCAAGGAATATAATTTTTATGCTTTTTTTACCGCCGTTTGATTAATCTGCTGCTTCCTGTCCCCCGGTTTTTTCTGTTGTCTCTTTGGCCTTTAATTTATTCCCGCGTTGCCATGGCTTTTTGTGTTTATAGAGTTCATAATGCTTTATAGAAATAGCTGCCGCGGTTACCCGTTATCGTTTGATCTTAGCGTCTGCTGCGGCGTGTCCTCGGAGAACGCGTGATGAAAAGCCTGCCCCATCGCCACGTACATGTATTCGTCGCCATACTGGCATTGTGTCTGTTGATATTCTCCGGCGCTGCCGGGATTAAAGCTGCTGCGATAAAAGGGCCGTTACGCATCGCCTTAATTTGCTCCGGCAGTGTGACCGATGGCGGTTGGAATCAGGAAGGGAAGGATGCGATTCTGGTCGTGAAGAAAAAACTGCATGCCCATGTATCAATTCTGGAACATATTTCCCCCGTGCGGGCGGTGGATGTAATGCGTTCTTACGCCATGCGGGGATACAATCTCATCATCGGTCACGGCTATGAATTTCTCATCCCGGCCACGCAAGTGGCAGCGATGGGGGGTAAAACAAAATTTGCCGTCAGCGGTGCCGACACCACCAAGCCCGGGGTGCTGACGCTGAATTTTGATCTCGCGCAGCCCTCCTACCAACTGGGAATTCTGGCGGCCATGTTAAGTAAAACCGGAAAAATCGGTTTTATCGGTGGCGAAGCCATTCCGTCGGTTGTGGCGTGTTATCGTGGATTCGCGGCCGGGGCCAGAAGTGTGAATCGCAACATTAAAATCGCTGCTGCCTACACCAGTTGGGACCAACCGGCATTGTCTAAAAGTCAGGCACAGGCCTTTATCCAGCAGGGGATTGATGTGATTTATCAGAATGTTGATGCGGCCAGCCGGGGTGTGTTTGAGGCCGTCGCACAAGCCAACAAATCCGGCCATGGTCCAGTCTACGTGTTCGGGTCCAACAGCGATCAGAATAATAATCCCACCTGTTCCCGTTATACTCCGGCCAGTGCGGTTATCCGCCTGGACCGGGCATTTCTCCGCGTGGCCCGGCAGGTGCAACGCGGAACTTTTAAGCCGGGCGTTGCTCCGGAAAACCTGCAAAATGGTGTGTGCATTGTGGTATTAAATCCCAAGCTTATCGGGTCGGTTATTACCCCCGCCATGCGGCAAGCCCTGACCCGAGCGGTGCGGGAATTACTAACCGGTAAAGTGCATGTTGCGGGATGACCGCAGGAGTGGCCGCGCGACTAATGCGCCCGCCCGGCACTCACGCGCCGTTCATAAAAATTGCTAAACGGAATGTATCATCTATGACGGATCATAATAACACGTTAAAGCGGCGCTGCCTCCGGAAAGGAGGACTTTGATGGCCGCAACACCTTTGGCCTTAAAACTTACCGGTATTTCCAAAACTTTCAGAGGTGTCTCGGCGTTGGAGGATGTGACGCTGGAAGTGGCGGCGGGCGGCGTGCATGGCATTCTTGGCGAGAATGGGGCCGGTAAAACAACGCTCATGAATATCATTGCGGGCCTCCTGCGCCCGGATTCAGGGCGCGTGGAAGTCATGGGTGACCCGGTACCTCTGGGGTCCGTGCGCGCCGGTCGCGCACAGGGCATCGGGATGGTGCATCAACACTTTAAGCTTGTAGAGAATCAAAGTGTGCTGGACAACCTTGTCCTGGCCGTCGGTAAATCCCTTTTTTCCCGCAGCCCCCGCAGATTGTTGCGAGATATTAATTACTGGTGTCGAGAATTAAACTGGCCGCTGGATCTTGATGTGCCCGTTGGGAGCCTGGCAGTGGGGCGTCAACAACGCGTCGAGATTATTAAAGCACTTTGCGGCGGTGGTAAAATTCTTATTCTGGATGAACCCACCGCAGCTTTGACGCCGGCGGAAGTGGACGAACTGGCCTTGGCCGTCGCGGGGCTGACACGTGCGGGAATGACCGTATTATTTATCAGCCATAAGCTCCTTGAAGCCGTGCGAATATGCCGCACGATTTCCATCTTGCGGCGGGGGAAGCTGGTCTATTCCGGTACGACTGCGGATTTGTCCGTGGATCAGATTGCGGAAAAAATGGTCGGGGCCAAAGTGGATGTCCCGCGACTGACGCAACTGGCCGGCCACACTGAAACCCCGCCGATGCTGGAACTTGTGGATGTGGAGTATCGCGCTAAAAAACGCGGGCCGCCGGTGTTAAAGCAAATCAATATGACCGTGCGTCCCTATGAAATTTTGGGCATAGCCGGCGTGGATGGCAACGGCCAAAGCGCGTTGGCCGCTCTGATTTCCGGGGCGGTAAATCCCACTGCCGGACGAATTGTCCACCGCAGCGGCGGCCATGGCAACGTCCCCATCCGCTTGGGCTATATTCCGGAAGATCGGCATAAAGAAGCGCTCGTGCTGCCGCTGCCGATTGTTTCCAATTTGTTGTTGCGCAGTTACCGTCAACGCCCATTTGCCCGCTGGCGTTTTTGCCGCTTCGGTGCCTGGCGAAAGCATTCCGCTGATCTGGTGCGGCAGTATGACATTCGCTGCCGCCGGTTGGAGGATGCCGTAGCCACGCTTTCCGGGGGCAATCAACAGAAAATTGTTCTGGCCCGGGAATTATCGCAGCAGCCGGAATTGATTTTGGCCGTCAATCCAACCCGCGGGCTGGATGTTGGCGCAACGGCGTTTGTGCTGCGGCAGTTGCTTGAGGCCCGGGAGCGAGGCGCGGCCATTATCCTGATTCATGGCGATCTCGATGAATTGCTTTCAATCAGTGATCGCGTTGCTGTCATCCACCGCGGAACATTGACCATCACCGCATGGCCCGATACTACCCCGGCGCAGATTGGCCGCTTGATGCTCGGAGGAATGTGATGATCAAGCGATTTCTCGCCAACATCTGGAATGCTGTAAGCGCTGTAGCGCTGGCGGCACTGGTGTGTGCGGCGGTATTGGCTCTAGCGATCGGGGCCGGGGCGCTATTGGGATATCCACCAATACACCTTGCGGATTTATGGCTCCGCGGGGCTGCGGGAAGCTGGTACGCCTTAAGCAGTTCCTGCGCTGATGCCTGCCCGTTACTCCTGACCGGTCTGGCGGCGGGAGTCGCCTTTCGCGCCGGCGTATTAAATATTGGAGCACAGGGACAATTCCTTCTCGGAGCCTTGGTGGCCGTTGCCTTAAGTACCCGTATGATGATTTTTCATCAGGCGGAGCTGGTGATTCCAACCGCCTTGATCGGTGGGGCGGTGGCGGGGGGGCTGTGGGGCCTTATCGCGCAATACCTTGAACGCTATAGATCCGTACCTGTGGTGCTATCGACAATTCTCCTCAATTTTGTCGCCCTGTATCTGGCCCAGGCGGCTTTGCAGGGGCCGTTGCAGGCTGTGGGAACCGCCGCAGCGCAAAGTCCTGAGGTTGCGGGGAAATATTGGCTGCCCCTGTTTGTTCCCTACACGGATTTTCACATCGGCATTATTTTGGCTCTGGTATTGGCTATTCTGCTATGGGTGTTGCAAGAATATAACCTCTTCGGTTTTGAAGCACGCGTGGTGGGGTTGAATCCCGGTACCGCAAAAGCCATGAAAATGCCCGTAACAATTCGGCAATTTCAAATTATGTTCATCAGCGGGGCCTGCGCGGGCCTCGGCGGTGCCATTCAACTTCTGGGACAGGTGCATTTCATGACGGCTCACATGGGCAATTATGGCTATGCCGGCATAGCTGTGGCGCTTTTAGGACGCCTGAATCCGCTGGGAATTATTCTCTCCGCCCTATTTTTTGGCTTCCTGGATACCGGCGCGTTTCGCGTGGAGGAAAGCTCTTTGGCGCTGCCGCATGACATGGCCAACGTTATTAAAGCTGTGGTAATTCTGGTCATGCTGGTGCTGGCCGGATTATCTTTACGCCGCGCCCGCCGTGCTGGCCGGTACGCGGCAGAGCCATCAACGCCTCCAATGCGGGAGTCCACGCTATGACCCCTGCGCAAAATATGCTCACATTCTTATCACGTCAGGCCGTCACTGCCGCCACGCCTATGATTCTCGCCGGTGTCGGTGAACTCGTCGGAGAATTATCCGGCGTTATCAACATCGGCATTGAAGGCACCATGCTGATGGGTTGCATTGCGGCATACACCGTCACCGGTGTAAGCGGTCACGGAACAGTCGGATTGTTGGCGGCCATGGCGGCGGGGATGGTCATGGCCGTGATATTCGCCGCCACCAGCGTATGGGGCAGGGCCGACCAGATTGTCGCTGGTACGGCCATGGACCTTCTGGGCGTGGGTTTAAGCGGCATGATCTGGATGATGTATCAGAACTGGCGGGAAAATCTCGGCTTTTCTACCGCCTTGCCGCGCGGCAGCGGCTTTTCCGCCGTGCCCATACCTGTGCTGCATGATATTGCCTATCTGGGGCCGGTGCTTTTTGACCAGTATGCTTTGTGTTATATAACGATAGGTCTATGTGTTGTGATATGGTGGGTGCTGCGTCGCACGCGCCTGGGATTAATTATCCGCGCATTAGGTGACGCCCCGGAGGCTTGCCACGCCGCGGGTGTGCGGGTGCGACTGGGACGGTCTCTGTGCTTGCTGTTTGCGGGGGCGTGTTCGGGAGCGGCCGGGGCATATTTAAGCATTATGCAAACGCACGCTTTCGCTTCGGATATGACCGGTGGCGAAGGGTTCGTGGTTTTAGCGCTGGTTATTTTTGGTCGCTGGAAATTGCCCGGCCTCATCGGCGGATGTCTGTTTTTCGGTTTAATTAACAGCCTCCAGCAAACCCTGCAGACCGCGCGATACACCTCTCAAAACGCCGCCCTGCACGCCCTGACGCATGTGCCCTTCCAGTTTTTTCAAATGCTGCCCTATCTTGCCGCCATCATGGCCCTGGCCATCATGTCCCGCAAAGCCCCCGGCCCCCGTTACATCAACGTGCCCTGGCCGGAGGTTAAAACTTAAGTTGGAACTGCACAAAAGATACCAGGTTCTGCGCGTTGCTGACAATGTTCGTATTGCTGCTCGAAAGCGCCGCGGCATCAGGGATATAGATAATCGCGGTTTGGAAGCGGGCGTTGCTGCCATATAAATAATAATTCAGCCCCAGGCCATATTCCATCATTTGTCTGTTCCCTGATTCCGTCAGTAATTCTCCGGCGCGTCCGATGATCTGCCAGCGGCGTGGCACCAGAAAATATCCCATCTCTCCGTAATAAGCGAACTCAAAAAGACTTCGGCGTCCAAACGCGGTTGCAAAGCTGTCGGTGGATGCTCCCGCCGGAGGTCGGTCATTATATTGCTGGAAAAATGCGGTCGTGCTGGCGTCAAGGCCTTCATATTTAATGTGGAGATCCGTGGTAGCGCGGTAAATGGCACCATTGGCCGGAATACTGGGGTAGTAACCCGCGCCATCCGGTGTGGCCAGACCGGGCAGGGTTAATGTTGTCTGTGGGGCGGGAAACGCGGTGGACGTGGAATTTTGTTCCTCATACCCCAGCCCCACGCCCAGCATCCAGGCTAAATGTCGCCGCAGGCGAAAGTCCGCTTCCCTGTCGAAATTAAGCACGCGCTTATCCGACCACTGCGCGCGCACGTAGTAGCCGAAACGATTGTCCACCGCCGTCGAGGTGCTGCTGGCTTTCGAGCCATTGTTGATCTGCATGTCGTAGCTGAAATGCCCCCCGGCAAGGCGGCCTGATAAATCCAGTCCCATGGAACGCTCGGCATTAAATGGTACGGACAGCAGGGGGTAGGCACCAAAGTCATCTCCCGTGACTGGATAGTCACTTAAAAAAGTAAAAGGCACACGCAATACGCCCGCTCGGAACACCAACGCTTTATCAAAGCGGTAACCGCCATAGGTAGTTTTAAGCTGGAAATAGCCATTGGTATTCGTGGCTCCCGCGAAATCTCCGGATATTTCATAGATAAGCTGCGACTGAACAATATACCCCGAAAAAATAAGCCGCGCCCGACGCAACGTCAATTTACTCGTGTCGCCCACGGCCGGCGGTCCAATTGGATTGCCATTGACATTCATGTTCTGGGCGTTGCCTGCCGTACTACTGGCAAACGTATATCCCGCCTGAATATAGCCGCGAATCCTCAGGCGAAATAGGTTGTCGGGTGCGGCAATGAAAAAGCCATGATCGTAGCCGGCGGTGGCCTGCCGTTGCAGCACTTGAGCCTTGCGCTGCGCGTTGTTGAGTACCGATTCCACAATCGCGTGTACCTGATGCGTGGTGAAGCGACTGTCCCACTGCTTTTTCTGCTGCGTCTTAAGAGTGGCCACCTCTTGTTGCAGTGAGTCTATTTCCCGTTGGAGTTGTTGTATGTTCGCAGTTCGAGTTCGTGGGTTATTGTTTTTTGTCGACGCGGCCGGGGCAGCGCCGGCCCACAGCGCCGGCAGGGGGGATGCAAGCAAGGTGCCTAATACGCAGATCCGCTTGGCAAATCCGTACACCATAAATCATCCCTACACCTTTACCATGACCCGGCTCCAGAATTTCATATCCGGCATTCTGAACCCTGTAAAAGCAAAGCGCTGCCCAACCGTTCCAACTTCTACGCCCTTCATAGTGCCCAAATAATACTACCACCCCGATGGATGTAACGCGACTTGCTCGGGCAATCCCCGCTTCCGCATGGCCACTTCCTCCACTGGTCGCTCTATTTGCGGCATACCGCCGTCGGACTTGCCGGAAATCGCTTCTGCCCGCAGAATACGTGATATGCACAATGTGAAATCAGCCCGACATGAATCGCCTCACGGAATGCTGCTCTCCAGCGGGCCGGAACTTCAGGCTTTATGTGAGCAACTGAAAACCGCGGCGGCTTTCGGCATTGATACCGAGTTTATCGGCGAAACCTCGTATATCCCCATCCTCTGCCTGATCCAGATTTCCATCGGAGATCAGGTGCACCTTGTTGATCCTATGGCCATCGACGATCTTTCCCCTTTACTTGCGCTTATGACCGATCCAGCCGTTGTAAAAATTTGTCACGCCGGCGAGCAGGATTTGGCCATCCTCGCACAGCGCGCCGGTGCCCGGCCCGCCAACGTCATGGATACGCAGGTCCTGGCTGGATTGGTCGGCCTGGGCTACCCGCTTTCTTATGCCCGACTCGTTGAGTATTTCTGCGGCGTAACGTTGGCCAAAGCCCACACCTACAGTGCCTGGGACCGCCGTCCGCTGTCACCGGCTCAACATGAATACGCCATTGATGATGTCAAATATCTATCCGCTATTTACGCGGCCCTTTCGCAACGCCTGTCTTCCCACAAGCGCCACGCCTGGGCCACGGCGGCGTGCGAGGAACGCTGCGATGCCGCGGTGCGGCCCAATGATCCGCAGTTGGCGTATCTGAAACTTAAGGCACCCCGCAGTATGAATCCGCTGCAGTTGGCCGCACTGCGTGAACTATGTGCCTGGCGTGAACAATTGGCTTTCGAACATGATTTACCTGCCCGCACCATGCTGCCGGATAACGTCCTGCGGGACATCGCCAAACAATTGCCATCCAGAGCCTCAAGCCTTAATAACATTAAAGATTTCCCGTCGCGTGAATTAGCCACCTATGCGGAATTTATTGTGTCGCTTATTGCGCGCCTGAAAAATCAACCCGAATCCGCCTTTCCACCCGCCGCCGATGAAATCGACGAATCCCCGGATGCTCGCGTGTTTGGCGAAACCGCCTGGGCGCTGGCCCAAACCATTTGCCTTGCTAACCATGTCAGCACCGCTCTGGTCGCTTCTCAAACCGACGTACTGGAGTTCGCGCATCTGCTGCGAGCCGGCAAACCTCTGACCAATCATAAACTTGCCGGCGGATGGCGGCATGAATGCCTTGGAAAAGCGTTGCTGGAATGTCTGACCGCGCATCGCTCCATTACCCTTAGCTGCCGCAATGGTGTTCTTGAACCTTTGACACAGTGAGTTCTGGCCATGTGTGGTTTTGCCGGAATTATTCAATGGAATTCCCCCGCTGACAAGTCCGCCATTTCTGACGCCACACTTGATACTGTTGACCAACTTCTCGCTCATCGCGGCCCGGACGGCACCGGCCGCTGGCGCGACCCCCACAACCCCGCCTGCGCTTTATTGCACCGCCGCTTAAGCATTGTTGACATCGCCGGCGGCAGACAACCGATGGGCAATGAAGATCAGAGAGTGCAGGTGGTTTTCAACGGCGAAATTTACAATCATCGGGACTTGCGGTCGCAATTAAAACAATTGGGGCACAGCTTTGCCAGTGATCACAGCGATACGGAAGTTCTGGTGCATGGCTGGGAACAATGGAATTCAGCCATGCTGGAAAAATTGACCGGCATGTTCGCCTTCGCCCTTTGGGACACCCGCAGCCGGACGCTGTTTTTAGCCCGTGATCGTATGGGGCAAAAGCCGCTGTTTTATCAATCGACGGACAATGGGCTTTATTTCGCCAGCACACTTCCCGCGCTGCGGGCGCTGGGTGCCCGGGCCGTGGTATCAACGCGGTCCGTGGCGGGGTACCTGGCGCATGGCTACCTGCCGCCGCCATTTACCATTTATGACAGCATTTTTCAATTATCCCCCGGGGAATGTTTAACCGCCCGCCAGGATCTACGCCACCGGCAATATTATTGGCTGCCGACTGTGTCGGCGGCAAATGCGCCGGCAGCGGACGGTGCGGATATTTCAGCGGTTATCAGCGCCGCGGTTGCTTCCCAAATGCACGCTGATGTTCCCATGGCGTGTTTTCTTTCGGGTGGAATTGATTCGACGATCATCGCCGGACTTATGCAACGCCACGCCGCGAGGATTGGCCTAGAACGCATTAATACCATCAGTATCGGCTTTGCCGAGGCGGCCTTTGATGAAACCTATTTTGCCCAGATCGCCGCCCGCCATATTGGCTCGCAGCATCACACCTTTCAGGTAAGCGCCGGTGCCGATGTTATGCAGACTCTGCAATGGCTGATGCGTTATACGCTGGGTCAGCCCTTTGCCGATTCCTCTATTTTGCCTACGTACTATCTGGCGAATTGCGCCCGCATGGTCGCCCCCTGCGCCATCAGTGGTGACGGCGGGGATGAGCTTTTTGGCGGGTATGACCGCTATCGCGCCTTACAACTCATTACCGCGGCACCCCGGTTATCACGGGTTCTGGCGAATGCCGCGATGCTTGTAAATCCGCAACCACGCACACGCCGGTTCGCTGCCGCAAGCCAGCAAACCTCCTGGCCGCTACGCTACGCCGCATTAACCAGACTATTTTTCCCAACGGATATTCACACGTTGCTGCCGGGACTTTCGGAGGATGATTTCCTGTTAGCGTGGCCCGCCGCGCGGGAAAAGTTATCTGATGCGGCGCGCGGTGCCATGCAGCTTGATCAGCGGCATTATTTACCGGGCGATGTCCTGTGGAAAGTGGATAGCGCGTCCATGGCCAACGCTCTGGAAGTTCGCAGCCCATTTTTCGATCACCATGTGACAGCCTGCGCCGCCGCCATACCCACGGCAGAACTGCTGAATTACCGCAGCGGAAAGCTGGCACTCAAAAACAGTTTCCCCGACCTACTTCCACCAGCCATATCCCGGCGCTCCAAACAGGGCTTTGGTTTACCCATCGGCCAATGGTTCCGCCAACAGTTGCGTGAACCTCTGCACGACCTGTTAATTTCCAAAACGGGATTTTTCCAGTCCGCCGAAAGCCAGAGGTTTTTGCAGAAGCTGCTGCAAGAACATCAGCAATCCCACCGCGATCACACCCATCGCCTGTTCGCCTGCCTGATGCTGGAATTATGGCATCAGGGGTAGCGGGCGCGGTTGCGGGGGACACGAGCACGCAGAAGTCACGAGTTGGGGCTCGCAGAAAAGGTGTCAGGTACCTTTATTAGGATGAGGTTTGCCACGCCCGGTTTGCCAGGAGTTGGAACGGGGACTTGAAAACAGTGTAAAAGCAAGTAGGATAGAGGCTCAGAAGCACCAGTAGCTCAGTTGGTAGAGCAGCTGACTCTTAATCAGCGGGTCCTAGGTTCGAGCCCTAGCTGGTGCAGTAAAAATCATCAATTAAAAAGTTGGGTTCTGGCATACGACGGAGGGCGCTTGGAGCTTGGAATCTGGAACCTGGAACCTAGAATACAGCGGGGGCCGCGGTAGTCTTCGCCTGCCGAGAAAAGCACAAAGCGCAACACTTCCGTATTTTACGTGTTCGCTGGGCGGAAGTGCAGGTGAGAGCGGCGTAGATCCACAGATTTCGCCGATTACTCAGATTAACGAGGGGGGATTAGCCACAGAGATTACTGAGGGCACAGAGGCGGGGGAGGACGCGGCGTTGCGCTTCAACGGCCAATGATCGATATTTCTTGATTTCGGAAAAGTCAGTGGTCCATGATCCATGATCCATGATCATTGGCGTGCGATTCGAGATTCCAATTTAAGTATTGATCAGTACGTTCAGTATTTAACAGTAAGTGCAGTGGATGAAGGAATCAGCGGGTTTGCCTACTAAGCAAGATAGGAGCGGGATCGCTGCTGAAGCCTTCTAACTTCCAATTCCTAACTCATCGCTTCTTCCTGGGGTACAGGTTTGGGATTCACGTAATGGCGGAGAATTGCCGATAATAATTGTTGTGAAACGCGGATTTTTCGGTTTTGCTTGCCTGGGTACTTGATTATAGTGCTCTGCTATCCGTAGAATTCACAAGGTTGCGGATATCCGCCGATGGTGCGGATGGCGCTCCCAGGAGTATTTATGTACGAACGTTTTACAGATCGCGCACGGAAAGTGATGGCTCTGGCCAATCAGGAGGCTCAGAGATTTAACCACGAATACATTGGTACCGAGCATATTTTGCTGGGTCTGGTTAAGGAAGGTTCCGGCGTTGGTGCGACGGTCCTGAAAAATCTGGATATCGACTTACGCAAGGTTCGCCTGGAAGTTGAAAAGCTTGTTAAGAGCGGACCGGATATGGTTACGATGGGGAAACTTCCGCAGACGCCGCGCGCCAAAAAGGTGATTGAATATGCGATTGAAGAGGCGCGAAATCTGGGCCACAATTATGTTGGCACGGAACATCTGCTGTTGGGACTGCTGCGTGAACGGGACGGCGTAGCTGCGCAGGTGCTGATGAATCTGGGCTTGAAACTGGAAGAAGTCCGGGAAGAAGTATTGAACCTGCTGGGTGCCGGGGTGGAAAGTGAAGGTTCATCTGAAAGCAAAGAAGGCGGCAAAACCAAGTCCCGCACGCCGGCGTTGGATTCGTTTGGGCGTGATCTGACGGAACTGGCGCGGGAAGGGACGCTGGATCCGGTGATTGGGCGTAATAATGAAATCGAACGGGTTATTCAGATTCTTTGTCGGCGGACCAAGAACAATCCGGTTCTGCTGGGTGAAGCGGGCGTTGGGAAAACAGCGATTGTTGAGGGGCTGGCCCAGAAAATTATCGGAAACGATGTACCGGAAATTCTGGTGGACAAACGAATTGTGGTGCTGGACCTGGCCATGATGGTGGCGGGCACGAAATACCGCGGACAATTTGAAGAACGTATCAAAGCGGTCATGAATGAAGTGCGGCGGGCCAAAAATGTGGTGCTGTTTATTGATGAACTGCACACGCTGGTGGGGGCGGGCGGTGCGGAGGGGGCCATTGACGCCAGTAACGTGCTTAAGCCGTCGCTGGCGCGGGGTGAAATTCAGTGCATCGGCGCGACCACGCTGGATGAATACCGGAAATATGTGGAAAAGGACAGTGCCCTGGAGCGGCGATTCCAGACGGTGATGGTGGAGCCACCCAACAAGGAAGAGGCTCTGGAGATACTGCGTGGTTTGCGGGATCGGTATGAAGCCCATCATCGCGTGCAGATTACCGATGAGGCATTGCGGTCCGCTGTGGAGCTTTCCACACGGTACATAACGGGCCGGTGCCTGCCGGATAAGGCTATTGATGTTATTGATGAAGCTGGAGCGCGGATTCGACTCAAAAGCATGACCAAGCCGCCCAATCTGACGGAAGTGGAAGAACAGATTGAGCGTTTGACCATGGAAAAAGATGAGGCCGTAAAAAATGCGGATTACGAACGAGCCGCGGAATTACGGGATCAGGCGGAAGCTCTGCGCCGCAAAAAGGATGAGGAGCAGAAGAAATGGCGTGAGCAGGCCAAGGAAGTCGACGGCGTGGTCGATGAAGAAACCGTTGCTGAAGTGGTCAGTAGAATGACAGGTGTTCCATTGACGCGGCTGGAAAATGCTGAAGCATCCCGGCTGCTGGAATTGGAATCTGAACTGCATCGGCGCGTGATCAGTCAGGATGACGCGATTAAGGCGGTTTCCCGGTCAATTCGCCGTGCGCGTTCCGGGTTGAAAGATCCGAACCGTCCGATGGGGACATTTCTGTTCCTGGGGCCTTCGGGCGTGGGTAAAACGCTGTTGTCCAAGGCGATTGCGGAGTTCATGTTCGGCAATGAGGCTTCTCTCATTCAGATTGATATGTCTGAATATATGGAGAAACACAATGTCAGCCGATTGATTGGCGCGCCTCCGGGGTATGTCGGTTATGAAGAAGGCGGTCAGCTTACGGAACGCATTCGCCGGCGGCCCTACGCTGTGGTGCTGCTGGATGAAATTGAAAAAGCCCATCCGGATGTGTTCAACATGTTGTTGCAGATCATGGAAGAAGGCCGCCTGACGGATAATGTCGGTCGGCAGGTTGACTTTAAGAACATCGTGCTGATTATGACCAGCAATATCGGCGCTGATCTGATAAAGAGCGGCGGCATTCAAGGCTTCGGCTACGGCAAGCGCGATCTGGATCAGAATTTTGAACAGATGAAACGCGGTCTGCTGCGGGAAGTTGAAAAATTCTTCCGGCCGGAATTTATCAACCGTCTGGATGATACGATTATCTTCCGGCCGCTGAGCAAAGATGATCTGTATCGGATCATTGACATTGAAATCCAGAAGGTTACCAAACGACTCGTTGAGCAGGGTATCAAGCTGGAAACTACGCTGGCGGCCCATGATTTTCTGATTGAGAAGGGATACAACCCGGACTTTGGCGCTAGGCCCTTGCGGCGCGCCATTGAGCAATTTGTGGAAGATCCGTTGTCGGAATCCATTCTGCGCGGTGAATATAAGCAGATGGCCAGCGTTAAAATTGACCGCGATGGGGATTCGTTGCGGTTTACGGGCGTGCCAAGGCAGGTGGAACCTGCGGCGGCAGGTGCCGGTGGGGCGGTCGCCACGTAATTGTGCGGTAGACCGCCGGGTTAGCGAAACGCGGCATTTGGTGTGGTTGATTCTGTTGCGCGTGGGGCGATTACGACGTGCGTGGCGAACTTTCCGGGCATCCCTGGGGCCGCGGGTGTCCTCACCCGCTTTTGCTTTGTGGAGACCAAGACTCAGCCCTGAATTTAGGCCTTCATTAGCAAATTTCTGCCCTTGCCCGGAAAAATTGCCACGCCCGATCTCGGCGGGATGACGTTTCTAATTGACGTAAGATTCAATTTGAATTAATTTGAATACGTTCGTCGGCAGCGTAGGGCTGTTATGTCGATGGGCGCGGCGTCATTTTCCTGCTGTTATTGGAGTGGTTTATGCAGATATTGGTCAAATTTCGTCATATCCGTCTGCTATTTGCCCTGATGTTTGCGGCGTGTCTGGTGCCGACGGTTGGGCAAAGTGTCACCGCGGCACCGGTGCGTATTGCCTGCGTCGGTGACAGTATTACATGGGGATATACCATTACCCATGATCGGCTGGCGCGGGCGTGGCCCGGGGTGTTGCAGAAGCTGGTGGGGAAAAAATACAAATCGGAGGATTTTGGTCATAACGGTGCCACGCTGTTGAAGAAGGGAAATCTGCCCTATTGGACAACTCCGGAATTTAAGGGGGCGACAAAATTTGATCCCAATATCGTCATTATTATGCTGGGCACCAACGACACCAAGCCGCAAAACTGGAAAAAATACGGTTCACAGTTTACCGCGAACGCGGAATCGCTGATCCGCCATTTTGAACATCTGCGGGCACACCCGAGAATTTATATCTGCACACCACCGCCCGTGGTGCGAAATAAGAAGCTTGGTGTGGGCAATGGGTGGGGTATTAATGAAAAGACGCTGGTTCATGGCGTGATTCCCGCCATTAAGCGGGCGGCGAGGGCCATGCACGTTCCGGTGGTGCATGTGCACGGGCAGATGATTAAGCGGGCGACGGAACCGATGTATAAATACTTTGCCCATGACGGGGTGCACCCGGATCCATTGGGGCAGGCGCTGATGGGAAGAATTATCTATCGGGCGGTGTTCAAAAAATAAGCGTTCGGACGCTGGCGTGAAGCTCTTGCGATAAAGGGAGCCCCCGATCTGATTGCCGGGGCCGGCTCCCCGGCAGATTTGCCAAGTGCCGGTGGATATTCCTATAATTGCAGCGTCTTTACTGGCAGGGTGGCCGTTGCTTCGATTGAATTTACATCATCGGTTTGCGGATGAATCTTACGAGGAAATGCGCGAACGGATGTTAAATGAAACGGGCCGGTTTATTGAATGGGGTTTAGCGCATCCCCATCGTGTGCCGCACATTCCCGCGTATCCTGTTGGTAAGGGAGAGTTTTCCGCCAACGTCAGGCGATGGTTTTGGGAGGTTGTCTTGACCAGTGATTTTGGGCCACCGCCGCTTTAATAACCGGGTGGGACGGCTGATTTTCCGTTGGTCAACGCCAGGAGTTTTATTTGATGCAGATGATTGCTCAACCTGCCCTCTGGGAACGCCGCCGTCCGTTGGTGCTGGCATTCCTCTGTTTTGTGTTTGCGGCGTGGTTTGCCTGGGATGGCTGGTACGGCTGGCCGAATCATGATGACAAAGCGGTAAAACAGATGCTGCTGTCTCATCGGGTTACGGGCAAAGACAAGGCCATTGCACGTTCGTGGCCCGGCTGGCGGCATGCGACGGAGGCCCAGCGCCTCCGGTTTGATCATCTGGTGCATATTAATAATATCACGGGTTGGCATACCGTAACGGACATTCATAACCAGCGTTGGATTGTGCTGGCAATCGGTTTGGTGGCGGTAGGGGGACTGGTCTGGTATTTGCGTGTAAAATCCAAACGCATTGTGGTGGACGATCAGGGGCTGCATTTGCCCAATGGAAATCTTGTCCCTTATGCGGCGATGAAAGTTATTGATAATCGCCGCTGGCCCGGCGCGGGGCTGGTAACCGTTGAATATGCCGATACCGCGGGGCATAACCATCATGCGGTATTGGATGCCGTTATTTATGAAAATCTTCCCCCATTATTAAATGAAGTTATCGCACGAGCCACCGCCGCCCAGGTGGTAAACCCGCCGGAAAAGCCGGCAGTGGCGGTTGGCGTGGAGAGTTGAAATCATGGCATTGGCCGCAATAGTAACGGACTTGATATTCTCGACAAAAATTGTGACCGAAGCGCGGGCGCAGAAGCGGCAGGTGCGGGTGTTGCGATCGTACAGCGTTTTAAGTGAATTTCTCCGGGCAACTCCGCCGGACATGCTGATTGTGGATATGAATTGCGGGGGCATTAACCCACTATCCGCCATAACATTGGCCAAAACTTCCAAGCCCAGTTGTAAGATCGTGGCTTATTTATCGCACACTCAGCAGGACTTGGCCCAACAGGCGATACAGGCCGGCGCTGAGCAGGTGGTGCCGCGCTCGGAATTTGTCGTTCTTCTGCCAACATGGGTGCAAACGTATGCGGACGCTGCCGCGGTTAGTCAGCAAGCGGGAATCGAAAATGTTTCGGAATCGCGATCCGGCCCCGCCGGCGTTCAACCAAAATCGCTATGACCCGCCCCAGTCACGGAGTTGGCATGTCCTGTGTATTAGGTATTGAAACAACCTGTGATGAAACCGCTTGTGCGGTAGTCGAAGACGGGCGAATTGTGCGATCCAATGTTGTCCGCACGCAAATTGATCTGCATCAGAAATATGGCGGCGTCGTGCCGGAAATTGCGGCCCGCGCGCACATTGAATGGCTCAATGACATTGTGGCCACCGCGATGCAAATTGCCGGTGTTACCGCAGAGGATCTTTCCGGAATTGCGGTAGCTAGCTGTCCGGGGCTTGTCGGGTGCCTGCTGGTGGGTGTTTCGGCGGCTAAGGCATTGGCGTTTGCGTGGGATAAGCCGTTGGTTGGGGTGAATCACGTACATGCTCATTTGTACGCCGGTTGTCTGATTCCGCCACGGGATCGGGATAATGCATCAGCGGTATGGCCGGATCCGCCCGCGTTGCCGGCGTTGGGGCTGGTGATTTCCGGCGGACATACCACGCTGTACGAGGTGCAGAGATTTGATTCGCTGCGCCGCCTGGGTTCCACGATTGACGACGCGGTGGGAGAGGCCTTTGATAAAGTTGCCGCAATTCTGCAGCTGGGATATCCCGGCGGCCCACTAGTAGAGAATCTGGCTCGTGATGGTCGGGCAAATGAGGTGAAATTTCCTTTGTCTCTTCTGGGGAAGCAATCCCTGGATTTTTCTTTTAGCGGTATAAAAACGGCGGTTTTATATCATGTTAATGGTCAGGGCGGCGCACAACGCACCAGTGCGGATTTAACGCCGCAGCAGCGGGCGGATACCGCGGCGGCATTTCAGCGTGTGGTGACGGAGATACTGGAAGTTAAAGTACGCCGGGCGATGGAAGTAATGACTCCGCGGTCTTTGATTGTCGGCGGCGGCGTTTCGGCTAATGGGGCCATTCGGAGTTGTTTACAGCGTGTGGCGGATGCGGCAAAAATTTCCTTATATCTGCCGCCCATGGCGTATTGTACAGATAATGCCGCCATGATTGCGGGGTTGGGTTCGCAGCTTTTAGAATCCGGGGGGCGCGCGGATTTGGACTTATCAGCGATCGCTACGGCGTGAGACCGCGATTAGTTTATGGGTTACAGGTTATAGGGGAGGTTGCGAGATGGTAGATTGCGGGGGCCAAGGGTCGGAGTTGGGTGGGAAATATTTTTTCAATATTAAGCTTGTATTAGCCGATCAAAAATGTTATGAAGAAGTTGTGATTTCGACTTCTCTTTTTTTGGGAGGTTACCATGCCGCATCGGCGCACCAGTGGTTCTAAAGTTCGTTCCCATAAATTCGGTTTTAATAAGGCAAGTTTTCAGCAGCGGAAAGTCGCGCGGCTTGAAGGGCGTCGGGCGCTATCGAGCCTTCCGCGAGAAGAATAAATTGTCATGTTGCGATATAATGCCGCCTGATTTTGCAGCATTCCTCTGATGAGGAGTGCTCTACCAAGGAGGCATTGTATATGGCGGCACCGGTTCGCAGCAGCAATGACACGCATCTACCCCGCAGCACCATATTGGTGGTGGATGATAATCCGCCGAATGTTGAGCTGATCCAAGCCTATTTGGAATCCATGGACTGCACAACGGAGGTAGCGGTGGACGGCGTGGATGCTTTGGCCAAGGTGCCCAAGGTCATGCCGGATTTAATTATTCTTGATGTGATGATGCCGCGCATGAGTGGATTTGAAGTTTGCCGGAAACTCAAATCCGATGCCCGCTTCCGTGATATACCCATTCTGATGATTACCGCCCTGAACGAATTAGGGGATATTGAGCGCGGCGTGGAAAGTGGGACCGATGATTTTCTTACCAAGCCAGTCAACAAGCTGGAGTTGCTCACGCGGGTGAAGAGTCTTTTGCGGGTGCGGCATCTGAAGGGGCAACTGGAGAGAACCTTGGCGTATTTACATGAAATTGAGGCCAATGAGCCGCGGCGGCCTCAAGGATAGAATGCACTTGCCGGTGCAGCTGTCATCATTTTAATGGTGATGTCGCACCGCATCGGGCGGGCGGCGAAATCGACGGCATAAGTGCCGGCGCTATAGAGAATTCCTGGCCATGGAAACGCGCCTCGCAGAGGCCCTCCCGGATTTATTGCCACGCCGGCGGGCGGCGAATTCAGTTCGACGTTTGACTGTATTGCGAGTTCTAGGCTATAAAACACGGCGCGGGTGCGGTATATCCGTCGTAGAGCGTTGGATCAGGCGGAACAAATAGTACTCCGGTTTAAGTAAGCGAGAAGTAGATGCTACGTTTTCAGGTTTTCCGAGATGGCCAGGCACCCACAGAGCTTGATTTAGGCTCGGCTTACCTTGTTGGCTCCGATAGTGTGCCGATCCGCGGTGAATTGGCATACGTGGATGGTGAGATTCGGTGTCGTAAGCGGCCTGCGGGGCCGGCGGCGCTGACCTTAATGTGGGACGTGCGGAATTTTGGGACCATCATGCTGGAGACCGTACGCCTGCCGGAACGCAGTCAGCCGTATGTGCTTAATGTTGAATTGGCCCGTAATCGAATGATGCGGCTTTTGCAAAAACGGGAAGATTGGGGGCTTTTGGATATTCCGGAAGCCCAAGCGGTAAATCAGAAATTTAATGAAGCCCGTGATTTGCTCATTGAAGCCATGGAGAATCTGGAAAATCCGGCCTTGGCCTCTAAATTTGCGGATAAGTGCCTGGCGATCGCGGTTCCCGCTTCGGAACAGACGGCTCTGGTTCATGCGGAGTTGCTGTTGCAGCGCCGCATCAGCACGCGAGCCTTTCCAAAAAATGTTTTTGGCCTTGCGACCGCGCCGGAGCGCGCGGATGATGCGTACCGCCGAAAATTGGTTGCTGCGGGTGAATTTGTGTATCTCCCCATGACTTGGAAATTCATGGAACCCCAGGAGCAAACCTTTAACGCAGCGCCTATGGATAACTGGGTTGAATATCTGCGGCAGGCCAAACTGCCCATTGTGGCCGGCCCGCTGGTGCATTTTTCCGAAGCGGCAATTCCTGATTGGCTTTATATCTGGGAACACGATTACGAAACCGTGCGGGGCTTGCTTTACGAACATATTGAACGCGTGGTTCAGCGTTACGGCCCAAACGTGGTGCTATGGAATGTGCTAAGCGGATTGCATGTCAATTCGCATTTTTCCTTTACCTTTGACCAACTCATGGACCTTACGCGTATGGCCATTACGCTTATCAAAAAGTTGATACCCAACGCCCAAACCATGATTGAGATCACACAGCCATGGGGCGAATATTATGCCAAAAATCAGCGCAGCATTCCGCCGATGATTTACGCCGAAATGGCGGTGCAAAGCGGCATCCCGTTTGATATTTTCGGAGTGCAGGTGTGTTTTGGCGCTCCGCGTGACGGCGGTTGGCAACGGGATTTGTTTCAAGTCAGTGCGATGCTGGATCGGTTTGCGGCTTTGGGCAAACCGGTTGTTATAAGCCGCATGGGGGTTCCGAGCATTCAAACCGACAAGAACGCGGCTGCGGGTTTGTGGCGCAAGCCGTGGAATGATCAATTGCAAAGCAAATGGCTTGAAGCATTATCCAATATTGTGCTTTCCAAGCCCTTTGTAGAAGCCATGACTTGGGCAGATGTTGTTGATTCGGAAACCGGAGCCATGCCTGGGTGCGGTCTGCTTACTGCGGATTTATCAGCCAAACCGTCCATGCAGACTTGGCTGGCCATGCGCCGGGCTGTTTTGGCGGTACGCCAAGGGGCACAGAAAACACCGGCCGCCGGGGCCGCCGCGGCCAATAAGGTTGTCCCGGGAACCACTGCGTAGCGTGCGTATCAAGGCGGAAGGGTGAAAGGATGGAAGGATAACGTTTCGAACGCAAGCCTCCGGCTTATGCGGTACGCGCAGGGGTGGATGATGAGAACAAATAATTCCGGTTCCCCGAAACAAGTCAGCGATACGCGAGACACAGCGACTTGGGATGATGCATCGGTGTGCAAGGGGGGTGATTGCGGCGAATGTTCCAACAGTTCTCCAGTTGCCGCCGATGAAAAATCGCCACCGGCGTTATTTTTTATAGCCATCGCGATAGCCATTGTGCTTATATCAATGGGTTACAGCCTCACAGTGCGCGTTGCAAACAATCAATATTCGTCGACGTTTGCCAACCGGATTACACAAACCACGATTGATCCGAACACGGCAAATTGGGCCTCGCTGGTTCGAATTCCGGGCATCGGGCCGGCACGTGCTGAAAAACTCCTGGCACGGCGTAAGACGCATGTATCCAAAGCAATGCCCGTTGTGTTTAAGAATTTAGAAGATCTGCGGCATATTCCTTCATTTGGCCCGAAAACCGTTGCCGGCATTGCTGAATATCTCCGGTTTCCAAGGCAACGATCAGTTGGCGGGCACATCGGGTCTGGCCGTCCTACCCAAGCTGCAATTCCAACGCCTTAACCAGGGTGTCCCGCGCGCTGTGCAGGGGGCCGGGCAGGCGGCAGCCGGCGGCTCTCGCATGACCGCCACCTCCAAATTTCCGGCACACCTCGTTGACATCCACGGTGTGTTTGCTGCGCAGGCTGGCGCGGATTTTTCCTTCCGGGGTTTCACTTAAAAATACCGAGCACACCACGCTGCCGACCATCATGGGAATATCGATAAGTCCCTCGGTTTCCCAAGTTTCGGCTTGGGCTTGGGCAATGTCCTGATTGGATAATTCCATCGCCGCAATCCGATCCTGGGCGTAAAAGTTTATCCGACCTACCGCGTGGCTTAGCAGCACTAGTTTGGATTTTCTTTCGCTTTGCATTAGCCGGCCCCACAACTCGGATGGTGAAGCGCCGGCGGCCAATAATTTGGCGGCGATTTCATGGGTGCGCGGTGTTACGCTGTCAAAGCGAAACCATCCGGTATCGCCCACCAACCCCGCCAATAAAGCGGTTGCCATAGGTTTGCTTAGCGCCACGCCCAGCAACTCGCCCAGATGCGCGACGATCTCCACGCACGCCGCGGCAGAGGTGTCCCGGTAAATCAGATCATGGTTTAATTCACCGGAAATGTGATGATCGAGAATCAGTACTTTAGACGCGCACGACTCCAGAAAAGCACTCGCCGGCTCCAATTGCTGCCGGGCGGAGGTATCCACCACCAGGATGCGATCCGCGGAAATGCCGGATGCTTTCTCAGGTGTATACTCCGTGCATGACTGAGGCAGCATATTGAGGAGAAATTGCAACGGTTGTGGTATCGGCGGAAGACACATCACAGAAACTTGTTTCCCCATCGCTGCAAGCATCAGCGCGGCACCAACCTGGGAACCAATGGCATCCGGGTCGGGGCGGGCGTGGGTGAAAATTGCCACGCTTTTGGCACGCTGCACGGCATCGGCAATTGCGGTAAGTTCATTTTCGGGCATTATCTTCCTTTCGATAGCTTTCACGGCAAGGTATCTAATTTGCCGCGTCGGCCAAGTTGCTTTGATCGGGCACACTGGTTTCCCCGCGTGTCTCGCTTGACGGGCTTACGTGCGCCAAACTATTTGTCGCGGCGTGGCGTACCTGATCAACATCGCGCTGAATTTGTGCCTTAAGTGCTTCAACGCCCGAGAACTTATATTGGTCCCGGAGCCAGTGGGTAAATCGCACTTCCACCCGTTGATCATAAACTGAACCGGAAAAATCAAGCACAAATGCTTCAACGGTTAGCGCTGTGCCATTAAACGTGGGATTATTTCCGACGCTTATTGCCGCCGCATAAGTCTGTTCCGCAAGAACCGCTTGACCGGCATAAACTCCCGGAGCAGGCAGCAACTGTTCGCACTGGATATTCAGGGTCGGGTATCCAATGGTTGTTCCGCGTCCGGCCCCGCGCGCTACGACTCCCCGTAGCGTGTAAGGGCGACCCATTAATCGTGTGGCATCGGCGACGCGGCCCTGGCTGATCAGCCAGCGGATCAGACTGCTGCTGACATCCACCAGCGATAAGTCCCGCAATACCGCTTTTTGCGTGGGCACAATGATAGTTTCCCAGCCGAAGCTCCGGCCGTTCTCCTGTAAAGTGGTGACCGTCCCCAGTGCTCCTTTGCCGAAGGTAAAGTTGCCGCCCTCCACAACGGCTTTCGCCGCTATGGTTTTCACGAGGATGTTGTGCATAAATTCATCTGCGGTCATATTGAGAAAATCCTGATCCGTCTTCACCACCCACAACACATCCGGTTCAAAGCCCTGGAGTATTTCCATGCGTTGCGTAACAGTCATAAGGGGCCGGCGGGGCAGGTTTGGCCGCAAAATGTGTAGAGGATGCGGATGAAAGGTCATAACCACGAAATGCAGATTCCGCTTGCGCGCCAGGCTTTTTGCCTCGGCAAGCATTCGTTGGTGCCCGAGGTGTACGCCATCAAAATTTCCCACACACAAAACCGATTCTTTGGCACTAGGGGGAAACTCAGTTGCATGATTAATCAGCCACATGTGTGAAAGTATATGCAACAGCCTTAAAGACGCAATGTTGCTGCCAGCGCGTTGCCGCCGCCATCCGGACGACGCGATAGTCCCATGAGATATCCAGCAATCGTTGCTTAAAGGGGAAACCCGGGAACCCGCGTGCTACGTTTTACACCGTGCCGCTGATCCATTGATCCATCTCTGCCGCGGCCAGGGCATCGGGCCGCTGGACTGGCGGGTGCTTCATCAGTGCGGCGGAAACCTCCGCCAGTGGGCCGCCCGTTTTTCGGTGCAACGCCAGCGCTGCACAGCGTACCGCATCGACCACAATTCCCGCGCTGTTGGGGGAATCATCAACGGATAATTTGAGGTCCAATTCCATGGGCAGGCCGCCGAATCCGCGCACATTCATCCGGATATAGCAAACTTTGTTATCTGCCAAAAATGGAATGTAGTCTGATGGGCCTATATGGATATGGTCCTGATCCAAGGCGGTTTTAAGTTGGCTGTTCACCGCTTCAGTTTTACTGATTTTTTTACTGCCCAGTCGGCTGCGTTCAAGCATATTGAGAAAATCGGTATTGCCGCCCACATTTAACTGATAGCTGGAATCAATGGTAAATCCTCGGCTTTCCGCCAGAGCCATGAGTTGCCGGTGCACAATGGTGGCACCAAATTGCGATTTAATATCGTCGCCGATTAACGGGATATTGGCTTTGGCAAAGCGCCCCGCCCACGTGCTATCACTGGCGATAAAAGCCGGGATGCAGTTTACCATCGCGATGCGGGTATCCAGGCACGCCTGGGCATACAGTTCCGATGCTTTTTGTGAGCCTACCGGAAGGTAATTTACCAGGACGTTAGCGCGGGTTTCCCGCAAAACGTTTATCACATCCGCCAGCGTCGCGGTATTGGAGTCGGGACTGGCCGCGACCCGGTGCTGTTGATCAAAATTCCGCAAATGATCCGCTACTCCGTCGCCGATTGGCCCGGCAAATACGCGTGCGCCATGATCTTCCGGATCAGAACAAAACACCCGCGCGTTGTTGGGCGGCGCGAAAATGGCTTGGGCCAAGGGCTTTCCGATTTTTCGTTGGTCCACATCAAAAGCACAGGCCAGCGTAATATCGCCTACGGAAAGCCCGGCAATGTCCGGGTGCATCAGCCCAATGGTTGAGCCGCCGCGGCGATACCAGGTCAGTCCTTGAATCAACGAACTGGCACAATTACCCACGCCGACGATCGCCAGGCGTGGTGGTGAAATAGACATTAAAACTCCTAATGCGGCGGTCCGCGTTCAACCCGTACAAACAAAACGCACTGGCTTATCGATCCAAGGTGTCCAGGATAATACAAGCATACGTCGTAACCAGAATTGGGCTGAATTCCAGCCAGCGCGGACTCCATTTATTTTTCCAGGAACCATTGCCGTTCTGCAACGCTTTGAGTTTTGCCCGCATTTCCGCCCGCCAGTGATGGACGATGCCGTTGTCGTCCGTAATGGTTTTCACATGCAAAGCATGGAGGGCCCGCGTGAACATGAGGTAATAATAAAATAATCCCATGCGGCTACCGCCCGTGCCGGGATTGGAATTCAAGGTCCAGTTGGCGCGAATCCATTTCACGGCGGCTTTGACGCGCGGATCCTTTTTTGTTAATCCCGCATACACCATGCTTTTCAGGCCCGCGTAGGTCATGGTGCCATAAGCGGTCAACGTGCTGCGGCTACCCAAATGATCGGTATCGCCAAATTGTGATTCGCCGCCATTGGCCGCCGTATAGATAAATCCGCCACCGCTTAAACCTTTGGCAAATGGCTGAGAATTAGTTTCGCTATTTTCCTGACAGCGCGTTACAAACACCAAGGCTCGCTGAATCGCGGGGCTGCTTGCCGGCATGCCGCTGTGACGCAGCGCGGAAATAAAGAATGACGTATTGGAAAGATCGGGCCGGCCCGTGCCATACCCGACGCCTCCATACCATGAATTATCTTTGGTAATGACCTTGCCGGCGGCATCGCGCATGGGGGCAACACGCTGAATGGAAATCAGAAAATGCTGGGCGGCTTTGATTTGCGATTTATATTTATTGCCCGGCATCAAGGCCAAAGTACGCAAAACAATACAGGTGTTGTAATTGGCAAATGCCAGATGAAAAAAACCGCCGTCGGGTCTGCGGAATTTCTCAATAAAATGCATCGCCTTGGTGATCGCCGGTGTATTGGCCGGATATCCAGCCCGCAGCAATGCCCGCACCACCATGGCGGTAACAGCCGGCCCAACCTGCGGCACCCAACTGCCGTCCGGGGCCTGGTTGGCCAACAGATATTGTAAGCCTTTTCCCAGTACCGGGTCCGTCTGGTAGAGCGGCTTGGCGGCAAAAATGGGAGACGCCAACGTAACACAGAGTAAAAAGATGCCGGATATTCCGATGGAAAAATGTTTGCGTTTCATTACAGAACTCCTTAAAACTCTGCCTAATTACCCGACAGCCAAGCGCGGCCGGCGACCCGCAAAACCCCGGCGCATACACCATAATAATAGTATATCGCTGGGGAACTGTCTTCCACGGGGCTGTAATTCAAGGTATCAGGAGCGGCAGCAGCGGTGCCAATGGCGACGGGCACAAGCGGATCGTGCCATCCAATTACATTCCGAATCCAACTTAATGCTGCCGCACTCAACTACGGGGCACCGGGGACTAGCGTGGATTGGGATCATGCTTTGGAATTCGGGAACCTGCTTGGCGTAGTGCTTCCGGGGCGATAGAATCAGGGCTAGGCCGGTAATCGGAGGACAGGGTTCCGGCCTGACGCGGATGGCGTGAGCTGTGTTGATCGTAGTGATCACAACGGAGGTCCAAGGATGGACGCCCTGATTGGAAGTGAAAATTCTGACGCGAGCACCCGCAAAGTTACGCCGATTCCTGCTGCGGAAGACAACGCCGTAATTAATGATTTTCTGACATATATCCAAATAGAACTTGGCCTGGCGGATAATACGCTGGCGGCCTATCGCTCGGACCTGATGCAGTTTGCGGCGTTCTGCGATCAGCAGTTTTCCCGACCGCTGGTTCGTGTGGACCGCATGATTATTGGTGAATATCTCAAATATCTCCAAGCACAACGCAATTTTCGCACCAGCAGCGTGCTGCGGCACACCGCGGCGTTAAAAATGTTCTACCGCTTTGCCGTTGCGCGGGGAAAAACGATGGAGAATCCTACCGAGCATCTGGAAACACCGCATGGCTGGCGCAAATTGCCGGAGGTGATGAACCGTGCGCAAATTGAAGCACTTTTAAAGGCGGTGAATCCTGAACACCCTCTGGCGCTGCGGGATCAGGCTATCATTGAATTGTTTTATGCCTGCGGCCTGCGGGCCAGTGAGCTGGCCGATCTGACGGAATTAAACGTTCACGCGGAGCTTGGCGTTATTCGGGTAATCGGCAAGGGGCGCAAGGAACGCATTATTCCGGTGGGCAAACCCGCCCGGGCGGCCATGGAAAAATATATGCGCGAACTGCGTCCTAAACTTCTGGCGGTATCCAAAAGCCGCGTGCCCAATGTCTTTGTCTCCCGGTCTGGTCGAGGCATTAATCGCATTGTGTTGTGGCAGCGGCTGGATCGTATTTCCCGTGCGGCCGGCCTGAAGCATATTCATCCGCATAAGCTCCGTCACACCTTTGCCACGCATCTGCTGTCCGGCGGGGCGGACTTGCGCATCGTCCAGGAACTTCTGGGGCATTCGGATATCGGTACGACGCAGATTTATACCCATGTAGATGCGGATCGGTTAAAAACCGTTCACCGGCGGCATCATCCGCGGCCCTAAGAGTCAAGCCGATTCATCTTTACGTTCATTGCCACGATGGCCGCGGATCAGCAGCCGAATGGGCACTTCGTGCAGCACGGTGCGCTCGCGTAATTGATGGGCAAAAAAGCGTTTGTATTCCTCGGTAATCAGCCGGGGGTGGTTGACAAAAAGCACGATGGTAGGGGGGCGGACATCAATTTGCGTGGCATAATAAACCTTAACCGTTTTGCCTTCCTGGCTGCTGGGACCGCGCAATTGCAAAATATCTTCCACGGCTTTGTTTAATTGGCCGGTGGTTAACCGGGTCGATGCCTGTTCGTAGAGCGAAAAAGCCAGGCGGACAATCTGCGATTGATCGCTGTCGGCTTTTGCACTGATGCAGGCCACGGGCGCATGCTGCAGTTGCGGGAAGCGTTTGGCGGCATAGGCACCGTAGCTTTCTACAGTGGCCTGTTCGCCCACGAGATCCCATTTGTTGATGACCAGAATCACCGGGCGGAATTCCTCTTGGATATAAGCCGCTAGTTTCTGATCCACATCGCTGATATCCGCCGTCGAATCAATTAACAGCAGCACCACATCCGCCCGGCGGATGGAACGCTGCGCGCGGTGAAAGCTGTAAAACTCCAGATCGTTGTTGGTCATGCGGGCACGCTTTCTTACACCCGCGGTATCAATAACGGTAATGGTGCGGCCCTCTATTTCAATGCGCACGTCAATGCTGTCGCGGGTGGTACCCGCTACCTCGGAAACAATCACGCGTTCGCCGCCCGCCAGCGTGTTAATCAAGGTGCTTTTGCCGGCGTTGCGCTTGCCTACTACCGCCAGCTTCAGTTCAGACTCCGCCGGTATTATTTTCGCGCTGCGGCCAAGATGGTGAAAAATGCCCTTGAGCAATTCGTCCCGGCCACGGCGATGCTGGCAGGAAATCATTGTCATTTCATCAAAGCCCAATTTGTAAAATTCAGTGGCATTGGATGCCAGGTTCGGCCCATCCACTTTATTCACAGTCAAAATCACCGGTTTGGCAAATGGACGAATCAGCCGCGCCACGGCGGTATCCAAAGGCACCGGCCCGGTTTTGGCGTCCACCACAAACAGCAGTACCGCGGCAGATTCAATGGCGCGGCGAATCTGATCCTGAATTTGTTCCGTGAGATTATCGGGATCTTCTATGCCGTAGCCGCCGGTATCAACCAATTCAAAGCTTCTCCCATCACTTTCGACAATATTCGATACGCGGTCGCGTGTAACGCCCGCGGTGGGGTCCACAATGGAGATGCGCTTTCCCGAAAGCATATTTAGCAAACTGGACTTGCCGACGTTCGGCCGGCCGACAATGGCGACAATGGGTATGGACATACGAGTTCCTTCGGTATCAGGCGGTGCGTCCGCAACAGTGCTTATATTTCTTTCCGCTGCCGCAGGGGCACGGATCATTGCGGCCGACTTTCGGCCCGGCGTTGACGATGGGATCCAGTGTCGGACCTTGATCATCGGGTTCTTCCGCCGGAGCTTCGGTTGGGGCCGCCTGTAATTCTCTGGCGGCGGCGCTTTCAGCAACGCCATAGGATTCATTGGCGTCAAAGAGTTCTTCCTGACCTTCATACACATTGCGCATATCGCCGGCGCTGGCCACACGCATACGGAAAATCACATCCGTGACTTTTTCGCGCAGATTCTTCAGGAATTCTTCAAATAACCGTGAGCCTTCACGCTTATATTCAATTACCGGATCGCGTTGGGCAATACCGCGTAAACCGATGGTATCACGCAGTTGATCCATGGCGTACAGATGGTCTTTCCACGTGACGTCATAAATCTGTAAAAGCACGGTGCGTTCCAACTCTGTAAGTTCACGCCGCAGGAACGCATGTGCCAGTTCGGCGATGCGCTCGCGACGTTCTTCCATTGGTTCACCGTCAAACTCATCGGCAGAGGCCTGTGTGACAAAGCGGTCTGACACCCAGGCGGAGAGCATGCGCGACTCCTGGAGTTTGGCCACCGCTTCGTCAATCTGCTGATCAATGGTTTCATGAGTTTGGCGTGAAATATCAATGAGTCGTTTCCGCAAGGCGTCCACCGCCAGCGACCGGATTTCATCCCCGGAAATGGGAGTGCCGAACTTGGCCTTTACCCACACCGCCAATTGCTCGGACGCGTAAACATTTTCGATACCACCGGCTCCGATGGTGGCTTCCAGGGCATAATCCACCGGGTAACTAATTTCCCGCTGCTGGTAGGCCTGCCGGGCGTTGTTAAGAATTAATTCAACCGCCTGATCCTGGGTTTTTCCGGTCAGATCCTCCACAGAGATATTGAATTCAAATTTATCATTAGCCCACTGCGCTAATTGCTGCTGCGGATAGCCCTTCACCAGGTATTTGGCTAGTGGGCTGACATCCTTATGATCAATAAGATCAAGGGCCTTTTCCACCAGCGTGTCGATAATTTCATCACGCTGCATTTTCTTTAATTGCGTCTGACTGATTTGAACTTTGAACTGACTCATCGCCCAGGAGGACATGCCGGCATAATCATAATCCTCGGGGTGGGCGTCGGGATCCATAAATTCCGAGATGGCGCTGTGAATGTTACTGCGGGCATCTTCCCGGGCCTTATCTTTAATGGTCATTTCCAGAACGGCCAGTTCTGTATCCCGTAAGTCCTGTGGATCAATGACCGTATTAAAGGTTAAGCGTACCCACTCGGCCACGCATGTCGCGACATAGTCTCTATCCAGATAATGCCCCACCGCATCCCGCACCGAATCGCCGATGGTGTCAAAAATAATTTCCTGCAGGTTGCGGCCCTCAAGAATCGCCTGACGGGACGTGTAAAAGAAATTACGCTGATAATTGCGAACTTCATCATATTCCAACAGATTTTTTCGTATGCCGAAGTTGCGCTCTTCAACTTTCTTCTGGGCACGGGCTACGGCCTTGGAGACCATGCCGTGTTCAATGGCTTCATCTTCTTTCATGCCCAGACTTTGCAGGGCTTTAAGCATAAAATCACCGGCGAAAAGCCGCATGAGTTCATCTTCAAGACTGAGAAAAAATCGTGACATGCCCGGATCGCCCTGGCGTCCTGAACGGCCGCGTAACTGGTTATCGATACGCCGCGATTCATGGCGTTCAGTGCCCAGTACAAATAATCCGCCCGCTTCCAGCACGCCGGAGCCCAGGGAAATATCCGTCCCGCGGCCCGCCATGTTCGTGGCGATGGTCACGCGACCGACGGTCCGGCCGAGTTTGTTGACCTGCTGCGTGCCCGCTTTGGCAATAATTTCCGCTTCACGTTCATGATTTTTTGCGTTGAGCACTTCATGCTCTATGGCATGCTGCTGCGTGAGAATGTGCGAAAGCCGCTCGGATTTTTCCACACTGGTGGTGCCTACCAGCACCGGTTGCCCGCGTTCGATTACTTCCTTGATCTGTTCGACAATCGCGTTCCATTTCGCATTTTCATTCATGAAAATGAGATCTTCGAAATCCTGCCGCATAAGCGGACGGTTGGTGGGAATCGTCACCACTTCCAGCGTGTATATTTTCCCGAATTCTTCCGATTCGGTCATCGCGGTACCGGTCATGCCGGCGATGCGTTTGTAGAGTTTGAAAAAGTTCTGCAACGTGATGGTGGCCATGGTTTGCGTTTCAGGCTTAACGGTAACACGTTCCTTCGCCTCCACCGCCTGATGCAGGCCGTCGCTCCATTGCCGGCCCACCATCAGGCGGCCGGTAGATTCATCCACGATAATTACTTCACCTTTTTGCACCACGTAGTCTTTGTCAATTTCATAGACCACATGCGCCCGCAAGGCCTGCTCCAGCAGGTGGGGCCAATCCATGTTACCGCCGACATAAAAGGATCCGACGCCGGCAAATTCCTGCGCCTTGCGTATGCCCTCATGGGTCAAATGCGCGGTTTTTCGGTCCAATTCCACTTCATAGAGTTGCACTTGTTTGGCCAACTCGGCTTCGGCCACTTCCAGTTCTTTTTGCGCTTCGGTGATGGATGTTTGAAGGGCGGCAAGTTTCGCGGCGTCCCCGCGAGCCAGTTTCATATCACCTTCAGAACCTTTGATTTTTCGCTTCAGTGATTCCACGCGGGCGTTGGCTATGTCCCACGGTTTTTGGGCGGCTATAAGCTTGCGCGTCACTTCATCAGCCTGCCGATAACGCGGGGAATCATCATGGGCCGGCCCGCTGATAATCAAGGGTGTGCGGGCTTCATCAATGAGAACGCTATCGACTTCATCAACAATGGCAAAATCCAGCGGTCCCTGCACCTGTTCCGCCAGGGACTGTTTCATGTTATCCCGCAGATAATCAAAGCCGAATTCACTATTGGTGCCATAGGTAACAGTGCACTGATACGCCTTTTGCCGCGGTTCATTATCCATATGAGATTGCACAAAACCCACGGACATGCCCAGAGCATAAAAAGCCGGGGCTACCCACGCCGCATCGCGGCGCACCAGATAATCATTGACCGTTACCACATGGCAATGCTTACCGGAAAGCCCCATGAGGAAGCACGCCAGCGGAGCTACGAATGTTTTGCCTTCGCCTGTGGCCATTTCCGCGATTTTTCCATCATATAACACCATGCCGCCGATTAGCTGCACATCAAATGGCCGGGCGCGGTAAGGCGGGCGGGCATCCGGCACGCAATCACGGATGGCCTGGTAGAGTTCCGGAGGAATTTCCACGAAACGCCAATCATGCTCCCCGACACATTTTGCCTTGATCTGTTGGTACTGGCTTTGCGCTTCAGCGGCAAGTTTGCCGGCATCAAAGGGATAGGCCGGGTTAAAGGCATTGCGCAATCCGATATTGCGATCCATGGATTCCCGCATCAGCGCAAAGGCTTCCGGCAGAAGGGCCAAATCTGATTCACCGTCCGCCATGCGTTTGCGCAACTCCTCCGCCTTGGCCCGCATTTGCGCATCGGTCAGCACACGCATGGCTGGTTCAAATGCGTTAATCGCCAACACCCGCTGGCGGTAGGATTTAATCAATCGGCCGTTACGCGAGCCGAAAATCTTCGTCATGGATTTATTGAGAAATTCTGTAACCATAAAACCCTCTGGATGCTACTGATAGAAACAATTCCGCGCGAATGTGTCGGTAAAAATACGCTCAACGGTGCCTGGGAATCAGAGTATGGATGGCGGTGGGCGGGGGGCCAGCACGCGCAGAAAACCCGATTGCGGTGCCCCAGTGATCCAATGCGCTGTCCAGGGTAGAACAGGGCCGCGACGGGTGGGGATTTTACCGCAGGTCTTGACTGATTTAACCGGGCAACCATGCTGCCACGCATAAATCACATGAACGCTTGCCATCGCCCATAAACTTAGCGCCTTGGGCATCCAACGGGAGGGATTGCGGCTTGCGGAAGTGAGGGCGGCTTTAGCCCTGTGCGGCTTGGCTGAAGCATGAAATGTTGCCGCCGGAATTGCCAGTAACCGACCAATCCAGGTAACCGCTTCCGGTGCCTTGGCGGCATTGACCCCCTGCGCAGCGGGTATCCATACCATCGCCATGAGGCATGAAATGGCTGTAATCGCTGGAGAATGTCTACTTAGCCGGTGCATATATCCGCCGTTTCCATTACAATCAGAGAGTATTATACGCGGGAAAATCGCCGATGCCTATCGTCGCAGAAGAGCAATTCAGGATGCGGGCTTTTTTTGGCGGGCGGAGAGTTCTACTTGCACTTTAAATACTTTTTCAAACATATCGGCTTTGTGGCGGGCGGCCCAGAGTTCCAGTTCGCAATCAGCCTGCGTGGTCAAGGCGAAGGCCGCTTTACGATTGCGCAGTGACAGGCGCACACGCTGTACATTTTTATAATGGCCGCGATCCATCCCATCAGCCACGCGCAAAATCGCAGCCAATTTGTCCACCACAGAGCGTTCCGCCAGTGTCAGGGACATATACGCCTCGTGGCTTTTTTTGGGCATGCTCCGCCGATGGTAGCGGGCCACGTTGCCGATAATTTCCAGTTCTACCGGTGAAAATCCCTCTAAATCTCCATTTTTAATCAGGTAATAGCTGTGCTTATGATGCCCGCTGTGGCCGATATGCCAGCCGATGTCATGCAGCATCGCCGCATACTCCAGGGATTCTCGGTGGCGCTGCTCCAGATGGTGCAGCCGCGTGGTCTGGTCAAAAATACTTAATGCCAGTTTTGCAACCTGCTGATGATGATTTTCATCATAATTACAGCGCCGGCCAAGCTCGATAACGCTGCGGCGGCGCGGTTCGGTAATTTCTACGGAGAGCCGGACCTTGGGCCAATGGGTTTGCATGTAATCAATGATCATGCCTTCCCGCATCGCGCGGTCCGATATTTCAATAACCGGAATATCCAATTGTTCAAACAGATAATTCACCAGCACCGCACCGGCAATAATTTGTCCGGCGCGTCCGGGATCAAGTCCGGGCATTTTCAGGCGATCCTTAAGCGTGGAGCGGATAAGGCGACGGTATATAATTTCGAAATCTTCATAACGCATTTCACTATTTACGCGGTGCCGCGCCACTTCCTGGTCATGCTGCCCCACGCACAGGGCGGCGAGATTTTCTAAAGTTCCCGACGTGCCGATAAACTTGGCCGGGTGCAATGAGCGTATGCGGGAAATCAGGCCCTTAAGAGTTATGTGAATGTGTTTATGTAATTCCCGCAGCTCCGCTTTGTCCGGCGGATCATGTTGAATAAACTGCTGCGTAAGCCGACTGGCGCCAAGCTTGCGGCTTTCCAGCAATAAGGCCTTATCGGGAGTCCCGACAATTAATTCCGCCGAGCCGCCGCCAATATCAATAATCAGGGCCGGTCCTTCTTCCATGCCCACCGCTTGCCGAACCGCCAGGTAAATCAGGCGAGCTTCCTCCTGACTGCTGATCACCCTTATATCCAATCCCAGTTGGGTTTTGGCCATCAGGACAAAATCACCGCCATTAACACTTTCCCGCACGGCACTGGTCGCGAAGGCCAGAATACGGTCACACTCCAAGCTTTGCGCAACCCGCATATACCGGCTTAATACGCCCAGGGTGTGGGTCATGGCGGGCCGTGGCAGCACATGGCGAACCAGAGACTCTCTCCCCAGTTGCGTTAATTCTTTTTCCGAACTTAAGACCTTAAAGCCCATGGTTTCTGTAACTTCCACGATCACCATGTGCAAACTGTTGGTGCCAATATCAATAGCCGCAATGCGCAGCCCGTGTGGAGTGCTAAGTGGTTTACCGGGGCGAGGAGTTTTACCGCCGGTAATTCGCGCACCGGCCTTTGGCCGGGAGGGCAAAACCGTGCGTGAACCCTTTTTTTTCAAGGAACCGCCGGTTCTGGTAGTGTGCGAACTATTCATACCGCAGATTATGCTGCTCGCAGCGGATTATGTCCATGAGGCGAACATGGCGGCACATCGCCGGGCGGGTCAATCTTCCGGGTCACACCGGCCTGTGGGGAAACGTCAGATAGCCGCCAGCCTTGCCGGTGGCCAAGCGCACCGCACAGGTGCATCCCACAGGTATCCCGTCGCGCCAGGAAAAGCGAATTATTCTGCGCCGGGATCGCGTGGCAGGCCAGGGTCGGAAGTAAGGGGAAAATCGGGCCGTGAAATCGGAGCGGCGGTCGTGGGGACAACGCCACGGTGCAGTGGATGTTCTCAATGCGGCGTGGGTGCAGTATACTTATTCGAGTGCCGAAAAGGAGCCGTCTAGCGGTCGCGACTTGGAACCGTGCAAACTGGCATACGCAGCTACGTACAAGATCGTGCCGAGTTGGAGAAGCGCTTTCCCCGGTTTGGGGGGAAATAGGATTAAGGCGTTTCCTTGATCTTTTCCGTGTTCGAGCGACAGAGTGACAGAGCGACAGCCACCCTTTTCTGAAAGGGCAAGCAAATGAAAGCGCAACCGGACTTCGTGTTGTGAGTTGCGTCTGCTGTTCCCCGCTGGGGGTAGCCATTGGACTTTCTTCATTCAGAAGTGTGCGTGTTTCGAGCACGGTTATGGCCGCAAGAAATAAAGCAATTTCGGAAGGAAGGCTGCACGGCGGCCGCCGCAGAGCCTCCATGTTCTCGGTGCCAACTGTGGTGAATAAGTCAGGGCAGCCAGCGGAGCCTTTGTGCATTTGGGTCTTCGTTGTGAAATCGCTACGGTCGGCTCCAGACAAAGCTCCCGGCTCAAGTGGTTGGCCGATGCGGTGCAAAATGGGAATTTTGGCGATGATTCGGATAAGTCTACTGTTGTGCTTGTGCCTTATACTGCCCGCTTGCTCTCGCGGGGCTCGCGATAACGCCGATTCGCCCCCGGCTCAAGTACGCCACGGTCCGGATGCGGTGGTTATAACGATACTGGATGATGGACAGATGTACTTCGTAACGCCCGCCAGGTACCTAAAGAAGAGGTCGCTTCCAATGTACCGTTGCATCAGCCACGCGACATATGCAAAAATGGTAGCCGCCCTTCCCGCCGGGGACGTGGTAGTGAGGGGTGTGTGCACTGCCGAGCGCGAGTTATACCCCCTCATTTCCCCATCGATTGGCGTGCCCGGAGGGGCCGACGTCCAAGCAACTATTCGTCTGGTAGGCCGGGGCCGCCCGCCCGGCAATCCGCAGGCAACGGCCATTCATTTCCGCTACTTCTTCTTTAGGTACAGGGCCGTCTGGCGGGGGCGTTACCTGATCAGAAAACGAGGGATCGTTAATTTTGTGTTCAATCGACGAGGAAGGTACGTGCAGGCGTGGGCAGCCACTCTTCGGCTTGGAACCGGGTCTGGCATCCGAGTACCGCAGCAGTATCCCCGGTGCAAAACCTGCCGACGTGATAACGGGTAACCAGAAACTGATCCCGGGTGTTTTTTTCAAGCGTCGGGTACCGGAGGCAAAGATCGTCTTCAATCTCGGCAGGAAGCTGTATTGTGATTGCCATAGAACGCCTGCATAAATTCAATCATATTGGTCGGGGGCCATGCTATCCATTCATAATGACGCTCCGCGTAAAGCCGCCTTAGGACGCTTTAAAGCCGGTGATCAGTAAACCGTTTCTCGTTAGCGGCCTGGTTGACAGCGCGGTCCGCAGGCTGGATATATTTGCGCCAATGAATATTCGTGCCGTGGGGCCGCGCGGTACGGTGGTAACGTTCAATTTGGAGCGTACAATGGGGTCTAAGAGCGACTGAGGGACTCGACATAGACAGCGTAAGATGCGAGAGCTGGCGCGCCCCTATTTCGTATCTTCCGGTGGTTGTGGCGCACTATAGAGGATCGCTAATCAAATGGGACTGCTCAAATTCAGCCGTGGCACGGACGCGAGGAGTTCGTATGAATCTGTCCTCCGAGAGGCCAGATATTTCGAGCACCTCGATAGGAGTCGGTTCACCGTAAAAGATTTAGCCTATGCAA